>JAFWMS010000005.1 GCA_017545535.1 Clostridia bacterium | reverse complement strand
GCTCGCCGATGAGGCAGGGGTTGTTTTTGGTCTTCCGGGAGAGGATGCGGATCACGCTGCGGATCTCGTTGTCGCGGCCGATGACCGGGTCCAGCTTCTGCTCCCGGGCCAGGGCGGTCAGATCCTGGCCGTACTTTTTCAGCACGTCGTAGGTGTCCTCCGGGTTGTCGGAGTTCACCTGGCGGGTGCCGCGGACCTTCTGCAGGGCGGAGAGGTACCCCTCCATGGTCACGTTGTACCGACGGAACAGGGCGCCCACGTCCTTGTCCGGCTCGGCGATGAGGCCCATCATCAGATGCTCCACGGAGATGTAGCTGTCGCCCATCTTCTGCATGCGCGTTTCGGCCTCGTTCAGGGCCTTGTCCAGCGCCTGGGAAGCGTAGAGCTGGCCGCTGCCGCCGCCGGAGTAGCTGGCCTGGCCGTTCAGCAGATTCGTGAGCTCGCCCTTGAGGCCGGTCACGTTCACCTGCATGGCGGTGAAAAGCTGGGCGTTCAGATCCTCTCCGTCGTCGATGAGGGCGTAGAGCAGGTGGGCCTGCTGGATCTGGGTATGGTTTCGTTCCTGGGCCATCCGCTGGGCGGCCTGGATGGCCTCGATGCTCTTTTGGGTCAGTTGGTTTGCATTCATAGGGATGCCCCCTTTCCTTTGATTTTAGGCTTTATTATTGCCGCTTTTTCTTTTCGGTGAAAAGGAAAAAGCGGCGGAAAAAGAAAAGCTTAAGAAATATATGTTCGATCAGGTACGAAAGAATAACTCTTTCTTAAAAGTTCTTTTTGGTCCTTTTTCTTACAAGAAAAAGGATCGAACTTTAAATGATTCCTCTTTTACATCAACTTACAAACAAGCTCCGAGAACGCCGCCGGGTCCTCCAGGGGCAGCCCCGCCATGAGCCGGGCCTGCTGATAGAGCAGCTCCGCGTATTCCTTCCGGTCGCTGTCGCTCAGCGTGGCCAGCTTTTGGAACACCGGGTGCTCCGGGTTCAGCTCCAGCACGAAGGCCATGGGGATCTCCCCGGCGTTGGGCATGGCGGTGAGGGTCTTATACATCTCGATGGACATGCCCCCCTCGCCGTTGAGGCAAGCCACGCTCTTTGTCAGCCGGTCGGAGAGCTTCACTTCCTTCACCTTCCCGGCCAGGTCCTCCTTCAGCTTCTCCAAAAGGTCTTTGTTCTCGGCGGTCTTTTCCTCCATGGCCTTCTTCTCTTCCTCGGAACTGAGGCCCAGATCCTCGTCCGTGGCCGCCTTGAAGGGCTTCTCCTCAAAGCTCATGAGCACCCGCAGGGCGAACTCGTCCACGTCGTCGGTGAGGCACAGCAGGTCATACCCCTTCTCCCGGATCAGCTCCGCCTGGGGCAGGCCCAGACAATGGGCCAGGGAATCCCCCGCGGCGTAGTAGATGGCCTTCTGATCCTCGGCCATGGCCGCCACGTACTCGTGGAGGGTCACGTTCTTCCCCTCCCGGGCGGAATGGAACAGCAGCAGATCCTTCAAAAAGTCCGCATTCACGCCGTACTGGTCATAGACGCCGAACTTGACGCTCTGGCCGAAGGCCTTGTAGAAGGTCTCGTACTTCTCCCGGTCGCTTTCCAGCATCCTCTTCAGCTCGGCCTGGATCTTCTTCTTCAGGTTGTTGGCGATAGCCTTCAGCTGCCGGTCGTGCTGGAGCATCTCCCGGGAGATGTTCAAGGACAGATCCGGCGAATCCACCAGTCCCTTTACGAACCCGAAGTAATCGGGGAGCAGATCCTCGCAGGCGTCCATGATCATGACCCCGTTGCTGTAGAGCTTCAAGCCCCGCTTATACCCCTTGGTGAAGAAGTCCCAGGGCGCCTTTTGGGGGATGAACAGCAGGGCGGTATAGGACACGGCCCCCTCCACGGACACCCGAACGGTGGTCAGCGGATCCTCGATGTCGAAGAAGTTGTCCCGATAGAACCGGGCGTACTCCTCCTCGGTGACCTCGCTCTTAGACCGCTTCCACAGGGGGACCATGGAGTTCAGCACCACGTCCTCCATGACGGTCTCGTACTCCTGAGGCTTGCCCTCCTCCTTCTCGCCCTTGGGCACCCGCTTCTCCTCCATCATGCGAATGGGGTAGCGGACGTAGTCGCTGTATTTCTTCACCAGGGAGGTGAGGGTGTACTCCCGAAGATACTGGCTGTAATCCTCGCCTTCCTCGTCGTCCTTGAGGGTCAGCACGATCTGGGTGCCCACGGCGGGATAGTCGAAGGGCTTCACGGTGTAGCCGTCCTGGCCGTCGCTCTCCCACACGTGGCCCTCCCCGTCCTCGGTGCGGGAATAGACTTTGATATTTTTAGCCACCATGAAAGCGGAATAGAACCCCACGCCGAACTGGCCGATCACGTCCACCTCCGGGGCGGCCTTGCCCTCCTCCGGGGCTTCGCCGGGCCGCTCCATGGCCTCCTTGAAGGCCAGGGTGCCGCTCTTGGCGATGGTGCCCAGATCCTCCTCCAGCTCCTTCTCGGTCATGCCGCAGCCGTTATCCGTGATGGTCAGCGTCCGGGTGGTCTCGCTGGGGGTCAGGCGGATGAAGTAGTCGCTCCGGTCCATGCCCTCGCCGCCCTTCTGCATGGCGGCGTAGTACCGCTTGTCGATGGCGTCGCTGGCGTTACTGATGAGCTCCCGCAAAAAGATCTCCTTATGGGTATAGATGGAATGGATCATCATGTCCAGCAGCCGCTTGGACTCCGCCTTAAACTGTTTCTTTGCCATGTCGTTTCACCTCAATCTTCTCTTTTTAGCACTCAACCGCATAGAGTGCTAACCACTGTCCATACTATACCCCCGCCCCCGCGAAAAATCAACCGCCTGGCCGGGGTTTTTGCAATAGTGTCACAATTTCGTTTGAATTGCCTGCGGAACGACTTTCACCCCTCCCATACCGGCACGTTGTGCCAGAGGTAGCTTAGGGGCGGGGGCGGCTGACGTTCCGCCTTTTTCTGCCGCACATAGGCCTGGGCCGCCTCCCGGGTGGGGAAGAGCCGGTCGGGCCGGACCCGGATGCCGCCCCGGACGTCGGTGAAGCGGATGGTGTACAGGCCCCCGGTTTGGCCGCGGACCACCGCCTCCCGGACGGTGCGACAGGATTCCACCAGATAGACGATCTGACCCGCCCGCAGGGCGGTTTTCGGCAGGGGCTTCTCCATACCTAAAGTCTATCCGCCCCCCGCCGTCCGGGCAAATGAACAAAGTATGATTCAGCCCCGGTAATGGGACGGTTGGTCGCGCCCGCTTCCACCCACGAAAAAAAGCGCCCTGCAGGGCGCTTTTCGTTGCCTTTCGCTTACTTGCGGTCCTCGCAGTCGGACTCGTCGCAGTTGGCGCAGTCCTCGTCGCAGTAGACCTCGTCCAGCATCTTCTCCACGATCTCCGTAAGCTCGTCCATCTTGTCTTCGTCGGCGGGCAGGAAGATCTCGTCCTCGCCCTCCACGGTGACCTTCATGATATAGACCTCGGTCTCCGCGTCCTCGTCCTGCTCGGACTCCAGGTCGAAGAGGATGGCGTACTCCTGGCCCTCGTGCTCGAAATAATCCCAAACTTCCATCTGGAATTCGTTGCCTTCCTCATCGGAAAACGTGACCAGATCCAGTTCTTCTTCGTTTATGTTTTCCATAGGTATGTCTCCTTTTCCTCTAAGATGGGGATATTCTACCCTATCCCGCCGCATTTTTCAATAGCCACTTTCGCATTTTCGGGGCGGCCGCCGCCGACGGGGGGGCTTTTTTTGCCAAATCGCAAAAAACAGTTGAAATCCCTCACTTTTTTCTATATCATAATAATATAAGAAGACTGTTTCCCTTTATTCGGAAAGGAATTTGATATGGACCTTGATTTTTATAGACGGCTGGCCAAGGCGCTGGCGGAGGAATTCGGCGAGAACTGTGAGGTGCTGGTCCACGATTTGACGGGCGGGGACCCGGAGCACACCATCGTGGCCATCGAAAACGGGCACGTATCCCATCGGCAAAAAGGGGACGGCCCCTCCCGTGTGGCGCTGGAGGCCATGCAGGAGAAGCACCCGGAGAATCTGCAGGATCGGTCCGGCTATCTTTTGAAGACCCACGACGGGCGGATCGTCAAGTCCAGCACCGTCTATATCCGCAACGAGCAGGGGGGCGTGGACGGCATCTTCTGCGTGAATTACGACATCACCAGCCTGCTCATGGCCCAGAAGGCGGTGGGAAGCCTCCTCACCCACGGGGAGGAGCCCAAGGCGGACACCAGCATCCCCCAGAACGTGAACGAGCTTTTGGACGACCTCATCGAGCAGAGCGTGGCGAAGGTGGGCAAGCCTGTGGCCCTCATGACCAAGGACGACAAGATCGCCGCCATCCAGTTCCTCAACAACGCCGGGGCCTTTCTGGTCACCAAGAGCGGCGACAAGATCAGCAAGTATTTCGGCATCAGCAAGTACACCCTCTATTCCTACATCGACGCCAGCAAGAACCTGTAAAGGAGCCGGTCTGCAACAGCAAAAAAAGCGGGGAATGCCCTCGCTTTTTCTTGCTTTTTCTCAAGCTTCTCTTTTCTATTCACCGAAGAGAAAAAAGGAACAACACGCCCTCAATCCTCCCTAAGGTCCGTCAGAAGCCAGCCGATGCCGGCCCAGACCTTCAGGGCGGTGCCGCAGTAGCGGCAGACCTTGGCGCCGACAGCAGGGATGGGCGCGCCGCAGTTGGGGCAGTTGGCCTTGCGAACGCCGGTCTCCGTGTCCGTAGACCAGGCGGCCAGGTATTTGAGGATCAGCCGCCGCTGCCGGGTGACGCCGGAGGCGTCCTTGAAGGCGGCGGCCGCCTGGAAGGTGAGCACCCGATCCTCGGACACGTCGTCATAGGCGGCCAGGGCCACCTTGTGGACCTGAATGTGCCCCGCCACGTCCGGGGGCAAGAAGCTTTCGAGCCGCTCCCGCAGCTGATCCGAGATGCCGTCCACGTAGAGGCATTTTCCCGCCTGGGCGCTCTCATAGAAGGTCTTGGCGTCCTTCGCCACCCGCTGCCGGATCAGCTCCGGATTGTACTCGGGGAAATCCCGCTTGATGCGGTCCAGAAGCAGTGGCTCGGCGGAGGACAGCGATTTGGGCGTGGTCTCCGCCTCGTAGTCCGCCTTTTTGATGATATCCGTCACCGTGGAAGCCAGACGCCCCACCTTGGTCACCGAGCGGACCACGGCCCGCACCACAGCGAATACCCCGCCTCCGACCAGCAACACCAGCAGGATCATCCCGATCCCCCCTAAGCCAACGCTTTCCATGCCGTGCCTCCCTGCCTGCATCTATGGACAAAGTATACCAAACCCGGCGCTCCATCGCAATAGCCGGCAGCAAAAAGCGGAGGGCAGGTCGCCCCGTCCTCCGTTTTTGAATGCGTTGGGCCTTACTTGCCCGAGATGGTGATGCCGTCGAAGGCCATGTAGGGCAGGACGGTCATGCCGTCCGCCACCTGCTCGGTGGAGATGGCCCGAAGCCGGTTCAGCATGTCGGCCATGTTGCCGGAGACCATGGTCTCGGAAAGAGCGGGGCCGATCTTCCCGTTTTCGATGAGGAAGCTGTTCTTGGCCACGCCGGAGAAGTCGCCGTTGCTGGCCGGCTGGCCACCGGAGAACCGACCCACCAGGATACCCTTGTCGATGGAGGCGATGATGTCCGCGATGGGCTTGTCGCCTGGGGCCACGATCACGTTGAAGCTGTCGTTCTTCCCCCGGGGCAGCTTCAGCTTGTTGGCGGCGTAGAGGCCCAGATAGAAGGCGTTCAGCTTGCCGTTTTGGATGATATCGAAGTTTTCCGCCCGGAAGCCCTCGCCGGTGGTCCTGTTGCCGCAGACGACCCGCTCGTCGAGGGGCGCCAGGCTGATGGTGATCCGCTCGTCCGCCACTTTTTCCCTCAGCTTGTCCTTCCAGGGGCTGGTGCCGGAGAGGAGGCCGCCCTCGCCCGCGAAGTCGGAGAGCAGGGAATAGAACAGGGACCCCAGGCATCCGGGCATGACCACCATGGTGCCCTCGAACTTGCCGGAGACGCCGGTGGTCTCGATCTGCTTCTGGACGTTTTCAAGATCCTCCGCCAGGGACCCCATCTCCAAGAAGGGCCTGTCCAAGCTGTCGGCAATGACGCCGCTGCCGAAGAAGGAGGAGGCCTTGTCGCCGTCGTGGCCGGAGAACATGAGCTGGACCTCGTAGCAGCCCTCGTGGGTGGAGAAGAGCACGCCGTAGGAGTTGGCCTGGGCCTTGCAGATCTCCTTGTGGGCCACGATCATCTGCTCCATGATGATCTTGGGGAACCGCTCCTTCACCGACGCCATGAGCTCCTGACAGCGGAAGAAGAGCTTATCCGTGTCGGGCTTCACCTGCCCCAGCACGAAGTCCTCGTTTTGGGAAACGTGCGCAAAGTCCCAGTTCTCGTCAGGCTGGGCCGAGGCCGCGGCCTCCAGACACGCCTTGGCGCTCTCGGCGATGGTCTTTTCGTCGTACCGATTCTGGGCCACGGTGCCCTTTTTGCCGCCCTGGATAGCGGTCATGGCCAGCTGCTTGTCGAACAGGGTGCGGAAGAGGCTGAACTCGCCTCCGTCCACGTTGAATTCATGGGTGACGGTATAGGACACGTTGGCCTGGGCCTTGTCCGCGCCGGCGTCCTGCAGGGCGGCCACCGCCGCCTGGGCCGTTTTCTTCAAAGTTTCGATCATGGCTTTTCCCTCCTTATCGTCCGCCGATGGTCACCCGGCACTTGATGGCCGGTCCACCCATGCCCACGGGCATGGGCTGCTTCTTGCCGCACATGCCGGAGCTGGCCCAGATCATTTCGTCCGAGATCATGTCCACGGTCTTGAGCATGTCGAAGGCCACGCCGGAGATAGTGGTGTCCAGGAGCGGCCTGGCCAGCTTGCCCTTCTTGATCTCGTAGCCGAAGGTGACGCCGAACATGAACTCGCCTGTGGTGTCCGCCTGGCCGTTGTTGGTGTCCAGCAGGTAGTATCCGTCGTCGATGGAGGCGATCATGTCGCTGAGCTTGGACTTACCCGGCAGCACGGCGGTGTTGCGCATGCGGATGAGGGGCTCGTCGGAGAAGAGATACGCCCGGGCGTTGCCCGTGGGGACCATGTCGAATCGCTCGGCGCTCTCCCGGTTGTTCATATACCCCACCAGGATACCGTCCTTGATCAGGACCGCGTCGGTGGCGGCGGTGCCCTCGTCGTCCACATAGATGGGCAGGGGTGTGGGCTTGCCGAAGGCGGTGTGGGCGTAGTCCACCAGGTTCACCAGATCGCTGCCCACCCGCTTGTTCAGGCAGGGCCCTGCCACGGACCCGCCGATGACCAGGTCCGCTTCCACGGTGTGGCCCACGGCCTCGTGGGCCAGCATTCCGGAGAGGATGCCCCCCAGGATCACGGTCTTGTTCCCGGCGTCGGGATAGACGCCGTCCTTGGCCTTCTGCTGGATCCGGTCGTAGAGGCCGTCGATCTCGGCGAAGCAGTCCTCGGGCTTCGTGTAGTTCTTATCGAAGGTGCCGTAGCCGCCGCCCACCACCTTGTACAGCTCCACGGGCTTGCCGTCGGCGCCCATGGCGGTCATCATCACGTAGATGTAGCTCCGGGGGAGGACGCTGTGGCCGTCGCAGCCGTTGCTGACACACAGGAGCTTTTCCATGGAGTCGGCGGTGACCACCACGGTCCGGCTCACCAGATCGGGATATTTCCCGGCGATGTAGTTGTCCAGAGCCTGGGCGAACTCGATATAGGTCCGCTGCTCCACGTCGTTGAGATCGTAGGCGGTGGCGATCCGGTTCGGGGCCATGGCCTTGTGGGGCCCCTTGCCCTTGCCGGCATGCTTCGCCAGGAACGCCGCGTTCTCGCTGGCCGCCCGCAGCACGTCCTTCACGGTCTCGTCGGTATACTCCGCCGTGGAGGAAAAGCCGTAGACGCCGTTCTCGTACACCCGGGCGGATACGCCGAATTGCTCCGTCCGCACGTTGCCCACCAGCGACCCGTTCAGGAGCACGGCCCGCCGGTTCAAATTCCGCTGGGCCCGAAGCTCCGTGTTGGCGCCCGAGGCAAACAGATTCTTTTTGTTCGTCAAGAGATCCTGTATCATCTGCACGCTCCTTTATTTGGATTGACGGCCGTCGCCGTCTGTGTCCTGCTCAGTGTACCATATTTTTCCCGGTTGTGGAATCACCCAGCCGTTGAGTTCACAAAAAATCCCCTCAACCGGGGGCAAAGTCGATTTCCCCGACTATGCCGTTGACGCAGATCCGGCCGCCGTATCCGATCAGGCAAAACGGATCGGCACGGACGAGGCGGACGGCAGCAGGGCGCAAAAAAGCAGGATACAAAGGGCTCGTTTCATACGATATTCCTCCATATCCTGCACCGTATCGGAAAGACTTGTCAAGGATGCAGCAAAGGGGTTAATTCTTGCCGGTGAAGTATTTCTCCAGGGGCTTGTAGAGAAGCATGGCCACGATCTCCGTGACGATCAGCTCCGCCAGCATATACCAGCCGTTGTACAGCAGGGAGTAGATATAGGGGCTGGACATGGGCAGGCCCATGAACTCCTCGGGCATCCAGGCGCCCCAGATCCACACGCCGGTGATGAAGTGGCAGACGAACCGGAGGAAGAAGGTGACCGCGATGCCCACGGCCACCGCCTTGCGGCTCTGTCCGAAGGCGCCGGAGAGGCCCAGCACGGTATAGGCCAGGATGTAGTCCAGGACCACCACGCCCGCCGCCATGAAGGCGCTGGTGGCGTAGCCCACGTTGTCCACGCCCAGGACGAGCTGCAGCACGCTGTACACGAAGGCCGTGAACAGGCCCCACTTGAAGCCGTACCGGTGGCTGATGAGGATGATGGGCAGCATGCTGGCGATGGTGACACCGCCCCCAAAGGGCAGGTCGATCTTGACCAGGCTCAGCACCGTGGCGACGGCCACCATGATGGCGCTTTCCACCAGCTGTCTCGAAGTGAACTTTTTCATTTTTCAACCTCCTAAAACAAAAATCCGCGCCGTCGGGCAACGGCACGGATACTTTGCGCATATGCGTCGCTTCCTCCGATGGCATTACCCAACAGGTTCCAAGGGTACTTCTCAGGCTGATGCGAACATCAGTCGCCCCTGCGATCAAAAGGAAGTATAGACGGTTTTTATATGTTTGTCAAGCCTGTTCGGCCTTCTCCCCTTGCCGGTCCAGGAACAGGGCCAATGCAAAGCCCAGGACCAGGGTGACGCAGCCCGCGATGATGTGCCCCGCGCCCATGGCGGAGAAGTCCAGGCCGGACTTGATGAAGATGGGGTAGGGGGAAGCCAGCATCAGGCCCATGATGGCATAGTAGGTGGGGACGGGATGATGGCCCAGGAGCCACTTGATCCACCGGCTCACCAGCAAAAGCCCGATGAGGGCGCCGATGGCGAAGAAGCCCAGGGCGAACACGTGGTCCCAGGGGATGGCGGCCCCGGAGAGGCCGCCCTTGACGATGTCCTTCAGGCCCGTGATGTGACCGATGATGTCGTTATAGTAGCCCAGCACCAGCATGACCATGGAGCCGGAGATGCCCGGCACGATCATGGTGCCCGCACCGATGAAGCCCAGGATCAGGGCCATGAGGGCGCCCCCCACGCCGACGGTGAGATGGCTTTCGCCGGTGGCCCCGCCGGACAGGTGGGGCAGGGCGATCATGATGACCACCATCAGCACAAAGAGGATCGCGCCCACCGGGGAGAATTTCTCCCCCTTCACCTTCTTATAGAGCATGGGCAGGCTCCCCAAAATCATGCCGATAAAGCACAGGGCGGTTTCGAAGAGAAAGCGCTCCATGAGCCACTTGATGACGAAGGACAGGCCCAGGATGCCCACCACGATGCCGATGCCGTAGGGGATCAGAAAGACGATAGCCGCCCGCCGGACTTTCCTGTCCCGGCTGGTGATGGAGACGGCCTGTTCATAGATGCCCATGGTCATGATCATGGACCCGCCGCTGACCCCGGGGATCAGCACCGCCAAGCCCACGAGGATACCTTTTAATATTGCGATCACGTATTTCATAGCCCCGCCATTGTACCCCAAGGCCGCCCGTTCGTCAAGGAACGACCGGCAAATGGGACAAAATATTAACAAGTCCAAAAGAAAAAAAGCCGGGATGATCCCGGCTTTGGCTCGAAGGGAAGGCCTTACGCCTTGGCGGGCGTGGGCGCGTTCTTCTTGGAGAGCAGGTACTGGAGGATGACCACGCCGGCAACAACCACCAGGCCCGCGATATCGGTCCAGGTGGAGGGGGCCAGCAGCAGCAAACCGCCCACGATGGCCAGGATACGCACATACCAGGCCATGTTGGTGAAGGTGAAGCCCGCCAGACCCGAGGCCACGCCGTAGATGCCGATGACGGAGGTGATGCAGATGAGCACGATCTGATACCAGTGCTCCACGCCCACGAACATCATGGTGGGATCCATGGCGAAGATATAGGGCACGATGAACGCGGCGATAGCCAGCCGCGTGGCGTTGACGCCTGTCTTCATGGGATCGGACTTGGCGATGGCCGAGCCCGCGTAGGCCGCCAGGGCCACGGGGGGGGTGATGTCGGCCACGATGCCGAAGTAGAACACGAAGAAGTGGGCGGCGATGGTGGGCACGCCCATCTTGATGAGAATGGGGGCGCAGGTGGAAGCCATGATGCAGTAGTTGGCCGTGGTGGGCACGCCCATGCCCAACACGATGCAGCAGAGCATGGTGAAGAACAGGGCGATGATCAGCTTATCCCCGGCGATGCGGATGATGAAGGAGATGATCTGGGACGCGAGGCCCGTCATGGCGATACAGCCCGCCACGCAGCCCGCGATACCGCAGGCCGCGATGATGGAGATGCAGCTCTTGCCGCCGTTGGCCAGGGCATCGAAGAACTTCATGGGGGTGATCCGGTTTTCCTTATTGAACAGGCTCACCACGATGCAGGCCACGATGGCTGTGGCGGCGGAGAAAGCCATGGTCTTCAGGTTCATGGACACCATCACCACCAGGATGATGAGCGGCAGCAGCAGATAAGCTTTCTTGATGAGCTTGGAGAACTGGGGCAGCTGATCCTTGGGGATGCCGCGAAGGCCGGTGCGCTTGGCTTCCAGATGGACGGCGATGAAGATGCCCATGAAGTATAGCGCCGCGGGCAGGATGGCCCGGACGATGATGCTGGAGTAGGGCACGCCCACGTAGTCGATCATCAGGAAGGCCGCCGCGCCCATGACGGGGGGCATGATCTGGCCGCCGGTGGAGGCAGCCGCTTCCACGGCGCCGGCGAACTCAGGCCGGTAGCCGGTCTTCTTCATCATGGGGATGGTCACGGAGCCGGTGGTCACGGTGTTGCCCACGGAGGAGCCGGACACCATGCCGCACAGGGCGGAGGAGATGACCGCCACCTTGGCGGGACCGCCGCTGGCGGAACCGGCCAGGGAGTTGGCCAGCTGGATGAAGAAGTCGGAGATGCCGGTCCGCTCCAGGAAGGCGCCGAAGATGATGAACACGGCGATGTACTTGGAGCACACGTCGATGGGCGTGGTGAAGATGCCGGTGGTGGTGTAGAACAGCCGGTAGATCATGGTCTTCAAAGCGCCCACGAAGCCCAGCTTCTGGGAGAAGAAGTAGAGGGCGTAGCAGACGAAGAAGGCGGCGACGCACAGGATGGGGATGCCCACGCTGCGGCGGCACAGCTCCGCCAGGGCCAGAATGCCGATGGCGCCGATGACGTACTCATACCAGGCGAAGTAGATGCCCTGCTTGATGATGGCCTGGGCGTTGAACACGAAATAGAAGAAGGCGGCCGTGCCCAGGATCATGATGATCCAGTCATACCAGGGGATGTGGTTGATCTTCTGCTTGCCCTTCCTGGCGGGGTACACCAGATAGCCCATCAGGATGCCCAGGCCCACGAAGCTGGGCAAGCGGACCTGGTCCAAAAGAGTGGCGAAAAGGGTGACGTAGATGGTGTACACAGAGAAGGCGGCCAGGATCCCCTTTACGGCGTATTCCTGCCAGCCGGACCAGATCCGGACGTTGCTTTCCGGATCGTAGTTCTTCATGATCTCGTCCACTTCCTCCTGGGAGACCACGTCGAACTCGCCCCGCTCATGCTTGGGCTTCATTTCCGGCGCGTCCACCACGCCGGCCTTGCGTTTTCTGTTCAATGGCATGGAGCTTTCCTCCGATGAAAAGATTTGTGTTGAGACGCTTTGCTTGTAAAACAGCAGGAGCCGCCGCGGTTTCGCGAAAAAACCGCCGCAGCTCCTGTTTGTTCAGTTTATCCTATGGCCGGGTCCATTATTTGCCCGTATCCACGGTGATACCCTTCTCGGCGAAGTACTTGGCAGCGCCGGGATGGAAGGGGATGGCCATGCCGTCGGTGGCGAAGGTCAGATCGATCTCGGCGCCCTTGGCGTGGGCCGCGGTGATCTCGTCCTTGGCTTCGAAGATGGTCTTCACGATGGCGTAGGCCACGTCGTCAGAGATGGCGGCGTCGGCAACCAGGGTGGCCTTCACGGTCACGGTCTGGCAGTCTTCGGGGGTCTTGTAGACGTCCTTGCCGATGGTGTACTTGGCATAGAAGGGGCAGTCAGCCAGGAGCTTCTCCATGTGCGCATCGTCGATGGACACCAAGTACACGCTCTTGGCGGTGCCCAGATCCACCACGGAGGTGGTGGGGGCGCCGGCGCACAGGAAGGCGGCGTCGATCTTGCCGTCCTTCAGGCTCTCGGTGGAGGCGCCGAAGGACTGGAAGATGGGCTCCACATCCTTCTCGATGTCCATGTCGTAGGCCTTGAACACGTCGGTGGCGTTGAAGTAGGTGCCGGAGTTCACGTCGCCCACGCAGACCTTCTTGCCCTTCAGGTCCTCAACGGTCTTGATGTCGGGGTTGGTGGTGACGATCTGCACGGTCTCGGCATAGAGGCCGGCCAGGATCCGGACGTTGGGGACCTTGCCCGTCTGCTCGAAGGAACGGGTGCCGTTGAAGGCGTAGGTCATAACGTCGGACTGCACGGTGGCCAGCTGGTAGACGCCGGCAGCCATGTTCTGCAGGTTGTCGCCGGAACCGCCGGTGGACACCACGTTCACGTTCATGATGTCGGGATTCTTCTCGTTGAGCACGTTCGCCAGAACGCCGCCCACCGCGAAGTAGGTGCCGGACTCACCGCCGGTGCCCATGGTCAGGGCCGCCTTCTTGGCGGCGGGGGCGCCGGCTTCCGTCTTGCTGCCGCAAGCCACGGCGGAGACGGCCAGAACCAGAACCAGAACGATTGCCAGGAACTTTTTCATGATAGATCTCCTTTTTTCTAATATTCTTTGCCGGGGGATGATCCGACTCTTTTATTGTATTTCAAAGCTAATAAAATTTCAAGATGTTTTATTTTTTTTGTGCTTGTTTTTCGGAAAAGGACGGAGGCCTATCCCAGCAGCCGCCTGGCCGCCCGGCGGGCGTCGAAGAGGATCCGATCTCGATCCAGTGTCAAATATTCCCCGTTTTCATAGAGGATCCGGCCGTCCACCATGGTCATAACGACGTCCGCCCCCTGGGCCGAATAGACCAGGTTCGAAATCGGGTCGATGGCGGGAACGAGGTGGGGTCGGTCCATGTCTATGGCGACGATATCCGCCTTGTTGCCCACGGCCAGGACGCCGGTGTCCTCCCGGCCCTGGAGTTTGGCCCCGTTCACCGTGGCCATGCTCAGGACCGTTTGGGGGGACAGGAGGGTGGGGTCCCGCCGGACGCCCTTGTGGAGGATGGAGACCAGATGCATCTCCTCCCAGAGGTTCAGGTTGTTGTTGCTGGCGGGGCCGTCGGTGCCCAGGGCCACGGCCACGCCTTCGCGGATAAGGGCGGGCACGTCCGCCACGCCGCTGCCCAGCTTCAGATTGCTCTCCGGGCAGTGGACCACGGTGACGCCCCGCTCCTTCAGCAGCGCCCGGTCCTCCGCCGTGAGCCAAACGCCGTGGGCGGCATAGGCCCTAAGGTCGAAGGCGCCCAGCTTGTCGAACCACCGGGCGGGGGTCATGCCGTATTTCTCGACGCAGGCCCGCTGCTCCGATTCCGTCTCCGACAGGTGGAGGTGCATGCCGGCGCCCCGCTTTTCCGCTTCCCGGGCGGCGGCGCGGACCATTTTCTCGGTGCAGGTGTATTCGGCGTGGATGGAGAAATCCACCCGGATCCGGCCCTCGCCCGCCCCGTTCCAGTCCTCGTACAGGGCCAGCATCTCCTTCATCCGGCGGCAGGTCATGGGCTCCTCCTCCGGGTCGAAGGACTGCAAGGGGCGGCAGAGGTTCGCCTTCATGCCGGCGGAAAGGATGGCCGGGGTGCAGTAGCCGGCGCCCATGTACATGTCGGTGAAGGAGGTGGTGCCGGAAGCGAGCATCTCCAGCATGGCCAGCTCCATGCCCAGGCGCAAATCGTCGTCCGTGAGCCGGTCCTCCACGGGGAAAATGGTGTCGAAGAGCCACTTATCCAGGGGCAGGTCGCTCCCCAGGCCCCGCAGCAGGCTCATGCCCGTGTGGGTGTGGCCGTTGATGAGGCCCGGCAGCAGCAGCTTTCCGGTCATGTCCCTGACTTCGTCGTAGGGGTCCTTCGGCACAGCGACGCCGATATAGTCGATCCTGTCCCCGTCGATACCCAGATACCCGTTTTTCAGGCAGCGAAAGCCGCCGTTCTCCCCGGCAAGGACGTCCGCGCCTTTCAGCAAGCGTTTCATAAAAAAGCTCCTTATTTATAGGTCGTTTGTCGATTTCGCCGTGTCCCTTTTCCTGATCCGGCTCCCCGTCAGCCGCCACAGGGGCAGCAGATACAGATAGCACCCCAGCAGCACGCTGGCGGCGGGGGCGCCCACGGTGGAGAGGGGCACGGCCCCGGCGATGGACCAGGGCACCAGGGGCGATATGACCACCGCCGTGTCCTCCAGGTCGATGGCCAGGTCCCCGGATTCGGGATACAGGTCCCGGCCCAGCTGGTGGACCAGCAGGATCGTCAAGCTTTGGTTGCAGGCGATCATCCCCGCCACGACCGATGTGCACAGCAGGGCGAAGAATGGGCTCGTCCGCCGGGACAGCCGCCCGATGGCCGCCTTCACCCCGTCCAAAAGCCCTGTTTTCCGGAACAGCACGGAATAGGAGGAGGACAGGCACACGATGGCCGCCACCCGCAGCATGGACGTGATCCCGCCGCCGTTCAGCATGGCGCCCACCTGCCCGTCCGCGGCGGTGTACCCCAGGGCCGCCATTTTAAGCAGCGCCAGCGGCGCCCGGCCCTGGAGCAGCAGGCACACGGCCACGGCGGAAAGGATGCTGGCGCCCATGCTCAGCTTCACGTTCACCCGAAGGAGGGACAGGACCAATATCACCGCCGCCGGGACCGCCGCCCACAGGCTCAGCCGGAACTCCCGGGCGAACAGGGCGGTCAGATCCAACGACCCCTCCCCATGGGGCGCGATCAGTCCCAGGGCCGTATACACGGCGCAGGCCGCGAAAAACGGCACCAAGGCCGTTTTCAGCATGCGTTTGATGTTGTCGAAGATGCTGGTCTTCGTGAGCGCCGCCACCAGCAGGGCGCTGGTGGACACAGGGGAGCACCGATCGCCGAAGAAGACGCCGGAGAGCACCGCGCCGCCGGTCAGGAGCACCGGCACGCCCATGACCCCGCCCATGGTGGCGCAAATGACGCCCATGGTGGCCGCGGTGCCGAAGGAGGTGCCCGTGAGCACGGACACGGCCGCGTTCAAAAGGAACGTCATCAGAAGGAACACCCCGGGCCGGATGAGCCTGGCCGCGCAGCAGACGATGACCGGAATGGTCCCCGCCGCCCGCCAGAGGGCCGTGAGTATGCCGATGAGCAGGAAGGTGACGAGGATGTTCTTCACCGTCTTCACCCCGGCCAGGGCCATCCTGAACAGCTCGCCCCAGCCGAAGCCCTTCCTTCGCCCGTAGAGCAAAAAAAGGGCCAGTCCCGCCACCAAGGCGTACAGGATCGACAGATCCAGCGCCAGGCACAGCAGCAGCCCGCCGCAGAACAATCCCAACACCAGCCATTCCATAAGGGGGCCTCCTCAGGTCAGAATACGCTTACAGGACCTCGGCGATGGCCTCGACCTCCACGAGGACGTTCTTGGGCAGGGTCTTCACCGCCACGCAGGAGCGGGCGGGGCAGTCGCCGGTGAAGAACTTGGCGTAGATAGCGTTGAAGGCGGCGAAGTTCCCCATGTCGGAGAGGAAGCAGGTGGTCTTGACGACGGTCTTGAGGCTGGCGCCGCCGGCCTCCAGCACCGCCTGCAGGTTCCTGAGCGCCTGCTCGCTCTGCGCTTCGATGGTGTCGCCGGCGATGGCGCCGGTCACCGGGTCCAGGGGGATCTGGCCCGAGGTGAACACCAGCTTGCCGCTGGTCATCCCCTGGCTGTAGGGGCCGATGGCCCCGGGCGCGTTGGTGGTTTCGATCTTTTTCATGTTTCTCATTCCTTTCCAAATCAATATGGATAATTTAGTGATGTTTGCTACGCAAGTGATGTTGCGCCTTTGGCGCAGTGATGTATGCTTCGCAAGTGATGTTTTGCGGCCTTGCCGCAAAGATTTTGATCCGTAACGCCGCGCAGCGGCACATCACTTGGCCGCAAAGCGGCCAAACATCACTTCCCGCAGGGAAACATCACGCCGAAGGCACATCGCTGGGCTTCGCAGAAGCCCTATACCACATTCCAATCGATCCCCGTCTCGCCCGCCGCCTCCAATATAGCGTTCGCTTTCGAGAAGTGGCGGCAGCCGAAGAAGCCGTTGTAGGCGGAGAGGGGGCTCGGGTGCACGGTCTCCAGCTTCACGTGGAGCGGGTTCGTGATGAGCGCCTTCTTGCTCCGGGCGTTGGCGCCCCAGAGCAGGAACACCACGGGCGTGGTCTTGTTGTTGAGCTCCGAGATGACCCGGTCCGTCAGGATCTCCCAGCCCTTCCCCTTGTGGCTGTTGGGCTCGTGCTCCCGGACGGTGAGCACCGTGTTGAGGAGCAGCACCCCCTGCTTCGCCCAGCAGGTGAGCTCCCCATGGGCCGGGCGGGCGATACCCACGTCGCTCATGAGCTCCTTAAAGATGTTCACGAGGGACGGGGGCGGCTCCACGCCCTTGCGGACGGAGAAGCAGAGCCCGTGGGCCTGGCCGGGGCCGTGGTACGGGTCCTGGCCCAGGATCACCACCTTCGTGTCCGAAAAGGAGGTGTACTTCAGGGCGTTGAAGATGTCGTGCATGTCCGGGTACACCACGTGATGCCGGTACTCCTCGATGAGGAACTGCCTGAGCTCCAGATAATAGGGCTTTTCAAACTCCCCCGCGAGACGCTCGTCCCAGTCGTTGCCGATGTGCACCATGGCTGTGGCCTCCTGTCGGATTCTCAGGAACAGTATACCGTTTCCCGGGGACGATGGCAAGACGTGTTCCTTTTTTCTCTTCGGTGAAGAGAAAAAGGAACCGAAAAAAGAGAAGCACACTGGGGTAAATATGGTCACGGCAAACAGCCATATCCCCTCCTTGTGTTCTTTTTGGTTCTTTTTCTTACCAAGAAAAAGAACGCCGGCTTCCAATAAACACCGCTCTAATACGGCTTCAGCACCCCGGCCTGGACCGCGGCCATGAGCAGGTCCGCCAAGATCCCCTCCCGCCACTTATAGAGGGTGGACGGGCTCACGTTCAGCTCCATGGACAGCTTGATCACTTCGCTGTCCCGGCCGGGCGTGCCGGGGGCGGTCCCGTCCAGGTGGTACAGCCGGGCGAAGAAGCGCTCCTTCTCCGGCGCCTTCGCCTTCAGATCCGCCCGGACCCGCTCCACGGCCCAGACCCAGCCCGCCTTCTCCAGATACCTGGGAGGCAGGGGCCGCCCCGCGTCTGCCGCCGCGTCGTAGCCCCTGAGAAAACTCAGGTTCTCCCTGTACCGTTTCGCGTTCCGTTCCGCCATATACCTAAGGTCGCGCTGCATCGCGTTCACCTCCTTTTTTCCTTCGTTCTGGGGCCAGTATACCAAGTTTGCCCTGCCCTGTCTTTCCGTTTATGGGACATATATCGGTTTCGCCATAAATATACCATCCCTGCCCCCGGGCGCTATCTTCCCTCCGATTCATACCTCCTTCGCCTCCTTCATGCGGTGCAGTTCGATGGCCGCTCTGAACCTGTCCACGTCGCTCAATTCGCTCTCCCTGACCGGTCGCTCCCGATCCATGCCGTTGCTCTCCCAGGAGCGCACGGCCGCCTTCCAATCCTTCATGGGCCGCTTCCCGATATACCAGCCGTTGGCCTCGTAATAGTTATAGAAGTACTGAACGTCCACGTTCAATCCCGCTTCCTGAGAGAAGGACATCACCTCCTCCAGGGAGGGCTTCTTCTCTCTCTCCTCCGCCGTCAGGCGCGGCTCTGTGGAAGAGAGAGAGTCATTGTCCTTGTCATTGTCATTGTCTTTCTCTTTTTCTTTGTCTTTGTCTTGGTTCGTTTTGTTCAGGTTTGTTCCCTTTTGTTCGCTTTGTTCCCTGCGGACCTTCCTCCTGCCCCCATGGTAACAGAGAAAGGCCCCTTTGGATTCCGATAATCCGTTCATACTTTCCATGGGATCGGGTTTCGCCCCTTGCCCATACTTGCATCCCCGGCCAAAGGATGCTATGATGCCGGTATGAGAGCGACGAAAGCCTTTGTGGAGCAGGCCCTTGCCCGGGAGGGGCTGCAGCCCAACAAAAACCTGGGCCAGAACTTTTGCGTGGACGGGGCGGCCCTCCAACGGCTGGCGGGGGCCCTGCCCCTGAAGGGCCGGACGGTGCTGGAGATCGGCCCGGGGCTGGGGGGGCTCACGGAGCTGCTCCTCGCCGCCGGGGCGCGGGTCTGCGCCGTGGAGAAGGACCCCCGGCTCTGCGATTTTCTGCGCCGGGATCTGACGGACGAGAATCTGACTCTCTTGGAAGGGGACTGCCTCAAGACGGATCTCGGCTTCCTGCCGCCGGGGTTCGTGGCGGCGGGGAATCTGCCCTACTGCATCACGGCGGACGTCGTCACCATGCTGCTGAAGCTCCGGCCCGCGGGGATGCTCCTCATGGTGCAGAAGGAGGCGGCGGACCGGTTCTTCGCCCAGCCGGGGCAGAAGAACTACGGCCCCGTGGCCATGGTCTCCCAGCTCTACTACACCCCCGACCTTCTGGGCCTGGTGCCCCCCGGGGCCTACGTGCCGCCCCCCACGGTGACCAGCGCCCTCGTGAAGCTGGAGGCCCGGCCGGACGCTCCCCAGGAATCCCCAGGATCCCTGTTAAAATTTGCGGCTGCCTGCTTGCGCATGCGGCGCAAGACGCTGTATAATAATCTCACCGGAACGCCGGAGCTGAAGGGCGTCCTGGCCGACATGGGCCTCGCCCCCGACCTGCGGGGGGAAGCCCTGACGCCGGAACAGCTGTTGACCCTCTACCGGCGGCTATGACATCAACACGAAAAGGAGATACGCATATGGAAAAGAAACTGAAGAAGGTCCAGCGGGGCGCCGCGTTCGGCTTCGTGGTGCTGAAGATCCTGCGGATATTGCTCATCATCCTGGCGCTGGTGGTGGTGATCGCCCTGGTGGTCAGCGCCCTGTACGACGTGAACAAGCTGCCTCTGGACAACGTGGAGAACGGCTTTTTGACTCTGGACTTCTCCAAGTTCGGCATCACGGGCCTGCCCAAGGTGGGCGAGCTCATCCAGGACGGGGTGCTGAAGGTGGAGCTGACGGATCTGAAGCTGGTGATCGTCATGCTCCTTTCGGCGTTGCTGCTGGTGCTGGCGGCGGTCTACGTGCTGCTGCTGGTGGCCGGGAACCTGTTCAAGCACATCAAGGCTGAGGACACCCCCTTCACCCGGGGGAACGCGCGGCGGCTGCGGCTGCTGGGGGCCCTGTTCATCGCGTTCTGGCTTTGCGGCATGGTCCTGTCCTACTTCCTGGGCAGCCAGATCGTGCGGCAGCTGGCCCTGCCCACCGATCGGGTGAGCATCGCCGTCAACCTGGTGCCCCTGGGCATCGGTCTCGTGTTCTTCTTCCTGGCCGCGGTATTCACCTTCGGCCGGACCCAGGGCGAAGCCCTGTCCGCCCTAACCCCCGCGCCGGAGCCCGAGCCTGAGCCCGAGCCGGCCTATGAGCCCCCCGCCGCGCCCGTGACCCTGCCGGAGCCCGAGCCGGCCTATGAGCCTCCCACGGCGCCCGTGATCCTGCCGGAGCCGGAACCCGCGGCGGACGCCGAGGCGGAGCCGGCGGAGGAGCCCGTGGCGGAGCCGGCGGAGCTGCCCGTGGACCTGCCCCCCAAGCCCGCCCAGGTCTTCGAGCCCATGGCGGAGGAGGCCCCCCTGGAGGCCTACGAGCCCCCCGTGGAGCCGGAAGCGTAAGCGGCTGTCACAGAAAAAGGACGCCATGTTCGGATGGCGTCCTTTCTTTTTGCCGCTTTTCTTACAGGAAAAGTGGGGATGCTTTCAATAGGCTCCCCTCACTTCACGATATCGTCGTCGGTGAAGGGGTCGCCGCACTCGGGGCAGAACTTGGGCGGGTTGGCGGGGTCCTCGGGCTCCCAGCCGCACTTGTCGCACTTATAGATGGGCGCGCCGGCAGGCTTCTTTTCGCCGCACTCCTGGCAGAACTTGCCCAGGTTCACGGTGCCGCACTTGGGGCAGGTCCAGCCCTTCTTCTCCTCCGGCTTCTTCTCGCCGCACTCGGCGCAGAACTTGCCGGTGTTGCCGGTCTTGCCGCACTTGGGGCAGGTCCAGCCGGCGGGAACCGCCGCCTCGGGCTGCTGGTTGGGCTGATACATATGGAGGCCGCCGAAGCCGCCGCCCTGGCCGCCGGTCAGGTTGTTGGCCATGTTGCCGGCCATATTCATGCCCATGAAGCCCATCATGGCGCCGTTCTCGTTGCCGGCCGCTCCCTGGAGCGCTTCGCCCACCACCATGGTGCCGTAGGTGGCCGCCGCCGCGTTCTGCAGCGCCTTGATCTTCTTCTCGTCCTCGGGATCGGCGCTCACGGAGGTGACGCCCACGGATACGATGGAGATGCCGCGCAGGTCAGACCACTTGGGAGAAAGCTCGGCATTCATGGACTCGGCCAGCTCCGTGGTGTGGCCGGGCAGCGCGGAATACCGGATACCCTTCTCGGAGATGCGGGCGAAAGCGGGCTGCAGGGCGGTCAAGAACTCGCTCTTGAGCTGGCTGTCGATCCGATCCCGGGTATAGTCGCCGGAGACGTTGGCCGCCACGTTCTTATAGAAGAGCATGGGGTCGGTGAGCTTATAGGAATATTCGCCGAAGCAGCGGATGCCGATCTCCGTGTCCAGGTTGATGTTGGGATAGTAGACCCTGAAGCCCACGGGGTTGGCGGTGCCGTACTTGTTGCCCACGATCTCCTTGATGTTGAAGTAGTAGATCCGCTGGTCCTTACCGGTGTCGCCGCCCAGGGTGAACCGCTTCTTCAGGACCTCCCAGGTCTTCTTCAGGTTCTCGCCCAGGCTGCCGTAGAAGATGGTGGGCTCGGTGGACTTATCCCACACGAACTCGCCGGGCTGGGCCGTAAACTCCACGATGCCGCCCTGGTCCACGATCATCATGCACTGGCCGTCGTTGACGGCGATGATGGACCCGTTGGAGATGATGTTGTCGCTCCCCCGGGTGTTGCTGCTCTTGCCGTTGGTGCGCTTGACGCCCTTGCGCATGAGCACGTTCTCGGGCAGGGACTCACAGTAGAAATACTCCCGCCACTGGTCGGCCAGGACCGTGGTCAGCGTGGCGCCGATTGCTTGGATAAGACCCATAGTTTGTTTCGCTCCTTTTCTATAGTGTATGGTCGTTCAGGTTCCTGTGAAGCTATGCCTGCGCCGTGCGCTGGGCGATGCCCTTGACGGCGTAGATGGTCCAGTCGTGGTCATGGAAGGTGATGACCGAGTCGCAGAAGGGGCACTTGGCGCTCTCGTTCACGCTGAGAGGCGCGCCGCAGTTGGGACAGTGCCGCTCCGTAATTTCTCCCGCCGCCTCCGTCAGGGTCCCCGTGGGCCGGGAAAGATCCCATTCGTAGGTCATAAACTTCTCGGCGGTCCGGCTGCCGGAAACGAGCTCGCCGGTGTCCTCCTTCACGGTGTAGTCCGTGATCCGGGTCTTGAGCTCCGCCACCAGATGGTCCTCGCCCCCCTCCTGGAAGAACCCCCTAAGGTTCACGTCCAGCACGGCGATCCGATCCACGTGGTTGATCTGCCGGTTGGCGAGGAGGGATTTGATCTGCCGGTCGAACTGCTGATAGAGGGCGTCGGTGAAGTAGGGCCGCAGGGCCTCGATGTTCCGGGCGGTGCAGCCGTTCTGCATCTGGACGTAGACGTTGGCGAGCTTTTCCCGCATGTCAGCGGCGGAGAAGCTGGGGTCCAGCTTGGCGTATTCGCTCATGGGCGTGAGCCGGCTGTCCGGGGTCCGGGCGGCCCCGGCCGCCGTGCCCGCGTGAGGCGCGGCCGTGTGGGTGTGGTGGGCCTTGGACCGGCTGAGATAGACCACCAACAGGATCACCAGCAGGACCCAGACCACCAGCATGCCGTCGCCGCCGGAGGAGCCGTCCCCGTCGGAGAAGCCGCCCATGGGGAAGAAGAAGAACCCGTTGCCGCCGTCGTCGCTGTCGCCGCCCCAGCTGAAGGTGCCGCCGCCCCAATCGGAACCGCCGCTCCAGCCGCCGGAATCGCCGCCGCCGTAGTCGCCGCCGCCGGAGAAGCCGCCCAAATCCGCGCCCACCGCCCGGAGCAGCCGGGGTCCGAACAGGAAAGCCCCTGCCACCAGCAGCAAAACCAGCAGCGCCACCGCCCACCGTCTCATGCGCTCTCCTTTCCCCGGGGACCAGGGCCCCGTCACGTCCGCAAATCTTTCTTTATATATGATAGCAGATTTTTTACCGGATAGCAACAGTTTTTCAGGGTCGGTCCGGGGCGGTGAAAAACAGGATGTCGGAGATGCTGCGACCGCCGCCCGTGGGATGGTTGCAGATGCCGTCCCGCCAGAAGATCTGGGCGGACTGACCCCCGTCCAGGTTGTAGGCCTTGGCGCAGCCCAGCTGATGGGCCAGCTCCGCCAGCTCCAGCAGGGTGAGGCCGTTGGAATACCGTTCCCTGGGCTGACGCCCGTCCGCCACCACCAGGCAATAGTGTCCCGGCTCATAGTAGCCCAGCATGCACCGAGGGTTCCTGTCCTTCACCCCCACGTAGGAGGAGGGGATATCGGTGCGGGGCTGCCCCGCCTCGTCCAGCAGCGACGGGCCGAAGGTCCATCCCTGCCAGGCCCCGGCGGCCAAAAAGGCCTGGGGGTCCAGCTCCTCCGGGGCATAGAAGGCCATGGTCCCGTCCCGATAGAGGACACAGGACTCGAAGCGGGTGGAGGGCCTGTCGTTATAGGAGACGCCGTTGCGGATGATCAACGCCCGGTTGCTGTGGGCGTAATAGTCCCCGGAGGCGGCGAAGATGGCGCCGTTCGCTTGGGCCATCTTCTTCACGGACCCGGCCATGGGGGAGTTGAAATCCTGACCGGCGGGGGCGGTCTTCAAAAGGGTGACGTCCTGCACGTAGATATCCGCCACGAAGTAGGTGACGAAGGAGGAGAAGGAGGTCTCGTCATGGACCTTGGTGAGGAAGATGGCCAGATCCTGTCTCCGATAGGCGCTGTCGGTCAGCACCTCCGTCTCGCTGAACTTGTCGGGGAACCGGCCCCCGCACAGGCCCTCCGGGGTCGGGATGGGGCTCGGGGCGGGCGTCGCTGTGGGGATCGGGGTAGGCGCCGGGGTGGGCGCCTCCGTGGGCGTAGCTGTCAACAGGGGGACGATCACCTCCACCGCCGTTGGCGCGACCGCGGCCGTCGGCGTGGGGGACGGGGTCGCTTCCGCAACGGCGGTCACAGGCACGGCAGCCGGACGGCAGCCCGCAAGCAATATGACCGCAAGCAGCAGTATGCAGAATATGTGACGGCGACGGAGCATGGCTCCCATGGTCCTTTCCGAATGATTTCTACAAAATAATATGATATCACATCCTTCGTCCATTGTCACCAAAAATACAGGATGGAAACCCGTTGGAATTTCCGTACACTAAGAGCTGCCAACGGTATTCCGGTCGATTTTACGAATTGTTAACGCCGCAAGCCCTCCGCCGCTATGGTCAGGGGGAAGCGGGTTTGCTATACTGATAGACAGAAAAGTTTCCGCATGTCAGGAAGGGACGCGTATGGATAAGAAACGGATCATCCTTTTGAGTTCGCTGCTGGGGCTGGCCATCGCGCTGCTGGGGGTGCTGCTGCTCGTGTTGGGCGGGGGCAAGGGCAGCCAGCCGACCGTGGCCGCTCAGCCTGTTTTGACCCAGACCGCCGTCGTCACGGCGGCCCCCACGGCAGAGCCAACCGCCGCGCCTACGGAGGACCCCCGGCTCATGCTCTCCTTCGGGCCGGTGGACCGGGACGTGAAGGAGCTGATCCTTCCCAGCGTGACCGAGGCGGATCTCTCGCTCATCCGAGAGCTGCAGGAGCTCACCCTTTTGGACGGCCGCGCCTGCGAAAACGGGGCCCTGCTCCACGCCTTCAGCGAAACGGTTTCCTACCCGGTGCGCTGGACCGTGAAGCTGGGGGGCGTGTCCATGGACAGCGAGATCACCGAGTTGACGGTGCCCGCCGCCGTGACCTCCGCGGAGGAGGTGGAGGCGGCGCTCGTCGACCTTCCCCAGGTCACCACCGTGGACCTGCGGGGGAGCGGCCTGGACAACGACGGGGCCCTGGCCCTGCGGGAAGCGCTGCCTCAGGCGGAGATCCTCTTCGACGTGTCGATCCAGGGGATCAAGACCTCGACGGACGCCAAAAATTTGGAGCTGAAGACGGAGGACATCCGGGATTGGGACGGCCTGGCCCGGGAGATCGGGTATCTGCCGGCGCTGGAGCGGATCACCGTCACCGGGGATCTGACCCCGGAGCAGGCGGCCTACCTTTTGGAGGGGGCCGGCCAGGTGCCCGCGGATTACAGCATCGCCTTCCGGGGCCGGAGCATCCGCAGCACGGATACGGAGGTGGACGTTTCCGACCTGCCCAGCTCGGAGCTGGGGGCTATCAAGGCGGTTTTGACCGTGCTGCCCAAGATCCGGCGGGTGAATTTGGACCCCAAATCCGGTTCCAGCTCCTGGACGCTGGACGAAGCGGACCAGCTCCAGCAGTTCAGGGAGGGTATGCTGGTGAACTACACCACCAAGTCCTTCGGCGTGTCCTTCTCCCTGGCGGACGAGGTGGTCTCCTTCAACAAGAAAAACCTGAAGCGGAAGGTGGAGGAGCTTAAGCTCCTGCTGCCCTATCTGCGGAACGTGAAGCGGGTGGACATGGAGAACTGCAGCATCGACAACGAGACCATGGCCGCCCTGCGGGACCAGTTCCCCCAGCCCAAGCTGGTCTGGCGGGTGAAGGTGGGGGCCTACTCCGTCCGCACCGACGCCTGGATGGTCAAGTTTTCCGCCGGCGGCGGCAAGGCTCTGGACGAGAATTCCGCCCAGAATCTGAAGTACTGCCGGGAGATAAAATATCTTGACCTGGGCCACAACAAGATCCACCACATGGACAAGTTCGTGTCCTTCATGCCGGATCTGGAGGTGTGCATCATGTACAACCCCATGTCCAACATCAAGGGCATCGAGAATTGCCCCAAGCTGGAGTTCTTCGAGTGCTACTCCTGCAATTTGAAGGACCTTTCGCCCCTGGCCGCCTGCACGGAGCTCAAGCACCTGAACGTCTGCTACAACTACATCACGGACATCACGCCCCTCTACGGCCTCACCAAGCTGGAGCGGCTGTGGATCGGCCGGAACGACGGCATCCCCAAGGAGCAGTTCGATACCTTCCAGGAGCTGGTGCCCAACTGCTTCGTGAATCTGACGCGGGGCAACCCCACCGGCGACGGCTGGCGCAAGGACGAGAACGGGGCGTACGTACCCCGCTACCTGCTGCTCCGAGAGCAGTTTCGGTACGACGTGACCAACCTGCGCTCCTATGGGGACGGCTGGTGGGACGACGGGAAAAAGGTCCATTTCGACGAACCGTCCGCCTTCGATCCCACCGCTTGACGAGCCATATTTCTCTAAATGAATGAGGGGGAATGACTTTTTCAGCCATTCCCCCTTGCCTTTGTGCTTCTCTTTTTTCGGTTCCCTTTTTCCTTTCGCGAAAAGAAAAAGGCAAAAGAGAAAGTCAGATCGATATATCGTACGCCACCTTGTACATGTAGGGGTCCAGAGGCTTCTTCATCTGAAGGGCCTCGTGAATGGGGATGGTGACGATGTGGGAATCCCGGTAGCAGACCACCAGGTTGCTATGGCCGGCGGCCAGCTCCTCCACGGCGGTGTGGGCCATGCGGGCCGCCATGACCCGGTCCCGGCCCGTGGGGCTGCCGCCCCGCTGGATATGGCCCAGGATGGACACCCGGGCATCCACGCCGGTCTCCTCCTCGATCCGCCTGGCGATCTCCTCGCACCGGCCCACGCCTTCGGCCACGATGATGAGGAAGTGGCGCTTGCCCCGATAGCGGCCCTGGCGGACCCGCTCGATCACGTCCCGCTCGAAGTCCACCGGGAACTCGGGGACCAGTATGGCGGTGGCGCCCACGGCCAGGCCCACATAGACCGCCAGATGGCCCGCGTGCCGGCCCATGACCTCCACCACGCTGGCCCGCTCATGGGACTGCATGGTGTCGGAGAGCTTGTCTATGCACTGAATGGCCGTGTTGGCCGCGGTGTCGAAGCCGATGGTGTAGTGGGAGCAGCCGATGTCGTTGTCGATGGTGGCGGGCACGCCCACGGTATTCACCCCCGCGGCGGAGAGCTTCTGCGCCCCCCGGAAGGTGCCGTCGCCGCCGATGGCGATGACGCCGTCGATGCCCGCGTATTTGCAGGTGCGGACCGCCTGCTGGACCCCTTCAGGGGTGGTAAATTCCTTGCAGCGGGCGGTATAGAGGATGGTGCCGCCCCGTTCGCTCAGGTTGTTCACAGACCGGGCGTCCATCTCGAAGGTGTCCCCCTGGATGAGGCCGTTATACCCCCGGTGGATGCCGATAGGCGTGATGTTGTGCTGGAGACAGTTGCGCACGGCGGCACGGATGGCCGCGTTCATGCCGGGGGCGTCGCCCCCGCTGGTGAGGATGCCGATACGGCGTACAATATTGTCCATGGTCGATTCCCTTTCCTCGTGACCCTCGCTTATGGTTTCATCAGGTCCTCATAGAGCGCCTTATAGACCAGGGCGGACTTATGCCAGGAAAAGTCCGTGCCCATGGCCCGCTTCACCAGCCGGTCCCACAGGGCCTCGTCGTGGAAATACCCCACCGCCCGCTCGATGGTATAGAGCATATCGTGGGCGTTGTAGTTGGAGAAGGAGAAGCCGTTCCCCTCGTCGGTGTACACGTTGAAGGGCTGGACGCTGTCCCGAAGGCCGCCGGTCTCCCGGACGATGGGGATGGACCCGTAGCGCATGGCGATCATCTGGGAGAGCCCGCAGGGCTCGAACTGGCTGGGCATGAGGAACATGTCCGTGCCGGCATAGACCCGATGGGCCAGAGCTTCGTTCATCTCCACCCGGGCCGCCACCCGGCCGGGATACTTCCACTGGGCGGTGCGGATGAAGTCCTCATAGTGCTGATCGCCTTTGCCCAGGAACACCAGCTGCACGTCCTGACGCATGATATCGTCCAGCACCCGCTCGATGAGATCCAGGCCCTTCTGGGCGGTGAGCCGGGCGATGAAGCCGATGACGGCCGCCTCAGGCCGCTGCTCCAGGCCGCATTCCTGCTGCAGGTCCGCCTTCAGGATGGCTTTCCCCCGCCGATTGTCGGCGCTGAAGGTGACGCGAAGGAACCTATCGTTCTCCGGGTCGTAGGCGTCGGTATCGATGCCGTTCAATATGCCGGAGAGAACGTTCTGCCGCTTCTTGAGAAGCCCGTCCAGCCGCTCGCCGAAGTAAGCGGACTTGATCTCCTCCGCGTAGGTGGGGCTCACGGTGGTGACCCGATCGGAAAAGACGATGCCGCCCTTCATGCAGGAGAGGAGCCCGTAAAACTCCAGGTTCTCCGGGGAGAAATAGCCCTCGTTCAGGCCCAGGTAGGCGTTGAGCCAATGGAAGTCGAAGAGCCCCTGGAACTTCAGGTTATGGATGGTGTAGACCGTGCGGATGGCCCGATACCGCTCGTCGATGCCGTACTGGCCCCTGAGGAGCACGCTCAGGAGCCCGCACTGCCAGTCGTTGCCGTGGAGCACGTCGGGGAAGAAGTCGATCCGGGGGAGCGCCTCCAGAATGGCCCGGCAGAAGAAGGCATACCGATAGCCCTCCTCCTGGTCGCCGGTGTAGACCCGATCCCCGCCGAAGAGGGCGAGATTGTCCACGAAGTAATACCGGACCCCGTTCTCCACCATGGTGTCGATGCCGCAGTAAAGCCGATCCCCGCCCATGAGGACGGTGAAATCCGTCACATGCTCCATGGAGCAGATGTAAGAATAGGGGATGAGCCGGTACTTGGGCAGGATCACCCGCACGTCCAACCCTTCCTGATGGAGGGCCACAGGCAGGGCACCCACCACGTCCGCAAGGCCGCCGGTTTTGATGAAGGGCATGGCCTCGCTGGCGCACAGGAGCACCTTCAGGGGGGGCTGCTTCTTGGTGCGGGGCTTCCGGGCGGGCTTCTTCTCCGCCGGAGCTTCGACTTCGACCGTCTTATCCGCCAAAGCCTCCTTGCGGGCTACGATCTTTTTTTCGGAAGCGGGTCGCTTCACGGCTTTCTCTGCGGCGCTCATACGGTTTGATTCTTTCTGATCACGATGGGGAAGCTGTCGTACCCCTGGAGGGTCCGGCCGGGCAGGATCTTCACGCCCTTGTCCAGGATCACATGCTCCAGGTGAGCGTTTTCGCCGATCTCCGCCCCCTGCATGATGATGCTGTTGAAGATGCGGGCGCCGGGCTTCACATGGACGCCCCTGAAGAGGATGCAGCTGTCCACCTGGCCCTCGATGAGGCAGCCGTCGGCCACCAGGGAGTTTTTCACCTGGGCACTGACGGAGTAGCGGGCGGCCACCTCGTCCTTCACCTTGGTGTAGATGGGCCGCCGGGGATCGAACAGATCCTTCTGCACGTCCGGGTTCAGCAGGGCCATGTTGCCGGCAAAATAGTCCTCGATGGATTCCAGCCGGGCCAGGAAGCCCTCGTGCTTATAGCCCATGATGTTCAGGGTCTTATACTTTTTGAGCAGGATGTCCCGGTGGAAATCGTATTCGCCCCGGGCGTAGGCCTCCTCCACCAGATACTCCAGCAGTTCCTTCTTCAGGATCATCACGTCGCAGCTCCGGTTCACGCTCTGGGGCCGGAAGGCGTCCAGCTCCATGTCGATGACCCGGCCCTTCTCGTCCAGAACGAGCCGCAGATCCTGATTCTGGTCCTCGGGCTTCAGGGAGCCGTCCTCCGCATAGAGGATGGTGATGTCCGCGCCCGTGGCCACGTGCTGTTCCATCATGGGCACCAGGTCCATGTTCATGACCACCCGGGGCCAGGACAGGACGGCGTAGTCCTCCTGGGTCCGGCGCACATAGCCCATGACGGAGCGCAGGGCGTCGATGGCGCCCCGGAACACGCCGGCGTTGTCCTTGGTCATGAAGGGGGGCAGGATGAAGAGGCCGTCCCGTTTGCGGTGCAGGTCCCACTCCTTGCCGGAGCCCAGATGGTCCATGAGGGAGTGATAGTTCTTCTCCGTGATCAGGCCCACGCTGGTGATGCCGGCGTTGACCATGTTGGAGAGGGTGAAATCGATGAAGCGATACCGGCCGCCGAAGGGCACTGCCGCCGCGGAGCGGGAAAGGGTCAGGTCCTTGAGATGGGTAGTCCGATCAGCGGTGACGATGAGGCCGAACGCATTGTTGATCATAGCTTACGCCTCCTTTGCGGGCTGGTGAGGGTTCTCGGTGTTGACCACGGCGCCCTTGGCGATATAGGCCCGGGGCGGGATGGTCACGTCGTTGCCGATGAGGGTGATGTCGCCGGTGAGCTTGTTGTTCACCTTCTCGCCGGGGCGGACCGGGCCGCCCAGCACGCAGAAGTCGCCGATGACGGCGTTCTCGCCCACGATGGCCTTCTCCACGTCCACGCTCTTGCCAACGGTGGCGTCGGGGAAGATGACGCTGTCCTTCACCGTGGCGCCCTTGCCGATGTGGGCGCCGGAGAAGATGACGGAGTTCTCCACGGTCCCCTCCACCACGGCCCCCTCGGACACCAGGGAGTTGGTCACCTGGGCGGAAAGGCTGATGTAGTGGGGCGGCATGACCGGGTTGCGGGTGTAGATGCGCCAGCTGTCGTCGTCCAGATCCAGCACGGGCTTCTGGCCCAGCAGGTCCATGTTGGCCTCCCAGAGACTCTGGATGGTGCCCACGTCCCGCCAGTAGCCCTCGAAGGGATAGGCCACCATGGTCTCGCCGGCGTTCAGCATGGCGGGAATTATGTTCTTGCCGAAATCGTTGCTGGAATTGGGATCGGCGTCGTCCGCCTCCATGTAGGCCCGCAGCTTTTTCCAGTCGAAGATATAGATGCCCATGGACGCCAGGTTGCTCTTGGGCTCCTTGGGCTTCTCCTCGAAGGATTCGATGCGGCCGTCCACGTTGGCGTTCATGATGCCGAAGCGATGGGCCTCCTCCCAGGGCACCTGAAGGACGGCGATGGTGGCCGCCGCCTGCTTCTGGCGATGGAAAGCGAGCATCTTGGCGTAGTCCATCTTATAGATGTGATCGCCGGAGAGGATGAGCACGTAGTCGGGATCGTACTGGTCCACAAACTCCCGGTTCTGCCAGATGGCGTTGGCCGTGCCGCTGTACCAGTGGCCGTTCTCCCCCTCGGTCACATAGGGGGGCAGCACGAACACGCCGCCGTAGTTGCGGTCCAGATCCCAGTGCTGACCGGTGCCCAAATAGGAATTCAGGGCCAGAGGCCGATACTGGGTGAGCACGCCCACCGTGTCGAAGCCGGAGTTGACACAGTTGCTGAGGGGGAAATCGATGATCCGATACTTGCCGCCGAAGGGAACGGCCGGCTTAGCCATGTTGGAGGTGAGCACCCCCAGCCGGCTGCCCTGACCCCCAGCCAGCAGCATGACCACGATCCGTTTTTTCATCCTTGAGTCACATCCTTTCCATCGCTTTTCTCGAATTTATAATACATCCCGCAGAAGGGGAACAGATCCATCCTGACCTCGTAGGGGAACCTGCCGCCGGGGGCCGCCTTCTTCGCCCGCAGGGGCTTGTTCTGCTCCGGCGGGAGCTCGCCCGTGGAAAACACAGGGATGAGCTTCCCCGCTTTCGGCACGCCCATGGTATAGCCGGGCCGGGGCACGGGGGTGAAGTTGAAGACGCACAGCAACGTTTCCTCCCGGCTCTTGCGGAAGAAGGAGACCACGGAGGTGTCCTTGTCGTCCACCGCGCTCCACTCGAAGCCGTCCCAGCCGTCGTCCCGCTCGTAGAGGGCGGGGTTGTCCTTGTAGAACCGGTTCAGGCCACGGACGAACTTGCGGAACTCGTCGTGCTTGGGGTAGGAGAGGAGGAACCATTCCAAACTCTCGTAGAACCGCCACTCGATGAAGGTACCCAGCTCGATCCCCATGAAGGTGAGCTTCTTGCCGGGATGGGCCATCTGATAGGTGAGCAGGAGCCGAAGCTGCTCGAACTTCTCCTCGTAGGAGCCCGGCATCTTGTTCAGCATGGACTTTTTCCCGTGGACCACCTCGTCGTGGGAGAAGGGCAGCACGTAGTGCTCTGAGAAGGCGTAGGTCAGGCTGAAGGTGAGCTTGTTGTGGTGATACTGGCGGTAGATGGGGTCCATCTCCATGTAGGAGAGCATGTCGTTCATCCACCCCATGTTCCACTTGAAATCGAAGCCCAGACTGTCCTCATGCTTGTTGGTGACCTTGGGGAAGGCGGTGCTCTCCTCGGCGATGAGGAGCTTGTGGCCCTCCAGGCTGTGGACCGCCCAGGAGAGGTGCTTGAACAGGGCGATGGCGGAAAGATCCTCCCGGCCGCCCTCGCTGTTGGGGAGCCAGTCGCCCCCGTCCCGGCCGAAGTCCATGTAAAGCATGCAGCTGACCGCGTCCACCCGAAGGCCATCCATATGGCACTCCTCCAGCCAGTAGACGGCGCTGGAGGTAAGGAAGCTGCGGACCTCGGGCTTGCCATAGTCAAAGAGGAGCGTCCCCCACTGACGCATGTCTCCCCGGCGGGGATCGCCATGCTCATAGCAGGGGGTGCCGTCGAAGAGCCTGAGGCCGTGGTCGTCCCGGGTGAAGTGAGCGGGGACCCAGTCCATGATGACGCCGATGCCCCGCTGGTGGGCCTGGTCCACGAAGTATTTGAGATCATCCGGAGACCCGTAGCGGCTGGTGGCGGCGAAATAGCCCGTCACCTGATAGCCCCAGCTGGGGTCGTAGGGATAGGCCATGAGGGGCATGACCTCGATGTGGGTATAGCCCATGTCCTGCACATAGGGCAGCATCTCATCCGCCAGCTGCCGGTAGGAGAGGCCCTCCTTCCAGCTGCCCAGATGGCATTCGTAGATGTTCATGGGGCGGGTGTGGGCGTCCCCCAGGCCGGCCAGATACGCCCCGTCCTGCCAGGGATAGGGGTCCGGATCATAGACCAGAGAGGCTGTGCCGTGAGGCTCGCCCATGCGCGCATAGGGGTCCGCCTTCATCACCACGGACCCGTCCGCCCGGGTCACTACGTATTTATACTTTTGATAGGGTTGAGCGTTGTCGATAACGGCCTCCCACAGCCCGTCCTGCCGCCGCCAGGCCGGATTCTGCGTGTAGCTCCAGCCGTTGAAATCCCCCGCCACGGTGACAAATCGGGCGTTGGGCGCCCAGACGAGGAAGCGATAGCCCACCTCCGCCCGATGGCATCCCAGCACTTGGTAGGCCCGGATGCAGTTCCCGTGATAGAATTGAGAAATGAGCTCGGTCATGATTCCTCCCTATATGCACATAGTAAGGTCAAGTATAGATATATAATATCATCCTTCCCGCCATTTGCCAATACCGTTTTACGTTTTCAGGCTGTCAATAAAGGCGGCAGACCATTTGCGGCAAAGGATATCTGAATGCCGCTCGCAGTATGAAAGGGCTCAACCGCCCTCTCGCTGGAGTTGTCCCTCTCCTTCTCTATTGCGGGAAAGGCGAAAAAATGCTATACTGCCCCATATGAAGATCGAGCGGGAAAAAGCCATACGGTTCGGCATGCTGGTCACGGTCCTGGTGATCGTGTTTTTGAGCGTGGTGCTTGGATTGCTCCTCAGGAGCGAAGGCAAGCTGCAGGCGGGATTTCGTTCGCCTCGGATCACGCCTACGGCCACCGCCCGGCCCTCTGCCACCACCGCCCAGGTCAAGGTGACCCCCGCGCCCACGCCCATCCAGGTCCAAGTGCAGCGGGACTATCCGCCGAACGCCGTGGACGTGCGGGCGGACGGAAAGCTTTTGTATACGGCAGTGAACGCTCGGGCCGCCAGAAAAGCGCTGGAACAGTACCTTGCCGAGACCGCCGGCTTGAATCTGGGGGAGAACGAACGACTCCTCCGGGCCGGGTTCGATCAAACGCTGACCTTGGAGGAGCCCTCGGGGGACGGGGAGCTGCTGCAGGTGGAGGAAGCGGTGAACACCCTGAAGGCGGACGAGGGGCTTTTGCCCATCAGCCGTACGGTGGTCCGTTGCGTCATCGACCGCGGCGAGATCCAGACCGTGACCCAGGAGAACCCGCTGCTGGCGGCGGGGAGCCGGATCTATCGGTCCATAGGAGTGAGCTCCTTCATCCTTTCCTACTATGAAACCACCTATCGGGGTCAGGCCGCCTTCTCCGAAGTGAAGACCAACGAGTTCGCCGTGGGCCAGGGCAAGGCCGATCAGGTCGTCGAGGACGGGTCCCTGATCCTGGCTGCCGCGTCGGCGGAAGCCGGCCCGGCCGCTGCGCCCATCGAAGGGTTCACGCCCCAGTGGCCGGTGGCGGGGACGGTGGAGACCTCCTTCGGCATGGTGGACGGGCTGCCCCATTACGGGATAGACATCGTTGCCGACAGCGGCGCCCGGGCGGTGTCGCCGGCGGAGGGCGTGATCGTCTATTGCGGCCCCCGCGGCCAACTGGGGCTGGTCATCGACGTCCTCCACGACGAGACCGGGTGCCTGTCCCGGATCATCGGCTGCGAGCGGGCGGTAGTGGAGCTGTATCAACGGGTGCGCAAAGGGGAACAGGTGGGCGTGCTGCCCCAGTCCCCCGGCAGGAACAGGGCGACGCTGCGGTATGAGCTGCTGGTAAACGGGCTGCCCGTGAACCCGGAAAAATATCTGTCGAAGTGATGCTATTCGCCTTTCGACGGGGCTGTGTTCCTCACGTCCCTCTGACGAAAAGGGCGCAACAAAAGTAGCCCCCGGCCCAGCCGGAGGCTTTGTCAGGCCACTCGTCCAACGGGTGGTTTTTTATGTTGTGCTCAATAGGAATCCCCGCCGCCCGGATGCAGCACCGGGTCCGTCACCAAGGGGATCAAATTCGAATAGCCCCAGGCCAGGGCGTCCGCCCACGTGCGCTGATGATCGCCGGATTGCCAGTTCACGTGCTCTCCCATGAACACCATGGCTGCGGATGCGCCTCCGTCCAGATTATACGCCACCTTCACGCCTTCCCTCTGGAAGATCTCGGCAAACTGATCCAGGGTATACCCATAGGCGCGCCGGGCATCTCTCCCGTCGGTGACGATGGCCACGAAATGGCCCGGCTCCACCATGCCTATGCCGCAGCGGGGATTCTCCCGGAAGACCCGGTGTCGAGCCACGTCCGGGTTGATGCTGTAGTTCTCCACCAGGGTCGGTCCGAAGCTGTAGGTGGCGAGCACGCCGCTGTCCAGCAGATCCACGCCCTTCTCCTCGCCCCGATGCAGGATGTCCATGGTCATATTGTCCCGGATCACCAGGGTGTCCTCCCCTGCCATATCCGAATAGAGGATGCCCCGGCGGATCAGGATGCCCTTGAAGGGCACGTCCTCGTTGTTGATGTTGTCGCCGGTGATGGCCAGCACCGCCTTGAAGTTTCGCGCCAGCCGCCAGGGCGGCTCGGCAGCCGTGGCCACGGCATAGTGGGAGGAGACGATGGACCGGTAACTATTCACCTTCCGCATGCGGATGTGGGCGATATACTTGCAGTAGGGCTTGTTGTCCTCATTGCTGATCTGCCGATCGATGATGACGGAAAGGATGTCCGAGCGATATTCCCAGTGGCCGTTCTCATAGTCCTGGACCACCACCTCCGCCGATTCTCCCTCCTGCCGGAAATATCGGGCGTCGGGGTCCGGGGTGGGGGTGGGTTCGGGCGTGGGCGCCTCGGTGGGTTCGGCCGTGGGCACTTCCGTGGGCCCCGGCGTAGGTGCTTTTGTGGGCTCCGGCGTAGGTGCTTTTGTGGGCTCCGGCGTGGGCTTCGGCGTCGGCTTCTCCGTAGGCGCCGCCGTGGACGCCGCAGCTTCGGCGATCGCCGCCCCAGGGGTCATATCGATCAGCCAATAGCCCATATAGGCCAGCAAGCCTGCGGCGATCAGCAAAAACAGGGCCAACGCCCGCTTTTTCTTTTTTATCATCTGGAACAGAGCAAGGACCAACGCTGCGCCGCTAAGGGCGTACAGCGCCAGCTGTCCGCCGCTGAGCCCCAGGACGGCCCCTGCCTTTTTCTCCGGAACGGCGGTCGGCGCGACCGTAGGCGCGGCCGTGGGCGCTTCCGTGGGCTCCGGCGTCGGTTCCTTCGTGGGCTCGACGGTGGGCGTGGCCGTGAGCTCCGGCGTGGCCGTGGGCTCCGGCGTCGGCTCCCTCGTGGGTTCCGGCGTGGGCGTGGCCGTAGGGATGGGTGTGGGCGCCTCGTACCAAAGGAGGCTTTCGGTCAGAATGTGCTCGAAGAGATCGTTCCTCCCTTCGTCCTCACCCACTTGAGAGAAGGCCAGCACGAACCGGCTGTTCTCCGGGATGATGGTGCCAAAGGACGCCTCCGAGTCATAACAGGCATAGCCCTCCTGGGCTACCTCTTGGGCGGTCCGCCCGCCGTAGGCAGCCAGGGGCTTCGTCCAGTCCACCAGCGTGCCCCCGTCCCGGGACAGATGATAAAACTTCTGGACAGGCAGTTTCCCGTTCTGGGTCCCGGTCAAAATCTGGGTCACCAGACGGCCGGTGTAGGGCGTCCTCACCCTGGAGAAGCGATCCGTCGGATCACAGGTCACCACCACCTTGGGCGCGTACTGCCGGAACAGGGAGGCAAGCGTCTCCTTAAGCTTGGCCTCGCCCCACAACCCCGCCATCCGATCGATACTGCAGGTCGCCTGATCGTCCCGGAGCAAAAACACGGGGATCACGTCCGCCCCTATTTTTTCCAGGGCATGAAAGGCCTCCTGGATTTGGTTGCCGTCGTCCACGCCCACGTAGACCACCGCCGTCCGGATGCGGTGCTCCCCCGCGTACAGGGGCAGGAGCCCGCCCATCAGGTCCAACTCCTCGCTGACGCCGGACAAAACCAGCATCAGGTCCACCGGCTCCACCCGGGTCAGGCACGCCGGCTCATGGCCGGCCGCGTAGACCTGCACCTCGCAGAGGCTGGCATACACGTTCGTCCCCCCTCTGGGACAGAGAATCTCCATCCGGCTCGCCCCCGCCGCCGGCAGGAACATGCGGTACTGCATGAAGGGATACGCGGTGGAGGAAAGCCGCTTCCCCTCGGGATCGTACAGGTTGATGGTGGCCCGATATCTCACGTCGTACCACTGGAGCATGACCCCCTCGGCCTCCCCGGTCCAGCCCACGGACAGGGCCTGGCCGGCGGTCAGGGTGAAGCGGGTGGCGTAATCGCCGTCCGTCAGGTTCCCGGCAAAGGCTTCCCGGCCCACGGGCGCGACCACGTCGCAGGGCAGAAACGGCGAAGCCGCCTCCGTCTCCGCCTTCGCGGGAACGGCGGCCGTCAGCATCAACAACAGCAAAAGTAAGCAGATGATCGTTCGCTTTGCCATGAGTTCCTTCCTTATTCTTTAGGATCCGGGTTCGGTCCGTCAAGATCCTCTGTTCCGCCCAGGAGGGCCTTTGCAAGCTCGCCCTGCCCGATATGCTCAAACATGTCGTTTTCCGCGTCCGGACCCACCGTGGTGAAGGTCAGGCCGAAATAGCGGATGTCCCCCTTGGACCTGCGCCCGATGGAGGGACGGAACACGTACTTCAGCTGGGAGCGGTGCTCCTGAAAGGCCCGCTTGGCCACCTGCAATGCGGTCTCCCCGTCGTAGGCCGACAAGGGGCTGGTCACGTCTAGGACGATGGGGTTCTCCTTCGCCAGGTGCTGATAGACCTTCTTCACCGTCCAGGTGCCGAACTTCGCCGCCGATCCCGGATCGTAGGCTGGATCGGAGGCCAGCTGCGCCGCCTCTAAGGCGGATTGGGCGGAGATGATATGCTGCCAGTGGCCGTATTCCCCTCGGACGGGGTCCTGACTCACCACCACCAGAGGCTTGATCCGCCGATACAGCCGGACCAGGGCCAAGGTGACCTCCTCCGCCTGAAAGGTGTCCTTGAGCCGTTTGGGCGCGGCCCGATCCACGTCCGGAAAGCCCAGGAAATAGGGCAGGGTGGGCACGCCCGCGGCCCACAGGCTGTTGATGGCCTCGTGGACCCGGCCGATGTCGGGGGAGGTCACATAGGCGAAGGTGCCCGTATACCCCCGCTCCGCCCCATAGATGGGGTAGACGGCCCCCAAAAAGATCCACTCGTCGTCGGGGTGGGTGGCGACGATCAAAAAGTCCGTCCGCGTCACCGACGGCTGAGGCAGGGGCAGCGTTTCGGGCAGAGCCCCTTCGCTCCATACGCTCATCTCCGCGATGCCCACGGGGCCGACTGTCCCGGCGACCTCCGCCCGGACGCAGCCCGCGGCAAGAGGCACGGCCAGACGATAGGTCTCCGTGGTGGCCCGGGACTCCGCCAAAAGGGTCTCCGCCGCGTCAAATTGACGCACGGTCAGCGAAGCCTCCTGCCGGTCCAGACAAAAATACAGGGCGCCCATGGTCTTTCCCGCCTGACGGGGCTGCACGCGGAGCACGTCCGTTTCGCTTAGGGGGCAGACAGAAAGGAGCCGCTGATCGCAGGCATAGGTGGCCGAAGCCTCGCTGTCGTTCTTGCGGAATCGACAGCGCCGGGTCAGCTCCGTCGCCGTCTCCTCCGCCGCCTGTGCAGAGGAGAGCAGCAGGAGCAGCCCCAGCCCCAGGACCATGCAGCCGAACGCGCGCCTTCCTTTCATACCGCCCCTTTGCTTTTTTACAGTATTATTAAGTATACCGTAAACAGCCCGCAGTTTCAAGAAGTATCTGAAACACCACGAAAAACAGCTGCCGGACAGACCGGCAGCTGCCTTGCGCGTAAAGTCGTCAGTTCTTCGTCCACCGGGCGTAGAGGGTGTAGTTGCCCGTGGCGTAGCAGACGGTGGAGGAGAACACCTGCTTGCCGCCGGTCGTTTGGGTGGTGAACCAGCCGGCGAAGGTGTAGCCCGCCCTCGTGGGCGTGGGCAGGGTTCCATACTGCTGGGCATAGGTCACCTTTTTGCTGGCCGTGGAGCAGCTGCCGCCGTTGGGGTTGAAGGTGATCGTGTAGGTCTTGGGCGTCCAGCGGGCGTAGAGGGTGTAGTTCCCGGAGGCGTAGCAGACCGTGGTGGCCGTAACCTTCTTGCCGCCGGTCTTGGCGGTGTACCAGCCGGCGAAGGTGTAGCCCGTCCGGGGCGAGGGCACCGGCATGGTCCCATAGGCCTGGCCGTAGGTCACCGTCTTGGTGGCCGTGGCGCATTCGCCGCCGTTAGGGTTCAGGGTGACGACGAACTTCTTCGCCGTCCACCGGGCGTACAGGGTGTAGCCGGAAGCGGCGTAGCACACCGTGGTGGACACGACCTTCTTGCCGCCCTCCGCCTTGGTGGTCCACCAACCGGTGAATGTGTACCCGGCCCGGGTGGGCGTGGGCATGGCGCCGTACTGCTGGCCGTACTTCACCACCTTGGTGGTAGGGCTCACGGCGCCGCCGTTGGGATCGAAGGTCATGGTGTACCCCTCCGTCCAGCGGGCGTAGAGGGTGTAGTTCCCGGTGGCATAGCAGATGGTGCTGGCCGTCACCTTCTTCCCTCCGGCGTCCTTGACGGTCCACCAGCCGGCGAAGGTGTACCCGAGCCGCTTGGGCACGGGCATGGTGCCGTAGGCTGTGCCGTAGGTCACGGTCTTGGTGGAAGTCCCGCAGGTGCCGCCGTTGGCGTTCAGCGTCACGGTGTAGGTCTGACCCGCTTTCCAGCTGGCATAGAGGGTGTAGTTCCCGGAGGCGTAGCAGACGGTTGTCGCCGTCACCTGCTTGCCGCCAGTCTCCTTGGCGGTCCACCAGCCCAGGAAGGTGTATCCGCTTCGAGTGGGCGTGGGCAGGGCGCCGTAGGCCTGGCCGTAGGTGACGGTCTTGGTGGTGGGGCTCACAGTGCCACCGTTGGGGTTCAGGGTGACGGTATAGGTTTTGGGTGTCCAGCGGGCGTACAGAGTGTAGTTCCCGGAAGCGTAGCACACCGTGGACGCCGTCACCTGCTTGCCGCCGGTCTCCTTAGTCGTCCACCAGCCGTCAAAGATGTAGCCGCTACGGGTGGGCGTGGGCAGGGTGCCGTAGGCCTGGCCGTACTGCACCACCTTGGTGGTGGGGCTCACGGCGCCGTCGTTGGCATTGAAGGAAACGTTTATGGCGCACTTCCAGGTGGCGTTCAGCAAAGGCTCATTATACTCTCCAATGCTCATTTGGGCTTTTTGTGCTTGAGTCCCGCCATATTTTACCGTTTTCAGCCCCGTACAGCCATTAAACGCATAGGAGCCGATGATGGTGACGCTGCTGGGGATCGTGATACTCGTCAGCCCCGTGCACATAGAAAATGCATTTCCGCTGATGCTGGTGACGCTGCTAGGGATGGTGTAGCTGCCAGCCCGTCCTGCCGGATAAACCAACAGCTCCTTACCGTCCTTGGTAAAGAGCACCCCATCCACATCTTTGTAGTTCTGATTGTCCGACGCGACAGTGATACTCGTCAGCCCCGTACAGTCAGTAAAAGCACTCCTGTCGATGCTGGTCAGGCTATTGGGAAGCGTTATGGTCGTAAGGCCCACACATTCTCTAAAAGCTTCTTCCTCAATTCTGAACACGCCCTCCTGGATCGTCACCTCCGTCAGCCCTTGACAGGACCGAAAAGCACTCACAGTGACGCTTTCGATACTGCCCGGAATAAGTATATTCGATAATTTACGGCAATCATAAAATACGCCTTTCCCTATGCTCGTCACACTGTCTGGAATATTGATGTCCGTCAGGTTGTTGCAATGATAGAAAGCCCAACTTCCAATGCTCGTTACGGTGCCTGGCAGCGTTACGCTCGTTAACTTGTAGCATTCCCAGAAGGCACGTTCCCCAATGCTCGTAAACCCCGCTTGATTGGTTATCCGCGACAGGTTGATACAGTGCTCAAAAGCCGAATTGCCGATACTTTCAACATTTGGGGGGATCGTTATATTTCTCAGATTGACGCAATGATAGAAAGCATAGTCGCCAATACGCGTGACGCTTTCAGGAATCGTATAGCTGGTCGTCCAACTGCCGAAAGGATAATAGAGCAATTCATGTTTATCCCTGGTGAACAACACGCCATCAATACTACTATAGTACCAGTTACCATTTTCAACTTCGATCCACTCCAGATCGTTGCAATACGTAAACGCAAAACGGCCGATCTTTACCACACTGGCGGGGATAGTGACGCCAGTCAGACCATCACAACTTTCAAAAGCGGACTCGCCGATTGTCCTTACCCATTCGCCCAGCGTAAGACTCGTCAATCGTTTGCATCCGTCGAAAGCGTGATCCCCAATGATCTCCAAGTGGTCAGAAAGCGACAGTGTTTTTAGCGCTTTACAACCCGCAAAAGCATAGTTCCCAATGCTTAGGAATAGATCCCCACTAACGATGTAGGTTTCTTCTCCTGGAATTGGTAAGCCGATACTCTCAAAATAAACGCTCTGCAGCTCGTCACAGCCAAAAAAAGCATATGCTCCAATGTTTCTAATCCACTTGCTAAAGCGCAGACTTTTGATACTGCTGCAATAGCGAAATGCATTGTCGCCGATGCTTTCCATGCCGCTTGGGAACGAAACACTTGTCAGATAGTAACAACAGTCGAATGCATATTTCCCAATGTGCGTTGTACCATCACTAATCTTGACTGTTGTAATACCATATTGATGATCATGCCATGGCGGTCTTGAATCATAATCCCACATGGCCCCACTTCCGGTGATAGTCAGTGTGCCATTCGATTCATCATAGGACCAATACAAATCGTCGCCGCATTGTCCGCTATATTCCTCCGCGCGGGCCGTCGCCGGGACAAAGGCCAGGGCCAGCAGCAGGCAGAGGGCCAGGAGCAGCCATTTTTTCGTCTTCATTTTGTCTCTCCCTTTCTCGCAAAACGATGCTGATCGAAAGTGTAACTGTATATGATATTTAGTATACAACAAGAGGAGCATTCATTTCAAGGGATGTTGACAGTATCAGCGGGATATTGTTACAATACAATTAACCATGCAACAGAAAAAACGTACCATGTTTTATATAATCATCGTCCTTCTCTTGGGAGCGGCGTTGGCCGCAGGCTGGTATCTGTACAGCCAGCTGCAGGGCCGGGAGACAGCCAAGGAAACCGGAGACAAGCTGTATGCCGAGGGCCAATACGGCGAGGCGATGGAGGCCTACGCCCAGCTTATGGAGGACATAACGCCCCTGCGCTATACGCCCCTGGGGAAGGAGCTGCCCCAGGCAGGCGCCGAGGGGGTCCTCTCCTGTGTGGACGCCCTTTTGGAAACGGAAGACGGACCCCGCTATCTGATGGAGCGGAACGTCTTTGAGACCGCGCCCGATCATGCCACCCATCCCGACGCGCCCGTCGCTTTTCTGAGGGAGGCGCTGGATCTGCGGGCCCTGTTCGCCCGGGCCATCCTGGCCAGCGAAGAGGGGGATCTGCAGGAGGCTCTGACCTTGGTGAAGGCGTCCGGCCTGACTTCGCCCAGGGCCCTTGCCCTGATAGACGAGCTGACAGGCACATTGAACCGGCAGGAGATCCTACTCTCCGCATTGAAGGCCCGGGAGGAGGGACGGCTGGCGGAGGCGCTGGCTCTGGTGAAGGAATCCGGGCTCCAACCGGAGCTCGTCGGCGAGATCCAGCAGCAGATCACGGACGAAAACGACCGAAAGCTGATCGACCAGGCGTGGGAAGCCATGGAAGCGCTGGCCCCCCGGCGGGCCATGGATATCCTTTCGGGGCTTTCCGACGACAGCCTTCGAAAAGACACGGCGGCAGCCCTGACGGACGCCCGAAACAAAAAGCTTTCTGACCTGCGGGCCAAGTATGCCGACCGGCTCCTGGCCGGCGTTTGGTATTCCCTGGCCCTGGGGAGCGAGCCCCTTCTCACGGGGGACAAGCGATACGATGATCTGAAAGCCGTCTTTTCCTCGGAGGATCGGGTGATAGGCGGTCCCTTCTCCATGATCCGGCTGACCGAAGGCCGGGTGGAGCTGCTGGGGGACACCCTGGGGGCCCTGGATGCCGCGGATAGGATCACCGACGCCAGGGACGCCGCCCTGGGGCTGAACCACGGCCTTGTCCTCCATGACGACGGGACCGTAACGCACCTGGGCGCCCGGCAGTACGGCCGGGGCGCGGCGGAGGAATGGACCCGCATCACGAAGGTTGCCGCCGGTGGCTTCCACAGCGTGGGTCTCATGGATGACGGCACGGTGGTGGCGGCGGGCCTGGATCTGGATGGCCAATGCCAGGTGGGGGACTGGACCGACGTGATCTCCGTTTCCGCCGGGCTGCGGCACACCGTGGCTTTGCTGAAGGACGGCCGCGTGGTGGCCGCCGGGGACAACAGCTTCGGCCAATGCGGCGTGACCGACTGGAAGAACGTGATCGAGATCCGCTGCGGAGGCAACTTCACGGTGGGCCTCACCGCCGATTGGCGGCTGCTGGCCGTGGGGGACAACGGCTGCGGCCAGTGCGCTGTGACCGACTGGCGGGAGGTCATTGCCTTCGGCACGGGGCTTTGGCACACCGTGGCCCTGCTCAGCGACGGCACCGTCGTCTCCGCCGGAGCCAACGGCCACGGCCAGTGCGCCCTGGAAGGCTCGGCCCTGTTCCCGGCGGAGGAGCAGGAACAGCGAATTGCTCCCGCCCATCCTGCGGAAACGGAGTTGGTCTACGTGGGCGATCAACGGGACGGCCCCTGGTTCTATTGCAGCGGCGAGGGCAGCGTAGTCATCGCCTTCGACGTGGACACCGGCAAAATCAAGGCCACCCGGGCGGACCTGATCTGCACCTATGGACACCCGCCGGTGGGCATCTTTTCCGGTGGCGGCGACAAACCCGGCGATCCCGTCAGCGCCACCACACTGGCTCGTCAAAACAGGGCGGTCTTCGCCTTGACGGGGGATTATTTCACCTTCCGCCGCAACGCTGACGGCCTGCAGATCCGCCGGGGCCGCGTGTTTAAACAGGACAAAAAAACGATTGGATTCGGCTTCTTCCCCGACGGGTCCATGCGGATCATCGACCCGACGGAGGTCACCGCCGAGGAACTGCTGGCCCAGGGCGTGAACGATTCCTGGGTGTTCGGCCCCACGCTCATCGAGGACGGCTTGGCCATGGACATCCACAAGCACCCACTGTCCTATAACGACGTGACCATGCGCTCCGTCATGGCCTCCATCTGCCCCTATCACCACATCGGCGCCGCCTACGGGTCCTCCACCCTGGCGCAGGTGGTAGAAAGCCTGCTGGACTACGGCTGCGTCATCGCCTACAACCTGGACGGGGGCCGCTCCAGCATGATGGTGTTCATGGGCAACACGATCAACCGATCCTCCTTTTCAAACGGCGGCTGGCGGGGCCTGCGGGACATGGTGGGCTACCTCACCAGCGATCTCGTCCCGGGCCCGTAAGCGTTCGTTTTTCAGAAGAGCTTCTTTGTGGTCTATTAAAATAGCCAAAGGGCCTGCCCCCTGTCGTTCACAGGAAGCAAGCCCTTTTTCCCGCCTTGGGGGATCGAATCGTGCCCTCACGCCTCCGGCGCTTTTAAAACCGCCTCGGGGATCACGATGGGGTCGATGCTGTCGAACTTGCAGAATGTCAGCTCCAGTGTAGCGGAGGAGACGTCCATCCCGATCTCCATGTCTTCCAGATCCTGTCCGGCCAGGCTCTGCTGCAGGATGGTCTCCACCAGGCCCTTCAACGCTTCGGTCATGTCCATAGAGTACCGAACGGGCAGGCCGCTCTCCTCTTCGATCATCACGGTGAAGTCGATATCGCCCAGATTTTCAAGCATTTCCGCCGGCAGATCGTCGTTCATGGCTTCGGTCAGCTCCTCGGCAGCGCCGGTGCTTTCCAGCACCTCCTGCAGGTGTTTCCCTTCCACCTTGCCGGCATAGACCGTCACCGGCTTGCCGTCCACCACGTCCGTACCGACCCGCATTAGATCGGCTGCGCCCATGTCCAGGAGCTGTCCAAAAGATTCGGTGGGATCCTGGGGCAGTTGGAACCCTTCGACGCCCTTCTGCCTGGTTTTGGTCCAGGTGGCGCCGCCGTCCGTGGAGCTGTACAGCACCACGGCATCGTCCTCCCGGGTCCCATAGAGCAGGGCGTCCATGTTCTCCCCAATGGCGGAGAGGGATATGGCAGCCTTGACGAGATAGGGCTCCCTGGACATGTCCGTGCGCCCGGTCATGGTGATGTCCATGGGCAGGCGCTGCTTCACCTCGCCCACGGAGACGACCATCTCCACCTCCATGGCAAGCTCCATGTCCATGTGAACGCTCTGCACCCGGGCCAGTTTTTCCATGGCGTCGGCGACAGCCACCTCTGCCGGGATCTCCGTGGGCGCCGGCGTGTCCGTCGGCACGGGCGTGGGTGTGTCGGTGGGGGCCGGCGTGTCCGTCGGGGCAGGCGTGGGCTCCTCCGTGGCCACAGGCTCAGCCGTGGGCTCTGCGGTGAACGCCTTTTCGGCGGTCTTGAACGCCTCGGTCCTCCCCATGGGAATGCTCACGCAGGCCGTCATACCCAGCAACAGCAGCGCGAGGCAAACGAAAACGATCTTTTTCATAGGTTTCTCCTTATTATGCAAAACACCGGGCGTTTCCACCCATATCACGAGTATGGCACGGCCCCGGGGCCCTGTCAAGGTGGACGCCTCCGGAAAAAGCTCCCGCTGCTCGGCCCGCGGACCCAACCGTTCGGCGGACCAAACAAAAAGGGCCGCCGTTCTGGCGGCCCCATATGTCCGGCTCTTATCCGATCTTCACGTAGCGATCGTAAATATAGGCGCTGCCGCCGTTGTACTCCACCTTTACCCACCGGCCGCTGGTGCCCTGGACCGTGAAGGTGTCTCCGTTATATGCCACGCCCAGGATCTTGCTGGAGCTGGTGGCCTTGGCACGGATGTTCACACCGTACTTGACATTTACGATGGTGGCAACGATCCCGGCTACATCGTCGTCCGGTCTGACGGGGGACACATATTCGTTGAAAACATAGGCAATTCCGTCCTTATAGGCGATCTTGGTCCATTTTTCACCGATGGAGATCACCGTGACCTCGGCATCTTTTTTCAAAGTCCCCAGTTTTTTGCTGGAAACGCTGGCTTCTTCACGCACGTTTACATACCGCTTGCAGTTGACGATATAGGCCTTTTCCCCGGTCACGGTCGTGGGCTTAGGGGTGCGCGTCGGTTTGGGCGTGGGCGTAGGCTTCTGGCTGTCGCTGTCGGACATCTCGATATAATGACCGTATATATAGGCGGTCTTTCCCTTATACTCGATTTTCACCCAATTGCCCTGAGAGCCCAGGACCTTGAAGGTATCCCCGTTTGTGGCCGTGCCCAGGATCTTGCTGGAGCTGCTGGCCTTGGACCGGATATTCACTCGGCCCTTGCTGTTGACCACGACACCGGTATCCCCTGTGATTTTTCCCGTGGGCTTGGGGGTCGATCCTGCATCCTCTTCTTTGACTACATCCACATACTGGGCGTATACATACCCTTCTTGCGAAGAGGAATACTGGATCTTATACCATTTGCCGCGGGACTCCAAGAGTTTGAATGTCTCGCCCTTTTTGGCCCTACCCAGCCTCTTGCTGTTGGCGTCAGCTTTTTTGCGAATGTTGACAGACGAGCTGTTGACCCGCACCACCAGACCATCAGCCGCCGTCTTCGTCACCTCCAGCTTCACCTGAACGGTCAAAGGATCCCTTCCGTTCTCCTTGACGGCTCTCACCGTCACAGTGAGCTGACCTGGGTCAGTCAGCCGCGGCGCCGTCTTCGTCCAGGTTTTACCGTTATCGACGGAATAGTATATGTTCTTATATTCTTTACCGTTCTCCAGCCGGCAGGAAACGGCGTGAGCTTTCCCGTCAAAAGAATAGGGCCCGCCGGAAGCCGTCAACGTCGTTCCATTCAGCTCCGCACTCGCCGTCGACTCTGCAGAGGACTCCTCCGCCAAAGCGGCAGGCACCAGCAAAAGCACCATTATGGCTGCCAGCACCAAACTGATCCATTTCTTGGCCATATGCTTATCTCCTCTCATGCGACAGGATCCTCCCAGATCGGCCGCGTGCTTTTTTTCCTTTTTAATAATACCACAAGCTTATTGTCTAAGACGCAACATACTTGTAAATAATTTTTATCTTTTTTTCGGTTCGATTCCCCAAAAAAGAATAACCCCGCCGTTTGGCAGGGTTGGTACCCGGTAGGGGAGTCGATTCGCGCCTGCGGGCTTGGTCGGGATTCGGCTCTGAGGCGCCACAGGCGCCTCATTCACTACCGAATCCCCTACAAAAGAATAACCCCGCCATTTGGCGGGGTTGGTACCCGGTAGGGGAGTCGAACCCCTGTTACCGCCGTGAGAGGGCGGTGTCCTAGGCCACTAGACGAACCGAGCGCGATTGCAGGTAATATAATACAGAAAAACAGGGGGGCTGTCAATAGTTTTTTTCTATGGGTCACAGAAAAAGGGCGGCCAGCGATCCGAAGCGTGAAGATGCAGGGGCGATCGGGGCGGCAGGGCCGGTCGGGGCAGGGAGCTGGCCATGTTCAAATTGGGGTTGTAGAAGGGGTCGCCCGTCCGCAGCAGGGGGCAGAAGGCGTCTCGGCAGCGGCGCAAGTTGGCGGGGCTTGGGCCCAGGTCCGGCAGGATGGGCAGTCGGAAACGGACGGAAGGCACGCACAAGGAGTGGAGCCCCCGTCTGCCCAGGCGCAGACACAGCTCCTCCACATAGCCCACATGGTCCATGTCCGGGTCAAAGCCGCCCGCCGCCAGGAACCGGTCCCGGCGGATCGTCAGCGCCCAGGGCGGCAGACAGGACACGTCCCGGGTACACAGCAGCCGTGGGGCGCTGCTGTGCACGATATCCTCCCCTTGGCCGAAGCCGGGGGACGCCAGGCCGCCCAACAGCCCCACCACCGTGCCCAGAGAGAGGACGCGGCTCTCTCCGTCCAGCACCAGGGGGCCCACGGCGCCCGCGTCCGGCAGGGCCGCCCACTCCGTCAGTCGCTGGCCGAAGTCCGGGGACAGGGGCTCACAGCCCCCGAAAAGGAACAGCAAAAACCTGCCTCGGGCGGCCCGGGCGGCCGCGTTCCACAGGGCGCAGGGGGAGGCGTCGGGCCGCTCCACCACGGGCACGTCACTGCTTTGCAGGGCCCGGAGGAAGGGCGTCAGGGGGCGGCTTGCAGCCACCACCAGCTCGTAGCGGGGGAGCTGCATCCGCTGTTCCACGGCCAAAAGGGTACTTTTGAGAGCGTCGGAACCGTTCTCATCTGAAACGATCACGGAAACGAGCTGCTCCCGCCGTACGCCGAATCGGGGCAAAAAGGTCCCCGGCACGGGCCCGGGCAGAAGAAGGGCGCTATCCCCTAAAAAAGATTTTAGAGGACCGGGATCGGTGCAGGGCGCCTCCGGCGGCAGGCTGAACAGCACGAAGGGCAAATGGACGATCCGCTCCGCCAGGGCCGCGGCCCGCAGCGAAAATGCGTATCGCCGGGCGGCGTCGGGGCCGGGCCAGCTCCCCACGGTCCGAAGGAGGGCTCGGGAGACACAGATGCCCCGGCCCAGATAGTCATAGCAGAGCAGAGTGTGGGGGCTGAAATCGGGTTTGAACCGGGGACGGCACCGGCGGCCGCGGAGGAGCGCGTCCTCGTCCGCATACAGAAGTTCCCGCCCGCCACCTGCGGCCATGGCCAGGCGAAAGAGGGCGTCCGGCCGGAGCCGTGCTTCGCCGGGGAGGAACAGATAATAATCCGCCGCCACCCTTCGGGCAAGGTTGCTGTGGATATAGTTCATGTAGGTCTGCTGCAACAGGGAAGCCTTCAGCCGGCGGCCCGGCGCAGTCTCGATCACGGCGAACTGGGGCGCGGTCAAAAACACCGCCCGCCTTTGGGCGGCGGCAGCCTGGGGCGTCAGCATGGAAAGGGCGACGAAGCGGTCATAGTCCTCCATGCCCTTAGTATGGACGATGTGAAAGGAAAGAAAGCTATTGATCCAGATTTTCCCTGGCTCGCCGAAGAATGGGCAGTTCCCGTGCGGCGATCAGCCGGCCGATGGGAGTGCAGGCCCTGCGCTCATATTCCTGAACCGCCTCTTCGAAGGTGAGCCGCAGGGTGGACAGGTGGAAGGCCTCGATCTCGTCAGGCATCAGGTGCTTTTCGCCGAAGGAGGTGGCACGGCAGAGGAAGTAGTGGTTCACATTGTGGCGGTGGATGAGGTTGTAGTAGTCACTGATCACCCCGATCTTCGCCACCACCTCCACCTCGGCCCCCAGCTCCTCCCTGAGCTCCCGATGGATGGCCGAGAGCAGGTCCTCGCCCTGTTCCACGCCGCCGCCGGAGGTCTCGATGAGGGTGGCCTTGCCGAACTGATCGTCTCGGCTGGCCCGCACGAAATAGAACCAGCCCTCGTCGTCGAAGACGATGGCGCGGACGATCTGCCGGTCGTGGTCCGTATAGGTGAAGGGCCACTCGTTGTCCTTCAGTTCCAAATAGAGCTCGTTCATAGCTTGCACTGCATGAAGTTCCCGTTGTGAATAAAGCCGTTGCTGCCGTAGAAGGGCACGCCCATATTCGACGCGGTGACCCACACGGTGCCGCAACCCTGCTCCCTGGCCGCGTCCACCACCAGAGCTAAAAGCCGTTTGGCGATCCCCTGCCGCCGGTAGCCTTTGTCGGTATACATGCTGGAGATGAGGCCGATCCGACCCGTGGGACAGCCGAACCAGGCAGGCTTCTCCACGACGGAGACGCCGCTGGTGCCCACGATCCTTTCCCCGTCCATAGCCAGATAGGAGATGAAGGTGCCGTCCGAAAGATGGCGGCGGTAGTAGTCCAGCAGCGCGGGCAACAGGTCCGCATCCTCTTTGGCCCCCTCCTCCACCAGCTGCCGGATGCGCATACGGGCAAAGGTCTCGATTTGGTCTATGGAAAGCTTTCGATATTCGATCATGGCTATGCGATGGGCTGATAGGGCACGGCGTTGAAGCTTAAATCGGCGATATGACCCTTCATCAGAAGATAGAAGGCCGCCGAGCCGATCATAGCCCCGTTGTCCGTGCAGTATTTGAAGTCCGGGCAGCAGAAGCGGATACCCCGCTTTGCGGCCTTCTGGGCCAGCATCTGCCGCAGGTTTTTGTTGGCCGACACTCCCCCCGCCAGAGCCAGCGTCCCATGGCCGTTCTCCACAGCGGCCCGAACGGCCTTGTCGGAGAGGATGGTGTTCACGGCAAACTGGAAGCTGGCGGCCACGTCCGCTCGGTTTACGGTTTCGCCCCGTTGCTTGGCGTTGCTCAGGTGGTTGATGACCGCGGTCTTTAGGCCGGAAAAGCTCATGTCGAAGCCCTCCCCCTCGTTGAAGGCGGAATGGAAGCGGATGGCGTGGGGATCCCCCGCCTGGGCCAGCTTTTCCAGCTCCGGCCCGCCGGGGTAGGGAAGCTCCAGCACCCGGGCCACCTTGTCGTAGGCTTCCCCGGCGGCGTCGTCCCGGGTCCGGCCCAGAAGGACGCACCGGTCGTAGTCCGCCACCTCGATGATGTGGCTGTGGCCCCCCGAGGCCACCAGGCAGGTGAAGGGGGGCACGAGGTCAGGAAACGTGAGATAGTTGGCGGCGATATGGCCCAAAATGTGGTGGGTGTTCACCAGGGGCTTCCCTGTGGCGAAGGCCAGCCCCTTTGCGTAGCTCACGCCCACCAGCAGGGCGCCCACCAGGCCCGGCCCGCCGGTGACGGCGATGGCGTCCACGTCGTCCAGGGTCATGCCCGCGTCCAGAAGGGCCGATTCCACCACGGGACCCACCTGGTCCACGTGGTTGCGGCTGGCCAGCTCCGGCACCACGCCGCCGAACTGGCGGTGGATGGGGATCTGGGTGTAGACGGCGTTGCTGAGGACCTGCCGCCCGTTTTTCACCACGGCGGCGGCGGTCTCGTCGCAGGAGGTCTCTATGGACAGGACCGTGGCCTCGCCCCGGGTCTGCAGGGCCCGGAGCCTTTCCTGGGCGGCCTCAAAGTAGCTCATCGTAGTCGTCATCTTCCTCTTCCGTTTTTTTTGCCGTCGTTTCGTCGACAGGCGCGAATTCGATCTTTTTCCGGCCCTCCACCGGGACGTCCAGCGCCGCGTCCCTGAAGTCGGCGGCGACCGCTTCGTCGAGAGACCCAATGGCCGTCTCCGGCTGGAGTTCTTCTGCCGATTCAGGTTCTTCCTCCCCTGTCAAGGCCTTTTTCTCCCGGTCCAGCTCTTCGTTCAGCTTACGCCGCTCGGTGACGCTCATGTTGGCTTTCTTGTGGACGATGAGCATGTCCGGTCCCTTGACGGCGGCCAGCTCCTCCTCCGGAGTCTTGGGTTTCACCTCCTGAGGGATGGCCTCCGCCAAGATTTGCTTCCGCTGCCGAAGGTAGAGGATGAGCCCGCATCCGGCCGCCACCGCCAGGAACAGAAGGAGCATCCGCCCGCCCATGCGCATCACCAGATCCCGGAAGAGCCGGGAGGGCAGCATCTGGATCATCCGAGATTCCGCCGGCAGCAGCCAATTTTCGCTGCCGGGGAAGATGAGCCGGTGGAACGCGGTCCAGAAGCTGTCGAAGCTGATGGCCGCCCAGGTGCCCCCGAAGGCCACCAGCACCAAAAACAGACCCAGGGCCCAAAAGTACACCACGCAGGCGTTGCGCAGGGCATCCTTTCCGTCCAGGACCACGCCCCCCAGGCACAGAATGATGCCCAAAAGCAGACCCACGTTCCGGGCGCCGACGAACCATTGCCACAGGTCCCGGACCTCCCGCATGTGGACGATCTCGATATCCAGATCGAACATGCGCACCTGCTGTCCGTTCACGGTGACCAGCAGGTCGATGGTCTCCGGGCCCCCGTTCATATAGTCCACCAGCGTGCGGAGGGAGGCGCCCAGATCCCCCAGGGTCATGTTCATCTGCTCGGCAACGGACAGCTTGGTGAACTCCTGCTCGAACCAGGCGGTCTCCGAGGCGGTAAGTTGGACCACGGTGAAAGCGGCGCAGAGGATCAGGCACAAAAAGCCCAGCGCCAGCAAAGTGATCGCAACGGTCTTACGCATGCAGCCCTGCCCCCCTTCAGCCCTTCAGATAGAAGGTGTTGCCGCCGATGAACTCCCTCAGGATGCTGGTGGGCGGGATCTCGTCCTCCACCGAGGCGTCCTGCACGTAGTTCAGGAACTTGATGATGTTGCGCACCTGGTCGTAGCAGGGGCTGGTGGGATCGGCGGACTGGAGCAGGGGGAAGATATGCTTCTTCAGCACCGCCAACTCATAGACCAGGGCCGTGTTGAAGATGGCGTCGGCTCCCTCCTGATAGGGGAATATCCATCGCTGCTCACCCCGCTGGACGCTGTCCCACATGTTCAGCGTCCGCTCGATGGTGGCGCCCCGGGTGAGATAGTCCCGGACCAGCCGCCGAAGGAGCCGCACGTCCGAGGTGGGGATCCGGTTGTGGTCGTCCAGATTCAGGGTGGTCAGGGCGGACACGTAGAGCTTGAACACGTCCCTGGGGTCGATCTCGGGGGTGAGAAGCTGGGGATTCAGGGCGTGGAGCCCCTCGATGATGAGGGGCGTATCCGCGGTGAGGCGAATGGTCCGGCCCCCGGGCAGGCTCTGGCCCGTGGAAAAATCAAAGATGGGCGGCTCCACCTCTTCCCCCCGCAGCAGGGCGGACAGGTCCCGGTTGAACCGTTCCACGTCGATCATCTTGATGTGCTCAAAGTCAAAGGTGCCGTCGGGCTCCGGCTCCACCAGGCTCCGATCCTTATAATAATCGTCCAGGGAGAAGAGCAGCGGCGTCTTACCCAGCACCCTGAGCTGGGTGCAGAGCCGGTTGGCGCTGGTGGTCTTGCCGGAGGAGGAGGGCCCGGCGATGAGGATGGCCCGGGCGCCGCGGGAGACGATCTCAGAGGCGATCTCCGCGAACCGCTTCTCGTGGAGTGCCTCGTTGACCCGAATGAGCTCCCGCACGGAACCGCTCATGACCATGTCGTTCAGATCCGCCACCGAGGCGCAGCGCATGAGGCCCGCCCACCGGTTGCTTTCGGCGAAGACGGCGGCGAACCGGGGGGATTTCACGTAGGTGGAGGGCTTGTTCACGTCCTTGGCGGAGGGCCGGAGCAAAAACAGCCCCGGGGCCTCGTACTGCAGGTTCATGACGCTGGCGTAGCCCGTGGAGGGGCACATCTCGCCATAGAAATAATCCACGTAGTCCCCGTGCCGGTAGATGTCGAAGAAGGTGAACTGCCGGTAGTTCAGCAGCCGGACCTTGTCGGTTTGCCCGTCCTTCTCAAAGAATGTGATGGCCTCGTCGATATCCAGCCGCTTGCGTTCCAGGATGTAGTCTGCGGCCACGATCTCCCGGCACTTGCGCCGCAGGGCGTCCACCTCGGTCTTCGTCAGCGGCGTCTGCTTCTGGATAGTGATGTACAGCCCCGCGCCGATGGCGTAGTTCACCTTCACGTGGGCCTCCGGGAACAGCTCCCGCACGGCCAAGAGGAACACGAAGAGAAGGGTCCGCTCATAGACCCGCTGGCCCCGGTTCTCCCCGTAACGGATGAGGCTGATTTGGCCCTTGCTGCGGCGGATGCCCCGACGCTCCCGATAGCCCATGGCCGCAGGAAGCCGATCCTGCTCCCGGCAGGGGACGTAGTTGAGGGTGAAAACCTCGCCCCCCAGGTCCGCGGCCAAAGGCCGCTTGCCGAGATCCGGGGAATCGAGCCCCAGCCGCTGCACGATGGAAAGCAGACTTTCGCCCGCCTGTGCCTCCACCGGATTGCCGTCGATGAATATCTGCATGGGAACCTCCCTTGGATTGACTGCTTTAGCCCCAAATCAGGGACAAAGTCGGCACGATCTGCTTCTTCCGGCTCATGACCCCGGGCAGGGTGGCCGCGTTGTCCTTGAACTTCACGTTGAACACCTGACCCAGCTCGTTCAGGTCTCCCACGGCCAACAGCCGGGTGCTTCGTTTGAGCACGTCGGTGAGCATGAACAGGAGCATCTCATAGCCCCGTTTGTTCCGCTCCTCCTCCATGATGGCGATGACCTCGTCGTGGCGGGAGACGAGCTGCTCGCAGTCGGTGCTGGTGAACTGGCCGATGCCCAGGGAGTGGCCCGCAATCTGGAACTGCTTGAAGTCAGTGAACAGCAGCTCCTTCACGTCCGCGTCCGCCGGCAGCGTGGAGGAGAAGATGTCCTTGCCCAGCTCCGTCAGGGACAGGCCGGCCAGGCGCGCCATGCGCTCGGCCATGATCTTGTCCCGGTCCGTACAGGTGGGGGACTGGAAAAGGATGGTGTCGGACAGGATCCCCGCCGCCATGAGCCCTGCCAGCTTTTGTCCGGGCATGATGCCCCGCTCCTGGAACATGGTGGCGATGATGGTGGTGCTGGCGCCCACGGCCTCGGTCCGCACATATATGGGGTCCACGGTCTCCACGTCCGCCAGGCGGTGGTGGTCGATGATGGCCAGGATCTGGGCCTGGTCCAGGCCCTCCACGCTCTGGGCGGTCTCGCTGTGGTCCACCAGGACCACCTTCTTCCGGTTGGGCCGCAGCAGGTGGTACCGGGACAGTGTCCCCACCACGTTCTCCTGGCTGTCCAGCACGGGGTAACTCCTGTAGCGGCTCTTCAAGGTGGCCTCCCGGACGGTGTCCAGATAGTCCTCCTCGTGGAACACGATCAGATCCTTTGTCCGGGCGATGCGGGAGATGGGGATGGACTGGATCATGAGCCGGGCGGCCCGGTAGGGGTCGTAGGGGGTGGTGATGATCACCGAGGTCCCCCGATCCGGCATGTCCTCCGGCTGGAGCTGCCCGCCGCAGACGATGACGGCGGCGGCCCCGGCGGCGTAGGCGGCCCGGAGCACGGCGCTGTCCCGGCCGGTGATCACGATGCCGTGCTCCGGAAAAGCCTGGGTCATGCCGGGGACGGCGATGCACAGCTCTCCGGAGAGGCCGGTCACGTCCCCGTAGTCCCCCCAAATCTGCCCGTCCAGGCAGGAGAGGAGGTTGAAAAGGGGCACGTCCTGCAGCAGCGTCTCCTCCACGAACCGAAGATCGTATTGGGCGATGTCCCCGGAGGTGAGCATGCCGAAGAGCTTCCCCTCCTCGTTGGCGATGGGCAGCGACGCAGAGGGCAGATCGCTTTCGTTCATCAGCTCCCAAGCCTTGTGGACCGTCACCGCGTCGGAGAGGATGGGGGGCCGGTCAAAGGACAGATCCTTCACCTGGGTGCGCACGTCGTGAAGCCGCAGGGGCGACTCGAAGCCGAACCGCTGCAAAATGCGGCTGGTCTCGTCGCTCAGCACCCCCAGACGGCAGGCCACGTACTCCCTGTCCCCCAGAGCGTTGTGGAGGCTGGCGTAGGCGATGGCGGCCACGATGGAGTCGGTGTCCGGGTTCTTATGTCCAAAGACGTATACGGGGTCCATGGGCTTCCCTCCTTCAGATCTTGTAACACTTTATTATATCAGATTTGCCGCCCTGCGCAACATATAAAAAATGAAGGCCGTCCAAAAGAAAACAGGAGATCACAGCCAAGCCGCGATCTCCGCTACAGGCAACCAGACCTTCGGGTTTATTGTCTCCCCTTCACGAATCGCTCCATCCGATCCATGGCCGCCTCTATGTTCTTCAGGCTGGCTGCGTAGGAGCAGCGAACGAATCCCTCGCCCCGGCTGCCGAAGGCGTTCCCCGGCACCACGGCCACCCGTTCCTCCCGCAGCAGGGATTCGGCGAACTGCTCACTGGTGAGGCCGGTGCAGGTGATGTCCGGGAAGATATAGAAGGCGCCCCGGGGCTCGAAGCACTTCAGCCCCATGCCGTTCAGCCGGTCGAAGATATACCGCCGCCGCTGGTCGTAGGCCCGGCGCATCTTTTCCACGTCGTCGAACTCTCCTCTTAGAAGGCCGTTCAGCGCCTCGGCGGCCGCCGCCTGGCTCATGGTGGAGGCGCACATGATCACGTACTGATGGACCTTCAGCATCTGGCTGACGAACCGCCGATCCGCGGCCACGAACCCCAGCCGCCAGCCGGTCATGGCGAAGGCCTTGGAGAAGCCGGAGATCAGGATGGTCTGCTCCTTCATGCCCGGGATCTGGGCCAGGGACGCATGGTCCCCAGAATAGGTCAGCTCCCCGTATATCTCGTCGGCAATCACGGGCACGTTCGTTCCTTTCAGCACCGCCGCCAGCTCCTCGAGCTGAGGCCGGGTCATGATCCCGCCGGTGGGGTTGTTGGGATAGGGCAGCACCAGGGCCTTGGTCCGGGGTGTGATGGCCGCCCGGAGCACGTCCCCCCGAAGGGCGAACCCGTCCTCCGCATAGGTGGGCAGCAGCACGCTTTTGCCCCCCGCCAGCAGGGCGCCGGGGCTGTAGGAGATGTAGCTGGGATCGGGGATGAGCACCTCGTCGCCGGGGTCCACCAGCACCCGCAGAGCCAGGTCGATGGCCTCCGACGCGCCAACGGTGACGAATATCTCCGTTTTGGGGTCATATTCCAATCCAAACCGGGCGTACAAATAGTCGGCGATGGCCTGCCTGAGCTGCAGGGTGCCCGCGTTGGGGGTGTAGGCGGTCTCGCCGGCCCGAAGGGAGGCCATGGCCGCATCCCGGATATGCCAGGGCGTGACGAAGTCCGGTTCGCCGATGCCCAGGGAGATGGTCCCTTCCATGGCGTTGGCCAGATCGAAGAACCGCCGGATGGGGGAGGGCTGGATGGCCTTTGCCCGCTGGGAGATCAGGGTGTCGATGTTCATGGACTCACCACCATGCGCCGATCCTCGGGCTGCTTCTCGAAGATCACGCCGTCGGTCTTATATCTCTTCAATATGAAATGGGTGGCGCAGCTCTGAACATTGTCCAAAATGCTGAGTCGTTCCGACACGAATCGGGACACGGAGCGGATGTTCTTCCCCTCCACGATGAGCATGAGATCATAGGCACCGGACATGAGGTAGCAATCCTTCACCTCGTCGAACCGGTACAGCTGTTCGGCGATGGCGTCGAAGCCCCGGTTCCGCTCCGGCTGAACCTTCACCTCGATGAGGGCACTGATGGTCTCCTCGTCCATCTGCTCCCGGTCCACAAGGGTCGTGTACCCGCGGATGATGCCCGTCGCCTCCAAACCCTCGATCCGGGCCTTCGCTTCCGCCTCCGACAGGCCCAGCAGCACGCCCACCTGTTTGGGCGTCCGCCGAGCGTCCTCCTCCAAAAGTTCCAGCAGGGCTGCATCGATTTTATCCATAGGCATTCCTCCTCGTTCAGCATCCACATATTGTATATGATTATACCGGATTTCGTTCTTTTGTCAATAAAAACGGGCGATCCGTGAATCGCCCTCTGTTCCTTATCTCAGGTAGTAGCAGTCGTACCAGTGCACGTAGGTCACGCCGTTGACGGTGATCCTGTCGTTCCCCGGCAGCAGCTCGGACCAGCGCTTTTTGTACCGATCCAACGCCCAGTCGTCCCGGTTGTACCGCTGCCAGAGCAGGGTCCGGCCGGCTTTGTCCAGGAACTGAAGGGAGGCCACGCCCTCCTCATAGGCGCTCAGGTCCATGACGGCGATGCAGTCCGTGATCCGCCCGTCCAGTTTCAGTTCGCAGCGGCCCACCACGTCCAGCACGCCCTCCTGCTGGGCGGTGTAATCGGCGCCGTCCCGAACGATGAATCCCTGGGCCGTGGGGTGGATGCTGTTGCCCCGGTTGTCCTCGCCGAAGCCCCAGTTGGCCATAAACTCCTCCCCGTCCAGGAAGGTGGTCAGGGTGCGGACCCCGTCCTCCATGCGCTCAGCGGAAAGGAAGCGGGTGTACCCGTCCTGCAGCTGACCCACGAATGTCCATTCCGCCTGGGGCGCGCCGGAGCAGGCCACAGGCTCGATCATCAGATCGCCTTCCTTCAGTTCCGGCTGGGGCTCGATGACCCGGGCCGTGAAGCTCACGCCCTCCAGGCCGTGGACCTTGGCTTTGCCGGTGACGGCCATGTCGTAGGCCACGTCCAGCTTCCGGCTGGGCAGATCGTACATGCCCCAGATCAAAGTCTCGCCCAGCCTGGGGACGATGCCCCAGCCCATCATCTCCTCCCACACCACGGGGAAGGGGGGCTCCTTCGTCCAGCGGACGGAATAAGGCGGCAAAAACAGCGGCAGTTTCTTCATAGTCTTCTCTCCTTTCGGCGGATAGGTGTATGCGGCGCGGAACCGGCTGCGGGCGGCGCTCAGGCGGCTCTTTACCGTGCCCTCGGGGATGCTGAGCTGCCGGGCGATCTCCCGCTGGGGGAGCTCCTCCAGATAGAACAGCCGCAGCATCCGGGCGTCCCGGTCGCTGAGCCGGGCCAAGGTCTCCTCCACGGCGGTGTCCGGCTCGGTTTCCGCGGGCACCTCGGGCAGCTCCTCCACGGGCATATCCAGGCGGCGGCTCTGGGCCCGGTACCAGTCCCGCCACTTGTTCCGGGCGATGTTGATGAGCCAGGGACGGAAGGCGGCCGGATCCTTCAGCCGGGGGAACGCCTGGTAGGCGGCCAAATACGTCTCCTGCAGGATGTCCTCCGCGTCCGGGCCGCTGACATGGAACTTGACGAACCGTTCCACGCCCAGCCGGTTTTCGCTGAGCAATCTTTCAAACTCGTCCATGCCGCGCACCTCCTTTCCGCATGTTCACCCTAATAGACGAAGGGAATACGCCAAAGGTTCATTTTGCTGTGTCTTTTTTTGCCGCTTTTTCTCTTTGGGCTAAAGAGAAAAAGCGGCGGAAAAAGAGAAATGCAAGAAGGGATACAGCTTTCGTACCAAAAGCGATATCCCTCCGTAAAGTTCTTTTGGGCAGCTTTTCTTTCAAGAAAAGCTGCAAAACAACCCCGCTACTTTCCGCTGAACGTCTCCTGGACGGTCTTCTTGGCATCCTCGTAGATCTCGGCGCCCTTCTCCTTGGCCTCGGCCACCACCCCGGGAGCCTTCTGCATGAACTCGTCGTAGGTCTCCTTGGCGGCCTTCTTGGTCTCGATAACGTAGTCCTTGTAGTCCACCTTCCCATCGCCGTTCACGTCCTGAACGCCGTCAGGGTTGTTCTCCTTCACCTTCTCGCTCACCTTCACGGCGGCCACGGTCCCGGCCACGGTGGTGCCGAAGCCCAGCAGTCTTTTCAAAAAGCCCATGGTTCTTCCTCCTTATGGCGTGATGTTCGTGTATTTCAAGCCCGGCTCAGGAAAAATATCTGCGCCAGGGCAGGGCATCCTTGTATTCGAAGCGGCGGTCCATAAACGCGGTGAACCGGCCGATCAAAAGCCCGTTCACCAGGGCGCAGATCACCGTGCCCAGCTTCACTCCCTCAAACCGACCGAAGCCGAAGAAGGCGAAGGACATCAGAATCGCTACGGCGCAGCTCACGCAATCGTATACCGTCTTCACCCGATGGGTTGGCGCATTGAGCTTCAGGGCCAGCTCCTTCACCAGCAGCTCATACGCCTCCGGGGCGATGTAGGTCTTGAAGAAGCAGGAGATGCTGGCCGCCCCCAGCAGGATCCCCAGCACATACCACAAAACCCGCAGACCAAAGCCGTCCGCCGGCAGCTGGTTCGTCAGCAGCATCCATCCGTCCAGCAAAAACCCATAGACCACGGCGGTGACGAAGGAAAAGAGGAAATAGGGCCGCAGCTTTTTCACCGCCAGGGCCGTGCCAACCAGCAGCGCCCCCTGCAGGATGTATTCCGCCATGCCGAAGGTGAAGGTGGGCCACAGGGCGTTGATCTTCATATACAGCAGGTATGCCGGCGCCACCACCATGGACACGCCGAAGTCAGCCCGCGTCATGAGGGCTACACTGAGGCTCAGCCCCACCATGCCCAGCCCATAGGCGACCTCGGAATACAGCACCGGTTTTTTCATAGACGACCCTCCGATCCTTGGAGGTAGTGTATCACGGCCGCCGACCGGTTGCAAGGTTTCCGTTGTCAAGCGGGGAAAAATGGGATATGATAGGAGCAACGATCGACAGAGAGGACACCATATGGGCAACACCTTCTTTTTTTCCTGGGAACCGGCGCTGATGGTCTGGCTCCAAAGCCATCTGGGGGCCTTCGGCCTCACCCTGGCCTCCATCTTCTCCATGTTCGGCGAGGAGATGGCCACCATCCTGGTCTTGGGCGTCTGCTACTGGGGCGTGCACAAGGAGCTGGGCAAGTTCATCGGCCGGAACGCCTGCGTGGCCATGGTGGCGAACCCCATGATCAAAAACGTGTTTTTGCGGCTCCGGCCCTACATGGTCTGCCCCGAGGTGAAATGCCTGAAGCCTGTGGACCCCAGCGCCGACATCATGGACGTTGCCGCCCAGGGCTATTCCTTCCCCAGCGGCCATTCCTCCGGATCCGTGGCCAACTTCACGTCCATCGGCGTGTTCCTGAAGAAGAAATGGGCCACGGTCTTAGCCGTTCTCATTCCCCTGCTGGTGGGCGTAAGCCGCTTTTGCGTGGGCGTCCATTTCCCCACGGACGTGCTCTTCGGGTGGGCGCTGGGCCTGTGTGTTGTTTTGCTGGTTCCCTTCTTCCAGAAGAAGTTTGAAAAGCGGTGGGTGTTCTACCTTATCCTGCTGCTCCTCGCTCTCCCCGGCTGGTTTTATTGCAAGACCAACGATTATTTCAACAGCTTCGGCATGATGGCCGGCTTCTTCGCCGGAGATCTGTTCGAGGAACGGTTTGTAAAATTCAAAAACACGAAATGCTGGTGGAAGGTCGTTCTGCGGGTCCTTTGCGGCGGCTCGATCTATTTCGGCCTCAATTATCTGCTGAAGCTTCCCTTCTCCTCCGCGTTCCTGTCCTCCGAAACCTTCCTCGCCCACCTGGTCCGGTCCCTGCGGTACGGGGTGCTCCTTTTCCTGCTGGTGGGCGTGTATCCTTTGGCCTTCGACCGGTTGGGAAAGAAGTAAGGGCGAACGCCGTTTTCTCGAAAAAATCTAAAAAAAGCCTTGCAATCGGGGAAAAGGTGTGCTATATTGTTACGGCTAACGGTCCTTCTTGCTTTCTTGGAGAAGAAAGCCAACAGACCATAAGGAGGTGAAAGAATGAATCAGTATGAAGTTTTGTACCTGATCACGCCGGAACTGGACGAGGAGGCCAATCGGGCCGTCATGGACAAGTTCGCGGGCATCATCACCGGCAACGGCGGTGAGATCGTGAAGCAGGACGAGTGGGGCAAGCGGAAGCTGGCCTACGCCATCGACTACAAGACCGAGGGATTCTACGTGCTCGTTACCTTTAACGCGCCCGCGGAACTGCCCCGTGAGTTGGAGCGTAACTTCAGAAACGATGAGCGCATTCTGCGCTACATGGTTACCCGTAAGGAAGCATAAGGCACACGTCGAGACCCGAACAGAACAAGCACGAGAGAGTTTTTGAAAGAGGTATAGCATGAATAAGATCGTTTTGATCGGGAATCTGACCCATGATCCCGAAACCCGTTCCACGTCCAACGGCGTGACGGTTTGCTCCTTTACCATCGCCGTTAACCGCAGGTTTGCGTCTCAGGGCGGCGAAAGGCAGACCGATTTCTTCCGCATCAACGCCTGGCGGCAGCTGGGCGACGTGTGCTCCCGGTATTTGGCCAAGGGGCGCAAGGTGGCGGTGATCGGCGAGCTTCAGGCCCGGACCTACGAAGCGAAGGATGGCACGACCCGTATGTCTCTGGATGTATCGGCGGACGAGGTGGAATTCCTCACCCCCAAGAGTGACGATCAGGGCAGCAGCTACTCTGCGCCCACCGCCCCCCGTCCCCAGCAGAACCGGAACCAGGATGTGGCCGGTTTCACCGATATCTCCTCGGACGACATTCCGTTTTAAAACTACTTAATTTTTATAGGAGGCTTGCACCATGGAAGAACGCAAGATGCGTCCCCGTCCCAGAAGAAGCAGACGCAAGGTTTGCAAGTTCTGCGTTGAAAAGGCTACCGGTATCGACTACAAGGACATCAAGAAGCTGACCGGCTTCATTTCCGAAACGGGCAAGATCATGCCCCGCCGCATGTCCGGTGTCTGCGCAGAGCATCAGCGCGATCTGGCCGTCGCGATCAAGCGGGCCCGCGTAATGGCTCTGCTGCCCTTCGCAGGGGAAAGATTCTAAGGGAATCTCACACATTCATCGACTCAAGACCGTTTAGCACAGCGTCCTTCTCCGGAAGGGCGCTGTTTTTTTACCGAAACCAAAAAAGCACGGCCACGCTATTCATAATATATTGGTTGTTTCTTTTTCGCCCCCGTGGTATCATGAGAAGGTGAACGAGTCCGAATTCTACAAGGCGACCCAAAGCCGCGCCCTGAAGGGGCCATACCTGCTGCACGGGGAGGAAGAGCTGACCAAGGCCGACGCCGTGGCCCGGGTAAAGAAGCTCCTGGACCCGGGGGTGCTGGACCTGAACTGCCAGAGCCTGCGGAACCCCGACGTGGACGGCTTTTTGTCCGCCGCCGATCAGCTGCCCTTCTTCGACGAGATGCGGCTGCTGCTGGTGGAGGCGTGGGAGGATGGGCTCATCGACGCCCTGGAAAAGCGGGGCCGGCTGCTGCATCTGCCGGACACCACCGTCATCCTGTTCCTGTATCGGGGGGAGTGCCGCAAGACCAACCACCTGTTCAAGGCCCTGGCCCCGGAAAACCGGGTGGTGGTCTTCGAGAAGCTGACCATGGAGCGGGCCGTGAACATGCTCATCCGGGAATCGGCGCTGAAGGGCGTGACCCTCACCAAGGCCGTGGCCCAGACCCTGGTGGATCGGGTGGGCTTCGACGCCTACCGGCTCAAAAACGAGTTTTCCAAGGCGGCGGACTATGTGGGCCAGGGAGGTGCCGTCACCATGGCGGTGCTGGGCGATACCGTCACTCCCTCCCCGGAGTACGACGCCTTCGAGATGCTGGACGCCCTGCTGGACGGAAGGCGAAAGAAGGGCTACGCCATGCTCCTCAATGCCCTGGATCAGGGGGAGAGCCCCCTGAGCTTATCCGGGTTTTTGGAGGGGCGGCTCAGGCTCATCCTCACCGCCCGGGAGCAGCTGGACCGGGGATTGGACCCCCGCGCCGCCGCCCGGCAGCTGCCCGGCAGCCCCTATGCCGCCCAGATCGCCGTGAAGAACGCCCAAAAGCGGACCGCCCCCGCCCTGCGGCGGGCCGTGGCCGCCTTTGCCGCCGTGGACGGGAACATCAAGCAGGGCATATACCGGGACCGGGACGCCCTGCTCCTGGCCGTATTGAATACCTTTGAAAAGAAAGAGGAGGTCATCAAATGAAGTTTGCCATCATCGGCTGCAACTCCGAGGACGCCATCACCTATCCCCATCATACGGAAGTGGTCATCACCCCCTACGGCAACGCCCGGGTCATCCATGCCACGCTTCCCAGCGGCAAGGAAGTGGACTTTTTGACCCGGCACAGCATCTGCCTCCAGGAGGACGCCTACGAGACCAATTTCAGGGCCAACATCTTCGCCCTCTACCTGTGCGGCGTGACCCATATCATCAGCATCTCCGTCATGGGCACCTGCGATTACTCCTTCCGGCTGGGCAGCTTCTGCCTCATCACCGACTTCATCGACTTCACCAAGCTTCGGGAGAGCTCCTTCCGCATGGAGCACCGGTTGGTCCGCCACGCGGGCATGGACGACGTGTTCGACGCCCGCATGACCGACGTGCTGGAGCAGATCATCGAAGGGGAGAAGATCCCCTACGAGGGCCGGGCGGTCTACGCCGCACTGGACGGCCCCCGGTACGAGACCGCCGCCGAAGCCCGCATGATCCGGGCCCTGGACGCCCAGGTCCTGGGCAACACCCTGGTGCCGGAAGCGCCCCTGTGCCGGGAGGTCTGCATCAAGTACGCCTCCATCGGCATCATCGCCCGCTACGCCACGGGCATGGACCAGGACGTGACCGACGAGGATCTTTTGAACATCTCCGCTCAGCACAAGGGCCGGGCCCTGGACGTGGCCCTCAAGGCCATCGAGCGGTACGCGGAGTAAGCATCGCATTTACGCATATCGAACAAGCTATGAAAACGCCCCCGGCATCAAGCCAGGGGCTGCGTTTTTATTCGATGTTCTCCGTAGCGATCACGTTCACGCCGGAGCCGCAGACGTCCGCGATCACCACGTCCCCGATGTGGACGGGGGGATTGACCACGGTCTTGCGGATCTCCTGTAAGGCGTCGAAGATCAGGGGCTTGCGGATGGGGCTCTGGGTCTTGACGGACAGGGGCGCGTGGGTTCCCGCCGCGCCCACCAGGGCCGTGACCATTCGGGTGGGATCGGTGATCTCTGTCTGGGCATAGGCCTTGCCCCGGGCGCAGGTGAAGCCCTGGATGTTGGTGACTTCCTTCCCGTCATAGTCCGCCGTGATGCGGCAGCCCATGGGGCAGTTGATACAGGTCAGTTCGTATTTCATGCTTCCGGCACCTCGATTCTTACCAAAATGGAGTCGGCTGTCTTCAGCCCCGCCAGCTTCTCCGGGGGGAGGCTCAGATTGACCATCTCGCCGGGAGCCAGGATCATGGATTTCTTGGAGTAGATCTGCTCCCCGTTCAGCTCCACGATCACCTTGGCGTTCCGGTACACGTTCCGGGGCCGGAACATGAAGCTGACCTTGTCCTCCGCGTTTTCAGACACGAACTGGGGCACGATGCCCCCCACGCCGAAGCCCATCTGTACGGGCACCTTCCGACCGCCCTTGGACAGGGTGCCCTGCACATAGCGGAAGGCGTTGGCGCCGGCCTTCATGGCCTCCTCGGAGACGAAGTCCACCAGGTCGTGGACGTGGAGCACGTTGCCGGCGGAGAAGATGCCGGGCACCGAGGTCTGCAGCTGCTCGTCCACCTCCGCGCCGGAGGTGGTGGGAGCGATCTTCACGCCGGCCATCTCGGAGAGCTCGTTCTCCGGGATCAGGCCCACGGACAAAAGCAGGGTATCGCAGGGGAAGTACTTCTCCGTGCCGGGGATGGGCTTGAGATCAGGACCCACCTCCGCCACGGTGACGCCGGTGAGATGTTCCCGACCGTGGATGTCCACCACGGTGTGGCTGAGCAGCAGGGGGATGCCGAAGTCGTCCAGGCATTGGACGATGTTCCGCTTGAGGCCGCTGCTGTAGGGCATCAGCTCCACGCAGGCGTGGACCTTGGCCCCCAGGAAGGTCATGCGGCGGGCCATGATAAGGCCGATGTCGCCGGACCCCAGGATGACCACCTCTTTGCCGGGCATGAGGCCCTCCAGGTTGGTGAACCTTTGGGCGGTGCCGGCGGTGAAGATGCCGGGGCACCGCTCGCCGGGGGTGCCCAGGGAGCCCCGGGGCCGCTCCCGACAGCCCATGCACAGGATAATGGCCTTGGCCTCGATGCGCTCCAGCCCCTTTTGACGGGAGACGCAGGTGGCCACCTTTTCCGGGGACACGTCGATGACCATGGTCTCGGTTTGATAGGGGATTTGGTATTCCAAAACCTTCTCGATGAACCTCTGAGCGTATTCGGGGCCCGTCAGCTCCTCCTTGAATGTGTGGAGGCCGAAGCCGTTGTGGATGCACTGCTTGAGGATGCCACCCAACCGCTCCTCCCGGTCCAGGATCAGGATGTCGCGGGCACCGGCTTCATAGGCGCCTACCGCCGCGGCCAGGCCCGCCGGGCCGCCGCCGATAATGAGGATATCCGTTTTACGCATGGTTCTTGCCCTCCTCAAAAAGATACCCTTCCAGAAGCCGGGAGCCGCCGCCGAACTTGGTCACCTCCAGGGGAGAGATACCCAGCTCCTCGGCCAGGATCTCCACGGTCCTGGGCGTGCAGAAGCCCGCCTGGCACCGGCCCATGCCGGCCCGGGTGCGGCGCTTGATGCCGTCGATGTCCAGCGCGCCCACAGGGCGGCGGATGGCTTCCCGGATCTCCGCCTCGGTGACGGTCTCGCAGCGGCAGACTACCTTGCCGAAGTCGGGGTTGGCCGCGATGGCCGCCTCCCGCTCCGCCGCGGTCATCTCCCGGAACTTGGGGATGGCCTTGCGGATGGGATTGAAGTCGGGATTCTCCTTCAGCTCCAGCTTGCCGGCGATCTGCTCGGAGATCCACTTGGCGATGGCAGGGGAGGAGGTCAGGCCCGGAGACTCCACGGCGCAGCAGTTGAAGAACAGGGGCGCATCCTCGGGCTCGCCCAGGATGAAATCGCCGGTGTCGCCGGTGGACCTGAGGCCCGAGAAGGTGGTGATGAAGGCCCGGGTGGGGATGTTCTCCCAGGTGCGGCTGGCCTCCTGCAGGGCCTTGGCCAGGCCTTCCGCCGTGGTTTGCTTATCCTCCTTGTCCTCGATGTCCTCCGCGGTGGGTCCGATCAGCACGGTGCCGTCCACCGTAGGCGCCACCAGGACGCCCTTGCCCATCTTGGTGGGCAGCTGGAACATGGCCGCGTGGAACATGTTGTGATACTTTTTGTCTACGATATAGTATTCGCCCCGGCGGGGATGGATATGGACCTTCCGCTCCGAAACCATGTTGTTGAACACATCGGAGTAGACGCCGGCGGCGTTGACCACGGCCCGGGTCTCGAAGGTCCCCACCGTGGAGATCACCTGCCAATGGCCGTTGGGGAGCCTCCGAAGGTTGGTCACCCCGGCGTTGCGCAAAAACTGGGCGCCGTTCATGGCAGCGTTCTCCGCATAGGCCTCTGTCAACTCATAGGGACAGACGATGCCGCCGGAACCCACCAGCAGGGCCTCGCAGGCGGTGCTGCCTACGTTGGGCTCCCGGCGGCGGAGCTCCTGCTCGTCGATGATCCGAAGCTCCCCCCGGCATCCGTTTTGGATACCCTGATCCAGGAGCCTTTCCAGAGCCGGATGGCCCTCCTTGCTGAAGGAGACCACCAGAGAGGTGTTCCACTGCACGGGCACCTCCAGCTCCTCGTGGATCCTGTCGAACATGGCGTTGCCCAGCACGTTGAACTTCGCCTTCAACGTTCCGGGCTTGGCGTCATATCCGCCATGGAGGATGGCGGTGTTGGCCTTGCTCTGCCCGTTGCAGATATCGTTGGTTTTTTCCAGCAGCAGCGTTTTGGTCCGATACCGGGCCAGTTCCCGGGCGACGGCGCAGCCCACCACCCCGCCGCCGATGATGATTACATCATACACATTCTTCACCGTTCTCTCTCCTTTATCGATCCTCTTTGGCCCAGCCGAAGGTGGTCCGGACCGCTTTCTTCCAGCCCTTGAGCTCCCTGGCGCGGGTCTCTTCGTCCATCTCGGGCATGAACTCCCGATCCATGGCCCAGTTCTGGACGACGTCCTCCTTGCTGGTCCAGTAACCCACGGCCAGGCCCGCCAGATAGCTGGCGCCCATGGCGGTGGTCTCCACACAGACCGGGCGATGGACCGGCGCATGGATGATATCGGATTGGAACTGCATGAGGAAATTGTTCTTGCAGGCGCCGCCGTCCACCTTGAGGGCGTTCAGCTTCACGCCGGAGCCCTCCTCCATGGCCGCCAGCACATCGTTGGTCTGGAAGGCCAGGGATTCCAGGGTGGCGCGGATGATGTGAGCCTTGTTGACGCCGCGGGTGAGGCCGGTGATGGCGCCGCGGGCGTAGGGGTCCCAGTAGGGCGCGCCCAGGCCCGTGAAGGCAGGCACCACATAGCAGCCGTTGGTGTCCTTCACCTTGGTGGCATAGTATTCGGAATCGGGGGAGGCATCCACCAGCTTGACCTCGTCACGAAGCCACTGGATGGCAGCCCCGGCCACAAAGACGGAGCCCTCCAGGGCATATTCCACCTTTCCGTCCAGGCCCCAGGCGATGGTGGTCAAAAGGCCGTTGTTGGGGTAAATGGGCTTGTCGCCGATGTTCATCAGCATGAAGCAGCCCGTGCCGTAGGTGTTCTTGGCCATGCCGGGCGCAAAGCAGGTCTGGCCGAAGAGGGCGGCCTGCTGATCTCCGGCCACGCCGGCGATCTTGATGGAGCCGCCAAAGAATTCGGGATCGGCCTCCCCGAAGATGCAGCTGGAAGGCAAAGCTTCCGGCAGCATGCTCATGGGCACTTCCAGCTGCCGGCACAGCTCCGCGTCCCAGGCGCAGGTGTTGATATTGAACATCAGCGTGCGGGAGGCGTTGGAAAAGTCGGTGGCATGGACGCGGCCGCGGGTCAGCTTATAGATGAGCCAGGTGTCCACGGTACCGAAGGCCAGATTGCCGGCCTCCGCCCGGGCGCGGACGCCGGGCACGTTGTTGAGGATCCAACGGAGCTTGGTGCCGGAAAAATAAGGGTCAAACACCAGACCGGTCTTGTGATAGGCCTCATCGGCGATGCCGGGATACCGCTTCATCAGCTCATCCTTCATGTCCGCCGTGCGGCGGCACTGCCACACGATGGCGTTATAGACGGGTTCGCCGGTCTTCTTGTCCCACACGATGGTGGTTTCCCGCTGGTTGGTGATGCCGATAGCGGCGATATCGGCCGCCTTGGCGCCGATGTTCTCCATCGCCTGCCGGCAAACCAGCAGCTGGGTGTCCCAGATCTCATTGGCGTTGTGCTCCACCCAGCCAGGCTGAGGATAGATCTGCGTAAACTCCTTCTGGGCGACGCTGCAGATCTCCCCCTTCTCGTTGAACAGGATGCAGCGGTTGCTGGTGGTGCCTGCGTCCAGCGCCATGATGTATTTTGCCATTAGCGTTTCGGCCTCCTTTATCGTGACATTCGCTCTGTAAGCGGATACACAAAGCTTTGTGACAGAACAAAAACCATGCGTCCCTCAAGGAACGTATGGTTTTTGTATGTTTCGATATTCGTATGCCTGCGTGTCATGCCGCTTATCATACCTCACCGGTCGCACATTGTTTCACAGCCCTATGAATATAGCATGTTTTTTGGGAAAATGCAAGGACGCATCGGCGCTTCTCCTGCAGGCGTCCGTCTCCGTGCAGACCCCTTTTCTCTCAGCGCACGATCCTTTTTTGATCCCCGCAAAATAACAGAAAAGGACGCTGCCCGTCGAAGCAGCGTCCTTTTGTCGTTGGGGAAATCAGAGGGGCATGTTGCCGCGGACGCGGCCTTCCCGCTTCTTGTTCTCAAAGAGCTCCAGGGCGTCCAGGATGTACTCCCGGGTCTCGGCGGGCTCGATGACACAGTCCACGTAACCGTGGGAAGCAGCCACATAGGGCGTGGCGAACTGGGCGGTGTATTCCGCGATCTTCTCCTGACGGACGGCCTCAGCGGCGGCCTTGGCGGCGGCCTCGTCGGAACCGGCGGCCAGGGCGTTGTCCTTGGCGGCCTTGATGTCCTTGGCGAAGATGATGTTGGCAGCGCCCTCGGCGCCCATGACGGCGATCTCACTGGTGGGCCAGGCCAGCACCATATCGGCGCCCAGATCCTTGGAGCACATGGCCAGATAGCTGCCGCCGTAGGCCTTGCGCATGATCACGGTGATCTTGGGGCTCTCAGCCACGGAGTAGACGTAGAGAAGCTTGGCGCCGTGACGAATGATGCCGCCGTACTCCTGGTTGGTGCCGGGGAGGAACCCGGGCACGTCCACCAGGTTGATGAGGGGCAGCCCGAAGGCGTCGCACATCTGGATGAACCGGGAGGCCTTGTCGGAGGCGTTGATATCGAGGCAGCCGCCCATGATCATGGGCTGGTTGCAGATGAAGCCCACGGACCGACCGCCGATCCGACCGAAGCCGGTGACGATGTTTGTGGCGTAATTGGGCTGCAGCTCGAAGAAGGTGTCGGGATCGGCGATCTCGCCGATGACCGTGCGCACGTCGTAGGCGCGGCGGGAGCTGTCGGGCACGATGTCGTTGAGGAGGGGGCGGTACTCGTCGCCGCGCTCGAACTCGTAGACGGGGGCCTTGTCCCGGGCGCTGCTGGGCAGGTAAGAGAGGATCATCCGGATGAACCAGATGGCCTCCTCCTCGTCGGCGGCCATGAGATGGGCCACGCCGGAAACGGAAGTCTGGGTGTTGGCGCCGCCCAGCTCCTCCTCGGAGACCTGCTCGCCGGTGGTGGCTTCGATGACCCGGGGGCCGGTGATGAACATCTGGCTCTTCTGATCCACCATGATGATGAGGTCGGTGAGCGCCGGGCTATAGACCGCGCCGCCGGCGCAGGGCCCCATGATCACGGAGATCTGGGGGATGAGACCGGAGGCCAGGGAGTTGCGGCGGAAGATCTGGCCGTAGCCGGAGAGGGCGTCCACCGCCTCCTGGATACGGGCGCCGCCGGAGTCGTTAAGGCCGATGCAGGGGCAGCCGGCTTCCAGGGCCATGTCCATGACCTTGCAGATCTTGGCCGCGTGCATCTCGCCCAGAGCGCCGCCCACGCTGGTGAAGTCCTGGGCATAGGCGAAGACCTTCCGGCCGTCCACGAGACCGTAACCCGTGACCACGCCGTCGGCCGCCACAACCTTTTTCTCCATACCGAAGTTGTTGCAGCGATGGTTGACGAACCGGTCCACCTCCTTGAAGGTGCCCTCGTCAAAGAGCATGTCCAGCCGCTCGCGGGCGGTGAACTTGCCCCGGCCATGCTGCTTCTCTACGGCCTTGTCCCCGCCCATGGCGAGGATTTTTTCGCAGCGCGCCTGAAAATCGTAGATTTTTTCCTGAGTCGTCATGCTTTCACCTCATTACATCCGCTGGGTGAGCTCCAGCAACACGCCGCCGGTGGCCTTGGGATGGACGAACGCGATGCGCGCGCCGCCAGCGCCGTAGCGGGGAGTCTGGTCGATAAGGCGGACGCCCTTCTCCTTCAGCTCCTCGAGAGCCTTGTCGATGTCGTCCACCCGGATGGCGATGTGCTGGATGCCGGGGCCGTTCTTCTCGATGAAGCGGGCGATGGGGCCGTCAGGCTCGGTGCTCTCCAAAAGCTCCAGCTCGCTGTCGCCGCAGGGCAGGAAGGCGACCTTCACCTTCTGCTCCTCCACGGTCTCGAAGCCCACGGCCTTGAGGCCGATGGCGGTCTCATAGAATTTCACAGCCTCGTCCAGATCCTTCACGGCGATACCGATATGGTCAACGCGTTTGAGTTCCATAATCAATCCTCCTGTTTGCATTTTGATTTCAAAAATACGGGAAGGCGTGCGTCACGGTGGGCGCACGCCTTCTTTTCAATAGGTCCCGGTCAGCGCACAGCGACGCCGCAGGAAGTCCGCCATATCCTCCACGGAGGATTCCGCGGGGAACACGGCCTCCAGCCCGGCGCCCAAAAGGGCGGGCACGTCCTCCTCCCGGATGCTGCCGAAGCCGAAGAGGACCACGTCCCTGGCTATAAGGCTGTGCATCTGGGTCGTCAAGGCCCCTTGGTCCATGTCGGACAGGCTCAGGCCCACCGCGTCCACCTCATGAAGGAGGGCGGCGTCTACGATCTGGCTGGGGGTCTGGCGAAGGCCGGTGAAGATCACCTCGAAGCCCTGCTCCTTGAGCCCCTGGGCGATCTGCTTGGCGCGCCGGTCATGGCCGCCCAGGCCGGGCTTGGCGATGAGGACACGCATTTTCAGTTTTCGTTCCATAGCGTGTTCCTCCTAAACCCGATCCGGCGGCAGTTTGTCTTACAGCAGATTCATGCCGACTTCAAGAGCTTTGAAGTTGGCGGCCTCGGTGCCCTTGGGGATGCGGGCCGCGACGGCCTCCTTCAGCACCTCGGGGGGAACCAGATCCAGGATCTTGTTCACCACGGCCACGGACACGATGTTGGCGGTCTGGGCCTTACCCACCTGCTCGATGGCGGCCTGCAGGATGGGCGCCTGATAGTACTTGCGGGCGGCGAGCCAATCGGGGATCTCCAGGGAGCTGTCCACCAGGATGATGGTGTCCTCAGGCAGGTTCTTGCCGTACTTCTCCAGGGACTGCTCGGTGAGAGCCATGAGGAAGCTGGGGACGCGGACCTTGGGGAAGCCAAGATCGCCGTTGCTGATGACCGCCTGGGCCATGCAGGCGCCGCCGCGGGCCTCGGGGCCGTAGCTCTGGCTCTGAGCCGCGTTTTTGCCGGCGAGGATCGCCGCCTCAGCGAGAATGACGGAAGCAAGAATGACGCCCTGGCCGCCGCTGCCGACGAGCCTGATCTCTTCTCTATTACGCATACGATTTCTCTCCTTTTATGCCTTCTTCAGTCGTTCGATGAGCTTGGTGTATTCCGCGGTGTACTCGGGCACGTTCGGCTCGTTGCGGAAGCAGCCGATGACAGCCTTGCCTTCCAGCTCTTCGGGAGTCATGGTGTCGGCCTTGGCCTTCAGCACCACGTTGTCCTTCTGCCAGGTCATCATCTTCACGGCGTCGCCCTTCTTGTTCTTGCGGCCGTAGTAGGTGGGGCAGACAGCCATGCAGTCGATGAGGGCGAAGCCCTTGTGGGCGATACCGTCCTGGATGAGCTTGGTGGTCTGGGGCACGTGATAGGCGGAACCCCGGGCGGCGTAGGTGGCGCCGGCGCCCATGGCCAGCGTGGGCAGGTCGAAGGTACGGTCGATGCTGCCGTAGGGGGCCGTGGTGGCGAAGGAGCCGGTGGGCGTGGTGGGCGAGAACTGACCGCCGGTCATGCCGTAGATGTTGTTGTTGAACACGACCACGGTGAGGTCGATGTTCCTGCGGGCGGCGTGGATCAGGTGGTTGCCGCCGATGGCGGAGCTGTCGCCGTCGCCGGTGATGACGATGACGGTGAGCTCGGGCTTGGCCATCTTGATGCCCGTGGCGAAGGCGATGGCCCGGCCATGGGTCGTGTGCAGGGTGTTGTAGTTCATATAGCCGGCGGCCCGGGAGGAGCAGCCGATACCGGAGACGATGACCACCTTGTCGCGGTCAAGCCCCAGGTTGGTGATGGCCTGGGCCACGTCCCGCATGAGGATGCCGTTGCCGCAGCCGGGGCACCAGATGTGCGGCAGGTTCCGAAGCCGCATGGTGTTGTTGATCAATTCGCTTGCCATAGCTTATGCCTCCTCCTTGAGTTTCGCGAGCACTTCATCGGGATCCACCACGGAGCCGTTGAACCGGCCCAGGAAGTCCACGGGCACGTTGCCGGCATGGGCCTTCACTTCGATGACCATCTGACCGGCGTTGTTCTCCACCACCAGGAAGCGCTTGACCTTCTTTGCCAGCTCTTCCAGAGCCTTCTCGGGGAATGGCCACACGGTGATGGGACGGAACAGACCCGCCTTGATGCCCTGCTTGCGTGCCTCGATAACCGCTTCCTCAGCGGAACGGGCGGCGCCGCCGAAGCTGACCACGGCGATCTCGGCGTCGTCCAGGAACTTCTCTTCCCACTTCTCGATGTCGGCCCGGTTCTTCTCCACCTTGTCCAGCAGCCGGTTCATGAACTTCTCATAGCTCTGAGCGGTGCCGCGGGGGAAGCCGGTCTCATCGTGGAACAGACCGGAGATGTTGTAGTGCATGCCCTCGCCGAAGGGAGCCATCTCGGGAGCGTACTTGCCCTCGGGGATAGCGTAGGCCTGCTCGTCGGTCAGGTTCTTGTTGACGGTGCGGTCGATGACCTCGAGCTCGTCGGCTTCGGGGATCTCGATGCCCTCGCGGAGGTGGCCCACCATCTCGTCCATGAGGAAGATGACGGGGGTCCGATACTTCTCCGCCAGGTTGAAGCAGCGGACGGCCTCGAGATAGGTCTCCTTCACCGTGGCGGGGGAGATGACGATGGCGGGATGGTCGCCGTGCGTGCCCCAGCGAGCCTGCATGAGGTCGCCCTGGGCGGGGCTGGTGGGAAGACCCGTGGAGGGGCCCACGCGCTGCACGTCCACCACCACAACGGGGATCTCCGCCTCGGCGGCGTACCCGATGTGCTCCTGCTTCAGGGAGAAGCCCGGGCCGGAGGTGGCGGTCATGGCCTTGACGCCGGCCACGGAAGCGCCGATGGCGGCGGCGGCGCCGGAGATCTCGTCCTCCATCTGGAGGAAGCGGCCGCCCACCTTGGGCAGCTCCTGGGCGGAGATCTCAGCGATCTCGGTGGAGGGCGTGATGGGGTATCCGGCGAAGAACCGCATACCGGCGGCGATGGCGCCCATGACGCAGGCTTCGTTGCCCTGCATTAAAACTTTCTTACCCATTAGTTTGCACCCTCCTCAACTTTTTCCAGATAGATGGCGTAGTCGGGACACCTCTGTTCGCACTGCCCGCACTTGATGCAAGCGTCGGGATTGGCCTTGGTGACCTTCCCCTTCTTCAGCACGAGCACCTGCTTGGGGCAAAAGGCCACGCAGATCCCGCAGCCCTTGCACCACTTTTCGTTGATGATCAGCCGTTTGTTAACCATGTGTTTCCCCTTTCCATGATATATAACGGAAGTATAAAACATCCTTTTAGTATGATACCATGCCGGGCCAAGATGGGAAAGCAGTTTTATAGGCCGGTTGGCAACAACCTTTTGGTTGTTAAAAATGGGATAATTGAAACCAAAATGCAAGCAATCCTGCAGCCTTCGTCACGGCATGCAGGATTGCTTGCAAAAAGAATGTGTTCCCCGCTTTACGGGCGGTCCCCCTGCAGGATGCTTTGGGCCTCCTGGATGAAATCCCGCGCGGCGTTGGAAAGATACTTTTCCGGGTGATAGGCCACCACGATGGTTTGGGCAAGGTCGCTGTCCAGGGGGAAGGCGTCCACCGCATCCCGGGCGGCCTGGGCCGATGGCAGCAGGGACTGGCTGGACAAAAACAGCTCCGGATAGATGGTGAGGCCCATGCCCTCCATGGCCAGGGCGAAGGCGGTTTGGATGTTCCGCGTTTCCAGCAGGATCCGGGGCGTGATGTCGTATCGGGAAAAGAGCCTGTCCGCCATGCGCCGGACCCGATCCTCCCGATCGAGGAGGATAAAGGGCAGATCCCGGAAGGCGGTGATGTCCACCCCGTCGGCGAAGGCGCGGCGCATCTCGTCGGCCCGCGCCCCAAACAGCTCCCCCATGAAGGGCTTGGGCACCACCAGAAACAGCCGCTCCCGGCCGATCTCGGCGGCCTCAAAGGCGTCCAGATCCCGGGGCACATAGCCGATGAACAGATCGATCCGGCCCTTGGACAGGTTTTCCTGGAGCTCCGAGGAGGATCCCTCCAGAATGGTCACGGTGATGCCCGGATGCCGCTGGTGAAAGGGTGGCAGCAGCCGGGGGAGCAGGGCCTGGCCCCGGGTGTAGCTGACGCCGATCCGAAGCTCGCCGGTGTTGTTGTGGCTCAGGTCGTCCAGCTCCAGGTGGAGCTGCCGCTCGATGGTACCGATCTGCTCGGCGGCGGCCTTCAGGCGCTTTCCGGCGGCGGAGAGGGTGAACCGGGGGTACCGTTCGAAGAGCTTGGCCCCCAGCTCCTTCTCCAGCTTGCCGATCTGCCGGGAAAGGGCCTGCTCGGAGATGTGCAGCCGCTTGGCGGCCCTCGTCACGTTCATCTCCTCGGTCACGATCAAAAAGTATTGCAGATTTTGAAAGTTCATCCGTTCCCTCCCAGACTTCGCTTCAAATATATAGGGCAAGCTCGGGACCGCCGGTCACAGTCTCAGGCGTAAAAGATGTTCCAGTACACCGGTCCCCACATGTTCAGCAGCATGCAGAGGAGGATCAGCGCCGCCTTCCATCCTCCCAGAGGCTTCCGGGTCATGCCCATGGCGGCCAGGATGCCCACATAGGGGAGGAAGTCCATGGCGTAGCGCATGCCGAACTGAGCGAATCCGTTGCCGTAGTTCATGAGGAAGGGCACGGCGCAGACGACGGCCGTGGCCAGCAGGAACCAGGGAAGCTTGTCCTTCCGGTAGTCCACCCAGCCCGCGGCGTACAGGGCCGGGGACAGGTGGGTCAGGGACACCCCCGCCAGGGTGGGGATCACGTAGGGGTACTCCGCCTTGAACTCCGGCCCCAGCAGGAAGATGGAATAGAGGTTGAAGGCTATGTATTTCTTTTGCAGGGGGCCGCCCACCTCCTGTTCCGCCGCCTTGAGATAGGACAGCTGCTCCACCCTGGGGAGCTCCTGCATCTCGAGGTACAGAGCCCGGTGCTTGTCCTTCAGGTGGGTCAGGTTATAGCCCTTGTCCATGATGGTGCCGAAGCGCACGTAGTTATAGAGCATATAGAGGCCCCCGGGCACCGCCGCTCCCAGGCAGAAGAACAGAAGGGACCGAAGCCGCGTTTCACGCTTGTACCGGGTCAGGATGTACCCGCCGAAAAACAGGGCCCCCAGCAGGTTCGGCATCCGGCAGGTGACGGCGCAGCCGTAGAACAATCCGGCCAGGAACAGGTGGACGTCCTTCCGCTTTTCCTCCGGCGTGGTCAAAAACGCCATGCCGAGGAGCAGGAAGAACCAGCTGGACACGTGGCCCAAAAACCAACCGTGCCCCAATGCCGCCAGGAAGCAGTGGACCGTGCCGAAGGTCAACAGGGCCGCGCACCAGAGCCGCTCCCGCCGGTCCCGGCCGATGCCCATCTGCCGGAGCACCCGATAGGCAAGGGACGTGTTGGCCGCCCCCAGCAACAGGGAGAGCCAGGCGATGTTGAACCCGCCCACGCCGAAGACGGCCACGAAGGGCAGACACAGGATGGCGGGGCCGGGGGCGAAGTGCATGTACACGTGGCCGCCGAATTCCACCGACTCCAGATACGCCGGCATCCCGTCCACGTACAGGCGGCCGTGGAGCAGGGCGTCCGCCAGGTAGCTGTAATTGTTATAATAGACGAACCGGTGATCGTTGAGCAGGAATAAAACGAGGAAGCTCAGCAAAAACAGCATCAGCTCCATCGTTCCCTCCCGCCGGGGCAGGGGCCGTTCGGGAGGTTCCCGGCGGCAACAGAGCCGATCCAGGCAAAACAGGGCCAGCAACGCCAGGGCGATGGCGCCCATGGTGCCGAAGTATCCGAAGTTTGCTTCCATTTTGCCGTCCCTTCCGCCGCATCCTGCAGGATCGTTCTTTTTCGACATTGTAGCCCATCCCCGGGCCTCTGTCAACGCGCCGAAGGGGCGTCCGCCAAAAATGCCCATTTGTCGGGATTCCCGGTCCGGGGCCTCCGGCTGCCATTTATCCACACCGGCAACCGGAAAATTATCCACATTGTCCACCGTCTTATCCACCGAGCACGAAATTCCTGCTCTTTTGGGTGTGGATAAGGGGGCGAAAAGGATGCGAAAAGCTGCCGTCGGTCCCTTGGGCGTGGGATCGATGCGGCAGCCTTCCGCGGATCATGAGGTCGGGGCACCCTGCAGGACGAGGGGAACCGTCCTGCAAGCTATTATCTGAGGGGAGTTTTTGTTTTTGTCGCTTTTTCTTTTCGGTTAAAAGAAAAGCTTAAGAAAGGATTTGGGATAGGGGAGGGAGAAAAATATCCTTCTAAAGTTCTTTTTGGTCCTTTTTCTTTCAAGAAAAAGGATCAGGCTTCTAATAAACTCCACTTACCCCGCCTTTTTCCCCTGCTCCTCCATCAAGAGCTTGTCCGCCACCAGGGCGATGAATTCGCCATTGGTGGGCTTGTCGTTCTTGCCGTAGATGTTGTAGCCGAAGAGGGCGTTGAGGTTCTCGATCTTGCCCCGGGTCCAGGCCACCTCGATGGCGTGGCGGATGGCCCGCTCCACCTTGCTGGGGGAGGTGTCGAACCGCTTGGCGATGCCCGGGTACAGCTCCTTGGTGATCCGATTGATGAGATCCGGGTCGTTGTACACCAGGCGGATCCCCTCCCTCAGGTAGTGGTACCCCTTGATGTGGGCCGGGATCCCCGCCACCAGGAAGATGGCGGTCACCTTCTCCTCGAAGGACCGGTGGGTGGGGGCGTAGGGCATGACGCCCCCTTTCACCGGCTCTCCTTCCAGCGTCTCCAGCAAGCGTTTTGAAATCGTGTCCGGGTCCACGGGCTTCACCATATAGTATCGGGCGCCCAGCCCGCAGCAGCGGCGGACCATGGCCTCGTTCTTTAAAGCGGAGATCACCACCACCGCCGGCGCCGGGTCCAACGGCAGGAGCGACAGCTGCTCCAAAACCGCCAGCCCGTCCGCGTTGGGCATGATGAGATCCAGCGTCATCACGTCGTAGGTCTTCTCCCGAAGCTTCTTCAGGGCCTCCCGGCCGTCCTGGGCCGTGTCCACCTCGGAAAACCGGTCCTGGGAGAGCAGATACCCCTTCACGCTCTCCGTGAACTGGGTGTTGTCGTCGATCAAAAGAGCTTTGTACTTTGCCATGTTGCCTCCTCCTTCGCTGTGCTTCGATTGTACCATCCCCCTCCTCAACTGGTTAGAGTGCAAATTCAGCGACCCCTGGCGAATGGGCGGCGAATATCGGCGGAGGCCGGTTCTAGGAGGATATGTTCCTTCACAAGGTTGTTCCTGCGACTTTTTCTCTTTATACAAAGATGAAAAAGTCGCCCAAAAAGAGAAACTTACCTAATCCAAGGCTTTCCTCCGGGAGAAGCGCAGGCGGTGGCGAGGAATGCCACCATAAAAAAAGCAGAGAGCTCTTGCTCCCTGCCTTGCTAAAATCAGCTGTATTTCCTTTATTTTTTGTCATTGGGACGGACGGCGACAATAATGATCCCGATAATGCCCAGGAAGAACCCCCACCAGAATCCGCCCTCCATGCCCCTGTTATTCGTGATAGCTTTCGTGATAAAACCACAAATAACGCCAACAACCAAATACCCAATCAAATATGCGATTTCCATTTTTCCGCTCCTTTTTTGTTATTATTAATTTCCGCCAATCGCCTTCAATAGGCGTTCATACTCCGCCCAATCTTTTTGCAGTTTTTCATATTCCTGCCGTGCTTCCTCTGCTCTCCTCGCTGCCTGTTCCGAACCTTCATGAAGCGAATCGAGTATTCGTTGATTTTCATCCACCTTGCTTTTCTCGCATCCCAGCAGGCAAAGAACCATGCTGGCAACAATGCAACAGATTAGCAAGATTGACACCCTCCTTCTCATCTGCGCCCTCCTCAGTTTGTATTACAAGAATATTTATCTTGTATCTGTATTGTATCATACATACATTTCGTTCGTCAACATATACTTATATGTAATCAGATTGCGAGGTGGAGTACATGAACACTGAACCCCTTATCATCAAAAAGCGCGGTGAAGATGGAAATCGCATCATCTCCGTCCGCATACGAGAGGACATTTTGGCCAAGCTGGACAAGCTGTCTGCGGAAACCAATCACTCCCGCAACGAGCTGATCAACCTCATTTTGGCTCACGGCGTAGACAATATTGAGATACAATAAGCTTTTCTGAATACGAAAGCGCCTTCCCTCGTCCATGACGACAGAAGGCGTTTCTTTTGTTTTTTATGCTTCTCTTTTTTTCGGTTCTTTTTTCCTCTTCACCGAAGAGAAAAAGGAGCAAAGAAAAATTGAAAGAGAAGCCCATATACGCTATACTGTATCCATACTGACAAAGGAGACGAAAAAGATGTTCAAGCATGTGCTGTTGTTCAAGTTTATCGATCCCGAGGTGTGCGCGCCCGTGGTGGGGGAGAAGCTCCTGGCGCTGAAGCAGACCGTGCCGGAGATCGTGGAGATCGAATATGGTCTTGACCAGCTCCACAAGGGCCGGAGCTACGATGCGGTGCTTATCGTCACCTGCCGGGACAAGGCGGGGTATTTGGCCTATGACCAGGCCCCCAGCCACAACGAGGCAAGGAAATACATCCACCAGCACGTCCAGGAATCCCACACCGTCGATTTTGAGTACTGATATGTTCAAGGTCGTTTCCCCCTTCACGCCCCAGGGCGACCAGCCCGAGGCCATAGAAAAGCTCAGCGAAGGCGTCCTTCGGGGCGACAAGCTCCAGGTCCTGCTGGGCGTCACCGGCTCCGGCAAGACCTACACCATGGCCAAGGTCATAGAAAAGGTCCAAAAGCCCACGTTGGTCCTGGCCCACAACAAGACGTTGGCGGCCCAGCTCTGCTCCGAGCTCAAGAGCTTCTTCCCGGACTCGGCGGTGGAGTACTTCGTTTCCTATTACGATTACTATCAGCCGGAGGCCTACATCGCCTCCAGCGACACCTATATCGAAAAGACCACCGCGGTGAACGAGGAGATCGACCGGCTCCGACACTCCGCCACCTGTGCGCTGAACGAGCGCAGCGACGTGATCATCGTGGCTTCGGTGAGCTGCATCTACGCCCTGGGCGACCCGGAGGAGTATCTGCACCTGTCCCTCTCCCTCAGACCCGGCATGGAGGTGAGCCGGGAGGAGGTCATGCGCCGCCTGGTGGACATCCAGTTCCAGCGGAACGATCTCGATTTTCAGCGGGGCACCTTCCGGGTCCGGGGGGACACCCTGGACATCTTCCCCATGGGCAACGAGGGCCGGGCTCTTCGGGTCAGCTTCTTCGGGGACGAGATCGAGAAGATCACCGAGATCAACACCCTCACCGGCGAGGTCTTGAGCCGCCAGGACCACGCGGCTATCTTCCCCGCCTCCCACTACGCCACGGGCCAGGCCAAGCTCATGGCCGCCATGAAGGACATCGAGAGGGACATGGAGCTCCGCCGGGACCAGTTCCTGGACGAAAACAAGCCCCTGGAGGCGGAGCGCATCGAGCAGCGGGTACGCCACGACATGGAGATGATGCAGGAGATCGGCTACTGCAACGGCATCGAGAACTACTCCCGCTACTTCGACGGCCGCCAGCCGGGGGAGCCCCCCTACACCCTCATCGACTACTTCCCCAAGGACTTTTTGCTCATCATCGACGAAAGCCACGTGACCATTCCCCAGATCGGCGCCATGTACCGGGGGGACCGCATGCGGAAGGAGGAGCTGGTGAAGTACGGCTTCCGCCTCCCCTCCGCCTATGACAACCGGCCGCTGCAGTTCGACGAATTTTTGCAGCGGATCCCCCAGATGCTCTGCGTGTCGGCTACGCCCGGTCCCTGGGAGCTCTCCCGCTGCACCCAGGTGGCGGAGCAGATCATCCGGCCCACGGGCCTCGTAGACCCGGAGATCTTCCTCAGGCCCATCGAGGGACAGATCGACGACATCCTGTCCGAGGTGCGCCTCACCGCCCAGAAGGGGTATCGGACCCTCATCACCACCCTGACCAAGCGGATGGCGGAGGATCTGACGGAATATCTGGACGGCATGGGCGTCCGGGTCCGGTACATGCACAGCGACATCGACACCCTGGACCGCATGGAGATCATCCGGGATCTTCGCCTGGGGGACTTCGACGTGCTGGTGGGCATCAACCTGCTGCGGGAGGGGTTGGACCTTCCGGAGGTGGGCCTGGTGGCCATACTGGACGCGGACAAGGAGGGCTTCCTTCGGTCCGAGACCTCCCTCATCCAGACCATCGGCCGGGCCGCCCGGAACGCGGAGGCCCGGGTGCTCCTCTACGCGGACACCGTCACCCCCTCCATGCGGCGAGCCATGGACGAGACGGAGCGCCGCCGGCAGAAGCAGATGGCCTACAACGCGGCCCACGGCATCACCCCCCGGACCATCCGCAAGGAGGTCTCCGCCCTTCTCGGCATCAGCCACAAGGCGGAGGCGGGGGAGACCGTCTTCGACCAGCAGCAGCGGGAGGAGCGGATTGAGCTCCTCCAGGAGCAGATGCGCCAGGCGGCCCGGGAGCTGGAATTCGAGCAAGCGGCCAAGCTCCGGGACGAGATCAAAAAGCTCCGGGGCGAGACCGTCACCGCCTCCCGACAGGTCCGGCCCGGCATGGTGGGCTCCGCCAAGAAAAGCCGGGGGCGGTCGCGGAAATAGGCAAGCGCTGTTTTTTCATGATTTGGCCATAATCTGCTTGATTATCCAATAAAGAAACAGTATAATAACAGATAGGGCGTATACCCAAATCGTAGTCAAAGGAGAAGCAACATGAAGAAAGTTTTTGCACTGATGCTGGCACTGGTCATGGTGTTCGCGCTGGTTCCCGCGGCTTTCGCGGCGGATTATTCCGGCTACACCATCCGGATCTATTCCAACTCCAACTCCACTGAGCGCGTGACCTGGCTCGTCGAAGAGGCCAAGAAGGCCGGCTTCACCATCAGCCTGGACACCAACGAGGTCTATTCCGGCGACACCGCTGCCATCCAGGCCGCCAACGAGAACAAGGACGGCGATCTGATTTTCGGTCTCAACGAGACCCGCTGGGGCCAGCTGGTCAACGGCCAGTATGAGAACCTGAAGGTCATGGATTGGACCCCCACCTGGGCCGACGAGGTCGGTGCGTACAAGTATGACGGCAAGGCCTACGGCATCGTCATCCAGAACGTTCTGATGCTCTATCGGAACGACGAGCTGGGCACCAACGGCCAGGAGCTCCACTTCGATCACTGGGCTGACGTGGTGAACTCCGGTTACACCTGGTACCGCCAGAACAAGGTCGGCGGCACCACCAACGCCAACATCAACTCCGCCATGCTCTATCCCTTCGTGGATCCCGCCTCTCCCGCCGGCGGCATCACCGTGGACGGCTGGAAGACCCTGTGGAAGTTCTGCGCCGAGGGCAAGTTCGGCGGCGACGACTGGAAGTACGGCTTTGATCCCTTGAACCGGGGTGACGTGGCCGTGTCCGAGTACTACTCCTCCTCCCTGTACGGCTCCATCGACACCGCCGCTGGCGATCACCCCCTGAAGGGCACCCTGAACCCCGAGAACTGGGCGCTGGTGGACGTGGCCGACGGTACCTACTACATCGCTGAGTATCTGGGCATCCTCGACAAGGCTGGCCGTACCGATGCCGAGACCGAAGCCGTGAAGGCCTTTGCCGAGTGGTTCGGTTCCGCTGCCGTCCAGGCTGCCTGGGGCGAAGAGTTCGACTCCTTCCCCTGCAACACCGTGGCTGCCGCTGAGCTCTATCCCAATGGCATCCCCGCCATCTACCAGATCCCCAACTTCGCTCTCAACAAGATCGAAGGCACGGAGATGACCTATGCCGAGTATGTGGCCGCCCACTCCGCCGAGTGGACCAACATCATGACCAACCTGGGCTTCTACTGGAAGGACGCCAATGCCGCCCCCGCCGAGCCCGCTTGGGACACCCTGGACTGGGCCACGCTGACGCAGAAGGCTGATTAAACAAACAGGAAAGCATTTAGATATGGCGAGTCGGAAACGGCTCGCCATATCCCTATTCAAAACAGATACATGAGGGGGAACAGCGCATGATCAAGCTCAACGATATCGTCGTTAAATTCGGCGACTTCACCGCCCTGCACGACATCAACGTCCATGTGAAGGAGGGCGAATTCTTCACTTTTTTAGGGCCGTCCGGCTGCGGCAAGACCACCACGCTTCGGACCATCACCGGCTTTATCGAGCCCGTGGCCGGCAGCGTGTTCGTCAAGGGACGAGACATCACCCATGTGCCCATCGAGGACCGCAACATCGGCATCGTGTTCCAGAGCTACGCGCTCTTCCCCACCATGACGGTCTATGACAACATCGCCTTCGGCCTGAAGGTGAAGAAGGTCAAGAAGGCGGAGATCGATAAGCGGGTCCGGGAGATCGCCAAAAAGGTGGATCTCTCCGACGAACAGCTTCAAAAGGCCGTGTCCCAGCTCTCCGGCGGCCAGCAGCAGCGTGTGGCCATCGCCCGGGCCCTGGTCACCAACCCCGCCATCATCTGCATGGACGAGCCCCTCTCCAACCTGGATGCCAAGCTCCGGGTCCAGCTTCGCAACGAACTCAAGAAGATGCAGAAGGATTTCGGCATCACCACCATCTACGTGACCCACGACCAGGAGGAGGCCCTGACCCTGTCCGATAGGATCGCCGTGTTCAACAAGGGCTACATCGAGCAGATCGGCACCCCCAACGAGGTCTACAACTTCTCCCAGACCGAGTTCGTCTGCAACTTCATCGGCGACATCAACCGGCTGGGCGAGGGCGTTTTGAAGGAACTGAAGGCGGCCGGGGCCGATGTGGATTCGAACAAGCACAACTACATCCGTCTGGAGCGGCTCCACGTGAACCAGACCCCTGCGGAGGGGGAGGTATCCTTGAAGGGCGTGGTGGAGATGCGGGAGTATTACGGCCTGTACATCAAGTATTATATCACCTTGGACGGCCAGACCATGAAGGTCATCGAAAAGAACGACGGCGTGAACATTTACGAGCCCGGTCAGGAGGTGACCGTTCTGCTGAATCCCCGGGATATCATGGCCTACGAAGCCAAGGAGGAGGCATGAGATGAACGGCAATAAACGACGCTTCACCCCGGAGCTGGTGCTCAGGATCATCTTGCTGATCCTGTTCGCCTACTTCTTCTTCGGGTTCATGCTGGTCCCCTGTCTCAACACCCTGACCAGCATCTTCAACGAGCGGACCAACGGCGTCCGGGATCCCCTGAAGGTGATCCGGTTCTTCCTGGCGGGCAGCATGCCCCGATTCGTGTGGAACTCCCTGAAGCTGGCCATCTGCCTGGTGATCACGGTGAACGTGGTGGGCATCTCTTTGGTGCTGCTGACGGAGTACTTCGACATCAAGGGCGCCAAGATCCTGCGCATGGGATACATGACCACCATGATCTACTCCGGCGTGGCCCTGGTCACAGGCTACATGTTCCTCTACGCCGGGGACGGCATGCTCACCTCGGTGATCAAAAACGCTTTCCCGAACTTCAACCCCAACTGGTTCTCAGGCTTCAACGCGGTGCTCTTCACCATGACCTTCGCCTGTACCAGCAACCACATGCTGTTCCTGCGCAACGCCATCCGGGGCATCGACTACAACACCGTGGAAGCGGCCCGAAACATGGGCGCCAACCCCTTCAAAGTGCTGTGGAAGGTGGTGTTCCCCACCCTGATCCCCACCTTGTTCTCCCTGACGGTCATGACCTTCATCACGGGCCTTTGCGCCATGTCCGCACCAACCCTGCTGGGGTATGACTCCATCAACCCGGAGATCGTGCGCTTGGCCGGGTCCACCACGGCGGATGAATCCTTCCCCCAGGCCCGGGCGGCGCTGCTGTCCATCATCCTGGCCTTGTTCACCATCGTGCTGCTCACCGTCCTCTCCGCTTACGAGCGCAAGGGACACTACCTGTCCGTCAGCAAGACCAAGGCCAAGCTCCAGAAGCAGAAAATCAACAGCCCCCTGGCCAACGTGCTGGCCCACATCTACGCCTATATCCTCTTCATCATCTACATGACCCCCGTGGTGATGATCATCGTGTTCTCCTTCCAGAGCTACACAGCCATCAAGGAGCGGCGGCTGAACCTGCACGAGTGGACGCTGATCAACTTCATCGGCAAGGCGGACTACACCTACACCAACGACCGGGGCCGGGAGAAGACCGTGGTGGGCGCCATCTCCGGCGTGTTCTCCAACGAGAAGACGTTGAGCGGCATCAAGCTGAGCTTCCTGCTGTCGGCGGTGGCGGCGGCTCTCGCCTGCATCATCGTCATCGTGGCCTGCAACTATATCTTCAAAAAGAAGGGCAAGAAGATGAGCGCCGTCGTGGAATACGCGCTGCTGTTCCCCTGGCTGCTGCCCACGATCCTCATCTGCTATTCCTTCAGGACCTACTTCAATTCGGACGCCGTCTGGTACGTGGGAAACCAGAACCTGTACTTCGGCAAGTATGTGCGGATATTGATCATACTGGCCTACACGGTGGTCAAGTTACCGTTCTCCCTGCGCATGATCAAGGCCGCCTTCTACGCCATCGATGAGGAGCTGGAGGACGCGGCCAGGAACCTGGGCTCCAGCGGGCTAAGGACCTTCCTGCAGGTGAAGCTGCCCATCATCCTGCCCAGCGTGCTCGCCGTATTCGCGCTGAACTTCAACGCCCTGTTCACGGAGTATGATATGTCCGCCACCTTCCAGAGCCCCAACGGCATCACCTACGCCATGGTCATCCAGGGCATGCTGGCCGACGCCACCCGCGGCGCCAACATGAACGCTTTGGGCCGCCGCTGCGCCAGCACGGTGTTCATCATGATCGTGTCCGGGTTGATCCTGTATCTGGTCTACGGCGTGGGCGCCCGGGATCTGGGCGAGCGGCTGGAGGCCAAGAAGCGGTGGAGGGATCGGCTTGACAGGCTCACGGGCAAGAGCAAAAAGGGCCTGAACGTATGAAGCCGAACATCGTCTTCGACATGGGGCAGGTTCTGATGGAGTTTGCCCCCATGAAGTTTATCGCCCGGCTCGGGTACACCGGCGAGGACGCAGAAGCGCTGCTGCAGGAGGTGTTCAAGGGCTGGGAGTGGATAGCCTTCGACCGGGGGGACGTGACCGGACAGGACGTGGTGGACAGCGCCTGTTCGCGGCTTCCGGAGCGGCTGCACCCGGCGGCGCGGGAGCTGGTTTTCCACTGGTGGAAGGATATCCTGCCCGTTCCCGGAGCCAAAGAATTGGTGCAAGAGCTCCACAGCAAGGGGTACGATTTGTACGTGCTCTCCAACGCGTCCCAGGACTTCCACACCTACTTCGATTTGATCCCCGGCAGTGAGTATCTGCCGAAGGAGCGCCGGCTCGTGTCCTCGGACTATCGGCTGCTGAAACCCCAGCATGAGATCTACGAGCTGTTCCTGGAGAAATTCGGGCTTGACCCCGCCGCATGCGTCTTTATCGACGACAACGCCATGAACGTGGAGGCCGCCCGGCGGCTGGGCTTTTGGGCCCTGGTCTTCCGTGGGGACATGCCGCGGCTCCGGCGGGAGCTCAGGGAGCTGGGCGTAATGATAGAGGCATAAGCTTCTTTTGATCAAAAAGAGCGAATGTAAGGAAAAGGGCTTGTTTTCTGCGAAAAGCAGAAGACAAGCCCTTGAAATATCCTTCTGTAATGATCACGTCTCAATCCGGCACGTTTTCGGAATATCCAAAGATGATGCCATCGGGCAGGTTGCGAAGAGCGCTCCAGTCCTTCTTATTGCCGCCCCGGTTCAGTCGTTCGCCCATAAAAATCATGCAGGCGGATACGCCGCCGTCCACGTTATAGGCCTGTCGGCAGCCAAGCGACACCATCAAATCTGCAAACTCTATCAAATTCCAGCCAAGATTCGCCTTGGGGTTGTCGCTCCGATATCCTCCGACCACCACGATGAAGTGCCCCGGTTCCACCATACCGATTCCCACCCGGGGGTTCGTCTTATATAACCAATGCTTTTCCAACACCTTATCTGTGGCCCTTTCCCCGTTCAAAATCAGAGACGGCCCGAAGGAAATGGAGTTTTCTACGCCCTGCTCCATCAAATCCTGGGCAGAAACGATGTTCTCCTTGGGAATAAGATCGATGGACATGTATTCCGACCGCCACGCCATCACGTCCGCCTTCTTACCGCCGTTGTACAGATATCCGTCTCGGATCAACACGCCCTTCTTTTCGATATCCATGTTCCGAATATTGTCGCCGGTGACCATAAGCACCGCCTTATACCGACGGGCAATCTGTTTGGCGTCTGCCGAGGTCATACCGTTGCGGCTCTCGTGACCGAAGCCGGTCCTGAACTCGTCTGCCCGCATGCGGATTTCCGCCACATAGTAGGGGAAGTCCAGGGTACTCTTGCCGTAGGCGCAGGTGCCTGTCAACTCATTGATCGTGATGGAAAGGGTCTTGTTCTTATAGGACCACTTGCCAAATTCCGGGCTCGCCTCCACGATCTCCGTGTCGCTGTACCAAACATCTTCCGGGTTCGGAGTGGACGTAGGCTCCGGCGTGGGCTCCTCCGTAGGCATCGGCGTGGGTTCCGGCGTATCCGTAGGCGCCGGGGTGGGCGTATCCGTGGGCGCCGGCGTATCCGTAGGCGTCGGGGTAAAGGTCGGCACCGGCGTCCGGGTCGCCGCCTCCGCCAATATGGCGTCAAAACGCTCCGCCGCCGCGGCCTGCCGTTCATTGACGGACGCCGCCCGATACAGCCCGAAGCAGAGGATCGTCCCGGCCAGGATAGGCACTAGGATGCCTACGAACACCGGCAGCCGGGTTTTGAGCAGCCTCTTCAACAGCACCATGGCCACGAACAGCATCGCCGCCAGCGCCATAGAAAGCAGGACGGGCAACAGCACCGTTCTCGTTTCTGCCAGACGCGGCATGGGCGTGGGTACTGGCGTGGACATGTCTACGACCGCCGCCCCGATGACGGGCGCTTCCGTGGAGGGCACCAGGGTCGGCGTAGCCGTAGGTTCCGCCGTGGGGGTGGCTGTCGGTTCCTCTGTCGGCGTGGGCGTAGGCTCCTCCGTAGGTTCCGGGGTGGGCGCAGCCGTGGGCACGGGGGTGCTCAAAGCCTCGAAGGAGACGCCCTCCAGCATATCTCCCTTCGTATCCTTTCCCACACCGGTGTGGTAAAGAACATAGGTGTCGTCTGCGTAGGGAACGTAGTGAAAGGTGCGCCAGGAAGCGTATCCTTCTTCATACAGTTCCGCCGCCTGGGCATACCCTGCGGAAAAGTCGTACTTTTCCCCCTTCTTGTTGTCGCTGTTTACGACAAAATAGATTTTTTTCAGCCAGGCGTTGCCTTTGATGTGGCTATAGATGCCGGTCAGGACGGAGTAAGCCACCTCGTTCTGCGCCATAAGGGGATGAATTTTATCCTTCCCATAACTTACGACAACCGAGGGACGATAGGTTTCGATAACGTTCAACAGCTCCCGGGACACGTTTCCGTTGTGTTCCCAGGTGGATTTGAGCACCTCCGCGTCCAGAGACCGCTTTCCGGTGGTCTCCAAAAAGATGGGCGCGTAGGTGAGCCCCATCTTCCACAGGGTCAGGAAGCACTCCTCCTGCCGGGCCCTGTTATAGGGATTCAGGTACACCAGCTGTACGGGCACGCCCTTTCCTATCAGCGTGGGGAGCAGCCCGCCGAAGCAGGACAGCTCCTCTCCGGGATACCCGCAGACCAGCATGACGGCGGGGTTCTTCTCCGGCGCCTTGAATTGAGGCAGTTCCCGGGGTAGTTCTCCGGTGGTATAGGCGGAAAGCTCGCTGACGGAGCCCTCGTTTTGAAAATAGATCATGAAGCCACGGACCCCGGATTGGGGCACGGGAATGATCTCGGAATACTGAACGGGCACGTGGTCTTGGCTGGAAATTTCCTTTTTGTCAGCGTCGAGCCAGGCGATCTTCACGCCGGCGGGCAGGATGTTCCAGGCGACGTACGCATACCCTATATCGATGGCGGCGTACACGCTCACCGACTCGCCGGATGCATAGCTCACCCGGCTGTTGAAGAAGCCGTCCGTCAGCCGAGCGGTATGGGCAGCGTGCTTTTCATCGGAGAGAGTCAACACCTCCCGCATGTCCACCGCTTCTTCCTCTCCCTCGGCCACAGAAAACACGGTATTGGCCGCGAGCAGCAATACCGTGAGCAAAAGTATGCATATCCTTTTTAGTCGCTTCATGTTCAGAATATCCGCATGGGAACGATGAGATAGAAGTAATCCTCTCCGTTCACCGGCCGGATCACGCAGGGATTGATGGGGCTGTTGCACTCCAAATATACCTTATCGTCCTCCATGTTTTTAAGCACGTTCAGCATGAATCGGGGATTGAAAGCGATATCCAGTCCGTCGCCCATGACCTGGGCGGGAAGCTCGTCCTCCACCTTGCCGATGATGCTTTCCGCTTTGATGGCCACGGCTTCGGAACCAATCTTAAAGAGGACGCTGTTGTTCCCTTCCCGGGAAACCAGCTGCGCCCGATCCACACTCTCCATAAGAGAATCCTTATCCACTAAAACCCGGGTCCTGCAGTCCTTGGGCAGGATGCGCTTGTAGTCGATATAATCGCTGTCGATGAGGCGAGAAATGAGAATGGTGCTGCCCATATCCGCCTTCATGTGGGTCCGGGAGAAGGTGAGGGAAGCTTTGCCTTCCCCTTCCTCCATCATGCGGGCGATCTCGTTAATGGTCTTGCCGGGGAGGACCACCCGCTTGGAGGGAGCTTCCTCCTCGATGACCATGGTGTTTTTGGCGAACTGATAGGAGTCCGTGGCCACCATGGATAGATTTTTTCCCTCGCATTCCAGCAACACGCCGGCCAGCATGGGACGGCTGTCGTCCTGAGCCACGGCAAAGGAGGTATGCTCGATGGTCTTCTTTGCCTTGTCCCTATCGAAGGTGATGGTGAACTGATCGTCCCCGTCGAAGCTCATCTGAGGATACTCGTCATACTCCATGCACTGAAGCTGGTTCACCGTCCGTCCGCAGCGGATGGTCAGCGTGCGCCCGTCCATGGAGAAGAAAGCGCTCTCCTCGGGGAGCTTGCGGACGATGTCGGAAAAGATGCGGCCGCGGATGACACATTCGCCCTCCTCCTCCACGGTGGCGGGGAGCCGATACTCCTTTTGGAGCGTCAGATCGGAGCAGCGCAGTAAAACGCCCGCCGCATCCGCCATGATCTGGATGCCGTCCAGCACGGGCATTGTGGAGCGTACGGGCAACGCCTTGCTCACGGACAGGATGCCGTCGTTCAAAACTTTTGAATCTACACAAAATCTCATATATTTGACCTCTCTTTATGTCAGGATAGCACGGTCCGTGGGGTTTCTCAACCCCTGACGTCCCATTTTTACAAGATGGTAAAAATTTGACGGGGGAGAGTATTTATATTTTTATAGTAGTAGTTTTAGTAGGGGGTGTGGTGCCCGGGGATAAGGGGAGAAAAAGGCCGCAGTCCGGGGAAAAAGCCTGTGGAAAGGGCTGTGGGCGGCCTGTGGAAAAGAGGATGGGATGCTCGTCTTGTCCCCGCTGTCCATGGTTTCCACTCATTTCATCCACCGGATATCCACCACGGTGGATGGGCACCGCCGTCCCTCTTTTGTGGCTCTTTACCCTTCGGCAATCTTCTTGCGGATATCCTCCAGGTTCCGCTTGAACTCAGTGTCTTCCTTCATCATGGCCTCGATTCGACCGCAGGCAGATATGGCGGTGGTGTGGTCCGTGCGGTCGAACAACAGGGCGATCCGCTTGTAGGGGAGGGAGAGCATGTCGTGGCACAGGTACATGGCGATCTGCCGAGGTACCACCACCTCCTTGTCCCGACGCTGGGACATGAGGCTTTGGAGGGTGATGTGGTAGTAATCCGCCACGATCTCCTTGATCCGGGTGGGGGTCACGTCCACCTTCTTGTCCTCGGGCAGCAGGTCCTTCAGGGCTTCCCGGGCCAGGGCCATGGTGATGGGCTCTTCCTTTAAATTAGAATAGAAGAAAACTTTGGTGAGACTGCCCTCCAGCTGGCGAATGTTGTTGGGCACGTGCTCGGCAATGAACTGGATGATGGCGTCGTCCACCGTTCGGCCCTCCTGCTGTGCCTTGTTCCGCAGGATAGCAATACGGGTCTCCACGTCCGGCTCCTGGATATCCACGCTCAACCCCCCCACCAGCCGGGAGCGGATTCGTTCTTCCAAATTTGCGATCTCCTGAGGCGGCCGGTCGGAGCTGATGACGATGCCCTTGCCTGCGTTGTGCAGGGTGTTGAAGGTGTTGAAAAACTCTTCCTGAACGGATTGCCGGTTGGCGATGAACTGGACGTCGTCGATCATAAGCAGATCCACGTTCCTAAACCGATGGCGGAACTCCGCGTTCTTGCCCATGCGGATGGCCTCGATAAGCTCGTTGGTGAAGGTTTCGCTGGTTACATAGAGAACCCGGGCCGTGGGAAAGTTTTGTTTCACGGCGTGACCGATGGCGTGCATCAGGTGGGTCTTGCCCAATCCCACACCTCCGTAGAGGGAGAGGGGATTGTAGACCCGGCCGGGAGCCTTGGCCACCGCCTGGGCGGCGGCATGGGCGGACCGGTTGGAGTTGCCCACCACGAAGGTGTCGAAGGTATAGCGCGGATTCAGGGCATAGATACTGGGCGTGGCGGTCTGCTCGTCATGGTCGAAATCCCGCCGCTGATCGGGCAGGATGAGCATGATGTCCACGATCTGAGTGTTGGCCTGCTTGGCTGCCATGCGCAGAGTATCCTTGTAGTACTCCGTAAGGGTAGACTTGGTGGTCCCGTCCGGGCATTGGATGATCAGGATGCCGTTTTGGATGGTGACGGGTTCCAATACGTCGATCCATCTATGAAAACTCATGGACGACATGTTCTTGCGTATATTCTCACGGGTCAGAGCCCAAATCCCTTGCATTTGTTCCATCGATATTCCCCCAAAGTATATGGATAGCTCATCTATAATAACAAAAAAAATCCCCAAAAGCAAAGGTTTTTTGGAGGTATTTGATAGATAAACATACACCCCAACCCCTTGTGGGAAGGTTAAAAATTTATATCAATATATAGTATTTTTTCACCGATACATCGTGAAGGAAGGAAGCAGACGGATGTGGACTACGCCCACGATATCGTCTAAAAAAACGCAGCCGATCCCTTCCTCCCGACTGTCCTCCAGATATTGGCGGTCGTCGCTCAATACGAACACGCATCCGTCGGGCACCGTCAGGGTATCGAAGTCGGTCAAATGGACGGCGCCGTACTCCTCCTCTTCCAGGCGGTATTTTTCGTCGATCCAGATGGCGCCGCTTTGCCCGCCGACGGTCTCGCCGGCGGTGGCTACCACCCGCTTGATCAGCAGCTGATTGGTGCCGGGGCGATAGAAAGCCACCATATCCGTTCGCTCGATATGGGCATAGTATTTATAAAGCCTGTCCACCAGCACCAGATCTCCCTTATGGAAGGTGGGAGCCATGGAATCGTTGCCCAGCTTCACCCACTTAAACCAGAAGAAGCAAACGAAAACCATGAACAGCACCGCCAGCAGAGAGCTGAATGCCCAGCGCCACAGGTTGTGCTGTCGATGCAGGTTTTTGAATGTGTCCCGCCGCAGGGGAACGGTGTCCTGGCTCATACGTCGTATTCAATCTTCGGCAGCCGCTTGGCATGGGAAAAGGGCAGCAGCACCCGATTCACACGGCCGATAACCCGCTCCTTGGGGATATTGCCCACCATGCCGTCGGTGCTGTCCCGGGAGACCAGCCGATTGTCCCCCATGACGAAGACGCAGCCCTCCTCCACCTGGTAGGTCCCGTCGTGCTTGGCGGTCATGCCGGTGGTCACATAGTCCTCCTTCAAGGTCACGCCGTTCACCTGGACGACCCCATCCAGGATAGTGACGATATCCCCGGGGAGGCCGATGATCCGCTTGACGCAGGTATATTCGTCGTTATTGGGGTAGTAGCAGATGACCACGTCCCCCCGTTCCATGGAGGAGAAGATATAGGTCAGCTTTTCCACCGCCATATAGTCTCCCGGCATAAGGGTGTTTTCCATGGAGGAGCCCTTCACCCGCATGGGTTCGAACACGGCCGCCCGGATGGAAAAGGCCAGGATGAACATCAGTACCAACGTGATGCAGTATTCCATGATCTCCCATACGCGGCCGCCCTTGAGATGCTCGTTTCGGCGAGTGACCAGCCGCATCATTTTTCTTTTGTCCTCTTTTGTCAGCATTCTTTCGTATTCTCCGCTGGAATGATTTTTTTGGCCCGGCGCAGGAACTCCAGCCTGTCCAGCATCACGATCCGGCCGCATCCTTCGCACTTTAATTTTACGTCCGCCCCCACCCGGGTGATCTCCCACAGGTTTTCCCCGCAGGCGTGGGGTTTTTTCAGCATAACCCGGTCGTGGAGTTCAAAGGCGTCGATCATACGCCGTCCTCCCCGTAGAGGATGTATTTGTCCACCATGTCCGACAACAGCTCCGCCTTCTCCTCCTGAAAGAAATGGCCTGCATTCCGCACGGAGAAGAATTCGCCCCGCCGCAAAACGGCCTGCACCTTTTCCAGATTTTCAAAGGGCTGGATACGATCCTCCTCCCCCCAGAGCACGAAAGCCGGGTGTTCCGAGGTCTTGAGACCCTCCCAAACCAGCTCCTCGTCGAAGTTTCGAAGGCAGTACATAAGCGCCTGTCGGGAAGAATAGCTGTCCAGGGTCTCGAAGTATTCGTTCAAGACCTCCTTCGTCAGCATCGTGCTGTCATAATAACACAGCTGCAGGGCCTCCCGCACGTCTTTTTTCGTGTACCCCTCCCGGACGAAGGGGCCCAGAAAGGGGGCGGCCATCCGCCGGATCTTCTTGGGCATCTGCTTGGTGATCCCGCCGGGGCAGAGAACGGTGACCTTGTCGAACATTTCCGGGAACCTGGTCATGGCCCGAAGCAGGTACATGCCGCCCAACGACGCGCCGACGGCGTGAACGTGGTCCAGCTTCAGGGTCTTGATGAACTCCACCAGGGCATCCGCCATCTCGTCCATGGAGTAGTTCATGGATACGGGTCGGCCGGAAAAGCCGAAGCCAACGAGATCGAGGGCGATCACGTTGTACTTTTCTGCCAGCAGAGGGATCATGTCCCGCCAGGTATAGAGGCTCTGGCCCAGGGAATGGACCAGCAATAGCGGCTCGCCCTCGCCCAGGGTCACATAATGGATGGAACACTTTTCCGCCTTGCCCCCGGGAAAGCCGGGCAGCTGGATGGTCAATTTTTCCCCGATCAGGTCGGAATTCACGATGGGTCGGTACAGGTACGCCATACAAACACTCCTTTACCCTACACTATACCGCAAACCCCTTTCCTCCGCAAGGACGCCGCCCATAAAACCTGCTTGAATATTTTGTGAACATAAGGGAAAACTGCTATCATTTCGGTGCGCCTTTGGGGCAAAAACTTACCGCTGTTCAGCAGCGCAAAAGCCCGATCCGGCTGATTTGGATCGGGCTTTTGATCGCTTGAAGCTTATTTATCCGTGTGCAGATCCACCTGCTGATGGGCCAGGGGCAGTTCGTTGGCGGTGAGGGTCTTCTGAACGGCCTCGTTGAGACCGAAATAAACGGTCCAGTAATCGCCGGAATTGAACCAGGTCCGAAGTTTGAAGGTGGGCAGGCCGCCTTCGGTGACGGTGACCAGGGCCTCGGGAGCGGGATCCTGGAGGACCAGGGTGTTGGCCTTGGCACAGTCGAGAAGGAGAGCGCAGACCTTTTCCTTGTCGGCGGCGGGGCTCAAAGTCACGTCGATGTCAAGACGCCGGATGTCGTTGGCGTTCAGGTTCTTGATGGCAGCATTGGCCAGGGCGCCGTTGGGCAGGGTGATCTGCAGGTTGTCGGCGGTGGCGATAACGGTATAGAACATGGTGATCTTCTTCACCGTGCCGTCATGGGCGCCGTCGCTGATGAAGTCGCCCACCTTGAAGGGGCGGAAGATCATCAGCATGATGCCGCCGGCGAGGTTGGACAAGGATCCCTGAAGGGCCAGACCAACGGCCAGGCCGCAGGAGCCCAGCACGGCCAGAATGGAGGCGGTGGGCACGCCCACGGTGGTGACGGCCATCATGATGACCAGGGCATAGAGTAGTACCTTCACGGCGCTGGCGAAGAAAGTTTGCACCTCCGGAGCCAGCTTTTGAATAGCCCGGTTTTTCTTCACCAGCTTGACGATCAGTTTCGCCAGCCACAGGCCGATGACGAGGATCAGCAGGGCCGCCACGATGCGCATGGCCAGCTCCGCGACGCCGGTGCCGATCAGGGCACCCAGGTCCAGTTTGTCTTGCAGCATAGTTGTTTCCTCCTTATATTGTGATAATTTGGTCTTAGCCTACAACTATATTGACGATGTTCTTCACCACGATGACCTTGCGGACGGTCTTGCCCGCCAGGAAGGGCTGGACCGGGTCGGCGGAGAGGATCGCCTGTTCCACTGCGGCCTTGTCCAGATCCGCGGGGAGGGAGATCCGGGTACGGACCTTGCCGTTGATCTGGATGCCGTACTCCACGGAATCCGCTACGAGAGCGTTTTCTTCATAAGTAGGCCAAGGGGAGTGATGGAGCTCCGGATAGCCCAGGGCTTCGTTGATCTCCTCGGCGATATGGGGCGCGAAGGGGTCGAGAAGGAGGAGGAGCGTGTGGAGCTCGTCCCGGGTGACGCTGCCCTTGGCGTAGAAGTCGTTCACCAGGCTCATCATGGCGGCGATGGCGGTGTTGAACTTCATGTGTTCGATGTCCTCGGTCACCTTCTTCACGCAGGCGTGGACCTTGCCGCGCATGTCCTTGGTCTCGCCCTCGCCGTCCACCATGTCCTGGAGCCGCCAGACCCGGTCCAAAAACCGCTTGCAGCCGTTGGCGCTCTGCTCGCTCCAGGGGGTGGCGGCGGTGTAGTCGCCCATGAACATGACGTAGGTGCGCAAGGTGTCCGCCCCCAACCGGTCGATGACGTCGATGGGGTCCACCACGTTGCCCTTGGATTTGCTCATCTTTTCCCCGTCGGGGCCCAAAATGAGGCCCTGGTAGGTGCGCTTGGCGTAAGGTTCGGGGGTGTTGACCTCCTGGATGTCGTAGAGGAACTGGTGCCAGAACCGGGAGTAGAGCAAATGGCGGGTCACGTGCTCCATGCCGCCGTTGTACCAGTCCACGGGCATCCAGTACTGCATCTTCTCTCTGTCACAGAAGACATCATCGTTGTGAGGGTCGATGAACCTGAGGTAGTACCAGCTGGACCCGGCCCACTGGGGCATGGTGTCGGTCTCCCGCTTGGCGGGGCCGCCGCACTTGGGGCAGGTGCAGTTCACGAAGCTGTCGATGCGGGCGAGGGGGCTTTGACCGTCGGTGCCGGGCTCAAAGTTCTCCACGTCGGGAAGGGTCAGGGGCAGCTGGTCATAGGGCACGCCCACGGTGCCGCACTTCGGGCAGTGGATGAGGGGGATGGGCTCGCCCCAGTACCGCTGGCGGTTGAAGGCCCAGTCCTTCATCTTATATTGGACGCCCTTGTGGCCCAGGCCCTTCTCCTCCAGATACCGAAGCATGGCGGCGATGGAGTCCTTCTTGTTGTCATAGGCGTTCAAAAAGTCGGAGTTGATCATGGGACCGTTGCCGGTGTAGGCGCCTTTCTCGATGTCGCCGCCCTGGATGACGGGAATGATGTCCACGCCGAACTTCCTGGCGAAGGCCCAATCCCGTTCGTCGTGGGCGGGGACGGCCATGATGGCGCCGGTGCCGTAGCCCATCATCACATAGTCCGCGATGAAGATGGGGATTTCCTTCCCGTTCACCGGATTGACGGCGGTGAAGCCCTGGAGTTTTACGCCGGTCTTGTCCTTGACCAGCTGGGTCCGCTCGAATTCGGTCTTCTTGGCGCACTCGGCCCGATAGTTTTCCACGTCCGCCCAATTCTCGATCTTTTCCTTATATTTATCGAGGAGCGGATGCTCCGGGGCCATGACCATGAAGGTGACGCCGAAGAGGGTGTCACAGCGGGTGGTGTAGATCTCCAGCTTTTCGGGCACGTCCTGGATGGCGAAGTTCACGAAAGCGCCGGTGGATTTGCCGATCCATTCCACTTCCTGCTGCTTGATGGAGTCGGGGTAGTCCACGGTATCCAGGCCGGAAAGGAGCCGGTCGGCATACTGGGTGATCTTCAAATACCACACGTCCTTGGGGAGCTGGATCACGTCGCTGTGGCACACGTCGCATTTGCCGCCCTGGGAATCCTCGTTGGAGAGGACCACCTTACAGTGGGGGCAATAGTTCACCTGGGTCTTGGCCCGGAAGACGAGACCGTGCTCGAACATCTTGAGGAAAATCCACTGGGTCCACTTATAGTAGTCCGGCAGGGAGGTGGAAATCTCGTGGGTCCAGTCGAAGGAATAGCCCACCCGCTTCATCTGATCCTTGAAGTGGTCCACGTTCCGGGTGGTGATGATGTGGGGATGGGTGTTGGTCTTGATGGCGTAATTCTCCGCGGGCAGGCCGAAGGAATCGAAGCCCATGGGGAAGAGCACGTTGTAGCCCTCCATGCGCCGCTTGCGGGAGATGACCTCCAAGCTGGTGTAGGCCTTGATGTGGCCCACGTGCATGCCGGCGCCGGAAGGGTAGGGGAACTCCACCAGGCCGTAGAACTTAGGCTTTGAGTAGTCGTCCGTGGCTTCGAAAGCCTTTTCCGCCGCCCAGCGGGCTTGCCACTTCGGCTCGATGACTTTGGGATCGTAGACAGTCGCCATAGGAACCTCCTGCAAAAAACGGTACGGTATTGATTTATTAATGTATAACTTTTGTGAGGTTTTGTCAACAAACTTTACAAGGGGGATAGGTTGTGGTAAACTGCAAAAAAATCCACGGGAGGCGGAAGATCGAATGTATCCGTTTTTACATATAGGGAACCTGTCCCTGCCCATGTACGGGCTATGCACCTTGGTGGGGACCGTCTTCGCGCTGCTGGCCGTGTTCCGGCTGCGGAAGAAGGGGTCGCCCCTCAGCGAGGACAACTTGCTGGACGCCCTCATCTGGGCCATCGTGCTGGGGTTCGTCTGCTCGAAACTTCTGTATTTCGTGGTGGACCCGCCCCAAATGCCCCATAGCTGGCGGGAGCTGTGGGACATCATCTCCACCGGGCTGGTGTTCTACGGCGGGCTCATCGGCGGGCTGCTGGGGCTGCTGATCGTGAGCAAAAAGACGAAAAAACATATCCTGACCTATACGGACCTGATGGCGCCCTGTTTCTGTCTGGCCCACGCCGGCGGGCGGATCGGGTGCCTGATGGCGGGCTGCTGCTACGGAATGGAGTACTCGGGGCCCTGCGCCGTGGTGCTGGACGGGGTGTCTCGGCTGCCCACCCAGCCCATGGAGGCCATCTTCCTGGTGATCCTTGCGGGCGTTCTGATGGCGATCTTCCTGAAGAAGCCGCGGCAGGGGGCGGTAACCGGGTGGTATATGACCATCTACGCCGTGTGGCGGTTCATCATCGAGTTCTTCCGGGCGGACGAGCGGGGGGCTGTGGGCGCGCTGTCCACCAGCCAGTTCATCTCCCTGTTCATATTTGCGTTGGGGCTGTTCCTTCTTGTTCGCAGCCGTAAGGCCGTGAACGATTTTTATGTGGAATAAATAAAGCGGACCACTTTTCTTGAAAGAAAAGTGGTGCAAAAGAACTTTATGAAGGGGTGTTGCTTTCGTACGAAAAGTTTCACCCCTTCTTGCATTTCTCTTTTTCCGCCGCTTTTTCTCTTTAGCCCAAAGAGAAAAAGCGGCAAAAAACAAAACAACTCCCCACACGTTTCACGTGAAACATTGCTTTTTTCCCCGGGGTATGGTATTCTGTAGCCGCAACGAACGACAAAGGAGACACTTCCTTGGCTAAGATCATCTGCATCGCCAATCAAAAGGGCGGGGTAGGCAAGACCACCACCGCCGTGAACCTGTCCGCCAGCGTGGCTCAATTGGGCAAGCGAGTGCTGTTGGTGGACATGGACCCCCAGGGGAACACCACCAGCGGCCTGGGCGTGAACAAGAACAAACTGGAGTCCTCCGTCTACGACGTGCTCATCAACGATGTGGACGTGGCGGACGCCATCCGGGACACCATGATCGACACCCTGAAGCTCCTGCCCGCCCGGGTGGAGCTGGCCGGGGCGGAGGTGGAGCTGGTGAACCTGCTGGCCCGGGAGCAGCGGCTGAAGAACGCCATCGCCCCCGTCCGGGACCAGTTCGACTACGTCTTCGTGGACTGCCCACCGTCCCTGGGCCTGCTGACGCTGAACGCCCTTACCATGGCGGACACGCTGCTGGTGCCCATTCAGTGTGAATACTACGCTCTGGAGGGCCTGTCCCAGCTCATGAACACGGTGAAGCTCATTCGCAGGAACCTGAACCCCCGGCTGGAGGTGGAGGGCGTGGTCCTCACCATGTACGACGGCCGAACCAACCTCTCCCAGCAGGTGGTGGGTGAGGTGAAGCGGTTCTTCAAGAACAAGGTCTACGACACCATCATCCCCCGGTCCGTGCGGCTGGGGGAGGCCCCCAGCTTCGGCCTGCCCATCACCCTGTACGCTCCCAAGAGCACGGGCGCGGCGGCCTACAGCGCCCTGGCGGAGGAACTGGTGAAGAAAGCGTAAGGAGGCAACGGTATGCAGAACAAGAAAGGTCTGGGGCGCGGCTTGAGCGCCCTGCTGGAAAACTATGAGTCGGGAAAGATGCCCGCCAGCCTCCAGGAGGTGTCCGTCTACGACATCGACACCAACCCGGATCAGCCCCGAAAGAGCTTCGACGAGGAGAAGCTCCGGGAGCTGGCCGCATCCATCAAGACCCACGGCATCGTCCAGCCCCTGATCCTCTATCGGCAGGGGGACCGGTACACCATCGTGGCTGGGGAGCGCCGGTTCCGGGCAGCGCGGCTGGCGGGGCTCAAGACCGTGCCCGCCGTCATTACGGACAAGGAGGAGCACGAGCTCCAGGAGGTGTCCCTCATCGAGAACCTGCAGCGGGAGGATCTGAACCCGGTGGAGGAAGCGGCGGCCATCCGGTTCCTCATGGTCCAGCACAACCTGACTCAGGAGGAGGTCAGCAATCGCATCGGCCGCAGCCGGCCCGCGGTGACCAACGCGCTGCGGCTGCTCAACCTGCCGAAGCCTGTCCAGGAGATGTTGAAGGACGGCGCCCTGTCCGCCGGCCACGGGAAGATGCTGGCCGGGCTGGATGACTCGGAAAAAGCGGAAAAGCTGGCGCAAAAGGCGGCCCGGGAGGGCTGGAGCGTGCGTCAGATGGAGGAGGCGGTGCGGCTGGACGCCCTGCCTCGAAAGAAGGTCAGTCATCGCATGGACCCGGAGGTCCGTCGGACGGCCAGCGCCATCCGCAGCAAGCTTCGGGCCAAAGTGGCCATCGACGGAGACCAGGAGAAGGGGAAGATCATCATCTCCTATTTCTCCAAGGACGATCTCATGAACATCTGCGACACGATCCTGGGCGTGGAAGAGTGATGTTTCACGTGAAACCATGACGAAGGGCGAGCTGTTCAACTACATTGAGCGGGAATACGGCGTGACGCCGGACTATCCCTGGCTGGACAGCCCGGAGGGGGCCGTGTTCCGTCATAAGGACAACCGGAAATGGTTCGCCCTCTCCATGCCCATCCCAAGAAGGTACGCCTATCCCGGGGAAACCGGTGAGGTGGACGCGGTGAATCTGAAGTGTGATCCGGTGCTGTCCGGCATGCTGCGGGGTGAGCCGGGGGTGCTGCCCGCCTGGCATATGAGCAAGGTCCACTGGGTCACGGTCCTGCTGGACGGGTCCGCGGACGACGATCGATTGAAGTTTTTGCTGCACCAGAGTTTCGAGTTGACGAAGAGCAAGAAACGGAGATAGTTAGGATTCTTTTTGCCGCTTTTTCTCTTTAGCCTAAAGAGAAAAAGCGGCGCAAAAAGAGAAATGCAAGAAGGGGTAAAGCTTTCGCACGAAAAGCGATACCCCTTCTTAAGTTCTTTTGGGCACCTTTCCTTTTCGAAGAAAAGGTGCAAAAATTTAATCGTTTCACTTTCTCCCGTGCTGGTAGAGCTGCCGATTGTCCAACGCCCACTGGCGCTCGGAGAAGCCGCCCTTCACCACGCCGTCGAGAGCTGTAAACATCTCGAAGAGCTGGGCGTCCAGCCGATCCAAAGTGGAGAGGACCTCCGCCTCAGGGAACATGGGGAGCTTGGGCGACCCGAATTCCGGCTGTCCGTGGTGGGAGAGGAGCATGTGCTCCAGGAGGATAGCGGTCTCCTCGGGAACCTGCAGCAGCTCCGCCGTGGAACGGATCTCGGCCATGCCGATGTTGATGTGGCCCAACAGCTGCCCCTCGGCGGTGTAGGCGGTGGCGATGCCCAGCTTCCCCGTGTCCAGCTCCGCGAGCTTCCCCACATCGTGAAGGATGGCCCCGGCCACGATCAGCTCCCCGTCCAAAGACGGGTACCGGGCGGCCACGGCCTTGCCCATGGAGACCACGTTCAGCGTGTGCTCCAAAAAGCCGCCCCGGGTGGCGTGGTGGAGCTTGACGGCGGCGGGGAAGTACAGCATCTGCTGCTTATGGGCCTTCATGATGTACTGGACCAGGCGCTTTAGATCCTGATCCCGGAAGGCCTCCGTCTCCCGCCACAGCAGTTCATAGGCCACGTTGGGGTCCTGGGGCGAGCAGGGGACGATCTTGGACATGTCCACCTCGTCGGTCTCGTTGGCCTGACGGATGCGCTCGATCTTCAGCTGTTCGCTGTCCTTCCAGATGGTGACCGTGCCCCGGACCTTCACGATGTCCTCCGGCTCGAACATGCCCATGGAGGGACCGTAGTTCCAGATCTTGGCCACGCACTCGCCGCCGGCGTCCGCCAGCACCATGTCCATATAGGCGCCGCCCTTGCTGTCCGTGCGGATGGCGGCGCTCTTCACCATGCAAAAGCCCTCCGTCTGCTGGCCGGGGGCGTTCAAAATGCTCATTCTGCTCATGTAAGATCTCCATTCCTATTTAGCAGTTTTGACGGCTTCGCTTGCGAAATTGCTGCGCTTCTTGGCAGCAAAGTCACAAGCTGCGGGTATGAAAAACTCAGTTTTTCATACCCTCCTCACCAATCGATACCTATAGTATAGCAGATTTTCCCAGGAATGGCAAACGGGAACCATGGAAAAGAATGCAGAAAAAGACCGCCGTTGTGCTGCGGCGGTCTTTAGGGAGCGTTCGGATCAGATGAAGCCCCCCCAGGGCCAATCGCACCGATTGTCAGCCTGTCTTCATGGGGCTGCCGCGCCCATGATGGGCGGCAGCAACTGCCCGCCCACGGACGTCGTTGCCTCCACCGATCCGGCTTTCGTGACTTTTCTAAACAATATATTCTTTTCGGATTTTTTGCAAGTCAAGCGCCTTTCGGATTCTTTTTTGCAGGATTTCTTTCAAAACCGGATCGTGAAGGATGCGATGGAAAAAACGGGTCGATCCGCGGTTCCATGATTGTGAAAACGACAGGTCTATGCTATACTGCTACACATAGGAGTATGCGCATATGAGCAACGAAAGGACAACCAAGCCCCTTTTGGGGGAGCGCTTCGACTGCGTGGTGATCGGCGCGGGGCACGGTGGCTGCGAAGCGGCCCTGGCCGCGGCGCGGATGGGCCTCAAAACGGCCCTGCTCACCCTGAATCTGGACAGCATCGGCATGATGCCCTGCAACCCCTCCATCGGCGGCACCGGAAAAGGGCACCTGGTCCGGGAGCTGGACGCCATGGGAGGCGAGATGGGTCTCGCTGCCGACGATACCCTGATCCAGATGCGCATGCTGAACACGGGCAAGGGCCCCGCGGTCCACTCCCTTCGGGCCCAGATGGACAAGCGCCGCTACCACGAGCGGATGAAATCCGCTTTGGAGGGGGAAGAAAAGCTGACCGTTATTCAGAGCGAGGCCGTGGATCTTGCGATCGAGGGCGGCCGGGTTTCGGGCGTTATCACGGCGGAAGGCTTTTGCTATCCCTGCCGGGCGGCGGTCATCTGCACGGGCGTATATTTGAAGAGCCGGATCCTCATCGGCGCATTCGTCCGGGAAAGCGGCCCCGCGGGCATGCTGCGCAGCGAAGGTCTGTCCGGGAACCTGGCGCGCTTGGGCATCCCCCTGCGTCGGTTCAAGACCGGCACCCCGCCCCGGGTGAAGCGGGACACATTGGACTTTTCCAAAATGGCCGTTCAGGAGGGGGACGACCCCACCCCCGCCTTCTCCTTCCTCCACGAGGAGCTGCATCTCGTGCAGGATCGGTGCTGGCTGACCTATACGAATCTGGACACCCACCGGATCATCCTGGACAACCTGGACCGGTCCCCCCTCTATGCCGGCCGCATCCACGCCACGGGCACCCGCTACTGCCCCTCCATCGAGGACAAGGTGGTGAAGTTCGCCGACAAGGACCGGCACCAGCTCTTCATCGAGCCCGAGGGCCGGACCACCCAGGAGATGTACGTCCAGGGCCTCAGCACCAGCCTCCCCGCCGACGTGCAGGAGGGGATGCTCCACACCATCCCGGGCCTGGAACGGGCGAAGATCATGCGCTACGGCTACGCCATCGAGTACGACTGCCTGGACCCCCAGTCCCTGGATCTGAGCCTCATGGTGAAGGGCGTCCCCGGCCTCTTCTCGGGCGGGCAGATCAACGGCAGCTCCGGCTACGAGGAGGCGGCGGCCCAGGGCTTCTATGCCGGGGTCAACGCCGCCCTGTACGTGAAGGGCGAAGCTCCTTTCATAATAGGAAGGGACGAGGGATATCTGGGGGTGCTGGTGGACGATCTGGTCACCAAGGGGACCCCGGAGCCCTACCGGATGATGACCTCACGATGCGAGTACAGGCTCCTCCTTCGCCAGGACAACGCGGACGAGCGCCTGACCGAAAAGGCCCGGCGGACGGGGCTCATCTCGGGCGAACGGTATGAAAAGCTCCTCAGAAAACGGGAGAAAGTGGCCCAGGCCCGCGCCAGGCTGGACAAGCGGGTCCCGACGGAGGAGAAGCTTCGGGCCTACCTGGAAAGCGTTGGCGAGACCGTGCCCCAGGACGGGGCGAAGCTCTTCGAGCTTTTGAAGCGGCCCAACGTCAGCTATACGGGGCTGTTGGGCCTGTATGGGGACGATTTGGCTCCCCTGGACCGGGAGACCCTGGAGCAGATCGAGGTCATGGCCCGCTACGACGGCTACATCGAGAAGGAGCGGCGGGAGGTGGAGCGGATGCGGAGTTTGGAAGCCTTGGCCCTGCCCGCCGACTTTGACTACAATACCCTGTCGGGGCTTCGGTTGGAGGCCCGGCAGAAGCTGAACGGGGTGCGGCCGGCCAACATCGGCCAGGCGTCCCGGATATCCGGGGTGTCGCCGGCGGACGTGAGCGTGCTGCTGGTGGCCCAGAAACGGGGGATGCTGTGAGCGACATGCGGGATATACTGAAAAGGGCCCTGCCCCAGGCGGACGAGACCGCCCTGGACCGGTTCGAAACCTACCATCGCCTTTTGGCCGAATGGAACGAACGGATGAATCTGACCGCCATCACGGACCCGGTGGAGGTGGCCGAGAAGCATTTTGCGGACTCCCTGGCGGCCCTGCCCTATTTGAAACCGGGCATGCAGGTCATCGACGTGGGCACCGGGGCCGGGTTCCCCGGGGTGCCGCTGCTCATCATGGAGCCCAAGCTGGAGCTGACGCTGGCGGACAGCCTGCATAAGCGGCTCACCTTTTTGGACGCCCTGCTGAAGGAGCTGGGCCTCACAGCCACGCTGGTCCACGGCCGGGCGGAGGATCTGGGTCAAGATCGGCTCTATCGGGAGCGATTCGACGCGGCCCTCTCCCGGGCGGTGGCGAACCTGCCGGTGCTGCTGGAGCTCACCACCCCCTTCGTGAAGGTGGGCGGCAGCGCCATCGCCTACAAGGGCGACGCGGCGGAGGAACTTCAAAACGCCAAGAGCGCGGCCTTTTTGCTCCACGTGAAGCTCAGGAGCGAGGAACTTGCATCCGACCTCGGCAAGCGGTGCCTGATCTTCGCGGACAAGACGGCCCCCACGCCGAAGCAGTATCCCCGGAAGGCCGGGACCCCCAATAAAAAGCCTCTGTAAAGGAGAAAAAACCATGTACGTGATCGCGGGACTGGGCAACCCTGGCCTGAGCTATCGGAAGACCCGGCACAATATCGGCTTCATGGCCCTGGACGTGATCGCCCAGCGCATGGGCGTGAAGATCAAGGACAAGAAGTTCTCCGGCCTGTTGGGCGAGGGGGAGCTCAACGGCGAGCGGGTGATCCTGGTGAAGCCCCAGACCTATATGAACCTGAGCGGCGACTGCCTGCAGCAGGTCATGCATTTCTATAAGCTGCCCCCGGAGAAGCTCATCGTCCTCTGCGACGACGTGGATCTGCCCTGCGGGAGTTTGCGCATCCGGGCGAAGGGCTCCGCGGGCACCCACAACGGCCTCAAGAGCATCATCGCCTGTTTGAACTCCGAGAACTTCCCCCGCATCCGCATCGGCGCGGGCCAGGACGTGAGTCTGCAGCTACGGGACTACGTGTTGAAGCGCCCCAGCAAGGACGAGCAGGCCACCCTGGCGGAGGCCTACGAGAAGGCGGCGGACGCGGCAGAGCTCATCGTGAAGGGGGACGTGGAGTTGGCCCAGAGCCGCTTCAACAAGCGCCACGAGAAGAACCCCCGCCAAACCCAGACGGAAGAATGAAGGAATATCTGCTCCAGCGATTGAAACAGGACCCGGCGGTGAGCGAGCTGCTGTCCGGGCTCAGGGAGGGAAGGGGCCCCGCGGCGGTCTTTTCCCTGCCTGACGCTGCCCGGGCGCCGGTGTTCGCCGCCCTTTCGGAGGAGGGGACCACGATGGTGGTCCTGGACACCGAGGCGGCGGCCGTGGACCTGTTCAACGAGCTCAAAAGCTATCGGCCGGACGTCCAGGCCTTTCTGCCCCGGGAGCTGCCCCTGGTCCACGTGCAAGCGGCGGCGCCGGAGCGGCGGAGCCAGCGGCTGGGGGTCCTGTCCCGGCTGGCCTTGGGCGTGCCCACCCTGTTCGTCACCTGCGCGGCGGCCCTTTTGGAGCGGTTGGCCCCGCCGGAAGCCTTCATCTCTCAGCTGAAGGTGGTGAAGCGGGGGGACGTGCTGCCCCCCCGGGAGCTGCTTGCCGATCTGGTGGCGGCGGGCTACGAACGGGTGGATATGCTGGAAGGCCCGGGCCAGGTGGCCCTCCGGGGCGATATTTTGGACGTGTTCCCGCCCCAGGGGGAGGAGCCCTGCCGGATCGAATTCTTCGACGACGAGGTGGACCAGCTCCGCTGGTTCGACGTGAGCACCCAGCGGTCCATCCGCCAGACGGATCGGGCCCTGATCCCGCCTGCCTTCGAGACGCCCCAGCCCGGCGCCCGGGTCCGCAAGGCCCTGAAAGCCCTGGGAGACAGAGCGGGCTTCGACCGGGAGCGGGAGGACTGGGCGGAAAACAGGCCCACCCTGGGGGCGGACGTGCTGCTGCCCCTGCTGTATGAGGAGGAGACCTCCCTTGGCGACTATCTGCCCGGGGACTGCAGGTTGCTTGTCATCGAGCCCGACCGGGTGCTGGAGGAGGGGCGGACGGCCCGGACCCTGTTTTTGGAGTCCGTCACCGCCATGCTGGAGCGGGAGGAGGGCCATCCCCTGCAGGCGAAGCTCCTGCGGGAGGACGGGTATCTGAACACCGTTTTGAACACCCGGCGGACGGGGGCCGTCTACGCCCTGTTCCGCACCAGCCGGGAGTTGGAGCACCAGATGCGGGTGAAGTTCACCCTGGAGGGGGCGCCCATGTACCTGGGGGACATGGGGGAGCTTTGCCGGGAGCTGAAACGGTTTCGGCAGACCGGCGGCAGCGCCCTTTTATACGGGGGCGAAAGCGCCGACGCCCTGCTCCAAAGCCTCCAGGACGAGCTGAGATGCGCCATATCGGACGGGCTCGACCGGGCGGTGGAGCCCGGCGAGGTGCTGATCCTTCGGGAGAGCCTGCCCCGGGGCTTTTTGTGCCCGGCCCAAAAGCTCATGGTGCTCACCGGGGCGGAGCTCTTCGGCAAGCGCATGTCCCGGCCCCGGAAGAAGAAAAGCGGCCTCAAATTTTCCGATCTGACCGTGGGGGACTACGTGGTCCACGAGGCCCACGGCGTGGGCCGGTTCGTGGGCGTGGAGCAGCTCACGGTCCAGAACAGCACCCGGGATTACCTGCTTTTGGTCTACAAAGGGGGCGACAAGCTCTACATCCCCACGGACCAGCTGGACCGGATACAAAAATACATGGGCTCCTCGGGGGAGGACGTGGCACCTCCCCTGAGCAAGCTGGGGGGCGGCGAGTGGCAGCAGAAGGTCCAAAAGGCCCGGGCCGCCGCCAAGAAGCTGGCGGTGGATCTGGCGGCCCTGTACGCCAAGCGGGCGTCTCGGATGGGCTTTGCCTTCTCCCCGGACACGCCCTGGCAGCGGAAGCTGGAAAGCGCCTTCCCCTATGAGGAGACCCGGGATCAGCTCAGGTCCATCCGGGAGGTGAAGGCGGACATGGAGAGCCGCCGGCCCATGGATCGGCTCCTCTGCGGGGACGTGGGCTACGGCAAGACCGAGGTGGCCATCCGGGCCGCCTTCAAGGCCATCCAGGACGGGAAGCAGGTGGCGCTGCTGGCCCCCACCACCATCCTGGCCCAGCAGCATTTCGCCACCGTCTCCGAGCGGTTCTCCGCCTTCCCCGTGACGGTGGGGTGCCTCTCCCGGTTCCAGACCCCCAAGGAGCGGGACAACGTGAAGAAAGCTTTGGCCACCGGGGAGATGGACATGGTCATCGGCACCCACGCCCTGCTGGCGAAAGACGTGAAATTCAAGGATTTAGGGCTCTTGATCATCGACGAAGAGCACCGCTTCGGCGTGAACCACAAGGAGCAGATCAAGGCCATGCGCAGCCAGGTGGACGTGCTGACCATGACCGCCACCCCCATCCCCCGGACCTTGAACATGGCCATGACCGGAGTCAGGGACGTGTCCGTCATCGAGACGCCGCCGGAGAACCGGTTCCCGGTGCAAACCTACGTGGTGGAGTATACCGACGCCCAGATCGCCGTCGCCATCCGGCGGGAGCTCTCCCGGGGCGGCCAGGTCTTTTTGGTCAGCAACCGGGTCCTGGGCATGGAGAGCACTCTCAGCCATTTTCAGGAGCTGGTGCCGGAGGCCCGGTTCATCATGGCCCACGGGCAGATGAACGAGCACGCCCTGGAGCAGGCCATGATGGCCTTCATCCGACACGAGGCGGACGTGCTCCTTTGCTCCACCATCGTGGAGAGCGGCGTGGACATACCGAATTGCAACACCCTGGTGGTCCTGGACGCGGATAAGCTGGGTTTGGCCCAGCTCTACCAGCTCAGGGGCCGGGTGGGGCGATCGAACCGGATCGCCTACGCCTACTTCACCGTGCCCCAGAGCCGGTCCCTGCCCGAGGCGGCCCAAAAGCGGCTGCTGGCGGTGCGGGAGTTCACCCAGTTCGGGGCCGGATACCGGCTGGCCATGCGGGATCTGGAGATCCGGGGCGCCGGGAGCCTGCTGGGGGCGGAGCAGCACGGGCATCTGGCGGACGTGGGCTATGAATTCTACTGCAAGCTCATCCGCCAGGCGGTGGACGAGGAGACGGGCCGGGAGGTCCTGCCCCTCATCGACACGGCGGTGGACGCCCCCGGGGACGCTTTCGTGCCCAAGGGCTTCGTGAACGGGGAGCTGCAGCGGATGGCCATGTACAAGCGGATCGCTGAGATCGAGGACGAGCCCATGTTCGAGGACATGTACGACGAGTTCACCGACCGGTACGGGGATCTGCCCGAGAGCGTGGAGCGGCTCATGCGGCTCTCCCTCATCAAGCATCTGGCCGCCCGGGCCGGGTTTTTGTCCGTGACGGTGAAGCCGGGGAAAACCACCCTCAAATACGACCGGAGCGCCCGGCCCGACGGGGGAAAGCTGTTAATGGCCCTCTCGGGTGAACAGGGGGCGCGGCTCCTCGCCGGGGACCCGGCGGTCGTGGAGATCGCCGTCAAGGGGCGTTCGGCGGACGAATTTGTAAAAAAACTGCCACAATTTCTTTCCATCCTGGCGGATTGCAACCGGCTGGAGGAGAGGGTATAATGGGGCAAAGCATAGATAAACAGAAAGGAAACAGGAATCGTGAGTAAGAAGCTATTGGCCCTGGTCCTGAGCGCAGCCATGCTGCTGGGCCTGGCGGGCTGTTTGGAGGAGAAGCCGGCCGCGGAGGCGACTAAGTCGGACGCCCAGCCCGCCGCGACCCAAAGCGCCGCAACCGACACCGCTGCTGCGGACGAGCTGCCCGCCTTCACCTTGGGGGACTTCACCGTCACCGTGGGGGAGGTACGCGCCAGCTACAACACCGTCATCGAGTACATGGGCTACTACGGCGTGTCCGCGCCCACCACTGCGGAGGAGATCGGGCAGTATCGGGACATGGTCGTCGAGGACCTGCTTTCGGCCAAGGTCCTGCCCTGGAAAGCCAAAGAGATGGGCGTGACTCTCACCGAGGAAAAGCGGGAAGAGGTGGCCCAGCAGGTGGAGGAGCTCATGGTGGAGTACGCCGGCGACTATCTGGACCAGGCCAAGGAGGAGCTGGGCGAGGACGCGGACCCGGTGGCCCTGGCCGAGAAGGCTCGGGAGTTTTTGAAAAAGGACGTGGAGGACTACTTCGGCTACTCCTTCGACCAGTGGCTGGGGGAGGTGACCGCCTCCTATGAGGAGAGCGCGATGACCGAGCTTTTGCAGGACGAGTTCAACAAGGGCGTGTCCGTCACCGAGGCGGAAGCCAAAGCCTGGTTCGAGGCGGAGGCGGCCAGCCAGAAGGAGAGCTTCGAGGAGGACTATTCCGCCTATAAGGAGCAGGACCAGAGCTACCGTCTGGGGGACAGCGAGATCCCGGTCCTGTACACGCCGGAGGGCTTCGGCCGGATGCAGGTGCTGACCTTCGACGTAGACCCGGACGACAGCGCCGCCTACTCTGCCAACGAGCTGGAGATGACCAATCTGGAATCGGAATACGGGAAGCTGGTGCTCCGGGATCTGGACGAGGATCGGCAGGCCCAGATCGTGGCCCGGTATCAGGAGCTCCAGGCGGCCAACGCCGGCCTGCTGCAGAAGTCCGGAGACAAGGCCCAGCGGGCCCGGGCGGACGCCCTGAAGGGCACGGACTTCGTCACCCTCTTCAATACCTACTCCAACGAGGAGGGGACCATGGGCTTCTACGGCTACGCCGAAGGGGAGCCCAGGCGGGACGGCACCGTGATCTTCTATACCAAGGCCCAGGACGAGGAGTGGCCCCAGCAGGTCTGGGAGGCCGCCGTGGCCCTGCAGGAGGGGGAGATCTCTGAGCTCATTCAGGTGGGGGACAGCTTCTACCTTATTCAGCGGCTGGCCGATCTGCCCGCCGGAGCAGCGTCCTTCGACGACGATCCGGAGACCTTCACCGCCGCCGCCCTGGCCGCCCGGCAGACCGAGGAATGGGACGCCGTCCAGGAGGATTGGCTCAACGAGGCCCGGAACGCCGCCGTCTTCTATGAGGACAACTACGCGGGCGTAGGCGTGCAATGAGCGCACCATCTTTGAAAAAAGCGGAGGTGGGCGACAAGCCCACCTCTTTCACCTATCGCCTCATCCGCTATGGGGTGTGGCTCTTCTCCCCCAAGTGGCGGATCGAAGGGGCGGAGAACCTGCCGGAGGGGCCCTGCGTCGTCGTGGGGAACCACAGCCAGATGTACGGGCCCATCGCCGGGGAGCTGTATACCCCCGGCCGTCACTGGGTCTGGTGCACCGGGGAGATGATGCACCGGGAGGAGGTGGCGGCCTACGCCTTTCGGGACTTTTGGTCCCAGAAGCCCAAGGCCGTCCGCTGGTTCTATAAGCTGTTGAGCCATCTGATCGTGCCCCTGTCCGTGTGCGTGTTCAACAACGCCCACACCATCGGCGTCTACCACGACGCCAGGACCCTGTCCACCTTCCGGGAGTCGGTGCAAAAGCTCCGGGACGGGGACAGGCTGGTGATCTTCCCCGAGTGCTACGACGAGCACAACAACATCGTCCACGCCTTTCAGGATCGGTTCGTGGATCTGGGGCGCATGTACCATAAGCAGACGGGGCAGGCCCTTGCCTTCGTGCCCCTGTATCTGGCGCCCCGGCTGAAGGTCATGACCTATGGGCGGCCCATCGTCTTCGATCCGGCGGCCCCCCTGGAAACGGAGCGCAGGCGGGTGACGAAGGCCCTCATGGACCGGATCACCGAGATAGCCTTGGCGCTGCCCGAGCACACCGTTGTGCCCTACCCCAACGTCCCGAAGCGGGAGTATCCGAGGAGCCGGCCGTTGGAGGTGTACGAGAGATGAAGCGGACCGTTTACGATTACCGGGGATTCTCCCTGAAAAAGCTGAACGAGCCCCGGTTCGCCCATCTGAAGCTGTTGGGGGGGTGGATCGTCTATTTCGCCCTCTATTTCATCACGGAGAACCTGATCCCCTGGGAAAGGTGCACGCCCGTCCACTGCCGGCTGGACGACCTTATCCCCTTCAACGAGTGGTTCGCCCTCTTTTACGTGGGCTGGTACGCCCTGGTGTTCGGGAGTTTGCTGTATACGCTGCTCTTCGACGTGCCCCGGTTCCGGAAGATCCAGATCTTCATCATGATCACCCAGGCCGTGGCCATGGTCTGCTATATCCTCTGGCCAACCCGGCAGGACCTTAGGCCGGAGGTGTTCCCCCGAGAGAATTTCTTAACGGCGGTCATGGCCTTCATCTATTCATTCGATACCAGCACCGGCGTCTGCCCAAGCCTCCACGTGGCCTATTCGTTGGGGATCCTGTCCGCGGGGCTGAAGGACGAGGCCCTGCCCGCCTGGGGGAAAGGGTGCCTCACCCTCTTCGTCGTCGGCGTGTGCCTGGCGGTCTGCTTCGTGAAGCAGCATTCGGCCCTGGACGTGCTCTTCGCTCTGCCCGTGGGGCTGCTGGCGGAGATCCTGGTCTACGGCAGGGACTATTGGGCGCCCCGGCTCAGGAGGCGAGCGGGATAGGGGGCGATGGGGGAATTTTGCGGTTTTTTCTTTTCGGTGAAAGGGTGCGAAGCCGAGCGCTGCCTGTGGCAGATGCAGCGAGGCGAAGCACGGGCAAAACAACGAGAAACCGAGCTTTGCAAAGGTTTCGACTATGTTTTGCCCATGGGTAAAAAGCCGCCTAAAAAGAAAAGCTCACTGAAATGAAAAAGGACTGTGGAACTAACCCACAATCCTTTTTTTGTGCTTCTCTTTTTCCGCCGCTTTTTTCTCTTCACCGAAGAGAAAAAGCGGCAAAAAAGCGGTTATCCCTCGTTCTCCGCTTCGCCCGGCTCCTGCTTCGCCGGCAGGGCCACGGGGGCGTTCAGGATGTCCATGAACTCCTGGCCGGTGATGGTCTCCCGGGCGATGAGCACCCGGGCGATCTCGTCCAGCTTGGACCGGTTGTCCTTGAGGATGGTCTTGGCCTGCTCGTACGCCTTTTCGATGAGGGCGATGACCTCCCGGTCGATCCGGGCGGCGGTCTCCTGGGAGCAGTTCATGGCGGTGTCGTTGCCCAGATACGGGTTCACCACCTGCTCGAAGGCGGTCATGCCGAAGCTCTCGCTCATGCCGTACCGGGTGATCATGGCCCGGGCGATGGAGGTGGCCTGCTCGATGTCGTTGCTGGCGCCGGTGGTGACGGAGTCGAAGCAAAGCTCCTCCGCGGCCCGGCCGCCGGTCAGCGTCACGATCTTGGCGAAGGCCTCCTGCTTATCCATGAGGAAGCGCTCGTCCTCGTCCGCCTGCATGGTGAACCCCAGGGCCCCGGAGGTCCGGGGGATGATGGTGATCTTGTGCACCGGGGACGCTCCCTTCTGCCTGGCGGCCACCAGGGCGTGGCCCACCTCGTGGTAGGCGATGATCTCCTTCTCGTGCTGGGAGATGACCATGCTCTTGCGCTGCTTGCCGGCCAGCGCCACGTCCACGCTGTCCTCCAGATCCTTTTGCGTCACGGCGTGCCGCCCGGCGCGGACGGCGCAGAGGGCCGCCTCGTTGATCACGTTGGCCAGGTCCGCGCCGCTGGCTCCCGGCGTGATCCGGGCGATGGCGGCGAGGTCGATGGGCCCCGCGGTCTTGATCCTGTCGCAGTGGATGCGCAAGATCGCCTCCCGGCCCCCCTGGTCGGGGAGCTCCACGGGCACCCGCCGATCGAACCGGCCGGGCCGCAGCAGCGCCTTATCCAGGGACTCGGGCCGGTTGGTGGCGGCCAGGATCACCACGCCGGAGTTGCCCTCAAAGCCGTCCATCTCGGACAGGAGCTGGTTCAAGGTCTGCTCCCGCTCGTCGTTGCCGCCGAAGCCGTCCCGCTTTTTGCCGACAGCGTCGATCTCGTCGATGAACACGATGCAGGGCGCCTTCTCCCGGGCCTCCTTGAACAGGTCCCGGACCTTGGACGCGCCCATGCCCACGAACAGCTCCACGAACTCAGGCCCCGAAATGGAGAGGAAGGGCACACCCGCCTCCCCGGCCACGGCCCGGGCCATGAGGGTCTTGCCCGTGCCCGGCGGGCCGATGAGCAGCGCGCCCCGGGGCATCCGGGCGCCGATCTCCGTGTATTCCTGGGGGTTGTGCAGGTAGCTCACGATCTCCTGCAGGCTCTCCTTCGCCTCGTCCTGGCCGGCCACGTCCGCAAAGGTGGTCTTCACCTCGCCCCCCTCCACGGTGCGGGCGTTGGATTTGCCCAGACCGCCCATGAGGCCGCCGCCGGCGCCCAGCTTGCCCATGCGCCGAAAGAAGAAGCTGAAGATGGCCACATAGAAGAGGATGGGCACCAGATACTGGATCAGCACCAGAAGGAGCATGTTCCCCGTGCCCGCGTTCTCCGAGAAGGTGACCCCCGCGGCGTGGAGCCGGTCCACCAGGTTCGGGTCGTTCATGGCGGTGACGGCGTAGACCTTCGTCTTCTTGCTGCTGGTCAGAGGCCGAAAGCCGAAGTTCAGCTGGGGCGCCTGGGTGGGCTTCGCCTCCGCCTCAGCCTGCAGCGTATAATAGAGGGTGCCGCTCTTGAGCTGCACCTCCTTCACCTTTCCCGCCTCCAGCGCGTCCAGGAACACGTCATAGGTGACCTCCTCCTCGCTGCCGGAGAACAGGGCGCTGGGGGCGCCCAGCCCAAAGAGCATGACCGCCACACCCAATCCCACGATCAGCCACAGCCACCAGGGGCGGCGGGGCCGCTGTTGTTTTTCGTCCATGTGTTTTCCCTTTCGCGTCCCATGGGGGACGCCTGCTTTTATCAGGCCTATTGTACCAATAAAATGCGATGGAATCCACCGCTTTTTCCGGAAAAGAGGAGCTGTTTGTAAAAATGTTGTGAAAACAGAACGGGGGACGGATTAGCTCCGTCCCCCTTGGGAAATCAAGGCGGATTAGTTGAACGACAGAGTCACGTCTTGGGACTTGAACCAATCCACGGCGCTCATGCCGTAGTCGGCCTGGGTCTGGGCGTCCAGGCTCTCCTGAAGGTCCTTGCCCACGCTCAGCCTGCTGAGCCGCTCCAGCTGGGGGAGCTTCAGGATGCTCTCGACGGGGTCCTGAAGCTTTGTAAGCTTCCGGGCGTCCAGCTCCCGCAGGGTCGGGCAATCCTCGAAGAGGAAGTCGAAGCTGGCGACGCCGGTGCTGTTGATCTGGAGCTTGCGCAGCTTGGGGAAATTGCTCACCACCTCCAAATCGTCCTCGTCGATCTTGGAATCGTAGTTCACGTTCAGGGTGACCAGCTTATTCAGGGACTGGAGGGCGGACAGATCGGAAATGTTCATGGAGTAGATGTACAGGGTCTGCAGCGTGGTGATATAGCCCACGGAGCGAAGGTCCCGGTTCCCCAGGGCCGGGTTGTCGGCCAGGTTAAGATAGGTGAGGGGCAGATCTTCGATGGGGGTCAGATCGGAGATCCGGTTGTGGCAGATGCCCAGCTCGGTGAGTTTGGTGAGTCCCGCCACGAAGGAGATGTCCGGCAGGTTGCAGCTCATGATCTCCAGATGGGTGAGATCCGTCAGCAGGCCGATCTGCTCCACGCCCTCGATGTCGCAGTAGTCCAGGATCAGGGACTGAAGGTCCGGGCAGTAGCGGACCAGGTCGCTCACCTCCTGGGCGGGGATCGCCCGGCGGGCCCGGCTGCCGGCCCGGATCTCCACCTTGGTCTCGCCCACCTTGATGGTGGCGCCGCCGAAGCTGAACTCCGTCACGGAGGGGTCCGCCGCGGGCCGCTGCTTTGTGGCCATGACCTCGATCTGGTGGTTCGGGGTGACGACGGTCTCCCCCCGGGCGCAGTAGACGCTCACCTCATAGGCCCCATCCTGGGTGGTCAGGGAGTAGATGGTGTTGGTCCTGGTCTCCCGGGTCTCCGGCCGGTAGGCCAAAAGGGAGTTGGACATCTCCGTCACGTCGCTGTCGGCTATGCCGAAGTCTTTGATCCGTCCGGAGACGCCGACGCACAGGTCCGTGGGCTGGATGTCCCGGAGGGCGATGGCGCCGGGGATGAAGCCCGCCGTACTGGACAGCTTGTTGGCCCAGCTCTTCTGCACCAGGGGCGCGCTGAAATGGAAGGCCACGTTGCTCCGGCTGAACACGTAGGCCGCCGGCCGATCCTCCTCCAGATACACCGTGGAGAAGGGGCCGAAGGCCGCTTCCACCTCTTCAAAGGTCCGGCCGATCATGGCGCCCTCCGGGGACAGGAGAAAGGCGGTTTGGGCGTTTTGGACCGCCGCGCAGGCGAACAGGCTCCCGCACAGCGCCAGCGCCAGCAGCAAGGCTCCGATCTTCTTCATGGATCTTTTCCTCCCTATTCCATATATACCGATGATAACCCCGTCCTTTCCTTCCTGTCAAGGAAAGGGCGATCCCGCCCGCGAATATGAACGGATTATCGGAAACCAGGAACCCCTGTTTACGGTACAATGGGGGCGGAGGAAGAGAAAATGAAGTATTTGAAGGTGTTCACGGATTTTCAGGAGCTTATGGAGCCCCTGGATTTTGAGGAGAGGGGCCGGCTGTTCACGGCCATGATCGCCTACGCCGAGGACGGGCGGCTGGCCGAGCTTTCGGGCAACGAGCGCTTCGTCTGGGCCATGGCCCGCCGGATCATCGACCGGGAGGCGGAGATATACGAGGAGAAGGTGAGTAGCGCCGAACGGGCCCGGGGCTGCAAGCGGAAGCCGGCCGCTGATACCAAGGTTGATCCCATGGTTGAAACCAAGCCGGAGCGGCTGGAACCAGACCCCCTTCCTCTGGTTTCAGACAAAGAGTATGACCATGAAGAAGAGAAAGAGGAAGAGCATGATAAAGAGCATGAGCAGGAGCATGTGTGTATGACCAAAGAGAACGCCCCGGCGGAGGCGGGCACACACATACCCACCCGAGAGGAGATCAAGGCCTTCTGTGAGGAACGGAAGAACGGCATCGACGGGGACTACTTCTTCGACTACTACGCCGCCACGGGCTGGCGGGTGGGGCAGAACCCCATCCGGGACTGGCGGGCCCTTATCCGGGCCTGGGAGCAGCGGGACAAGCAGCAGGGGCAGCTCCCCCCGCAGGGTACGTCCCCCCGGCCGCCCACCGGCCCGGGCCGACCGGGGCCTTTGGCGGACGCGGTGCAGAACGTTTTGGACATCGCCCAGGCCAAGCACCGGGCCCGGCAGCGGAACACCCTGCTCAACTATCGGGAGGAGCCCTCCCACGTCCAGCTGGAGGACATCTCCTTCGATCTGGACGAGCTGTAGCCGGGCGACACCTTGCGGGGGGCCCGCGCCCATGGTATACTGGCGGTGTGAATCTTTGAGGAGGCAGCTATGCTGATTCTGTATCTTGTGTTGAGCTTCGGGGCGGTGCTGGCCTTCGCCCGCACGCCCCTCCAGTGCCCCCTGTTTTTCCTGGGGACCTTTTTGGGGTTGTTGCTGCTGCACGCCCTGGCGCTGGCGGCGGCGTCCCTGTTCGTGAACAAGAAGGACCCGGACCCCAAGGGGTTCGGCTTCTATCGAAAGCTTTTGACGGTGAGCATCGGGCCCCTGTTGCAGCTGGGGGCCGTCCAGGTGAAGCTGGTGGGGGAGGAGCGGCTCCCCGAGGGCGGGTTTTTGCTGGTGGGGAACCACCGGTCCGACTTCGACCCCATCACCGCCATGTACGCCCTGCGCAAGCGGGGTCTCACCTTCGTCACCAAGAAGGAGAATCTGGACATCCCCGTGGGCGGCCGGCTCATCGCCGGGGCGGGGTGCATCTCCCTGGACCGGGCGGACGATCGACAGGGCCTGTTGGTCATCCGCCAGGTGGTCCGCCGCATCCAGGCGGGGGAGGCCATGGGCATCTATCCCGAGGGGACCCGGTCCAAGACCGGCGAGCTGCTCCCCTTCCGGGTGGGCTGCTTCAAGGCCGCCCAGTGGGCCAAGTGCCCCCTGGTGGTCCTCAAGACCCGGGGCACGGAGAGCATCGGCAAAAACTTTTTCCTCCGCAGGACCCCCGTCACCCTGACCGTGGCCGCCGTCTTCCCCTACGAGCAGATCCGCGACCTGGACACCACCGAGATCGGGGAGCTGGTGCGGGAGGCGTTGACCGGCGAACAGGAAGGAGCGAGCAAATGGAGCGCATAAAAAACGTACTCTTCGACCTGGACGGGACGCTGACGGACCCGGCGGAGGGGATCACCAACTCCCTGATGCACGCCCAGCGGCGGCTGGGGCGACCGGTGAGCCGGCGGGAGGAGCTGTACGTGTTCATCGGGCCGCCGCTCATCGAGATGTTCATGAGTGAGTGGGGCCTCTCCCGGGCGGAGGCGGAGCAGGCGCTTATCTTCTACCGGGAGCACTTCACCGTCAAGGGCCTGTTCGAGAACGTGCCCTACGCGGGCATCGGGGAGACCTTGGCGGACCTTAGGGCGGCGGGCCTTCGGCTGTTTGTGGCCACCTCCAAGCCGGAGCCCCTGTCGCTGCGGATCCTGGAGCACTTCGACCTGCTGCAATACTTCGAGGCCGTGGCCGGGTCCACCCTGGACGAAACGCGCACGAAAAAGGGCGAGGTCATCGCCTACGCCCTCAGTACATATGGTTTGGACCCGTCGGAGACGGTCATGGTGGGGGACAGGGAGCACGACGTGATCGGCGCCCGGGAGAACGACCTGAACTGCATCGGCGTCCTCTACGGCTACGGCTCCCGGGAGGAGCTCACGGCGGCGGGGGCCGCGGCTTTGGCGGCGGACTTAGGGGAGCTTTCCGGCTTGCTCAAATCGTAGATGCCGGCGGAGAAATCCCCCTGCAGCAGATCATATTTGTTCTTGTAGAGCTCGAAATACCGGTTGAAGCTGTCGGAGTGCACGTCCCGGAGACTGTTCAGATACTCATGGGTGTCGAAGGCCCCGGCCTCCAGCTCGATCATGGCCACGGCGATGTTGGAGCAGTGGTCCGCCACCCGCTCTAAATTGGTGATCAGATCGTTGAACACGAACCCCTGGTCCAGGGTGCACTGGCCCGCCTGGACCCGGTTCACATGGTGGAGCTTCAGCTCGTCGCTGAGCATGTCGATGGTCTCCTCCAGGGGCTCCACCCGGTAGGCTTCCTTCACGTTTTCCTTTTCGAACGCGCCCATGGACAGGTCCACGATCTCCTCCACGGCGGCGATGAGGGCGTTCAGCTCCCGCATCGCCTCCGGGGAGAACCGGACCTTCTTTTCCGCGATCTCCTTGGCGGTCTCGCCCACGTTCATGGCGTGGTCGCTGATGCGCTCGATGTCGCTGATGCAGTGGAGGAACTTGCTGATCTCCTTGTTTTGCGCCGGCGTCAGCTCCTGCCGGTTCACCCGCACGAGATAGGTGCCCAGCTTGTCCTCGTAGGTGTCCACCTGTTCCTCCAGCCGATCCACCGCGGCGTACCCGCTGTCAGACCAGTTGGACAAAAGCTTCAGCGCCCGGGTGAGGTTCTCCCGGGCCGTGTCCGCCATCTTGGAAAGGACGATCTTGCTCTGCTCGATGGCCAATGCGGGGTGGGCGATGAACCGATCCTCCAGCCGGTCGATCATGGCCTGCTGGATAAGGTCCTCTGGCCGATCCTTCACCAGCCGGTGAGCGAGGCGCCTCAGCCCGTTCACGAAGGGCAGCAGCACCACCGTGGCCAGGATGCGGAAGACGGAGTTGATCAGCGCCAGCTCCACCGGCCCCACCACCTGGCTGCGGAAGCTCTTGGGGAGCAGCAGATTTCCCAGGAAGAAGGGGATCAGGCAGATGAGCGTGCCCAAAACGTTGATGAACAGATAGGTGAGGGCGGTTCGCCGTCCGCTGGGCCCGGCGCCGACGGCCCCCAGCAGCACCGGCACCGAGGCGCCGATGGCGATGCCCATGATGATGGGGATGGCGGCTTCCGCCGTGATGGCCCCGGTCATGGACAGGGCCTGCAAAATGCCCACCGCCGCCGAGGCGCTTTGGAGCACCGCCGTGAAGAGGGCGCCCACCAGGATGCCCAGGAGCGGGTTGTCGAACAGGAGCAGCAGCTCCCGGAACTTGGCGCTCTCCTTCAGGGGCAGCACCGCGTCGGACATGGCGCTCATGCCAAACATGAGCACGGCGAAGCCCAGCAAAATGTCGCCCACGTGCTTCTTGGCGGTGGATTTGGCCGTCATCCGGAAGAGGGTGCCCACGATGGCCACCGCCGCCGTGATGGTGGCCGTGGAGAACAGGGACACCCAGCCGCCGCCCCCGCCCAAAAGGGACAGGCACAGCAGCCAGCCCGTGACGCTGGTGCCCACGTTGGCGCCCAGGATGATGGGGATGGCCTGGATGCCCTTCATCATGCCGGAGTTCACGAAGCCCACCACCATGATGGTGGTGGCCGCGGAGCTTTGGATGGCCGCCGTCACGCCCAGGCCCAGCAGCGCCCCCTTGATGGGCGTGCTGCTCAGCCGCCAGAGAATGACTTCCAGCTTGTTCCCGGCCACCCGCTTGAGCCCGTCGCCCATGACGGACATGCCGAACAGGAACAGCGCCACCCCGCACAGCAGGGAGAGTACGTTACTGATGCCCATAGACTATCCTTATCTCGTATTCTTGCTTAAAAAACAGTATACACCAATTCCCCGCTTTTTTGTTCGATATTTTTAGAAAAAACGCATATTTTTTATTGATAATCCTTTTCCGCCCTGTTATACTGAATGAGCGATATGGGCGCACAGAGCACGCGTATCCTTGTGCAATTCTGGGCAAACACTTTTCGTTTACAGAGCAGGAGGAAAAAAGAAAGATGAAACGTTGGATGACTTTGCTTTTGGCGGCGTTGGTCCTGGCGAGCGTCCTTTGTCTCCCCGCGCCCCTGGGCGGGATCAGGGAGGCCGAAGCGGCGTCGACAGTCACGAAGAGCACCGTCCAGAGCCGCCTGACAAAGATCCAGAATTCTTTGAACGGCGTGATTTGGACCACGGATCAGACCGTATGCGACGACAACGCCTGCACAAAGTGCAATACGAGCAATATCCTGAAGCAGACCTGGTTTAAGAACAAAGCGAAGGCTGACGGCCTGCTGATCCCTTCCTCGTTCAGCATGAAGCATTATTATTATGGCACCGGTTTAAAAAACGGATATACCTGCTGCGGGTTTGCCAATTATGTAGGCTGGTATCTCTTTGCAAGTTCTGCCGGCAGTTCGATAACCTTCAAACAGTATAAGAAGGGATCATACACCTATGATACTATGAAGAGCGCCATGCCGGGCGATATCATTCGCCTTGGGTCAAAGACCTCTGGCGGCGGAAGTCACTCAGCTGTGGTCGTGAGCGTCTCGTCCACCGGTGTTAAGGTGTTCGACGACAACAAAACGAGTCATAATAAAGTCGCCACGCACACGATCAAATACAGCTCATATACATACGTCACCATCAGCCGTGCGACGAATTACGATACGACGACCACATACACCGTCAGCTATGACGCCAACGGCGGATACGGCGCGCCGGCCAGTCAGACCAAGACCCAGGGTCAGACCCTGTATCTGTCCAGCACCATCCCAAGCTATGACAGCGAAACCTGGAGCGATTATACGGTCTATTTCGACGCAAACGGCGGAACGGTGAACACCGCCTCTCTGTCGGGCAGCCGCACCCTCCAGTATTCCTTTGACCGCTGGGGAACGTCCAACACGGACGGCGGGACGTATTATGCCCCCGGCGACGCGTACACGACCGACGCGAACGTGACTCTGTACGCCATGTGGTTGGGTGCCTGGAAGTGCTCTTCGATCGTTCTGCCCACGCCCACCCGCAACGGCTATACTTTTGCCGGCTGGTATGACGAGGATGGTTACTTTGCTGGCAATGGAGGGCAAACGTATTCACAGACCTTGGATACGGATACCCTCTATGCTCACTGGACGCCCAAGTCCTATACCGTGACGCTGAACCCCAACGGCGGCACCTGCGGGACTTCCACCAAGACCGTGACCTATGGCCAGGCCTACGGCACCCTGCCCGTGCCCACGAGGAAGGGCTATACCTTCGCCGGCTGGTGGACCGCCAAGACCGGCGGCAAGAAGGTGACGGCTTCCACCGTCTGCTACGCCTCCGGGAACTACACTCTGTACGCCCGCTGGACGGAGGGGTACACCATGACCTTCAACCCCAACGGCGGCACGGTGAGCCCCACCACCAAGGTGGTGAAGTACGGCCAGCAGTATGGCGCCCTGCCCACGCCCACCCGGGCCGGGTACACCTTCGCCGGCTGGTGGACGGCCAAGACCGGCGGCAAGCAGGTGACGGCCTCCACGGTGTGCTACGCCTCCGCCGGC
>JAFWMS010000029.1 GCA_017545535.1 Clostridia bacterium | reverse complement strand
TTTGGGATGGTTGGTCATGGGGACGGAGATGCCGTACAGATCCATATGCTGAGCCTCCTGATTTTTTCTCATCATACCGAAAAACCTCTCTTTTGACAAGGCGTCTTGCGCGAAAAAACAGCCTATGATAAAATAAGCCAAACACAGATAAGAAAGGATGCGTTCACGATGGAAAAAGAAAGGTTTCAACAGGCGCACCGGTGGGTCCGGGACGAGCTCAAGGGCAGCGCCGATTTCTGGCTGCGTCACGGCCTCGACAGGGAGCATGGCGGCGTGTACACCTGCCTGGATCGAAAGGGCGAGATTTTCTCCACCGATAAGAGCGTGTGGATGCAGGGCCGCTGCGGCTGGATCTACGCCTTCCTTTGCTCCAACTACGGCGTCCGGCCGGAATGGCTGGAGGCTTCCAAAAGCTGTGTGGAGTTCCTGGAGGACCATTGCGTGAACCACGGGGCCGGGGATCGGCTCTACTTCACGGTCACTGGCGAGGGGCGGCCGTTGCGTCAGCGGCGGTACTGTTTCTCCGAGGACTTCTACACCATGGCCAACGCGGAGCTCTACGCCAACACCGGCGAGAAGAAGTATATCGAGCGGGCCCGCCGCACCTATGAGCTGACCTACGCCCTGCGCCACGGCCTCATAGAGGACCCCACGGGTCTGGGCCCCAAGACCATCCCCGAGACGAGGCGGGGCCGTGCCTTCGGCGATCCCATGATCTATCTCAACGTGACCGCCGTCATGCGCCGGTGCGACCCGGAGAACGCCGCCCTCTACGACGCCCGGGCCAGGCAGTGCGTGGACGAGATCGTCCGCTACCACTACAAGCCGGAACTGAAATGCGTCCTGGAGACCGTGGGCCCCGACGGGGAGCTGCAGACGGACACCACCGCCGGTCGGGTGGTGAACCCGGGCCACGACATCGAGGGCAGCTGGTTCCTGGCCGAGCAGGCCAACGCCACCGGCGACAGGGAGCTTCACGCCGTCGCCGAGACCATCTTCCGCAACGCCATCACGGCGGGTTGGGATGAGAAATACGGCGGCCTGCTGTACTTTATCGACTGCATGGGCAAGCCTCCCGAAGCTTACGAGCATGACATGAAGCTCTGGTGGCCCCACAACGAGATCTTGATCGCGTCCATGCTGTTCTATCGGGACACCGGGGACGAATACTACCTCGACTGGTTCTATAAGACGTTGGACTACTGCCGGGAGCACTTCGCCGACCCCGCCTACGGGGAGTGGTTCGGATATCTCAGGCGAGACGGCCAGCCCACGGAGCCTCCCTGCAAGGGCAGCACCTTCAAGGGCCCCTTCCATGTGCCCCGCAGCCTCATCCTGGTGGACAAGCTCATGGACGAGATCGAGGCGAAGCAGGGCTGGGCCCTGTAAGCTTTCATGGAAAAGCCGCTGCGCAGGGTCTTCGACCCGGAGAATCTATGGTGGTCCTTCCTGAGCCGGGGGGTGGATCTGGTGGGGCTGAGCCTCGCCTGGGCCTTTCTGTCCCTGCCCGTTCTCACCTTCGGCCCGGCCACCTCGGCCCTCTATTATGCCGTGGTCAAGAGCTTCCGCCAGAAGGAGAAGAACGCCTTCACCCTCTTTTGGCGGGCCTTTCGGGAGAATCTGAAGCAGGGGATCCGGGCCACGCTGATCTGCGTGCCGGTGCTGCTTTTGCTGATCTTCGGCTACAGCGTTATGAAGGCCAACTGGGGGAGCGACTTCGGGGCGGTCATGTTCGTGGCCTACGACATCGCCCTGGTGGTGCCCCTGGGCGTCATGGTCTGGCTGTTTCCTCTGCTGGGCCGGTTCGACGCGCCCTTGAAGGACAGCCTGCGCACGGCGGCCATGCTCACCTTCCGGCATCTGCCCAGCACGGTCATTTTGGTGCTGCTGACGGTGGAGACGGCCGTATCCCTTATCGAGAAATGGTGGCCGGTGTTCTTCGCCCCCGCCCTCTGGGCCCTGCTCTGCAGCCTGTTCATGGAGCGGATCTTCCCCAAGTACCTGACGGAATCGGAGATCGAGCAAATGAACACCACCAGCGAAACGCCGGTGTCGGAGGAATAGCCCCCATAAACTGAAAACAGCCGTCCCTCACCGGGACGGCTGTCGTTCTTTTTGCTTTACAGAAGGGTAGGCACCAGCTTCGCCAGCTTCTCCGCCAGCTGGGCATGGCCCTTGCGGGAGAGATGCATGTGGTCCACGTCGTTGAATTCGCACCCCCTGGCGTCGAAGAAGTGGCAGCCGTTGCGCTCCGCCACCGGGGCCAGGTACTGGGCGAGCTGTTCGGACTTCTTCACGCAGCCGTTACCCATGACGATATCCAGAAAGGGTTCTTCGATGGGCGGCGGGCAGACGATGAGGATGTTGGGGGCGTGCTTGCCCCAGCATTCCACGCTCTTGCATTTTTTGATGAGCCGCTCCATGCCCACGGCGATGCCGGGGGCGCCCACGCCGAAGCGCTCCTTGGTGTCGTTGGTCCCCAGCATGATGACGAGCAGGTCCACGGGCTCGTGGGCCATCAGGGTGGGATAGGCCACGCTGAGGGCGTCCATGCTCTCGTGAAGGGCGTCCACGAACACGGTGGTGCGGCCGCTCAGGCCCTCCTCGATGACCAGATATTCCTCCCCCAGGGCCTTCTGCAGCCGGCAGGTCCAGCGCTCGTCCTCGTTGTAGCGGTCGGTGCCGTCGGCGGTGTCGGCGGGATTGGCGCAGTATCCATGGGTGTTGGAATCGCCCAGGCAAAGAATGTGTCGCTTCATGAAGGATCCTCCCCAATAATATAATGTTCGATTTTCGTGTTTGATTGTATCGGCTCGCGCCGTCCCTGTCAAGCGTTTCGTCTCGCGCCGCGGATGTTTTTCACTCATAATTTTGACCCATTTGGCGAGGGCCGCGTATTGACAAGCACAAGCATAATTATGTATTATCTATGTATGGGAGCAAAGCTTCCTGTACGAGTCCGATCCCCGTTTTTGCGGAGGACGGTGCGCACATCATATCATCAGGAGGGAAAACATGAAGAAAGTATTGTCCATCGCGCTGGCGCTGCTGTTGGTCCTCGGGCTGACCGCCATTGCCAAACCCGCCTCTGCCGACGCAGAAGAAATCACCCTCTGGACCTACCCCATCGGTAACTGGGGCAACGAAGAAACCGTCAAGGCTCTGACTGATGCCTTCACCGCCGAGACCGGCATCAAGGTCAAGGTGGAGTACCTGACCTACACCGACGGCGACGACAAGGTCAACACCGCCCTCACCGCCAAGAAGGGTCCCGACCTCATCATGGAAGGACCCGAGCGTCTGGTCGCCAACTGGGGCGCCAAAGGCTACATGGTCAACATCGCTGACCTGTTCGACGATCAGGACAAAGCCGAGATCAACCCGGCTGCCCTCGCCGCCTGCTTCGCCGACGACGCCACCGCATACGAGTACCCCCTCTGCATGACGGCCCACTGCATGGCGATCAACATGACCGCTGTCAAGGAAGCCGGCGCTGAGGAGTTTGTCAACACCGACACCCACCTCTGGACCACCGAGCAGTTCTTCAACACCGTGAATGCGCTGGCTGCCAAGTACGGCCTGGTGGGCGGCATCTATTGCAGCGGCCAGGGCGGCGACCAGGGCACCCGTGCTCTCGTCAACAACCTGTATGGCGGCACCTTCACCAATGCGGAGCACACTGCCTACACCTGGGACGATGCCAAGAACATCCAGGCCCTCAAGGCCCTCTATGATCTCGAAGGCATCGACTATGATCCCTCCATCAACGGCGGCGAGGAAATCGCCAACTTCTACAACGGCATCTTCAAGATGGCCTTCTGCTGGAACATTCAGCAGCAGAAGAACCCCAACTCCGCCGGCACCGGCGCCGGTAAGACCGCCAATGGTGACGACATCCTCTTCATGGCCTTCCCCTCTGAGGATGGGAACGCCGTCCTTCAGGGCGGTATCTGGGGCTTTGGTATCTTCAACAACGGCGACGACGCCAGGATCGAAGCTGCCAAGAAGTTCATCCAGTTCATGGCTGACAGCGAGCACACCGCCGACGCGGTCAAGGCTTCCAGCTTCTTTGCCGCTCGTACGGCCATTGCCGGCAACGAGTTGGATGTTTGGTCTGATGACGAGCTCATGGCTGAGTACAACAAGCTCATGCCCTACCTGGGCGACTACTACCAGGTGACCAGCGGCTGGGCCTCCGCCCGTACCGCCTGGTGGAATATGCTTCAGCAGGTCGGTGCCAGCGACGGTTCCGAAGCTGCCATCGCCGCGGCTGTGGCTGATTACTGCGCTCAGGCCAACGAAGGCGCCAAGTAAGCGCTGCCCCCGCTCCTCCCCCTGAGGGAGGAACACCCTGCGAATGGGTTCGCGCCCCATTCCCGCGCGATGCGGGAATGGGGCGTTTTGCATGACTTGTGTTGAAAGCGAGGTAATATCCCGTGCCGCAAACGATGAGCCCTGAGCTGCGCCGCAGAGAGACCGTTGCCGGTTATCTCTTTCTGCTGCCCAGTTTGATCTTCTTCGTCGGGTTCGTGGTCATTCCCATGGTCATGTGCGTCGTGACCAGCTTCTTCGACGCCACGATGGACCTGAACACCCCCGACAAATTCATTTGGTTCGACAACTATATCGAGCTTTGGCAGGATCCCGTCTTCCTGAAGGGCCTGACGAACACGCTTATCATCGTTCTGGTCAGCGTGCCCTTCACCTGCATCTTCTCCCTCTGGGTGGCCTCCGCCATCTATAAGATGAGGGAGGGCCTGCTCAGCTTCTTTCGCATCGTGTTCTACCTCCCCGTGGTCACCGGCAGCGTGGCGGTCACGGTGGTGTGGAAGTGGATGTACAACAACTATTACGGCATCTTCAACTATGTTCTGAAAAACACGGGGATCATCAGCAAGAACATCAACTGGCTGGGCAATCCCCAGTACGCCCTCTGGTGTATCATCCTGATCCTGCTCACCACCTCCGTGGGCCAGCCCATCGTGCTGTATGTGTCCGCCCTCAGCAACGTGGACAACTCCCTTGTGGAGGCGGCGGAAGTGGACGGCGCCACCAACACGCAGGTGTTCTGGCGGATCAAATGGCCCCAGATCATGCCCACCACCCTGTACATCCTGATCATCACCACCATCAACTCCTTCCAGTGCTTCGCCCTCATCCAGCTGCTCACCAGCGGCGGCCCGAACTATGCTACGGAGACGGTGATGTACTACATCTACTACACCGCGTTCAAGCTATACCGCTTCGGCTACGGCAACGCCATGGGCGTGATCCTGGCCATCTTCATCGGCATCCTGAGCGCCGTCCAGTTCCGCCTTGCGCGGGAGAAATAAGGGGGTGAAAGCATGAGCAAAGACAACGGCAGCAGCGTCGCATACAAGATCTTTTCCTTTGTGGTGCTGATCATTTTGGCGTTCCTGTTCATCTTCCCCCTGTACTGGATCCTCACCGGCATGTTCAAGCCCCCGGCCGTCATCAACTCGCCCACCCCTCAGTGGTGGCCTCATGAGTGGACCATGCGGAACATTACGGAGCTGTTCTCCCGCCGTACGGCGCCGCTGTTCGGCGAGATCGCCCTCCGGGTTCCCGGCGCCCTTCGCTGGCTGATCAACACCGTGTTCATGGCGATCATGGCCATGATCCTCACCTGCATCACCGCCGCCATGGCCGGATATGCCCTGGCGAAGAAGCGGTTCATCGGGCGCGCGTTCCTCTTCAGCCTCATCGTGGCCGCCATGGCCCTGCCCAAGCAGGTCATCCTGGTGCCTCTGGTGCGGGAGATCAGCGCCTTGGGCCTGTACGACAACATCTGGGCGGTGATCCTGCCCACCGTGGGCTGGCCCTTCGGTGTGTTCCTCATGAAGCAGTTCTCCGAGGGCATTCCCGGGGAGATGATCGAGGCGGCCCGCATCGACGGCGCCAGCGAGTTCAGGACCTTCACCAGCGTGGTGGTGCCCATGATCAAACCGGGCATCGGCGCTCTGGCCATCTTCACCTTCATCAACTCCTGGAACGACTACTTCCTGCAGCTGATCATGCTGACCAGCAACAGCAATCTGACCATCTCCCTGGGCATCGCCACCATGCAGGCGGAGAACTCTACGGACTTCGGTCTCATCATGGCGGGTGCCGCCCTGGCCGCTGTGCCCATCATCATCGTGTTCCTGCTGTTCCAGAAGTACTTTACCAAGGGCATCACCATGGGCGCGGTGAAGGGCTAAGCCGATGATTCTGGATAAGCTGACTGCGGCCAACGCCTATCGGGGCATCCATCCCCGGCTGGATGAGGTTCTGGACCGGCTCAACGATGGGTTCCTGTCCACCGTCGGGCCCGAGACCATGCCGCTTGAGGGGGACGCCCTCTATGTCACCCGCTTCACCTATGAGACCCTCCCCCTGGAGGACACGTTCTTCGAGGCCCATCGGCGGTATCTGGACGTGCATCTCATGGTGGCGGGGGAGGAACGGGTGGAGCTCGCTTCCCCCGGCGGGCTGGAGCTCTTTGAACACAGGGACGACTTCTACGCCTACCGAGGCCAGGCCGAGCAAAGCCTCGTCCTGCGGCCCGGCTCCTTCCTGGTGGTGTTCCCGGAGGATGCCCACCGGATCAAGATCCAGGTCAACGGCCCCGAAACGGTGTCCAAAGTGGTGTTCAAAGTGCTGGTGTACGAGGAATAAAGGAGAGGAGATCGTAATGAAGGACATGCAAAAGTATCAGGGCGTATTCCCCGCGTTTTACGCCTGCTATGACAAAAACGGCGAGATCAGCCCCGAGGCGGTCCGCAAGCTCACGGCCTTCTTCATCGAAAAGGGCGTCAAGGGCGTCTATGTGGGCGGCTCCTCCGGGGAGTGCATCTATCAGGGCGTTCAGGAGCGGAAGCTCCTGCTGGAAAACGTGGTGGAGGCGGCCCAGGGCAAGCTCACCATCATCGCCCATGTGGCCTGCAACAACACCCGGGACAGCCAGGAACTGGCCCGTCACGCCGAAAGCCTGGGCGTGGACGCCATCGCGTCCATCCCGCCCATCTATTTCCGGCTCCCGGAGCACGCCATCGCCCGGTATTGGAACGACATCAGCGCCGCCGCGCCGAACACGGACTTCATCATCTATAACATCCCCCAGCTGGCCGGCGTGGCCCTGACCATTCCCCTGCTGAAGGAGATGCTGAAGAACCCCAACGTGATCGGCGTCAAAAACTCCTCCATGCCCGTCCAGGACATCCAGATGTTCAAGGACGAGGGCACGCGGAACGGCCGCCCCTTCGTGGTGTTCAACGGCCCGGATGAGCAGATCATCTCCGGCCTCATGATGGGCGCGGACGGCGGCATCGGCGGCACCTACGGCGCCATGCCGGAGCTGATCGTGAAGCTGTTTACGCTCTTTTACGCCGGCGAGCGGGAAAAGGCCCGGCAGCTCCAGTACGACGTGGACAACATCATCTATGCCCTTTGCGCGGCCAAGTGCAACATGTACGCCTCCATCAAGGAGGTGCTGCGGCGCCGGGAGAACCTGGATCTGGGCGGCGTCCGTCCGCCCCTCGCCCCTTATACGGCGGCTGACGACGGGGCCATCGCCCACGCCGTTTCCCTGATCGATCTTGCTATGCAGCGCTGGATCGGCTGAACCACTCTAACTATACGGCTGGGGCGGCCTACTCCACAGACAATAGACGTCCCGCCTGAAAAAAGGAGGAATTGGCCCGGCTCGGGCTGCGGCAGCGTGGAGACCTGTCGTAATGCGGCCGAAAACCGCGAGGGCGCCTCTTGCGGAGGCAGGGCGCTTGGAGCAAAATCAAATGGCAACCGTACAACTCAAGAACATCAAGAAGGTCTATCCCTACATCAGCGGCGAACAGAAGAAGTCCAAGAAGAAGGACGATCAGCCCCAGAAGAAGATCAACCTGCAGATCACGGACGAGGGCGTGGTGGCGGTCCAGCAGTTCAGCCTGGACATCGCCGACAAGGAGTTTATCGTGCTCGTCGGCCCCTCGGGCTGCGGCAAGTCCACGACCCTGCGCATGGTGGCCGGTCTCGAGGAGATCACCGACGGCGAGCTGCTCATCGACGGCAAGCTGGTGAACGACATCCCCCCCAAGGACCGGGATATCGCCATGGTCTTCCAGAACTACGCCCTGTACCCCCACATGACCGTGTATGAGAACATGGCCTTCTCCCTGAAGCTCCGCCATGTGCCCAAGGCCGAGATCGACAAGAAGGTCCGGGAGGCTGCGGAGATCCTGGATATCACCCAGTACCTGAACCGTAAGCCCAAGGCATTGTCCGGCGGCCAGCGGCAGCGTGTGGCCATCGGCCGGGCCATCGTCCGGGCGCCGAAGGTCATGCTCATGGACGAGCCCCTCTCCAACCTGGACGCCAAGCTCCGTAACGAGATGCGTGCCGAGATCATCAAGCTGAGGAAGCGCATCGACACCACCTTCATCTACGTGACCCACGACCAGACCGAGGCCATGACGCTCGGTGACCGGATCGTCATCATGAAGGACGGCTATATCCAGCAGATCGGCACCCCCCAGGAGGTGTTCAACCATCCCGCGAACCTGTTTGTGGCCGGGTTCATCGGCATGCCGGTGATGAACTTCTTCGACGCGAAGCTGGTCCGTGAAGGCAGCAAGTACTTCGTGGAGGTGGGCGGCTACCGTCAGGAGCTCTCTCCCGACAAGGAGGAGCGGCTCCTCAACCACGACGTGCAGAGCCAGGAGATCACGTTGGGCGTACGGCCTGAGCACACGGACGTCAACGACGAGGGCGTGGCGGCCCGGGTGGACGTGGCCGAGATGATGGGTTCCTCCGTGCACCTGCACGTGAACGCCGAGGGTCACGACGTGATCATCATCGTGCCCACGGTGGACATGAAGGGCAACTACGAGATGGGCGACACGGTCCACTTCTCCTTCGACGGCAAGGTGGCCCACGTCTTCTCCAAGGAGACCGAAAAGAACCTGGAGTTCTGACGCGTTCTGACTTCTGATATTGGTTGCATACAGCCAGCTGGGGCCTTCCCAGCTGGCTTTTGAAACGATGCCGGGCGTCGCGCAAGGGGGGAGAAAGCCCAACGGCAGGGGCAGCCGGCCAATTTGTTTCGTTTTTTGTGCAAGGAAATGGGTTCCGCGTGCGTATTAGTAGCGAAAGGAGGCGGACATGGAAAGAAGAAAAGACAAATACCTATCCGACAGAGAGATCGTCCGCATCGTGGAGACCTATTCGGACATGCTGCTTCGGATCGCCCTGAACCGGGTCAGGAGCGTCCCGGCGGCGGAGGACATCGTGCAAAGTGTCTTCGAGCGGCTCATGCGCCGGCGGCCCATCTTCGAGAGCCGGGAGCATGAAAAGGCCTGGCTTATCCGCACGGCGGTGAATCTGTGCCTGAGCGACCTCAGGACCCAGAGCCGTCACGGCGATCTGCCCCTGGACGAGAACATCGCCGGGGAATTTGGGGACGACAGCTACGAGGTGCTGGACGCGGTCCAGAATCTGCCGGTCCAGGACCGGTACGCCGTCTATCTCTACTACTATGAGGGCTACGGGGTGAAGGAGATCGGGCACCTGCTGAAGGAGCCCGAAGGCACCATCAGCTCCCGGCTGTCCCGGGCCCGGAAAAAGCTCAAAGCCCTGTTGGAAGGAGGCAACCATGGAAGACAGATACAGCAGCGCCTTTGACGAAGTGCGCGCTTCCGATACATTCAAGGCGCGCATGGTCGACCGTATGCGGGAGCTGAACGAGATAGAGGAACCCGTGGCGCGGCGCGCGCCCGTCAGCGTCCCCCGGCGGGTGAGGAAGCGGACGCTGACCATCCTTATCGCCGCGGCGATTTTACTTATGGCCGGCACGGCCCTGGCCATCGGCATCAACGCCATGATCGGCGCCCGGGATCGGGCCCAAACCGCCATCGCCTCCTATCAGGCGGTGCTGGAGGGGAAGGGGCTCCCGGAGAACAGCGCGGAGCTGCCGGGCAGCAGCGTGCCCGTGCCCTCGCCCTACATCACCTATTCCAAGTTCCAGGCCGACGAGGCGGGCAAGTGGCTGCCGGACACCATCCCGGACATTGACGTGAGCGCCCCGGTAGGCGAGCTTACGGTGCGGCTCACAGAGCTGATCTCCCGAACGGAGTTCGACCAGCTGGCCTGCTATTTGCTGGTGGAGGGGGAGAAGCCCGTGCCCTACGCCCTGACCGAGCTTCGCATGTCCATCAACGGCGGCGAGCCTATGAAGACCCAGGCGGAGATGGACTGGGAGCAGAACCACTGGAACGGTGTCACGCCCCAGCCCGTGGCGGACTGGAACACGGACAATAGCGACACCAACTACCTGACCTTCCCCCTGGCGGGGAATCCCCTCCGGGCCGGAAACACCTTCACCCTGACGGGGAAGCTGAACGGCGAAGCCTTCGAGCTCAGCTACACCTTCACCGAGGAGCGGTATGAGGAGCTTAGAAAGACCCAGCTTCAGGAGGTGGGCGCCATCGGCGCCGTCATCGACGCCATTCCCGACGAGACCATCCCCGTGAACGTGACCGGCTGCGGATATCTGGTGGAGGAGATCGCCCTGGCCGACCACTTCATCTATTATGTGGACACCCTGGACCCCGCCTGGCCCGCGGGCAAGGACCACCCCAGCCCGCCCTACGATACCTACGACGAAGGCCTTTGGGTGGCGGTGGACGGCATGCTCTATGAGGACGAGTTCGTCAGCGCCTCCGACGACGAGAACGGCGTCCACCACGGCATCTACCGGGCCTACTTCCCCTACGATGAGAGCAACCTGCCCGCCACATCTCTGCTGTCCATGAAGCGGGTCATCTTCCGGATCGATTGGGCCACGAAACAGGTCACCGGGCCCAAGGACCAGGCGGAGTACGAGGCCTGGCGGAAGGAGAGCATGGAGCTGTCGGCCCCGGATTATGGCATGGACTATATCGCCAAGCTCTCGGCCAAGGCGGACACCTTCACCGTTTCCCAGGTCGTCTACCTAAACAACTGGGCCGGATACTTCGGCCTGGTGGTGGAGACAGACCAGCCCGTGGACAAGCCTCTCTATGGCATGGATCGGCAGCCGGTGGTCACGGTGAACGGTGTGAAGCTCAACAACCACACCAACTATATCCAGACCCCCAACGACTTCATGGGCGGCACTGACCATGACGGGAAGCGGGTGGGCTTCTGGCTGGACGCCCCGGCCCTGCGGCTCATGCCTGACACCTTCGACGTGACCGTTTCCTGGAACGGCAGTGAAACCGCCTTCACCCTGCACAAGTCCGACTTCCAGCCCGGAGACGCCCAGCACGGGGAGTACCACAAGTTGTTCGGGTTCTGAGAGGGATATATATTTGCCGCCTTTTCTCTTTAGACAAAGAGAAAAGGCGGCGGGAAAAGAGAAACTTAAGAAGGGGACTGGCTTTTCTTGCGAGAGCCAAATCCCCTTCTTTGTTTCTCTTTCCAGTTCCTTATTTTGTTTCAGGATGATCCGTCAAACCGATCAAATAGTCGGCCGAAACATGATAAAACCGACATAGCACAATCAGATCCTCAATCTTCAATTCCGCGCGGCCCATCTCGATATGGTTATATCCCTGCTGAGACTTGTTTATCAACCGCCCGATCTGCTCCTGAGTGTAGTCCCCGTCCTCCCGCAGGTTACGTAGCCTTGTACGATAATCCATCCGCACCCCTCACTTTCCGAACTATCCAAATCATGGACTATTCAAGATATGAGTATTGACAAATACTCAAATATTGAGTATATTTTTATAAGACGAATAACTGTTCATATACAAACAGACTATGAAAGGAAGAATGGAAATGGAGCAGTCAAGAAAAAAGAATGGTGGTAAACGAACTGGTATATGGGTGATTGTGGTGATTGTAGCGCTTATGCTTTTTTCGGGTTGTGGTGGCAGCAGTTACGGCAGCAGTTCGGGTAATTCCAGTAATCAAAAAACCGCTATATGCAATTATTGCGGGGGTAGAGGAAAAGTCAATGGCAGCACGTGTCCATGGTGTGGCGGGAGCGGAAAGACTTATAACAATTATTTCAATAATATTTTGGGGGGTCATTGAAAACTTGTGGGATTCAAATCAATTACATTGCGCTATATTGGTAAAAAAAGCACCGAGATTTTCGGTGCTTTTTCACATTAGGCTGTTCCAAATTATTAAGCTTCCGGTGATTTGCTGCTAGTTAATTTATTTCGCGTACAGCAGCCCGATCAGCCGGTTCGCTGCCCCGCTGGGCAATATCCGCATGAGGACGTTGACCAGGTTGTAGCTGATGCCCGGGATATAGAGGGGCTTCACCCGTTTTTTCAGGGCCACCCTGGCGATGAGCGCGCCAACGACCTCAGCCGGGACGCCGTTCTGCTCGTCCTGTTCCATGCGCTGCACCGAGCGCTCGATCCGGCCAGAATAGAGCCCTTCCGGGTCGTCGATCTTGTTCCGGGCGGCGGTGAAGCCGGTCTTGGTGTCCCCGGGCAGCACGGCGGTGAGGGTGATGCCGAAGGGCCGGAGCTCGTTGGCCATGGCCATGGTGTAGGACTGGACGGCGGCCTTGCTGGCGGAGTACCAGGTTTGGAAGGGGATGGGCACGAACCCGGCCACGGAGCCCGTGTTCACGATCCGTCCGCCGCCCTGCCGGCGCATGGCGGGGATCACCGCGTTCACCATATTGGCCGTGCCGAAGAGGTTCACGTCCAGCTGTCGCTTTGCCATATCCAGCGGCGTCAGCTCCGCCGCCCCGGAGATGCCGAAGCCGGCGCAGTTGACCAGGATATCGATCCGCCCCTCCTTTTCCAGGACCTGCTCTACGGCGGCCCGGGCGCTTTGCTCATCCGCCACGTCGCAGGGGATGTCCCCATGCCGGCTCAGAGCGTAGACCGTGCAGCCTCGTTCCCGCAGCGCCTTCACCGCGGCCAGGCCGATGCCGCTGGTGCCGCCGGTGACGATGACGACCTTATTCATGGTCCGCCCCCAAAACCCGCTGGATCACGTCCGCCGCCTCATCCAGCAAGGCCGAACTGTGGGTGGCCATCAGGCTGGTTCGGAGCATGCACCCGTCCGTGGGAGCGGCGGGAGGGAGGACCGTGTTCACATAGACCCCGTTATCATAGAGCGCCTTGGCCACCCGCAGCGTCCGCTCCATCTCATAGGTGAAGATGGGCACGATGGGCGTCCGGCTCTCCCGGATGGCGAGCCCCCGGGAGGTCAGCGCCCCGCGGAAATGGTCGCTGAGGTCGGCGAGCCGCCGGGGCAGCTCCGGGTGGGCCTCCAGATGCCGCAGGGCCGCCAGGGCCGTGGCGCAGCTGGACGGGGGAATGGAGGCGGAGAAGATGAAGGGCCGGGAGGCGTGGCGCACATAGTCCACTACCCGCTCGTCCGCGGCCATGTAGCCGCCGAGACTGGCCAGTGACTTGGAGAAGGTGCCCATGTACACGTCCACCTGATCTTCCAAACCGAAGTGGCTGGCGGTGCCCCGGCCGCCCTCGCCGATGGTGCCCAGACCGTGGGCGTCGTCCACCATGACCCGTGCCCCGTATTGCCTGGCCAGGCGCACGATGTTGGGCAGGTCCGCGATGTCGCCGCCCATGCTGAACACGCCGTCCGTGATGACGAGGGCCCCGGCGGTCTCGGGGACCTGCTGCAGGCACCGCTCCAGATCCGCCATATCGTTGTGCCGGTAGCGGAGCATGCGGCCGAAGCTCAGGCGGGTGCCGTCATAGATGCTGGCGTGGTTCTCCCGATCCAGGATCATATAGTCGCTGCGGCCCACCAGGGCGCTGATGATGCCCAGGTTGCTCTGGAAGCCGGTGGAGAAGGTCATGACCGCCTCCTTGCGGAGGAACCTGGCCAATTCCGCCTCCAACTCCAGGTGCAGCGTGAGGGTGCCGTTCAAAAACCGGGAGCCCGAGCAGCCGGTGCCAAACTCCTCCAAAGCCCGGATGCCCGCCTCCACCACCTCGGGGCAGCTGGTGAGGCCCAGATAGTTGTTGGAGCCCAGCATGATCCGCCGCTGACCCTCCATGATCACCTCGGGCCCCTGCCGGGTCTCCAGGGCGTGAAAATAGGGATAGATGCCCTTTTCCTTATATTCATCCGCCAGCGACGGGGCATAGCATTTTGCAAACAGATCCATGGGCGTACTCCTTTCTTGATGGTACAAAAATTTGAATGATAAGATAGTATACAAGTAAAGCCCCTTTCTGTCAAACAAAAGCGGCAATTCTTAAGAATATTCTGTCGAACCAAAAGGATTTTTATGTTCACAGGCCATTGACAAACGGGGGCGCATCTGATATAAATCTGTATGATTTCGTTTAGTGGTTGTAAACTTAAAGTTTAGAAAGGCTAACGTATGGAGATCGGCGGCAAAATCAAGCGGCTTCGGGTCCGCCTGGGGCTCACCCAGGAGGAGCTGGCGGCCCGCACGGAGCTAACCAAGGGGTTCATCTCCCAGCTGGAGCGGGACATCACCTCCCCCTCCATCGCTACGCTGATGGACATCCTGGAGGCGCTGGGGACCAACGTGAGCGAGTTTTTCAGCGAACGGGAGACCGACGCCGTGGCGGTGTATACGGCGGAGGATATGTTCCTCAAGGAGGATGAGGATGCGGGCGTCACCATCCGATGGCTGGTGACCAATGCCCAGAAGAACGCCATGGAGCCCATTCTGGTGACCCTGTCGCCGGGGGCTTCCACGGAACAGCAGGACCCCCACGAGGGGGAGGAGTTCGGCTATGTGCTCTCCGGCACCATCACCCTTATCTGCGGGGAGCAGCGATACAGGATCCGGCGGGGGGACGCCTTTTATTTCCGCCCCAACGGGATACACTATCTGACCAACAGCGGCAAAACTGAGGGGAAGGTGCTTTGGGTGAGCACGCCGCCCTCATTCTAACAACAGCGGGAGGAACGGATCATGGGGAAAAGGTTGATCGAGCTTAGGGATGTTTCCAAGGAATACGACGGGGATCTGGCGCTGGACCATGTGAACCTGTACATCAACGACGGCGAGTTTTTGACGCTGCTGGGGCCCTCCGGCTGCGGCAAGACCACCATGCTCCGGCTCATCGCGGGCTTCATCATGCCCACCACGGGCCAGATTTTGATGAACGGCACGGACATCGCCAAGGTGCCCCCCTATAAGCGGGAGATCAACACTGTGTTTCAAAAGTACGCCCTGTTCCCGCACCTGAACGTTTTCGACAACATCGCCTTCGGCCTGCGGATCAAGAAGACCCCCAAGGATCAGATCGAAAAGAAGGTGGAGGCCATGCTGAAGCTGGTGAACCTGGAAGGTTACGGCAAGCGCTGGATCGACCAGCTTTCCGGCGGTCAGCAGCAGCGGGTGGCCATCGCCCGGGCTCTCGTGAACCAACCCAAGGTGCTTCTTCTGGACGAGCCGCTGGGCGCTCTTGACCTGAAGCTCCGCAAGGAGATGCAGGTGGAATTGAAGCGCATGCAGCAGCAGCTGGGCATCACCTTCATCTACGTGACCCACGATCAGGAGGAGGCGCTGACCATGTCCGACACCATCGTGGTCATGAAGGACGGCGTCATCCAGCAGATCGGCAAGCCCACCGACATCTACAACGAGCCCAACAACCCCTTCGTAGCGGACTTCATCGGCGAGAGCAACATAGTCCCCGCCGTCATGATGGACGATTACAAGGTCCGCTTCAAGGGCCTCACCTTCAAGTGCGTGGACGCCGGCTTCGGCAAGAACGTGGAGGTGGACGTGGTCATCCGCCCCGAGGACATCGACATCGTTCCCCCCGAAAACGCCCGGGTGGTGGGGAAGGTGGTCTCCGTGGTGTTCATGGGCGTCCATTACGAGATCGACGTGGACTGCGGCGGCTACGAATGGGTGGTCCATTCCACGGACTATGCCGCCGTGGGCGACACCGTGGGCATCTCCATTCCCCCGGACGCCATTCATGTCATGAAGAAGACGAGGGAAAAGAACCTGTTCGACGCGGAGGTCTGGCCCAGCGAGGGCATGATCTATATCGACGACGTGGGCTTCCCCGCCAACGATCTGGAGGGCTACGAAAAGAAGGAGATCGCCCTGGTGGAGATCGCCCCGGAGAAGGTGCGGATCGTGAACCCCAAGGACGCCAAGCTTACCGGCACCATCAAGAGCTGCATGTTCCTGGGCACCCACTACCAGATCACCGTCTCCTGCGAGGAGAACGACTGGATCGCCCATTCGGACGAGTTTATGGAGGACGGCGAGGAGGTGGGCATCCTGGTGGACGCTCAGGATCTCATCCTGACGGACAAAAAGGAGTAAGGGCCCATGAAGCGCAAGTTCTTCGCCTATCCCTATATCGTGTGGATGATCCTGTTCATCGTGGCGCCCATGCTGTTCATCCTGTACTACTCGGTGAACGTGGGCGGCGCGTGGACCATCACCAAGGCCTGGGCCACCCTTTCCGACGCGGGCAAGTGGAACATCCTCTGGACCAGTGTGGTCATGGCCTTCAAAACCACGCTGATCTGCCTGCTCCTTGGGTACCCCATCGCCTACATCCTCTCCAACATGAGCAAGACCGTGGCGGGGTTTTTGTCCGTCCTCTTCTTTGTGCCCATGTGGATGAATTTTGTGCTTCGCACCTATGCCTGGCAGGCCATCCTCGAATACTTTTTGCCCAACCTTTTGGGCATGAAGGACAGCACCCTCACCGGCACGGAGGCGGCGGTGCTCATGGTGCTGGTCTATAACTTCCTGCCCTTCATGATCATGCCCCTCTACAACACCCTGGCCAAGCTCGATAAATCCCTGCTGGAGGCTGCCCGGGATCTGGGGGCCAACAGCATCCTCACCTTTTTGCGGGTGGTGCTGCCCCTGTCCATCCCTGGCATTGTGTCCGGCATCACCATGGTGTTCATCCCCGCCATCACGGCCTTCACCGTACCCGCCCTCATCGGCAACGGGAAGTATTACCTCTACGGCAACGAGATCGAGCTGGCTTTCAAGACCCTGTCCGGCCAGGGGGACTACGCCGTGGGCTCCACGCTTTCCATCATCCTGCTCATCTGCGTGGTGGTGTCCACGATCATCATGAACTACTTTGACAAAGACCAGAAACAGGGAGGGCAGATGTGGTGAAAAAGATATCTCGCTCCTTCAAATACGTCTATCTGGCGTTGATGATCCTCTTCCTCTATATCCCCATCCTGTATCTGATCGTGTTCTCCTTCAACGATTTCTCCACGGGACGTCGGATCAGCTACGCAAACCTGGGCGCGTGGAAGGGATTCACGCTGCATAACTACACCACCTTGTTCACCGGCGAGGCGGGGCAGGCCCTGCTCCTCACGTTGGAGGTGGCGGGCATCACCAGCATCCTGGCCACCCTCATCGGCACCGCGGCGGCCATCGGTATCTACAGTATGAAGAAGCGGACCAGGAACCTGGTGCTCAACGCCTCCCAGCTGCCCATGGTGAACCCGGATTTGGTGACGGGCATCACGTTCATGATGCTCTTCGCCTTTGTGAACACGCTGCTGGTGAATCTGGGGTACAGGAAGGTGGGGGATATGACCAAGCTTTTGATCGCCCACATCTCGTTCAGCATCCCCTACGTGATCTTCTCCGTCATGCCCCGGCTCCGGCAGAGCTCGGATCTTTTGTACGAGGCGGCCATGGACCTTGGCTGTTCGCCCATGCAGGCCCTTTTCAAGGCCGTGATCCCGGACATCATGCCGGGGATCACATCGGGCTTCGTCATGGCCCTGACCATGAGCTTAGACGACTTCGTGGTAAGCTATTTCGTCAGCGACCTGAAGAGCGTGCTCTCCGTCTACATCTACTCCGCGGCCCGTGGGGCAAAGGGCGTGAACCCGGCCCTCGCTACGGTGATATTCATCCCATTGGTGACACTGCTGCTGCTGGTGAATTTCCGGCGCATCGCCAAGGAACGGGAATATGAGATTCAAAACAAAAAGGTAAAACTGAAGGACAAGGGAGGAAAATGAAATGAAGAAATGGGTTGCGATCCTGCTGTGCGCGTTGCTGGTGTTCTCCGCGGTGGCCTGCTCGAAACAGGCGGAGGAGGAAGAGGCGGCGGATTACAGCTTTGCTGACGGGGACCAGTATGACACCATCGGCGGGGAGCTGAACGTGCTGAACTGGGGCGAGTATATCGATCCCGAGCTGATCTCTCTTTTTGAAAAGGAGACCGGCGTCAAGGTGAACTATACCGAGATGACCAGCAATGAGGAGATGCTCATCAAGCTCCGCTCCGCGGACAACCCCTACGATATGTGCTTCCCCTCCGACTATATCATCGAGAAGCTGATCAAGGACGATCTGCTGCTGCCCCTGGACATGACGAAGATCCCCAATAGCAAGAATATTTCCCCTCGCATGTTCGAGGTGACCGGCACCTTCGATCCCGGCAACAAGTTCTCTCTGCCCTATATGTGGGGCACCGTAGGCATCCTGTATAACACCAAGATGGTGGATGGGGAAGTAGACAGCTGGAACGTGCTTTGGGACGAAAAGTATGCCGAGAAGATCTGGCAGTATGACTCCGTTCGGGACGCCATGGCCGTGTCCCTGCTGCGGCTGGGCTACGACATGAACACCACCGACCCCAATGAAGTGAACGCCGCCAAGGAGGCGCTCATCCAGCAGATCCCGCTTCTGAAGGGGTTGGGCACCGACAATATCCGGGCGTCCATGATCAACGGCAAGGCGGCGCTCGCCGTGATCTACGCCGGCGACGCCATCCTCTGCATGGAGGAGAACGAGGATCTGGCCTACGTGATTCCCAAGGAAGGCAGCAACGTTTGGTTCGACAACGTGGTCATTCCCAAGACCGCCAAGAACGTGGACGCGGCCCTTGCTTTCATCAACTTCCTGAACGACGCTAATCTGGCCGCTCGGAACACGGAGTTCATCTACTACTCCACCCCCAACCAGGGCGCTCTCGACCGGATGGATCAGGAGTTGGCGGAGAACGAATGCTTCAACCCCACGGACGAGACCCTGGCCCGCTGCAACGTGTACCACGATCTGGGCACGGATATCGAGCTCTACAACAGCGCCTGGGAAGAGTTCAAGACCGCCATGGGGAACTGATCCCATGACCGACGAACGGATCCTCCGGCTCAACGAGTTGGCGAAGAAGCATAAGAGCGGCGTGCCGCTGACGGAAGCGGAGCTTGCCGAGCGGGACGCCCTGCGCAAGGAGTACGTGGCCGCCTTCCGGGAGAGCCTGCGGGCGCAGCTTGATAACACCTACATCCAAACCCCCGACGGCCGGCGCACGAAGCTGAGACCGAAGGGAAAGTAGGTCTTTTGCCGCTTTTTTCTCTTCGGTGAAGAGAAAAAAACGGCGCAAAAAAAGAGAAGCTCAAGGATAATAATGGGAAGTACTGCGCAAGCAATACTCCCCAAATAAAGTTCTTTCGGTTGCACCCTTTCTTTCAAGAAAGGGTGCGTGCTTTATTAATTTCCGCTGAAAAACTCCAAAATCGCCTTGATGGCCTCGTCCATGGCCCGGGGGTCCTGGAACCGGTGGTCCGCGTTGTCGATGGGCACCAGCTCCATGAGCTGATCGTCGGCGAAGCGCTGGACCATGTCGAAGGGGACGATCTCGTCCCGGCGGCCCTGGAGGATCAGCACGTCATCCATATAGGCCGTGAAGTCGTGATGGAGCAGGTCCACGGCCCGGATCTCGTCCAAAAACACCTTGTCCAGATCCACCTTCCGGTCGAAGCCCACGGACGCCTCCTTGCCCTTCTCGATCCGCTCCAGCTCCTCCGGGGACATGATGCGATGGGTCTGGATCCAATAGAGATCCACGGCGGGACAGCGCAGGGCCACCTTTTCAAAGGGACTGCCGTGGTCCGCCATATACTTCAAAAACAGGAAGCCCCCGAAGCTGGTGGCGTAGGCGAAGAGCCGGGGCCCCTTGAACCGGTTTTGGACATCCTCGATCATGGCGGTAAGGTACCCGTCGCAGTCCGCCAGCCTCAGCTTCTTGCGCACGTCGTCCCCGTGGCAGGGCCAGTTGAAGGTCACCGTGGCGAAATGGAGCTTGTCGAGGGCCCGCTGGGCGAACCGCTCCGCCGCTTTGTTGTCCTTGTGCCCGCCGAAGCCATGGCCGAAGAGGACCACCGTGTCCACCGGCTTCTTCTCGTCGCAATACAGCTTGCAGCTCACGTTGTACCCGTTGCGGGAAACGGTAAAATTCTGTTCTTTCATAGGCTTTCTCGAAAAAGCGCCCTGCCGCGGGCAGAGCGCATGGGTTCACGCATGATCACAGGGTGGGGGCGTCGCCTCGGGAAGCCTCCAGCATGGCCCGGCGGGCGGCCCGCTTCTGCTCGGCCTCGGCCTGGGCCTTCTTCTTTTCCTCCTCCACCTGGGCGCGGATCTTGTTCTCGATCTCGTCGCACAGCTCCGGGTTGTCCTTCAAGAACTGGCGGGCGTTGTCCCTGCCCTGGGCGATGCGCATCTCGCCGTAGTTGAACCAGGCGCCGGACTTGGTCATGATCTTCCGGGCCACGGCCTGGTCGATGACGCTGCCCTCCCGGGAGATGCCCTCCCCGTAGAGCATGTCGAACTCCGCCGTGCGGAAGGGCGGGGCCACCTTGTTTTTGACCACCTTCACCTTGGTGCGGCTGCCGATGGCCTCGCCGCCCACCTTGAGAGTCTCGATCCGCCGCACGTCCAGGCGCACGGAGGCGTAGAATTTCAGCGCCTTGCCGCCGGGGGTGGTCTCCGGGTTCCCGAACATGACGCCCACCTTCTCACGGAGCTGGTTGATGAAGATGACCACGCAGTTGGACTTGTTGATGGCGCCGGTGAGCTTGCGAAGGGCCTGGCTCATGAGCCGGGCTTGCAGACCCACGTGGGAGTCGCCCATGTCGCCCTCGATCTCCGCCTTGGGCACCAGGGCCGCCACGGAGTCCACCACCACCACGTCGATGGCGCCGGAGCGGACCAAAGACTCGGTGATCTCCAGCGCCTGCTCGCCGGTGTCCGGCTGGGACACGTACAGATCGTCCACGTTCACGCCCAAACTCTCGGCGTAGACCGGGTCCAGCGCGTGCTCCGCGTCGATGAAGGCCGCCGTGCCGCCCATCTTCTGGGCCTGGGCCACCACGTGCAGGGCGATGGTGGTCTTACCGGAGGACTCGGGCCCGAAGACCTCGATGATCCTGCCCCGGGGCACGCCGCCCACACCCAGGGCGATGTCCAAATCGATGCAGCCCGTGGGGATGGCGGAGATGTTCAGATTGGCCGAGGCGTCCCCCAGCTTCATGATGGCTCCCTTGCCGAACTGCTTTTCGATCTGCGCAAGGGCTATTTCAAGGGCTTTTTCCTTATCCAGCATAGCGATACCGTCCTTCTCGTTTCTTTGATCCAGTATACCATAAACGGTTCATTTCGTACAGAGGTTTCTACAGAAAAGGGTACCATAAACCGCTCATTTCAGGGAGAGCTCCCGGCGCAGCAGGTCCAGGGCGTGGAGCACGGCCAGCCGCCGTATGCGGTTCCGATCCCCGGTGAGATGCAGCTCCTTCACCTGTACGCCGTCGGGGGCGGCCAAGGACACATAGACCAAGCCAACCTGCTCCCCGTCGGGACCGGCATAGCCCGTGGTGGCCAGGGCGTAATCCGTGCGGGCCTTGTTCCGCATGCCGACGGCCATCTCCCGGGCGCATTCCTCCGATACGGCGGTGAACCGTTCCAACGTCTCTGCCTTCACGCCCAGAGAGCCCATCTTCGCCTCGTTGGCGTAGGTCACGTCCCCCTCCACGAAGTAGGCGGAGCTGCCGCCCATATCCACGAAGGCGGAGGACAGGAGCCCTCCCGTGCAGCTTTCGGCGCAGGAGAGGGTAGCGCCCTGTTCCAGCAGCAGCCGATGGCACACCGCCGAAAGCTCCTCGTCGTTCTCGGAGTAGACCACGTCCCCGAACCGGCGCTCCACCTCATCCACGACGGGGGAGAGGAGGGCTTCCCCTTCCGCGTCATCCCTGGCCTGGGCGGTGATCCTCAGCTTCACCTCCCCGGTCTCGCAGTAGGTGGCCAGGGTGGGATTGGTCTGGCTGTCGATCAGATCCTTCAATTCGTATTCCACGTCGCTCTCGCCCTTGCCGAAGATGCGGAGCATGTGGGTGTAGAGCCGATGGCCGCTGCGCTTCTCCAGATAGGGCATCACGTAATCCGTGAACATGGGCCGCAGCTCCCTGGGCGGCCCGGGCATCAAAATGGCCGCCTTCCCGTCCTTCTCCATGAGGCAGCCGGGGGCCGTGCCCCGGGGGTTGGGGAGGATGGTGCAGTTTTTGGACGGGAACATGGCCTGCTTTTTGTTGTTGGGGGTGGGCTTGCGGCCGAAGCCTTTGAAGCGCTCCACGATCCGATCCCACTCCTCAGGGTACAGGACCAAATCGAGACCCATGGCCGCCGCCACGGTTTCCTTGGTGAGGTCGTCCTCCGTGGGCCCGAGGCCTCCGGAGAAGAGCACCACGTCGGACCGGGAGAGGGCGGTGAGCACCGCCTCCGTCAGCCGCTGAGGGTTGTCGCCTACCACCTGCTGGCGGTATAGGTCCACCCCCAGGGGGGCCAGCTTTTCGGCCATGAACTGGGCGTTGGTGTTCACGATCTGCCCCATGAGCAGCTCCGTGCCCACGCAAATGATTTCTGCGATCATATCCTTATACCTGCTCGATCAGCTTCCGGTTCCTGTACACATAGTCCCAGCCGGACCAAACGGACATGACCAGGGAGGCGTAGAGGAGAATGAGACCGATGATCTGAAAGGGCTTCCAGCACTCGCCCACCATGACGAAGGGGAGGGCGATATCCTGCAGGGTGGTCTTGATCTTGCCCAGGTTCCCCGCGGCCAAAATGACGCCCTTGCCCGCCGCCACCAGCCGCAGACCGGAGATCACGAACTCCCGGGCGATGAAGAGGATGGTAACCACCGGCGGCACCTTTCCCTGGGCCGTGAGCATGACCAGGACGGAGTTCACCAGGAGCTTGTCCGCGATGGGGTCCATGAACTTGCCGAAATCCGTGACCATGTTGTGGGAGCGGGCGTAGCGGCCGTCCACCGTGTCCGTGGCGGCGGCCACGATGAACAGCACCACCGCCACCCACATGCCCCAGTTGGGGGGCAGATAGAAGCAGAGGATGATGAAGGGCACCAGCAAAATGCGCAGAATGGTCAGCTTGTTGGGAAGATTCATGCTTTTCATAGGCTTTCCCCTTTCATATCGTATTCGCCTGCCTGGGTAAGGCGTATGGGTTCATATTCACCGATAGCGTGGTAACTCTTGCGGGGGATACGGACCTGCCCGTCCACGTCCGGGGCCTCACGGGGGGTGCGGCCGATGGCATGGGCCCCGGTCAGCTCCTCGATGAGCAGTTCCGTCTCCCGGCCCACCCAGCGCCGATTCCGCTTCAGGGAGATGGGCTTTTGCTGGGCCATGAGAGCGGAAAGCCGGGCCTGCTTGACATCGTCCGGCACCTGATCCGGCAGAGTCGCCGCCTTGGTCCCCTCCTCGGGAGAGAAGGCGAAGGCCCCCAACCGGTCGAAGGGATAGTCCCGCAGGAAGGTGAGCAGGGTGTTGAACTGCGCCTCCGTTTCCCCGGGGAAGCCAACCATCATGGTGGTGCGCAGGGTGAAGTCCGGGTAGTTCTTGTACAGATAGTCCAGCAGCTGCCGGATATAGGCCCCGCTGCCCCGGCGGTGCATCCGTTGCAGGATGTCGTCGTCGATGTGCTGCAGAGGGATATCCAGATACGGGATCAGCTTCTCGCCCTCAGCCAGGGTGTCCAGCAGCGCTTCGTTCACCGTGTCCGGGTAGGTGTAGAGGACCCGGACCCAGTGAAGGGCGTCGATCCGGTTCAGCTCCCTTAACAGGGGCACCAGCATGGACTTCCCGTATCGGTCCACCCCGTAGCCGGAGGTGTCCTGGGCGATGACGGTGAGCTCCGTCACGCCTGAGTCGGCCAGGCGCCTGGCCTCGTCCACCAGCTCCTCCATGGGCTCCGAGCGCAGATTCCCCCGGATCAGGGGGATGGCGCAGTAGGTGCAGCGGTTGTTGCACCCGTCTCCGGTGCGCAGAAAGGCTCGGTAGGGGGGCGTGGTGAGGAGCCGCTCCGTGAGGCCGCAGCTCAGCTTCTTTAGGGGCAGCCCCAGCTTTTCGGCCAGGAGCCCCGGAAGCTTTTCATATTCCCGGACCCCCAGCAGAATGTCGATCTCGGGGATCTCCTTTGTGAGCTCCTGCCGATACCGCTCCGTCAGGCAGCCTGTGGCCACCAGGACCCGGCAGCGGCCTCGGTCCTTATACTGGGCCATCTCCAAAATGGCGTGGATGCTTTCCTCCTTGGCCGGGTCGATGAAGCCGCAGGTGTTCACGATCAGCACCTCCGCCTCCGCGGGATCAGGGGTGAAATCGTAGCCGAACCGCCTGAGCAGGCCCAGCATCCGCTCCGTATCCACCTGGTTCTTGGCGCAGCCAAGGCTGATGACGCCTATCCTCATGCCTTTTCCTCTTCCTCCTCGTCCCAGGGGGCCTCGTCGTCCATAGCTTCGTCCGGGGAAGCGTCGTCGGGCACATAGCTGCCGTCGCCGAAGATGGCCTCCCACTGGGCGCGCTTGATGAGCACCTTCCGGGGCTTGCTGCCGTCGAAGCCGGACACATACCCCTGCTCCTCCATCATGTCCACCAGCCGGGCCGCCCGGGCGTAGCCCACCCGAAGCTTACGCTGGATCATGGAGATGGAGGCCTGGCCGGAATCGAGGACGATCCGGACCGCTTCGCCCAGCAGCTCGTCCTCCTGCTTGCCCTCGCCGAAGACGCCGCCCTTGGCGCCGCCGGCGGCCCCGGACATGGCCTGCTCAGCTTCGCTGTCGAACTGCTGCTGCTCCCCGTTCTGGGCCTTGATATCGTTCACCACCGCTTCCACCTCCTCGTCGGAGACGAAGGCCGCCTGGAGCCGGGTGGGCTTGGCCGCCCCGTTGGGGTGGAAGAGGCAGTCGCCCCGGCCGAGAAGCTTCTCGGCGCCGGTGCTGTCCAAGATGATCCGGGAGTCGATGGCGGAGCTGACCGCGAAGGCCGCCCGGCTGGGGATGTTGGCCTTGATAAGGCCCGTGATGACGTCCGCCGAGGGGCGCTGGGTGGCCACGATCAGATGGATGGCCGCCGCCCGGCCCAACTGGGCGATGCGGCAGATACAGTCCTCCACCTCGTCGGGAGCCACCATCATGAGGTCAGCGAGCTCGTCGATGATCACCACGATTCGGGGGAGCCGGTTCTTCGGGTCCTCCTGTAATTCGTTGTAGCGGGTGATCTCCCGGGCGCCGATGTCGCTGAACTTCTTATACCGCAAGGTCATCTCGTTCACGGCCCAGCGAAGGGCGCTGGCGGCCTTCTTGGAGTCGGTGACCACGGGGATCAGCAGATGGGGCAGGCTGCTGTAGACGGACAGCTCCACCTGCTTGGGGTCCACCATGATGAGCCGCAGGTCCTCGGGCCCGGACTTGTAGATCATGGAAAGGATGATATCGTTGATGCACACGGACTTGCCCGAGCCCGTGGAGCCGGCGATGAGCATGTGGGGCATCTTGCTGAGGTCCGCCACCACGATCTTGCCGCCGATGTCCTTGCCGATGGCCATGGTCACGGGGGACTTGGCGTTTCTGAACTCGTCGGTGTCCAGGATCTCCTTCAAGAGCACCGTGGCGGCGGTCTTGTTGGGCACCTCCACGCCCACGGCGGCCTTGCCGGGGATGGGGGCCTCGATGCGCACCCGGGGGGCGGCCAGGGCCAAAGCAAGGTCGTTGGAGAGGGTGGTGATCCGGTTCACCCGCACGCCTCGAGCGGGCTGCAGCTCGTACCGGGTGACCACGGGGCCCACGGAATAGCCCAGGGCCTTGCACTCGATGTTGAAGCTGGCCAGGGTCTCGATGAGCAGCTCCATGGTCTTCTCCGGGGTCTCGGAGGCGGTGCGGTAGTTCTTCTCCGGGGTCTTGAGCACGTCCAGGGAGGGCCGCTGATACTCGATCCGGGGGGCCTCCACCGGCTCCGGCAAAGCTTCGCCCGTGGCCTCGTCGTGGTAGACGAACTTCTTGTCCGGGGCCCGCTCCGGCTCCGGCAGGGGCGCTTCGCCCTCCTCGTAGGGGGTGGCTTCCGTGAAAGCTTTCAGATCGTCCATGGTCATGTTCTTGGGGTCGGCAGGCCGGGTCGGGGCAGGCTTTTCCGCCGCCGGTTCCGCCGCTTCCCGCCCAAAGACGGACAGCTCCTCCAGGGGCGTTTTGTCCCTTTCCGGCGCCTTCCCCTCGGGACGGCTCACCACCGTGATGCTCTCCGGCGTCTTCAGCTCCGCAGCCTCCCCAGGCCGGCTGATCTTGGACCGGCGCGGCGGGAGCTTGAAGAGCTCCTCCTTGGGGGCCTCGGGGGTCAGATCCGGCACCGGCTTGTTGGCGGGCAGGGGCTCCTCCCCGGGCATGCGCAGCACGTCGTCAATGGGTTCGTCCAAAAAGGTGGGACCGTTCTTGGGCTTCTTGGCCAGGGGACCGCCCGAGGGGAAGAAGGAGAGATCGTCCTCCCCCTGGGGGCGCTTGCGGGGCTCCTCGACTTCGGGCACGAAGAAGGCCTCGTCGAAGGGGATCCGGCTCTTTTTCTTGGGCGAGACGGGAGGCTCCGCCGCCTTGGCGCGGACCTTGCCCCCGGGCTGGGGGATGTCCTCCAAATGCCCCAAAGTGTCCGGATCCACCTCCGGCACCGGGGCCGGGGCTTCCCCGTCCACGGACTGGATGAACAAAGATTTCTGCTTCCGGGCGGGCAGGGCGTTGGGCTCCGAGGCGACTTCGTCGTAGTCGTCCTCCGGGGCCTCCTCATCCAGCCGCTCGATGGCGTCCGCCATCTTGCTCTTCAATATCTCCGGGAAGGTGCGCAAACTGATGCGGGTGATGAACAGCAAACAGACCACGATCCCCGCGATGACCACCACGGAGCACAGGGTCCGGCCGCCGATCCATTCCAAAACATAGCAGATAAGGCCGCCCACCACGCCGCCGCCGCTCTTCTCGGCCGCGTTCATGACGGGGGAGGCCGCCCGATCGAAGCAGTCCACGATGAACTTGGCGATGGGGATGATCTTGCCCTCCCCGTCGCGGACGCTGATCTGGCCCATGAGCTGCATCAGGGCCGCCACGAACACCACCAGCAGCACCGTGAACAGCACCCGGCCCTTTTCCGGCATCCGCTTGCGGCCGGCGATGGAGAACACCCCCAGCAGCAGCAAAAACGGCGGCAGCCCGAAGGACACCACGCCCACGGACCCGAAGAGCACCTTCTGCAGGGCCACCCCAAGGGGCGCGTCCGTGGTCCGATAGAGGTACAGTCCCAGCAGGATGCCCAGGGCGATGAGCACCACGCCCAAGACCTCCGCGCCCACCCGCTGCATGACCGTGGCTTCCCGGGCGGCCGCCTCCTTCTGCTCCTTCCGCTCCGCCGCGGTGAGCTTGGGCTGGGTCGGTTTCTTCGCCGCCGGCTTCTTGGCCGGGGCCTTCTTTTTCGTATCCTTTTTTCCGCCGTTGGCGGCGGTTTTCTTCTTCTGTGCCAATGCGTTTCCTCTCTTGAACAGGGGCATATACCACCCCATACTATTTCTATAATAGTATACACCCGCCGCATTCCCTTGGCAAGGCGGCCGGGGCCCGGCGCCCATGAAAAGACTGTGAATAAATCCCCGCTCTTGCCAAGGCGGGCCGGGTCAAGTATACTGGTACTACCACATCTTCGGGAGGGCACCATGAAGCCGCAGCTCATCATCTGGGACTGGAACGGGACTATACTGGACGACGCTCTGGTCTGCAAGACCATCGCCAACATCATGCTGTCGGAGCGGGGCATCCCCACGCTCCCCGACATGGACGCCTATCGGGCGGTCTTCGGCTTCCCCATCAAGAGCTATTACGAGAAGATGGGCTATCGCTTCGGCCCCGATGACGAGCCCTACGAGCAGGTGGCGGACGAGTTCATCGTTTGGTACGACAAGCTCTATCGGACCTCCGTCCTCCGCCCCGGCATCGTCCCCTTCCTGGACAGGCTGAAGGGGGAGGGCTATCGGCAGGTCCTCCTCTCCGCCACCCGGTATGACCAGTTGGTGGAGCAGGTGGCCGCCTTCGGCGATGTGGGGGACCGGTTCGAAAAGAAGCTGGGTCTCACGGACCACTACGCTTTCTCCAAGGCGGCTCTGGCGAAGGATTTCATCGAAAGCGAGGGCATCCCCCGGGAGCGGGCCCTGTTCATCGGGGACACGGACCACGACTTTGAGGTGTCCTCCGCCATCGGCTGCCCCTGCGTCCTTCTGGAGGGAGGCCACCAGAGCCGGGAAAGGCTTTTGAAAATCGGCGTCCCTGTACTCCGGGACCTGAACGAATTGGAAACCTATCTCAACCGCCTGCAGCCTTCCTGATTTCTGATTGAAATAAAGGACAATGAGAGAGTATTCCCCTGAGGGGAATACTCTCTCATTTTTTCTCCCCCTTGGGGAGAGAGAAAAAAAGCTCCACCCCTATGGGATGGAGTCGTTTTGGTTGCGCTTGGTTAGCCGTTCCTGCGCCAGGCCGCGGGGGAGAAGAGCAGGAGCATGGGGAAGATCTCCAACCGGCCAAAGAGCATATCCAGGCTCAGAATGATCTTCGACAGGTCCGAGAAGGCGGCGTAGTTCCCCGTGGGGCCCACCATGTTGAGACCGGGGCCGATGTTGCTGATGCAGGCGATGACGCTGGTCAAGGTGGTGACGCCGTCGAAGTTGTCCAGCGACACGATCAGGGCGGAGATCCCCAGGATGCAGAAGTAGGCCAGGGCGAACACGTGGACGCCGTGAACGGTGGAATCCTCCACCATCTTCTTGTTGAGGCGGACGATATGCACGCTCCGGGGCCGAAGCATGGTGGCGATCTGGTTCCCCAGGCTCTTGATGAGGATCAGGATGCGGCTCACCTTCATGCCGCCGCCGGTGCTGCCCGCGGAGGCGCCCATGAACATGAGGAGCACCAGTATCCATTTGCTCAGCTCCGGCCATAGGTTGAAGTCCACCGTGGAGAAGCCCGTGGTGGTGATGATGGAGCAGATGGTGAAGAACACGTGGTGGACCGCTTCCCCCAGGCTGGGAAAGAGCTTGTGGGTGTTGAGAACCAGGATCACCAGGGCCCCCAGGATGATGCCCACGTACCAGTGGAGCTCCTCGTCCTTCAGAGCGCGCCTGGCCTGGCGGGTCAGGATGAGGTAATAGACGGAAAAGTTCACGCCGAAGGCCATCATGGCGAAGGAGAGCACCGTCTGGGTGTAGTGGCCGTAAGCGGCGATGCCCGCGTTCTTGATGGCGAAACCGCCGGTGCCCGCCGCGCCCACGGCGTTGCAGAAGCTGTCGAAGGCGGGATCGCCGCCCAGGACCAGCAGCAGGAAGGTCAAAAGGGTGATGCCGAAATAGATGGCGTAGAGGACCCGGGTGGTCTTGCGCATGGTGGGGGACACCTTGCCCACGTCAGGGCCGGGGCTCTCCGCCCGAAGCAGGTGCATGCTTTCGCCGCTGCCCTTAGAGAGGGGGATGATGGCCAGCACGAACACCAGCACGCCCATGCCGCCGATCCAGTGGGTGAAGCTGCGCCAGAACAGGAGCCCCCGGCAGAGGCCCTCGATGTTGGTGAGGATGCTGGCCCCGGTGGTGGTGAAGCCCGACGCGGTCTCGAAGAGGGCATCCACATACCGGGGGATCTCCCGGGAGATGGTGAAGGGCAGGGCGCCGAAGAGGGACATGAGTACCCACCCCAGGCCCACGATCACGAAGCCCTCCCGAGCCTGCATGCTGTGGTCCCCCCGCTGGCCCACGTACAGCAGCAGGGACGAGACCGCCAGCAGCAACAGCATGGTAATCAAAAACCCGTTCACCGCGTTCCAGGACCGGTCCACCAGGGCGATGACGAGGGCGGGGAGCATCAAAATGGCTTCCCAGCGCAGGATATGGCCGATGAAGTATCGGACGGCCCGGCCGTTCATAGGCTGCCTCCGGGGAACACGTCCTTGAGAGCGGAGATGGTCACGTCCCGGGGGGCCACGATCACCACCCGATCCTCAGGCAGCAGACAGTCGTCGCCGCTGGGGATGATGAGCTGCCGGTTCCGGGCGATGGCGGCCACCAGGGTGTCCTTCCGCTTCCGGGTCTGTAGGGCCTTGAAGGGGATGTCGCAATAGCTGGCCCCCTCGGGGACGATGAACTCCATAGCCTCCACCTTCCCGTCCATGAACCGGCTCAGCGCCAGCATGGACTGGCCGGAGCGGCTGCCCATGGCCCGCACGTAGCGGACGATCTCGTTGGCGGTCAGGAGCTTGGGGGAAACGATGGTGTCGATGCCCGCGTTGGAGTAGACTTCCAGATGGTCCGTCCGGTCGATCTTGGTGACGGTCTTGGGCACCTTGAGATAGTTGGCGAACATGGAGATGGTCAGGTTCTCCTCGTCGAAGCCCGTGAGGGCCAGCACAGCGTCCGTGTCCTTCACGCCCTCGGACAGGAGAACGTCCTGAAGCGTGCCGTTGCCGTAGAGGATGGTGGCCTCGGGCAGCAGCTCCGTGAGCTTGTGGCATTTCTGCTCGTCGTTGTCCATGATGGTGACCCGGACCTTGTTCCGCTGCAGGAGCCGGGCCACGTGGATGGCGATGCGGCTGCCGCCCACGATCATCACCTTGCGGATGCTGGGGGCGGGGAGGCCCAGATCGTGCATGAACCGGACCAGGCCGGCGGCTTCGGCGGTGAGGGAGATGCGGTCGTTCCCCTGGAGCACGAAGCGGCCGTCGGGGATGGTCACCTGGCCCTGGCGTTCCACGGCGCAGATGAGGGCCTTTTCATCGGTGAGCCGCCTCAGATCCATGAGCTTGAGCCCGTCCAGCTGGCTGCCGGGGGCCACCCGCAGCTCCACCAGCTCCGCCTTGTCCCGCAGGAAGGTCTCCCGCTTCATGAAGGCGGGGAAGCGGAGGATGCGGAAGATCTCTCTGGCGCAGGTGAGCTCGGGGTTGATGGACAGGGAGATATGAAACTCGTCCTTCAACAGTCTGAGGTCGCTGTCGTATTCCGGGTCCCGGACCCGGGCGATGGTGTTCTTGGTGCCCAGCTTCCGGGCCACCATGCAGCTCAAAAGGTTCACCTCGTCTCCGTCGGTGCAGGCGATGAGCAGGTCCGCCCGGGCCGCGCCCGCCTCCTCCAAAACGGAGGCCGCGGCGCCGTTGCCGCAGAGGGTGGCCACGTCCAGCGTCTCCTGCAGCTTCTTGAGGACCACAGGATCGTTGTCGATGGTGACGATATCGTGTCCTTCGGCGCAAAGCTGGGAGGAAAGGGTGGTGCCTACCTTGCCCTGGCCGACCACAATGATGAACATATAAGTCACATCCCCTTTGAAAAAATTATCCATTAGTATAGCATATCCTCCGAAAAAAGGCAACTTGGGACAAATGCCGTTCAAGGAAAGTTCATTTGACGGTCCTGGGGGATGGGGCTACAATGATGCTGAAAAAGGGGAGAACAGGGGGAAAAGCCATGCAGATCGTGGTCCTGGACGCAAAGACGCTGAAGATGGAGGAGCTGGATCTGTCGCCCTGGCGGGCGCTGGGGGTGCTCTCGCTCTACGACAGGACGGACCCGGCGCTGGTGCCCCAGCGGCTGCGGGGAGCGGACGTGGTTTTGACCAACAAGGTGAAGCTTTCCGCGGACGCGCTCAAGGGGGCGGCCGCCCTGAAGATGGTGGGGGTGCTGGCCACGGGCTACGACGTGGTGGACGTGGCCGGGGCCCGGGCGCTGGGGATACCCGTGTGCAACGTGCCTGGGTACGCCACCGGGTCGGTGACGGAGAGCGTGTTCGCCTTTCTGCTGGAGATGACCCGGAACACGGCCCATTCCACCGCCCGCATCCGGCAGGGGGCCTGGACCGCCTGCCCGGAGTTCTGCTGGTGGGAGAAAACGCCCCTTGCCCTGGAGGGGCGGACGCTGGGGATCGTGGGCTGCGGGGCCATCGGGTCACGGGTGGCGGCCGTGGGACGGACCTTCGGCATGGAGGTGCTGGGGTATTCCCGGCACGAGCATCCCGGCTTCCCCGGGACGCAGGTATCGTTGGAGGAGCTGTTGCATAGATCCGACGTGATCAGCCTCCACTGTCCCGCCACGGCGGAGAACGCCGGGTTCGTGGATGCAGAGACCATCGGGAAAATGAAGGACGGGGCGCTGCTCATCAACACCGCCCGGGGGTCCCTGGTGAACGAGGGGGACGTGGCCGCGGCCCTCGCCTCCGGGAAGCTGGGGGGATACGGGGCGGACGTGGTGAGCCGGGAGCCCATCGACGTCCATAACCCGCTCTTGAAGGCGCCCAACTGCTATCTTACGGGGCACTCCGCCTGGGCCACCGTGGAGGGGCGGCAGCGGATCGTGGACGTGACCGCCGCCAGCATCCGGGGGGTGCTGGAAGGGCAGCCGGTGAATGTGGTAAATTAGGAATTTCTTTCTGCACTTTTTTCTCTTCGGTGAAAAGAAAAAAGTGCCAAAAAAGGGAAGCACATTTGGGTTATCATAGGCATCGCACAGGAAAATGCAAGTCGAATAAAGTTCTTTGGGGTGCACCCTTTCTTTCAAGAAAGGGTGCGTGCTTTTTTCCTTCCTTAAAAAAAGCTTGTCAAAAAGCGGCGCAAAGGGTATGATGTATGTAACTATAATCGGGGTTTGGTATCCATGCTGTTGCTCACGGAAAGAACGCTGACCGCCTGCGGCCTCAGGGCGCGGGCGGGCGTGATATGCGCGTTCTCCGGCGGCCCGGACTCCACGGCGCTGCTGCTGGAACTGAAGCGACTGCGGGACGTGGGCTCGATCGGCCCCCTGTACGCCGCCCACTTTGAGCACGGCATCCGGGGCGAGGAATCCCGGGAGGATCTGGCCTTTTGCCGAAAGCTGTGCCTGAAGCTGGGGGTGCCCCTGTTCAGCGAGAGCGGGGACGTGCCCGCCTGCGCCGCCCAGGATGGCCTCTCCCTGGAGACGGCGGCCCGGAAGCTCCGCTACGGGTTCCTGCGGCGGCTGAAGGCGGCCCTTGGCGCGGACTGTATCGCCCTGGGACACCACCGGGACGACCAGGCGGAGACGGTGCTGCTGCACCTTATTCGCGGCAGCGGCGTCCGCGGTCTCACCGGCATGGCCTATCGCAGCGGCGACCTTATCCGGCCCCTTTTGGGCGCAGGCCGGGCGGATATCCTTTCCTACCTGGGCGAGCGGGGCCAAAGCTACCGCCTGGACAGCACCAACCTTTTGCCCGACGCCAGCCGGAACCGGCTTAGGCAGCAGGCCATGTCCGACCTCACCGCCATCAACCCCCAGGCGTCCGCCCATATCGCGGCCTTTGCGGACCGGCTCCGGGCGGAGGACGAGTTTTTAGACGGCCTGGCCCGGGAGACCGTGACCCAGGGCAGCCGCCGGGCGTTGGCCGCGCTGCCCCCGGTGCTTCGGGAACGGGCGGCGATGCTGCTGCTGCGGCAGGCGACGGAGGACTTTACAGAGGCGGACGTGGACCGGCTCTCGGCCCTCTTTTCCCAGCCCTCGGGCCGGGTGGCGACCCTGCGGGGGAACCTGATCGCCCGGGCGGACGGGGATCGGGTGCTGATCGGCCCGGCGGAGGCGGCAAAAAGCTTTTGTCGTGAGCTGCCCCTGGACGAGCCGGTGGCCACCCCCTGGGGCGTGTACCGGGCGGAGCGGGCAGCTGAGGCCCGCATTCCCTGCGAAAGCTTCGAGGCCTATCTGGACTATGACCGGTTCCGGGGCCGGCTGATGCTCCGGCAGGCCCGGGCGGGGGAGCGGTTCGTGCCCTTGGGCATGAGGGGGAGCAAGCTCCTTTCGGACTACTACATCGACCGGAAGATGGGCCATGACGCCCGGCGGGTGCCCATCCTGGCGGACGAGGCGGGGCCGGTGTTCGTCCCCGGCGGCACGGTGGCGGACCGGGTGAAGATCAGAAGGGAAACCGAAAGGATCATACATATCATCTTTGAGAAGGGGGAAGCAAGCCATGGAGAAGTGGGGAACTGAATTCATGAACAAGGATATCGCCGAGGTGTTGGTCAGCGAGGAGCAGATCCGGCGCCGGGTGAAGGAGCTGGGCGAGCAGATCAGCCGGGAGTACGCGGGCAAGGAAGTGGTCCTTCTGTGCGTGCTCAAGGGGGCCTGCGTGTTCTTCACGGATCTGGCCCGGGCGCTGACCATCCCGCTGAAGATGGACTTCATGAGCATCTCCAGCTACGGCGACGAGCAGAAGACCAGCGGCATCGTCCGCATCAACAAGGACATGGACGGCAGCATCACCAACAAGCATGTGATCATCGCCGAGGACATCATGGACAGCGGGCTCACCCTCTCCTATTTGACCCGGCTCCTTTCCGACCGGCAGCCGGCCTCCATCCGGGTCTGCGCCCTCCTCGACAAGCCCGAGCGTCGGGAGTGCGAGATCACCCCGGACTACTGCGGCTTCACCATCCCCAACAAGTTCGTGGTGGGCTACGGCCTGGACTACATGGGCTACTATCGAAACCTGCCCTACGTGGGCGTGCTGAGCCCCAGCGTCTACGAAGAAAAATAATCCAGCGAATTCAGTGGGGGACGGCCCCGCGTAAGGAGAAACGGTCATTTGAATCCTAAGACGAGAAAAAATATTTCGACCCTGGCGATCTGGGTGCTCATGGGCGCCCTGATCCTGTATATGATCAGCGGCGGCTTCTCCGCCAAGGCGCCGGACGAGATCACGCTGCAAAAGTTCGTCCAGCTGGTGGAGGAGAAGAAGGTCTCCGCCCTGCATGAGACCCTGGGCTCTGGCCTGTATTCGGGCCTGTACGCCGAATCCAACTACGCCGCCAAGGATCTGCCCAACCGGGCGGACTTCACCTTCTCCGCCTCGGAGGAGGAGTTCAGCCGCAGCATGTCCCTGCTGGTGGCCCGCCTGGAGGGGAAGGACGCGGAGGCGGTGTCCTCGGTGGACTATCCCTTCACCTTCACCGTGTCCCAGCCCAAAGGGGAGAGCTGGCTCATGGTGATCCTGCCCTACATCCTGTTGTTCGGGATGATGGCCCTGTTCATGTGGTTCATGTACCGGCAGCAGGGCGGCGGCAAGCAGATGAGTAACTTCGGCCGCTCCCATGCCCGGGAGTACGCTCCGGGCCAGAACCCCATCACCTTTAAGGACGTGGCGGGGGCCGAGGAGGAGAAGCTGGAGCTCCAGGAGATCGTTGACTTTTTGAAGGAACCCAGGCGGTTCTCCGAGGTGGGCGCCCGCATACCCAAGGGCGTGCTGCTGGTGGGCCCGCCGGGGACCGGCAAGACCCTCATGGCCAAGGCCGTGGCGGGGGAGGCGAAGGTGCCTTTCTTCTCCATTTCGGGCTCCGACTTTGTGGAGATGTTCGTGGGCGTGGGCGCGTCCCGTGTCCGTGACCTGTTCAACA
>JAFWMS010000028.1 GCA_017545535.1 Clostridia bacterium | reverse complement strand
GCCAAGACCTGCCCCGCCTGCAAGTGCATCTACGAGCTGATGGACGCGGTGGACTCCTACATCCCCACGCCCGAGCGTGCCTCCGACAAGCCCTTCCTGATGCCTGTTGAGGACGTGTTCACGATCACCGGCCGCGGCACCGTGGCCACTGGCCGTGTGGAGCGCGGCACCGTGAAGGTGGGCGATCCTGTTGAGATCGTGGGTCTCGTGGAGCAGAAGCGGACCTCCGTGGTCACCGGCGTCGAGATGTTCCGCAAGCTCCTTGACCAGGCCATCGCTGGCGACAACATCGGCATCCTGCTGCGCGGCATCAACCGTGACCAGGTGGAGCGCGGCCAGGTCGTCGCCAAGCCCGGCACCATTCACCCCCACACCCATTTTGAGGGTCAGGTGTACGTGCTGACGAAGGAAGAGGGCGGCCGTCACACGCCGTTCTTCTCCGGCTACCGTCCCCAGTTCTACTTCCGGACCACGGACGTGACCGGTTCCATCCAGCTCCCCGAGGGCGTGGAGATGGTCATGCCCGGCGACCACGTGACGATGACGATCAAGCTGATCACCCCCATCGCCATGGAGGAAGGTCTCCGGTTCGCTATCCGCGAGGGCGGCCGCACGGTGGCTTCCGGCGTCGTGTCCAAGGTCATCGAGTAAACAACGAAAAAAGAAGGGCTGCATACGCAGCCCTTCTTTTGTGATTTGGCAAACCTTTTATTGACAATCCCACTCCGAACGTGATACCTTTAAGAGTGGAAAAAGTGAATATGCTTCGGAAGATCGACCCGGGAGAGACCGCCGAAAAAGGCGGCGCCGAAGGGGATACGCAAAAACTCTCAGGCAAAAGGATCGGGTTGGGACGAAGCTCCGGAAAGTGAGGGATATGCCCTCACGCCGAAGGTGCAACCGAGCGGCGGAAAGCTCCGCGCCGGGAATCTCTCAGGCAAGAAACGGAGGCGCAGTACGCTCCTTGGAGCAGTATGCGCCTTTTTTGTTCCCCCGCGCGGGACGCGCATTTCATATAGGACACTATAACAATAGGAGGATTTTCATGAGCGAGCTTAAACGAACCCAACTCTATAACGCCCACATCGCGGCGGGCGCCACCATGGTGGATTTCGGCGGCTGGGAGATGCCCATCCAGTATCCGGAAGGCATCGTCGCCGAGCATCTGTACACCCGTTCCTGCTGCAGCCTTTTTGACGTGAGCCATATGGGACGTCTCCTTATCGAGGGGCCAGATCGGGTGGCGTTCCTGCAGCACGTGCTCAGCAGCAACGTCCTGGCTCTGGATCTCAACAAGGCCCAGTACTGCATCATCCCCGCTGAGGACGGCAGCGCCGTGGACGACGCGTATCTCTATCAGTTTGAGGCGGATCGCTTCCTGCTGGTGGTGAACGCCGCCAACACGGACAAGGATCTGGCCTATTTCGCCCCCATCGTGAAGAACTACAACTGCACCATCCGCAACATCACCGCCGAGACCGTTTCCATCGCGGTCCAGGGCCCCAAGAGCGGCGAGATGCTCTCCGTCCTGGCCGGCGGCGCGGAGGTCACCAAGCCTGCCCGCAACAACCTGTCCACCATGGATCTGGAGGGCCACACCGTCCAGATTGCCCGGACCGGCTACACCGCCGAGCCCATCGGCTATGAGCTGTTCCTGAAGAACGAGGACGCCCTGTGGGCCTGGAACCGTCTGCTGGAGCTGGGCGCTAAGCCTGCCGGCCTCGGCGCCCGGGACACCCTGCGCATGGAGGGCATGCTGCCCCTCTACGGCGACGAGATGGGCGTAGACGAGGAGGGCAAGCCCATGCCCATCTTCGCCCTGGCTCTCGCCAAGTTCGCCGTCTCCTTCGATGAGGCCAAGGGCGACTTCGTGGGCCGCAAGGCGCTGGAAGCCCAGGCGGCGGCCCAGGCAGCTATCCGGGCCAAGGACTTCTCCCCCGAAGTGCTGGCCGCTTTGCCCAAGAGGGTCCGCCCCATCGCTTTGGTGGACCGGGGCGTCATGCGCCACGGCATGGCCGTCTATCGCAACGGGGAGCACATCGGCTGGGTCACCAGCGGCACCATGATCCCCTATTACAAGACAGAGGGTGAGGGAGAGAACGTGAAACTTCTGCCGGAGACCGGCAAGCGGGCCATCGGCATCGCCTACATCGCCTCCGACGTGCCGGCCAACGGCGAGGTCGAGGTGGACGTTCGCGGCAAGCGGCTGAAGGCCGTCATCCCCACCAAGCACATCACCAACAACGTGCCCCCCTATGTGGTGCCCGTGCTGGCCAAATAAGGAACCGAGACCATTCAATCAAAAATATTTTAGGAGGATATCATCATGACTATCAATCCCGATCTCAAGTACTCCAAGTCCCATGAGTGGGTCCGCATGGACGGCGACGTGGCCGTCATCGGCATCTCCGATTTTGCCCAGGACGCGCTGGGCGATCTGGTGTTCGTGAACCTGCCCCAGGTGGGTGACGACGTGACTGCCGGCGAAGCCTTCGGCGACGTGGAGTCCGTGAAGGCCGTGTCCGACCTCATGAGCCCCGTGACCGGCGTGGTCTGCGAGATCAACGAGGAGCTGTTGGACGCCCCCGAAAATCTGAACAACGACCCCTACGGCGCCTGGATCATCAAGGTGGAGAACGTGACCGACACCGAGGAGCTGCTGGACGCCGCCGCTTACGAAGCGCACTGCGCCGCGGAGGCATAATCTATGGGCAGCTACGTTCCTTCCACCCAGGAACAGCGGCAGGAGATGCTTCAGGCCATCGGGCTCAAGGATTTCAGGGACCTGTATCGGGACGTGCCGGAGAGCATGTATCTCGATCATCCCCTGGATCTGCCCGAGGGCCAAAGCGAGCTGGAGGTGAGCCGGGCCCTGAACGGCATGGCCCGCAAGAACAAGGTCTATGACGCCGTTTTGCGGGGCGCCGGGGCCTACGATCACTACATCCCCAGCATCGTGAAGTACATCCCCGCCAAGGAGGAGTTCCTCACCGCTTACACGCCCTACCAGGCCGAGATGAGCCAAGGCGTGCTCCAATCCATCTTCGAGTATCAGACCGAGATCTGCGAGCTCACTGGCATGGACGTGTCCAACGCCTCCGTCTACGACGGGGCCACCGCCGCCGCCGAGGCCTGCGCCATGGCCCGGGATCGGAAGCGCCGTCTGACCCTCGTCTCCGGCGCCGCCCATCCGGACGTGATCAACACCATCCGCACCTACAGCTACGGCACCAACGACGAGGTGAAGGTGATCCCCGTGAAGGATGGCAAGACGGATAGGGAGGCCCTCAAGGCCATGCTGACCCCTGAGGTCTCCGCCGTCTATGTGCAGCAGCCCAACTTCTACGGCCTCTTTGAGGACGCCGAGGCCATGGCCGCCCCCGTCCATGAGGCGGGCGCCCTGTATATCCTGGGGGTCAACCCCATCGCTCTGGGGATCATGAAGACGCCGAGGGACTGCGGCGCGGACATCGCCGTGGGCGAAGGCCAGCCCCTCGGGTTGCCCATCGCTTTTGGCGGCCCCTACCTGGGCTTTATGGCCACCACCACCAAAAACATGCGCAAGCTCCCCGGCCGCATCGTGGGCGAGACCACGGACGACAACGGGAACCGGGCGTACGTTCTGTCCCTCCAGGCCCGGGAGCAGCATATCCGCCGGGAGAAGGCCGGCAGCAACATCTGCTCCAACGAGGCCCTTTGCGCCCTGACCGCCGGGGTCTACCTGGCTGCCATGGGCCCCGAGGGGCTCAAAGAGGTGGCGGAAGCTTCCATGGCAAAGGCCCATTACCTCTGCCGGGAGCTCACCAAGCTCCCCGGCGTGGATCTGCGCTATGAGGGACCCTTCTTCCATGAGTTCCTGCTGGATATGCCCAAGGCGGACGAGATCCTGGCTGCCTTGGATCAAAAGGGCATCCTGGGCGGCCTCCCCTACGAGGGCGGCGTCCTGTGGTGCGCCACGGAGAAGGTCTCTAAGGAAATGCTGGACGAAGTCGTCGCCATCGTAAAGGGGGTGCTCGCATGAAGCTGATCTTTGAAAAGAGTGTGCCCGGTCGCCGCTGCGCCATTCTGCCCGCTTGCGACGTGCCCAAGGTGGAGCTGCCCGCCGGTTTGCAGCGGGAAACGGCCCCCTTGCTCCCCGAGATGAGCGAGACCGACGTGAGCCGCCACTATACCGAGCTCAATCAGCACGTTCACGGCGTGAACTGCGGGTTCTATCCTTTGGGATCCTGCACCATGAAGTACAACCCCCGCATCGACGAGGAGATGGCTTCCCTGCCCGGCTTCACCGGCATCCATCCCCTGGCCCCAAAGGGCGCGGTGGAGGGCTGCGAGGAGGTCATCGAGACCGCGAAGAAGTACCTCTGTGAGATCACCGGCATGGCGGACATGACCTTCCAGCCTGCGGCCGGCGCCCACGGCGAGTTCACCGGCGTGCTGCTCATCAAGCAGTACCACGATTTCAGGAACGACAAGAATCGGACCAAGATCATCGTTCCCGACTCCGCCCACGGCACCAACCCGGCCACGGCGGCCATGTGCGGCTACCAGGTGGTGAACATCCCCTCGGCTCCCAACGGCTGTGTGGATCTGAACGCCCTGAAGGCGGTTTTGGGTCCCGATACGGCGGGTCTCATGCTCACCAATCCCAACACGGTGGGCATCTTCGATGAAAACATCCTGGAGATCACCCGGCTCGTTCACGAGGCCGGCGGCCTTTGCTACTACGACGGCGCCAACCTGAACGCGGTCATGGGCGTGGTCCGGCCCGGAGACATGGGCTTCGACTGCGTGCATCTGAACCTGCATAAGACCTTCGCCACCCCCCACGGCGGCGGCGGTCCCGGCGCGGGCGCGGTGGGCTGCAAAGCGTTCCTGGCCCCCTTCCTGCCCCATTCCGCTTTGATGGAGGAGCCGGGCCATATCCAGGTCCGGGGCTTCCGCGGCAACTTCCTGGTGGTGGTCCGGGCTCTGGCGTACCTTCTGACCCTGGGTCGGGAGGGCGTGCCCGAGGCGGCCCAGAACGCGGTCCTCAACGCCAACTACCTGATGGCGCGCATCAAGGGCACCTTCACCCCTGCCTTCGACCGGATCTGCATGCACGAGTTCGTGCTGGATCTCTCCGAGTTCAAGAAGGCTACGGGCGTGTCCGCCCTGGACGTGGCCAAATCCCTCATCGATTACGGCATGCATCCGCCTACGATGTACTTCCCCCTCATCGTCCACGAGGCCCTCATGCTGGAGCCCACGGAGACGGAGAGCAAGGAGACGCTGGACTGGGCGGCGGAGGTGTTCCGCGCGCTGTATGAACTGGGCTATAAGGACCCGGCTTTCATGCACGCCGCCCCCCACAACGCTCAGATCGGTCGGCCCGATGAGGTGAAGGCGGCCCGGAACCCCATCGTCCGCTACGTCAAGGCATGATCGAAACACTGGCCACCTACGAAAGCGGGTCCTTCGACCCCTTTTGGAACTTAGCCATGGAGCAGCACCTGCTGGAGACCGTGAACAGCGGGTGCTGCCTTTTGTACCTGTGGCAAAACCAGAACACCGTGGTCATCGGCAAGAACCAGAACCCCTGGGCCGAGTGCCGGGTGTCCCTGCTGGAAGCAGAAGGCGGGCATCTGGCCCGAAGGCTCTCCGGAGGCGGGGCCGTGTTCCACGACCTCGGCAACCTGAATTTCACTTTTCTGGTGTCCACCGAGGACTACGATTTGCAGAAGCAGCAGCGGGTCCTTTTGGCGGCCTGCCGCTCCTTCGGCATCCCGGCGGAGCTGTCGGGCCGGAACGATCTCACCGCGGACGGGCGCAAGTTCTCCGGCAACGCCTTCTATCACAACGGACACAGGTCCTATCACCACGGCACCCTTCTGGTGGACACGGACGGGGAGAAGCTTTCCCGGTATCTCACTCCCTCCAAGGCCAAACTGGAGACCAAGGGCGTGGCCTCGGTTCGCTCCCGAGTGGTGAATTTGATCGAGCTGTGTCCGGAACTGACCATCGACGCTCTGAAAAAAGCGCTGGTGGCCGCCTTTGAGGGAGTCTACGGGCGCAAGAGCGCCACAAGGCCCTTCACCGAAGCGGACAAAAAGCGGGTGGAGGAGCTGAAAACGGTCTATGAAAGCTGGGTCTGGCGCTTCGGCCAGAAGCTGCCCTTCACCTGTCGGGTGGAGGGGCGCTTCCCCTGGGGCGGGGTGGAGCTGCAGTTGATTGTCGAGGCGGGGATCATCCGCGCCGCCAGGGTCTACACAGACGCCATGGATCACAGCCTGTCCGCCCGGGTGGAGGCTGCCCTGACTGGCTGCGTGTTTCACTGGGAAGCCCTTTCGGAAAAACTGCGAACGGTGACCCATGGTATGGATATCCTTACCCTATTACAACAGGAGATATAAGTATGTTCGATTTTGATTTAATCGTCGTCGGCGCGGGCCCGGGGGGCTACGAAGCTGCCCTTCATGCCGCCAAATTGGGCCTCAAGACCGCCGTTGTGGAGCAGCGGGAGGTGGGTGGAACCTGCCTCAACCGGGGCTGCATCCCCACCAAGGCGCTGCTCCACGCCTCCACCGTCTATGAGGAGGCCAAGAACGGCCCGGCCCTGGGCGTGACCGCTGACAATCTTTCCTATGATCTCTCCGCCATGTTCGCCTATAAGCAGCAGGTGGTGGAGAAGCTCCGCTCCGGCATCGAAAGCCTGTTCAAGGCCGCGAAGGTGACCCTTTTGCGGGGCATGGGCACCCTGACTGCCGCTGACGCGGTCTCCGTCACCGGCGAGAACGAGGGGACCTATACTGCCCGGAATATCCTGCTGGCTACGGGCTCCGTGCCCGCTCGGCCGCCCATCCCTGGCCTTGATTTGCCCGGTGTCATGACCTCCGACGAGCTCTTGAACGGCGAGGGAGGTGCGTTTAGTTCCCTCGTCATTATCGGCGGCGGGGTCATCGGTATGGAGTTCGCCACCTTCTACAACGACCTGGGCGTAGACGTGACCGTGGTGGAGGGCCTCGATCGGCTGCTCCCCAACATGGATCGGGAGCTGGGGCAGAACCTCGCTATGATCATGAAGAAGCGGGGCGTGCAGGTGTTCACCGGCGCCATGGTGAAAAATCTGGAAGCCGTCGAGGGCGGCCTACAGGTGAACTTTGAGACCAAGGGCCAGCTCCAATCCGTCGCCGGCGAAAAGATATTGTGCGCCATCGGCCGCAGCCCCTACACGGCGGGCCTGTTCGGCCAGGGTGTCAGCGTGGAGATGGATCGGCGCCGGATCAAGGTGAACGAGCGGTTCGAGACCAGCGTTCCCGGCGTCTGGGCTATCGGCGACGTATCCTCCCCGGTGCAGCTCGCCCACGTGGCCACGGCCCAGGGCATCTACGCTGTGAACGAGATGGCCGGGAAGCCCAACGAGATGGACCTTAGCCTGGTCCCCGGCTGCGTGTACGTGCGGCCGGAGATTGCCGCGGTGGGGCTCACCGAGGCCGACGCCAAGGCCCAGAACATCCCCGTGAAGACGGCGAAGGCCCTCATGTCCGCCAACGGACGGACCGTGATCCTCAACGGCGACCGGGGGTTCATGAAGTTGGTGGCCCACGCCGAGACCAAGAAGCTTCTGGGGGCGCAGCTCATGTGCGCCAACGCCTCGGATATGATCTCTCAGCTCTCCGAGGCCATCGCGGACGGCCTCACCCCCGCGGACCTGCTCCGGGCCATGCGTCCCCATCCCACCTTCGAGGAGGCCATGACGGCGGCGCTGGAGGAGCTTGTTGGAAAGCTGGGATAAAGCGTATCCCATATGTAAAATGCGTGCCTGACACGGTACGGTTTCGCTTTGAATAGAAGCAGAAATAGGAAGCGAAGCCGGGAGGCGGCTGCGCCGCCTATTCGAACCACGTTCGAACCCGCACGCAAGCGTGCGTAAAACAAAAGACCCCCGAATGGGGGTCTTTCGCTTTGGCGTGCCTGACACGGTTCGAACGTGCGGCCTTTAGAGTCGGAGGCGTTGCACTAAGGGTGTTTGGAAAGCCCAGACAGCGTCTATATTTTTCCAAAAAAGCCAGTAATTTAGGGAAAAATCACTAATGTTCACTATGCTCATTCAACCTACTCTATGACATCTTATCAATGCATTTTGCAGTCAAAATGCAGTCAAAAGTGCAGTCAAAGGAGTACGCCATGGAGAAAGCAGAATACAAAGGAAACGACGGCTTCCTGCAAAGGGATAACAAAGTGTGGCAATCGGGAAACTGTGACATATGTGCGAATATAGCGTCCGGTACGGTTTATTTCGTACCGGGCGTTTTTCTCCTGCGGGTGATCGTGGGTTTTTCTGCGTTTATTGAATCTTATGTAAACAGAGCCTGATTTAAACGGCTTCCCTGATACTACCTAACATACCATATCAGTCACATTCCAGGGATTAAGCAATGATGACTCTATTTCTCTGATATTGTTAAATACATATCTTCTTTTTAACAGATGATAGAAAGTATAAACAGGGGGATTTATGGAAAATAGGATTTATTGGTATGTTAGGGTATCCAGTATTGATCAGAATGAGGATCGGCAAATAATGACCTTAGTCGGTTACGTCAAAGAGTTTGCTAAAGCGCAAGCTGTTTGATATCATTTTTTATGATGAAAGAAAGAGTGCTTTTCTTAGAAACAAAGAAGAAAGACAGTATGTTGTCAATTCTGGAAAATCTTCTTGACGACTGAAAAGCTGATGGACGCATGCGATTCAAAATTGTTCAATCAAAATATTGCCCCTTACCTTTAAGCAGAAAAAGGAAAACTATAAGGCTGGAGTTCGATGTATAGTTCAAATTATGGAGTATAAGTGAACTGTAAAATGAAATGAAAAATGCACATATAAGATGATGGCTGCGTCGGCGTTTTTGTCGACGCTTTCTCTGTCTAATGAGATGAGTGGAATGAAGAAGAGCTGCTCTCAGCTCAGCTACTTTGCGTAAATGGGAAGTATAAACAGGAGGATTTATGGGAAACAGGATGTATGGATACGTCAGAGTATCCAGTATTGATCAGAATGAAGACCGGCAAATACTGGCTATGCAGACATTTGGAATAGAGAAACCTGATATTTACTTGGATAAACAGTCGGGAAAGGATTTTGATAGGCCACAGTACAAGAAGCTACTGCGTAAACTGAAACCGAGCGATACGCTTGTGATTAAGAGTATAGATCGTCTTGGCAGGAATTACCAAGAGATTTTAAACCAATGGAGGATTATCACAAAAGAGAAAAAGGCTGAGGTAGTGGTCTTGGATATGCCCTTACTGGATACGAGGCAAGGGCGCGACTTAACCGGAACACTGATTGCAGATATAGTATTGCAGTTGCTCTCATATGTCGCTGAGATGGAACGGTCCTATATCAAGCAGCGTCAAGCGGAAGGGATTGCGGCAGCAAAGTTACGTGGTGTCAAGTTTGGCGCTCCGCCGAAAGAGCGGACGGCATTGTATTATGATTTGTTGACGCAATGGCACGAAGGATTGATCACAGCAAGAGCCGCAGCATCGAGGATAGGAATCCATCACAAGACTTTTTTACGCTGGGCAAAGCAGGAGGAATATAAATAGGTAAAACGGGATTTTTTAGTGGACTTTTTGCACCGTACAAACACTCTTCTCTTCTAACGTCAAAAACCGGCAGAAAGCTAGGTATTTGCAACTATAATAATCTTTTTTTAATTATAGCGTAGCCTGGTGCAAAAAGTCCACGATTAGCGCCGATCCGCTCATCTGAAAACGGGTATTTACACGGATTCCAAAGGATAACCAATCAAGAAGGAGAATATAAATGGATATTGAATGGAGCAAAACAATCGAAGAAAAAGTGCTCGTTAAGGATGCGTTGGCGACGCCTTTCAGCATTCCGACAAGCCAAGGTAATGTTACTGCAGGGCAAACTGAACCGAATCGCAATATTGATTCAGATGATGAAAAGACTAAATACACAAATCAATGCAGCAAAAACAAATCGGAGGACAGTTCTGAATTTCCGATCACCACAACCGAGCAGATTTTTACCTTGATGGGTATTTATCAAAACGAATGGTCGCACTATGACGATGTTGTCTGGAAACATGCTTTTACATACTTCGGATTCATCCTTGCGGTCATTCTGTTTCCTTTTGTTACGCCGTGGCTTAAAACACCTATAATTGCGAATATGCCCTACTTCCTATGGGTTTTTCCGTGTGTGGGTATCGTTCTTGCATCGGTTTTACTGCTCGTCATGCTGCGGTATGCTCGCAGAATGCGTTGCTGCGGCACAAAGTATCGTGATTTGATCGGAAAGATTCCCTCGGACTTTCAAGAGGAACGAATCAGCAACAATACTCGTTTGTCCATTACAGTTGCTGTCGCAATCATTATGTTTATACTGCTTATTGCTGTTGCCATATTTACCATGATTCACATTCCGACATGGATGGAGATCCTAAAATCCATCACAAACTGCTGAACACAGATATGACAGGAGAACTGCGATATGGAAGAAAAGAAACTGACGGGCTATCCGTCCATTGACAAACCGTGGTTGAAATACTATTCCGAGGAGGCGATCAATGCGCCGCTTCCGGAGTGCACGATGTATGAATTCGTTTGGCAAAATAACAAAGATTATCTTTCCGATGTTGCATTGCGTTATTATGGTACAAAAATCAGTTACGGTAAGCTGTTTCAATACATCAAAAGAGCAGCAGCAGCTTTTTTTGCTATGGGTGTTCGTGCAGGAGATATTGTAACAATCATGTCCATGCACACGCCGGAAACCATCATCTCCATCTATGCATTGAACTACTTGGGGGCAGTGGCAAACTTGGTTTATATGACTCTCTCACCTAAAGAGGTGATGGAGACTCTGCACAATACCGAGTCAAAAATGCTGTTGATTTTGGACGTTGCGTTGGATAAGGTAATTGAGATCGGAGACGAGATCGGTGTACCGGTGGTGGTACAGAGTGCAGCGACCAGTATGTCGTTGGGCATAAAGTTAGGTTATAAATTCAAGACAAAGCTACCGAAACATAATTTTACTACTTGGAAATCTTTCCTGTCAAAAGGTGATCATTTAATACTACGCGAGCCAGAACATGACCACGAAAGAGCAGCTGTGATTGTTTACACCAGTGGCACAACCGGTGAGCCAAAAGGTGTTGTGTTGAGCAATGATGCAATGAACGCCTTCTCTTTCCAAGATCAGAATATACTAGATTTTAAGAGACAATGGCGCTTTTTAATGGCGATTCCGCCGTTTATCGGGTTTGGTGTAACCATGATACATTTGATTCTCAATTTAGGGCTTTGTTCGACTTTATGGTTAGATACGAATGCTCAATCAATCGCCGATGAATACTTCAAACTCAAACCAGAATTATTCATAGGCGGGCCGGTATTTATAGATTCTTTCTTAAAACACAGCCCGGTAGACCTTAAACACATAAAGCTTTTTGCAGGTGGTGGCGGCGCGTTGCTGGAGGCGAAAGAAAAGGCGATAAACACCTTGCTAAAGCAGAGCAATGCTGATGTTCTATATGCTAGTGCTTATGGCATGACCGAAACGTCTACTTTATGCTATCCTGTGTACAATCATCATAAGGAAAAAAGTGTGGGAGTGCCATTGCCGCGGACAAACATCAAAGTTGTAGATGTAGAAAGAAGGCAAGAACTGACCTATGGAGAAACAGGTGAACTGCTATTCAGCTCGCCAAACCTAATGACTGCATATTATCGCATGCCAAAGGAAACCCGCGAAGTTATAACAATCGATGAGAACGAAACGAGATGGCTTCATACCGGAGACTTGGGCATGATCGATACAGATGGTTTTGTGTATATTACCGGACGGATCAAGCGCATTTATCCAATCAAAGGAAAAGATAACACAATATACAGACTTTTCCCGCAGCGTTTAGAAGAGTTTTTTATTGAACAAAACAATGTTGAACGGTGTGGCGTTATTGTAAAAGAAGACGCAGAAATGCTGAATAAAATAGTTGTTTTTGTGTCTCTTTCGGATTACTCGCAGGATAAAAAAAGCACGTTGCAGCGGCTTATTAGCTCGTGTAGACAAAACTTACCAGAGCATCTCCAACCCGCTGAGGTTCATATCCTTGATTTCATGCCAATGACGCAGTCCGGTAAGATCGACTACCGTTTGTTAGAAGAACGCGCAGCGAGGGAATATCAGCAAGAAACATGAATAAAGAAACTAAATTCCAAAATCTTATCACTCCATACCGTGACAGCTTAAACGCCATCTCCGACCTTTACGGGGACGGCTGTTCTGGTATGTCCGATCTATTCTATCTGCTGAATCATCGGGTTCTGCATTGGCTCGACAACGATCCTACGGTTGCCGTCCGCGAGAAGGAAATCCGCTTCCGTAAGCGCTTTTACCCGGTGCTACAAAAGATCGGTCCGGGCGTGCTTGCCTGCACACAGGTGATTGAGAATCGGAAACAATTGGAAAACCCGACCTGCGCCGAGCCGGACGAACCGATCCGTTTGCCGGATCGTCCGGTCATCTTCGCGGCAAACCACGGTTTTCACGATGATGTGCTTGCAACCGTTTTGACAGCGGGACGTCCATGCTATTACGTTTGGGGCAGTCTGCCGCTGCTGTATAACACATTTGACGGATTTGCAACCTCCTTGGTCGGCTGCGTCTGCGTGAACCGGAAAAACGCGGCAAGCCGAAAGGCGCTTGTGGCAAAGGCGGTTAAAGCCATAGAATACGGGATGAGCATTATCATCTTCCCGGAGGGAGGATGGAACAAGACTTCGGAACGGCTGATGCTTGACCTGTGGAAAGGCGTATACGATATTTCCGCCGCAGCAAAGTGCGATGTTGTTCCGATTGCGCATTATGTACGGGATATGGAGGTTTTGGATAAAAAGAATCTCATTCACACGGTGATGGACGATCCGATTCGGCTGTATGCGTATGAACGAGATGAGGGATTGACGATTTTACGGGACACGCTGGCATCATGGCAGTACAAGATGATGGAAGCATACGGACGCTCGGATCGGATGACAGAGATGCAGGGCTTTGACACATCGGACGATAGATGGCACGCGCATCTGAAAGAGCGCATGAAAGGGGTTGCGCGATATGATTCGACCATCGAAAGATACGCGGACTACCGACCGAAGAACGTAATTCGTCCGGAGGATGCGTTTTTGCCGATTGCGCAGATTTCGGATGATGCAATGACAGCGCAGAACATGCAAGCAGTGCTTGCTGCACGGAAACTGGTGCAGGAGCGAACGGACAGCGATTTTCAGAGATTATATTGAAACAAAAAGCGAAACGGAAGAACCTGTGAAGCAGGAGAACGCAAAAGGTGTATTACGAAAGAAAGACATATCAAAACGGTATCCATACAGAGATTGCAGAAAACACGATTACAGAAATCGATACAAATTCAGTGAAGAGGAAATAGCGGCGCATCCGCCGAAAAGACACGGTCAAAAACGTTTATCATGACGCAATATCATTATTATTCCGAATTACATTTGACAAGGAGACAGGAATGGAACAGAATCCTCAGACAGGCAGACAGACAGACAGGCAGAATAATAGGCAATTCGATCGAAATCTACAAGATATTCGTGACAGTTTTGATACGCTTTATTATCCTGCTGATGTTCTCGATAGGATTACTGAGAATGCAGACCAGAAAATGATAGATTTCATACGAGAAGCGAATGTTGGGTATGAAGATACAACATCATTGCTGTATTTCGGATTGAAAATTACATATCGAGAGGTTTTTGCGAATATCGAACGGTATGCAAAGGCATTGAAAGCGTTAGGACTGAAAAAGGGAGATATGATTACCATCTGTCTGCCCAATAGTCCGGAAACCGTTTATTATTTCTATGCTTGTAATGAAATTGGTGTCACACCATATTTGATCGATCCGCGCTTTACAGCGAAGAAGATGCAAGTCTGTATCGAGGATTCTAAGTCCAAGCTGTTTGTCTGTGAAAGCGGGACATTTTTTTCAAAGATGGATGAAGTGGCCGATATGCTTCCTGTCATGAAAACAATCGTTGTATCTCCGATGTATGCTTTTGAAGAGCGGACACATTTGACAGCAAAGCAAACTTTATTGAAAATGCTTTTTCGGATAAAAGAGAAAAAAGCACAGCTCAGGGCGCGAGCAACAAACTTTATTGCACAAAAAACATTCCTTGCAGGAGGAGCTTCTTTTACCGATAATTATCGAAGCGATTACGATCCCAGTATTCCGGCAATCATCGTTAACACAAGCGGAACGAGCGGAGACTCCGTAAAAGGCGCTGTCCACACCAATCGGTCTTATAACATCATCTCGAATCAAACTGACTTTATCACGGATGAGATTAAACGTGGTTATCTATACTATGGTTATATTCCTTTTTTTACCATGTATGGGTCAGGAGTAGGCATGCACACGGCTCTTTCACACGGTATCATTATTCACTTACTCCCGAAGTTCAAAGGGAAGCAAGCCATTAATGAGATTATGTCCGAGAAAGCCAACATATTAATCGGCGTACCTACTCTTTTTGAAAAGATAGCGGATGTTTCCTCCAAATTCAACATTGATATGTCATTTGCAAAAGTATTTGTAATGGGTGGTGATAATATTTCACCGGACAAATTGGCAGGAATCAATGATGCACTATGCAAACAAGGCATGAAGGATAAGGTCATCTTTGGGTATGGTTCAACAGAAGCAGGGATGATGATAACCACATCAAAGGATAGCCGCTCATATATTCACGGTAGCAGTGGCATTCCTCATACTGGAGTACGAGTAAGAATTGTTGATCCGGAAACGAATCGACTTCTCAATTATGGACAAGAAGGAGAAATCTATATAAACACGCCAACACTTATGCTGGGCTATTTGAACAGAAATGAGGAAAACAACGCTGTTTTTTCAAATATTGATGGCATTAGTTTCTTCAAAACGGGAGATAAAGGGTATTTAACAAGCACCGGGCACCTGTTTTTCACAGGACGATACAAGAGATTGATGAAACGACCGGACGGACATCAAGTCAGCCCCATTCCAATTGAAAACGCGATAGTTAAGCAGCCTGCGGTGGAAGACTGCTGCGTTGTCGGTTTGAAAAAGAATAAAGATGAAATCGGGGTAATCCCCACAGCATTTATACAACTGAAAAAAGATGTTACGCCCACCGAAGATCAGATCACAACAATAGCAGGCGAAGCATTAAGGCAATTGAGCGGTGAGCGCGAGGCCGCATTGGCATTCATCGTGATAGACAAGATCCCATATACCGAAAACGGGAAAATGGATTATCGTACGTTAGAAGCAAGAGGCTTTACTGACAAAACGGTATATGTAATAGACGATGTGATTACTCGTCCGTATTTTAAGGGAATGAAAAACGCGGTAATCGTACATTAGCAGAACGCGCAGCAAAAGAATACATGGAGAAATGATAAATGAAAGAAAAGAAACTGACGGGCTATCCGTCCATTGACAAACCGTGGCTGAAGTATTATACAGAGGAAGACCTTGCGATCCGGGTTCCGAAATGCACGGTGTTCCAGAATATCTATGACAGAAACAAAGATTATCCGGAAGATGTTGCTATACTGTACTATGGGAACAAGATTCGATACAAAACCCTGTTCTCCAAGGTTGAAATCTGTGCCAGAGCTCTTCGCCGAATCGGAATTCAACCGGAGGACTGCGTGACTCTGTGTACAGCAGGAGTACCGGAAGCGATCTATCTGGTATTGGCCTGCAGCAGGATTGGTGCGATTGCCAATTTTATCAATCCGCTGTTCACAAAAGAGCAGATGATTGGCCGTATCAATGATACAGGAGCAAAATGGATTTTCATTCTTGATGCTATGTATCCATATATTGAAGCAGCATTACCGGAGACCTGTGTTGAGAATGTGGTGATTCTTCCGGCCACGAATTCCATTCCTCCAGTACTTTCCAAACTCATGGACTTTAAGAGTGAGGCTAGGAAAATTGTCAAACGGGGAAACGGAAAACAGCGTTTTATGCAATGGAAGGAGTTCTGTGCGTTCAGTAGTAGTTTCAGCGGATCATTGGATGTTTCTTATGAACCTGACAGGGCGACATTAATGGTATACTCCTCTGGTTCTACTGGAGCATCTAAGGGAATTCTGCTGACAAACGATGGCATTAATACGACCATAGCTAATTATCAGACTCATAGTTACACATATTCGCGAGGAGACACATTTTTACAGATGATTCCATGCTGGTTTTCGACGGGAATCATATTATCTGTTCTGATGCCTCTTACAATGGGTATTACTGTTATCCCCGAGCCGAAGTTTTCCAAGGAATCCTTCGAATATGACTTAATAAAGTATAGACCAAATCTAACATTAACTGCGACGAGTCTATGGTTATATGTAATTGAAACATCAAAAATGCAACACAGTGATTTTTCTAGAATGAAGTATCCAATTACAGGTGGTGAAAAAGTTTTATCGCAAGATGAAAAACGAATTAATGACTTTTTACGTGATCATGGTGGTAAATCAAAACTAATTAAAGGTTATGGAATGTGCGAGCTGGGAGGAACCGTTTCAACTTCTTCGAACACATTACAATATAGGGAAAAAGCATGCGGAGCTGGCGCGCCGATTTTGAATGCCATCGTCAGCGCATTTGATGTTGATACGGGGAAAGAACTTCCGTATAAAGAGCACGGGGAAATACGAGTCATTTCCCCTGCCCATATGAAAGGGTACTATAAGAATCCGGAAGCGACAGCGGAATTCTTCAAAGAGGATGACAAGGGAAATGTCTGGGGCTGCACAGGAGATATCGGGTATGTAGACGAAGACGGAGAAGTGTTTGTTTTAGGACGGGCGTCGGATTCTTGCAGAATGCCAAACGGAAAGACAGTATATCTGTTTGATGTTGAAGAAGAAATCCTTAAAGACGAAGCAGTAGTGCAATGTAAGGTAGTGGATATTAATGAGAACAGGGAAAAGGCACTTGCAGCACATATTGTATTTCGCGAAAATGTCAAGAATACAGAAAAGCGTGTACATGATATCCACAAAATGTTGGCATCGACTTTACCGGAATATATGGTTCCGGAGTATTATAAAGTCCGCTCATCCCTTCCGGTTCATGCAAACGGCAAACGGGATGTAGAGACATTGCGGAATGATCATACAGATCTGATTCGAGTAGAGAATCATGAAAGATGAGATTCCCCATTGATCTTACTAAACAAATTTGTCCAGTTTTGAACAAATGCTTTAGCTTCTCGTTTATCCTGGGCAGTCCTTTCCCACCAGTTCCATCCTTCGAAACATGCTAGATAATCAATTATCTCAAGCACTATTGGGTTATGAACGGTCTGAAAGCGTACATTCTCAATCAATTTAGTGTCGACCCATGCAAGTTCAAACTTTTTGAATCTATTTAACCCGATAACGTGGATGTTTTGCATGCATTCCGTCCAGTTCTTACCATCAATGTAAACCTTTGTCCCGCCTGTATATTCTTTGGTGCCATAATACGTAATGCCATCTTCACCAATATGGCTTCTTACGATGTTTCCAACGACACAGAATCTCCATTTCTTATCTTGATCCATAATTCATTCCCCGTTAATCAATCATCAAGAATAGCATCAAGTGTTTCCATTTCGTCTATAAAATCCAGGAAATCATCAGTTTCTCGGTTCCGTTGCTCATTCATCATTCGGCGGTAGGTTCTGCCACCTACGACAATAGTGCGTTCCTCGTAAACGACTTTCTTTCTACCGAATAGCCCTCGCTTGACTACGGGCACCTGTACTCTAACTCTGTGTTTCATGATAGCCTCCGCAGACAATCACTTTTTCTTTGTCACCAAACGCATTTGATTAAGCAGCGCTATGAACCAATGTCTGTATTGATCATTCAACTCAGGATAAAATGCCCAGTGTGTTAAGTAGCGATACTGCGAAAACACAGCGGATCCTAAAAGATCAATATCCGTAATAGTTTGGACGACCGAATCGAGGTTCCCGTTATCAGGGTCAAATGCATGCGGATACTTCTTTTCAAATTGCTGTCCACAATCCATTTGAAATCCTAATGTGGTGCACTCGTTTCCGAAAAAGTCTTCAAACTCATTAAACGATAGGTCAGGCGAATCAATCTTGCTGATCCATTTCTTCGCAAACAGATGAATGGCCTTCTTACCTTCATAGTCAGGGGACAAACTTCCGTCAAAGCCCCAGAGGCCATATATGGGAATGTATCTCCGTAGGAGTTTTGTCAGGGACGTATTTACATCACCGTAGAGAGGAACCAGGTCGTCTCCAATCAGCGAACCTGAAATACTTCTCTTGGTTCCATCTTCGAACCTTATCTGGAGATCAAAGCTGCCACAATCAGTGACCATTAGCCGTTCCTCAAACCTGCTGACTAAAAGGTTCAAAAAGCCTGCTTTCCATGTGCCAATGTTGATCTGTTTATTTCTGCAAAAACCTCGTCCTTCACTGTATTGCATATAATTGCGCGCAGAGAACCAGACCCGACCGGAACTGGAAACAGTTAAGTACTGTTCAACTTCATCGGAAAAAGCCGGCTCCGGGCCATAACAAATATTGTTCGAAATGAGTCTGAAACTTGAGTTTCCCATCTGTTTTCATTCCTTGCACTCATTTTCTATAATAATAGCATATTTTTCCCGTTTTTCAATGAAATCAGACTATCGTTTTCTCTATTGTAAGTAATTCGTTACTTGACAAACGACCCGTTAACAGGCTTCCTCCTGAAGCCAGTCAGATATCTTTCTTGGGCAATTTTTTAGATTCCGAAATTCCATTACACATTGCCCTTTGTTTGCTTTCAGGCATTGCTTGCATATCTTGTCATTTAGTTCATCAGAAACCGTTTCGCTCAGATATGCGGCAAGCTTTTTGGGTGTCATTGATTCCATCTTCTTCATCAAATTCTCTCTGTTCGTCATTTTCCTGATCTCCTTTCCATTTGTTCACCTTCAGTCTTCCATAAAACCTGTCCCATAAATCGGAGAACAGCCGGTTTGACGCAAAAAGTCCGAAAAGCCGTGAATCAGGCCTGGCGAGAACAATCGGGAATCACACTACATTGACGCTTCCGCATCCTCAAGGAAAGCCGAGAACTGTAGTATGATTCGCAAAGAAGGAGGTGTTGACCTGTGATAATTGATGATGATTACTCTCTGGAACAACTGCTGTCACCGGATGGCGAACCAACAGTTCTACGAGCTCATGAGGTGGCAATCATGCTCGGTTGCGGTCCGGACGCTGCCAGGACGCTTATGAAATCCGACGGATTCCCCATCACCTTTGTCGGGACAAGGAATTACATTGTCCTGAAGCGGGACCTGCTGCAATGGCTGGATGACCTGGTGCTGAAGGAGCGTGGTGAGTTGTGAGACAGATCGTACTATCCATGCGGGAAGTAACTGCTGTCCTGAACATCTGCTATAACTCAGCATATGAATTATTCGAGCAGCCGGATTTTCCGAAGTTCTGGTTGTTCCGAACGTATTGCGTACGGGTCGATCGTTTTTATTACTGGATGGTAAAGCACGGCTGCGCGTCCTACTGCCCGCCGCAATGGGCAGAAGCATTTGGCGAAACTGAAAACTGAATACTCCGGGCATGGAAAAAGGCGGTTTCCCGCCTTTTTTAGTTTCAGAATGGTGATGACTTGCCGCGCATGGCGGACAGCTTGCTATAGATGCTTTCCTGCGCCTGTGATACATCGGTCTCATGGGCCTGCAGCCATTCAAACAGTTTTTCTTTTCTGACAAGCTTCTTGCTCCCGAGTGTCACCGTTGGAAACGCGGGATCCCGCAGCATGGAGTATGCGGTTGTCAGCGAAACACCCAACGTGCGGACGATAGCCCTGGCATCCAGGAAAAGCGGGACCTCTTCAAACGAAAGGTACCGGGACATATCCTTCTTTTCTTCCATATCAGCATTTCCTTCCCTTTTGCTTACTGTTTTTCTTCAGTTCCTTACAGCGTTCCCCGGCGTTTGCGCTCACCAGATATGAGATGTCATTCTCATGCATCTCGATCCAGCGGAAGAGTGACTCCTTTCGAGCGAACTTTCTTGTTCCAATCGTTACTGTCGGGAAATCTACCGCGTGAAAAATGAAATACACCGTCGACATAGGCATCTTTAAAAGCGCGGAGATATCCTTCGCGCTCAGCATCACAGGTACCTCATCATAGCTGTGATACTCCATCACTTCCTGTTTCTTTTCCATTGCGTCCTCCTTTTCAATCGTTCCAATGGAGTGGTTTTCACTCGATATGATCCTATCATTTCAATTTCTCTGCCCTGAGGATGTCGTTTGACGTCCGAAAGCAGTATTTCGAAATTTGGGTTATTCTCCATTTTCCAAGCCATTTTCCGCACATCAAATCCTTTTTTCAGTCATTTTTACCAACTTTTTTGAAAAAAATATTTTTTTCATGCCAAAAACCTGGGCCACCCCCGTTTTTTTTGTCCGTTAGAAAGATAGAGGGGTAAATCACAGACTTCCTCAAGCACCTTCAAAACTGAATAGCCAATCTCGGGTAACACCAGAATGATACTTCCGCGTTGAACGCTTCACAGCATTGCGCGGCCCGGCTGGATGCGGGGGTTCGAGAGAACATGCGTGAGGACGACGGCCCGAGATGGTAAGAACAACCATTACGAAAACGAGGTAACCCATGACCAAGGTAATCGCAATCGCGAATCAAAAAGGCGGTGTCGGGAAAACCTCCACCACCGTCAACCTGGGAGCCGGGCTTGTCCGGAAGGGCTACGACGTTCTTCTGATCGACCTTGATTCCCAGGCAAACCTCACCATGGCGCTCGGATATCAGAATCCGGACGACATGGAATTCACAATATCCAACGTGCTGCACAAAGCAGTACAGGAGGAAGATATCGATCCCGCGGAAGGAATCCTGACCACATCGGAGGGAATCGACCTCATGCCCGCGAACGTTCAGCTCTCCGGTCTTGAGATCTCTCTGATCAACGAGTACGGACGGGAAAACATGCTGAAGCAGTACATCGACGAGGTTCGGCTGAATTACGACTACATTCTGATCGACTGTGCGCCGTCTCTCAGCGTTCTGACCGTAAACGCACTGGTCGCGGCAGACAGTGTTCTGATCCCGACGCAGCCACACTACTTCTCCATGGCGGGGCTGCAAATGTTCTATGACACGATCTGCAAGATCCGGAAGAAGATGAATCCTTCCCTGACTATAGAAGGCGTCCTGGTGACCATGATGGATAATCGCCCGAATTTCACGAAGGACCTGGTGGCTCAGCTTCATGAGACCTATGGCGATGTGTTCAATGTGTTCGAAACCGAGATCCCGACTTCGATCCGAATGTCGGAAAGCAGCGCCCGGGGGAAGAGCATTTTCGCGTTCGATAAGAAAGGCAAGGTCGCCGCGGCATACGAGAAACTGACCGAGGAGGTGATCGAAAATGGCCGACAAGAACAAACGGTCCAGCGCGAGCTTCGTACCGTTCAAACCGCTCGATAGTCTTTTCGAGCCAACGGTTCAGGATAAGTCGCAGGCCGGTTCCATAAGCCAGATCTCCACAGACGACCTGTTCCCATTCAAGGATCATCCGTTCCTGCCCTACACGGAGGAGCGAATGGAAGAAATGGTGGAAAGCGTCAAGGAATATGGCGTCATGTCGCCGATCATAGCGCGTCCCCGCAAGGAAGGCGGTTATGAGATCATCTCCGGTCACAACCGCGTGGAAGCGTGTCAGCGCGCCGGGATCGAGAAGGTGCCTGTCATTATCCGAGAAATGGACGATGACACGGCCATCATCCTGATGGTCGACAGCAACTTGAAGCAGCGCGACAAGCTAAAGCCGAGTGAGAAGGCTAAGGCTTACAAGATGAAGCTTGAAGCCTTAAAAAGGCAAGGAGCACGTACCGATTTAACTTGTGGCCAAGTTGGCCACAAGTTGCCAGGCAAGAAAACCAGAGAGCAAGTCGCCGAAGGAACAGATGACAGTCCTAGGCAGGTTCAGCGGTTTATCCGCCTGAACAGCCTGATTCCAGCTCTGCAGGACGCAGTGGACGAAGGTCGACTGGCATTCAATCCCGCCGTTGAGGTCTCGTATCTGGATGAAGCCGATCAGGAAATCGTTCAGGAGATTATGGACCGCGAGGAAATCTCGCCGTCCCTGTCGCAAGCGCAGAAACTCAGGAAGCTGTCTGCCGAGGACAGAATCGACGATGACAAGATCGAAGCGGTCATGACGGTCGAAAAGCCGATGTACGAAACGATCACGTTCCGGCGCAGCACCGTTGAGAAGTACTTTCCTGCCGGGACCACCGGCAAGGAAATCGAGCAAACCATTATCAGACTGCTGGAGAACTATTCCAAACAGCGACAGAAACAGAAATCAAAAGACTATGAGAGGTGACAAATTGAAACCCAGCTATCAACCCCCGGTCGCTCCTGAAAAAGCGATCCGATACCTGATCCACTCCGGATATACCGATCCGCGCAAGCTCCTGTGCGTCGCGCGGACCACGTCGGGCTTTATATGTTCACGCCTGTCCGGAATGTATGTGGAGATGTTCCTTCAGACCGTATATGACGAGAGATACCATGAAGCGTATGACTACGTGAAGAGGGCCTACAACGCCATGCAAATGGCGGTTCCGAAGCACATCCACGCGCTCTACAGCTGCTTCCCTCTGTGGAAGATCTTCATGCATCTTGTCTATGACTCAGTCACTGACTTCGAGCAGAGTCTGCACATGACGCAGATCATCCCTGTGCTCAGGGAAGTGATTGAAAGGGCGTTCCCGCCTGAGCTCTGGAAGGAGTTCCGCGATGAGCCTATTTACAAGTCCTGAACACCAGAAGTATGAGCGCCTTATGAAAGAGGTCCCCGGCTTCGACAGCCTCAAAGTCCGCCCCGAGGATGCGAACGGCGATTGCTATCGCTGTGGCCAGTTCGACCGGGAGCTCCGGAAATGCCGGTTCTCCTTCTGCCTGTTCGATGACCTCCCCAAGACCAATTAACTGTTAATTAACCTGTGAATTAACAGAGTGCTGGAAGAAAGAATATAACCGGCTAAGCACTGTAGTGCCACATGCCACGAAGTCACGACATATCCTTCCAGAACGCAATTCATCGATCGATGACCGAAAACAATATTACACGCAAGAAAGGAAATCTATGAAAGCAACAAAGAAACTCATTGCCATGCTGCTCTGCGCCATCATGCTCCTCGCGCTGGTGCCCGCTGCGGCATTCGCTGATTCCGGCGATACGAAGGCTACCGTCGAAATCGAATCCCAGACGAACTCCGCTTTCGACTACCTGGAGTATTACTCCGGTGGAAAGTGGAAAGATCTGAACACCCCGAAGCACTGGATCAAATCCACGGGTCAGGTCTGTTATTGTATCGAGCATTCCGAGGGGAACCCTCATGGAGCGACGTACACTGCGGCACCTCCCTCCTCGGTTTTTTCCTCCAATACGCTGCAGGGACTTCAGACGATTCTCATGTTCGGATACCCCTGCAACACTCCTGACGGTTTCACGGAAGACGAAGCCCGGCAAGCAACGGCCAACGCGATCCGCTTTTGGCTTTCTGAAAATGGCGAACCCGGATCATATAGCTTCACGAATCGTAAGACGCATCCAAATGATATACGTGCGAAGAAAGGCTATGAGCACGTTCTAACCTGGGCTGACGAACTGCTTCAGATGGCCCGGGATAAGATAAAACTCAACCACAACATCGAGTTCACGCCTGCTTCCCTGACACTGACCAAGAGCGGCGATAACTTCACGGGCAAAACGACCGTAAAGCTCACCAACATCAACTCCGGCTATACGCTTGACACCTCGGGTCTTCCCTCCGGCGTCACTGTAACCGGTTATACCGGCAATAAGAGCGAACAGCTGACGATCACAGCTCCCGTAAGTGCGGCAGGTAAGACGTTTACGATCTCCGCCAACGGTAAGGACACCCGTTCGCTGGACAACATCACAGCGTACATTCCCTCAAAGGACTCTCTACAGAAGATCTTCCTCTGCGCTACCACCGCTCAGGTTGTTGCTACCGCGAGCTTTGGTGTGAACACTCCTGCGCTCGGTGCTCTGAAGATCAAAAAGGTTGGCGACGACAGCACCCCGCTGGCAGGCGTCAAGTTCGGAATCTACAAGGACGCAAACTGTACGCAGAAGGTGACTGAAGTCACGACCGGCAGCGACGGTACGGTCACTGTCAACGAACTGGATGCGGGAACGTACTACATCAAGGAGCTGTCCACCGTAAAGCCGTATGTCGTTGACGGGCTTACACATTCCGTCATTGTCAAGGTCAGTGAAACGGCAACTCTGGAGCTGAAGAACGAGACAGCAAAAGGCGCGATCCGTATTACGAAAACGGCGTATGTCCTGACCGGAACGACCGCGACAGCGACCGAATACGGTCAGCTGCACGCTCCGAAGTACGAGGTCAAAGGCCTTCCTGGATGTGAGTTCGAGGTGAAGGACTCCTCTGGCACGGTGATCGCGACCATCGTCTCGGATGAGAACGGTATTGCCGAAACCGGTCTGCTGCCGTTCGGAACCTACACGATCCAGGAAACCAAGACGGTAGCCGGATACGACCTGGATCCGTCGATCTACACGGTCACCCTGGCGTACAAGGACCAGAACACACCGATCGTTTATGCGGAGCAGGCCATCAGCAATAAGCGGATCCCCGGTTCGGTCAAGATTAAGAAGGTCTGTGAGTTCTTCGATACTGAGACCATGACCTTCAAAACGAGCCCGCTCGAAGGCGCTGTATTCGGAGTCTATACGGCTGAAACGATCAAGATGATTCCGAAGAACACACTCGTCAGCCTCCTGACAACGGACAAGGACGGTATCGCGACCTCCGATACCACGCTTCCCTTCGGTAAGTACTACCTCCGTGAGTTGAAGGTTCCGGACGAAACGATCCATCTGATTGAGGAATCCTTCCCGTTCACTGTCAGCGGCGCGAATACGGTCTACTACAAGAATCCGATCGAGAACGAACGGTTCAAGGGCAACATCGCGATCTGGAAGGAAGATGATTCCAATCCTGGCCGCATGCTCGAAGGCGCGCAGTACGAGATCCGCGATAAGGACGATCAGCTCTACTGCACCATGACCACTGATAAGGACGGCTACGCCATTTCGATCGATCTCCCCGTCGGCACATACTACGTCAAGGAAATCGTGCCGCCTCCCGGCTTCGTGCTCTCGGATGAAGTAATCGAGGTCAAGATCACGACCGACAACAAGGCAACGATCGTGTTCGAACGCACCAATGAGCAAACGCACATCGTGCTGAAGAAGACCGACCTCACCACCGGCAAGCCTGTGTACGAGGCGTTCTACGAGATCAAAAACTCCAAGGGCGAGGTCGTATTCGAAGGCGAGACTGATCTGAACGGTGAGATCATTCTCTACGAGCTCCCTGCCGATACGTACACCTTCAAGGAAACCGTCGCCGCGGAAGGCTTCACACTGAGTCCTGAGACCTTCACGTTCACAGTCGATTACCATGGTAACATTACCGGCACGACCGATATCACGGATGAACCGACCTGTCTGCAAATCAACAAACTGAATCTCTATACCGGCAAGCCGTTCGCGGGAGTCGAGTTCCGTCTCATTGATTCGGACGGGCAGACTGTGCGCACGATCCCTTATCAGCCGGAAGAAATCGTGGAAACTCCCCCGCATGAGGGCCCCGATGAAGGCGGTGTGAGCAAAAGCGCTTCCGCTGCAGAGGAAAGCAAGTTCCGCGTTTGGGCAAAAGACGGTGAAGACACCTTCTTCACGGATGAAAACGGCTTTGTCGAGTTCCGGTATCTGCCTGTAGGCACCTACACGATTGAAGAGGTATTTCCTGAGGGCTATATCGGGCAGGAAGTGATCACCTTCACTCTCACAGATAAAGACGGCGTTTCCGCTCCGAAGGTCGTGAACGTCGAGAACTGTCCGACCGGACTGAAGATCAAGAAGGTCGATGCCAAGTCTGGCAATCCGCTGGCAGGCGCAGGCTTCTGCATCAAGGTCCAGGGTGAATCGGACTTTGTAATCCTGAAGTTCCGCAAGGAATCGGACGGCAGCTACTTCTACGACGCGAAGGGAACCGTAACCGACATGATCACGGATGGGACCGGCGAGATCACGATCTACGGTCTCCCGCTCGGGACGGTCTGGATCGAGGAAAGCATCACGCCCGACGGATACTTCCCGATCAGTGCTCAGAAGGTCGAGCTGACTAAGGAGAATACCAACGGGAACCCGTTCGTAATCCGGATAGACAACCACAAGTTCGTGAAGCTCGGCATGGATTCCGACTGGTGGGAATTTCCGGCACTCTGCGGCGGAATTCTGCTTCTGCTCGGCGGGCTTGTTGCCGCGCTGATCATCGTGGTGAAGAAACGCCGTAATCTCAGAGAGGAGGCGTAACGCATGACCCCGAAAGTAATCATCGCAATCGTGCTCGTCGCGATCATCGTCGGCGGATTCATCTTCCTGCAGGTCAGAAAGAAGAAAAACGACCGCTGAAACACACAAAGACATGGCAACCCGTGATGATCCGTCACGGGTTGCCTGTCGGAAAGGAAACAATATGGAACTTGAAATCTGGGACATGCTCCCCGCGGAGCAAAAATACACATACTCGCAGTCCTCGCAAATTATGGGACAGACCGGATGTATCGGACACCTGCGCGGTGATATGGATACCAACGGAAACGGGTTCTTCACTTCCTGGACAGATCATATGGCACATCTGAAAACGGACGCTTTCAAGCAGGAATTCGATGACGTCATCAACATGCTCCGATTCAATCCTGACTACGACGGGATCCTGAAGAACAGAACATCGCTGGCAAAGTATTGCTACAGCCATCCTTCCTGCCAGATGGAGGACGGACGCAGCTTCGGTGTCCGGGTGGATACGGAAGAGTATTCGTATATGTGCCGGTTGAATCCGAACAAGGGCGAATACAATTTCTACATTTACGCCTATAAGCGGGACTGGCTGGAACACCACCTGATGCAGGCGCAGAATGGTATCCGGTTTATCGACAGCAGCTACAATGACAAGTTCCGGCTTCCTGACGGTGGAAAGATTCAGATCACCACACCTTCGGGAGAAAAGATCACCGAGACCTGCAGGTACATTGATGAATACCACGTTGAAGTTGGACGCTGGCTTTACCATATCTGCGAGTTTGCGGAAAGAATGGAGCAAAGCGGCAATACTGTCACGCCGCTGACGCCTCCGCTTGAAAAACAGAATAACAAAGGAAAGGAGAGACACAATGCAGGCATTGATCGTTGAGCCGCTGAAAGCACCGTATGTGAAGGAGATCGGTGAAGAGCTAGAAGATCTCCAGCACGAGGTCGGCGGATATATCGAAGCGGTCTACCCGTTCGAGGATGAGGTCGCAATCGTCTGCAACGAAGAAGGCAAGCTGGAAGGGCTGGACCTGAACCGTTCGCTGCGCGGAGATGACGGCGAGATCTACGATATCATCGCCGGCAAGTTTCTGGTCGTTGGGCTGACTGAAGACAGCTTCGGCTCCCTCGCTCCGGAGCAGATCATAAAGTACTCCGACATGTTCAAAACACCGGAAATGTTCCTCATGCGCGGCGGGCAGATCACAGCGATTCCCATCACTCCCAACATATACGAACCGGTTCAGAAGAGCAAATACGAAGAGGTTCGGGACGGCGTCCGGCTTGTCATCCGCCGGGATGATAATCCTATCAGTCCCCGCGAGTTCGATGACAACCTGGGCACGATCGTCTGCTTTGACCGTGTCTGGTATGGAGACCGTCATGAGTTTCATGACAAGGACGAGTTCCTGAAGGACCGGTTGCTGGCACACTTCGGAGACGAAGAACAGGCGGAAGCGTTCTGGGACAAAATGGAACAAGAATACCTCTGCGATCCGGAAAAGGTCAGAGATGACCATATCCTGGAGGAACTCAGTAAAGATCATGTCATTCTCCCTGTGTACATGTACCGTCACAGCGGTGATACCGTTTCCACGGAGCCATTCAATGACCCCTGGGATTCCGGTCAGATCGGTTGGATCTACACGGAGCATGCTAAGGTAGACCTGTTTTTCGGAGCCGTGAACGATTCCACGCTCTCACAGGCACGGGAGCGGCTGGAAAATGAGGTGTCCACCTGGAACGATTACATTATGGATGAGAACTATGCATATGATCTGGTCAATGAGCAGACCGGGATCATAGACGGTGGTTTCTGGACAGGGGATGTCGAGTCGCTGAAGGCATACGCTTTCAACACCGCACCGGAACTGAAGGAGCATTCGCTCGGGAAAGGCGGTGAAGCGAGATGAGCAAGTACACGAAGGAACAGATCGCCCAAGCGGACAATGTGGATCTGGTCTCGTACCTGGAATCCCGCGGATATGCCCTCACCCGGCAAGGCAGCCAGTACCGGCTGAAGGAGCATGACAGCCTGTATGTCAAAGGCAATCAATGGTACTGGCATTCGCAGCACAAAGGCGGTAAAACTCTGGACTTCCTTATGGACTACGAAGGCATGTCCTTCCTGGATGCCATGAAAGCGCTGATTGGCGAAGAAGGCAAAGTTGAACGCCGGCTTCCGGTCGCTCCTCCGCAGGAGCATCCGGATCCGAAGGAGCTGAAGCTTCCGGAACCGTCTGAGAACAACAATGCGGTCTACGCATACCTGAAAAGTCGCGGCATAGACGCCAGGATCATCAAGGAGTGCATCGATAAGGGACTGCTGTACCAGACGAACATGTTCTGGATCCAGAACGAAACCGGAGAATACGAGAAGAAAGCCTGCCCGCCGCAGTCTGTTTTTGTAGGAAAGGACATGGATGACGCACCGCGGTATGCCTGCACCCGGTCCTGTACCGGACAGGCTAAGCATGACGCATACGGCAGTGACAAAGCATACGCCTTCGCACTGCCCGATGGCGACAGCAAAGCGCTCTGGGTGTTTGAAAGCGCCATCGACCTTTTATCACATGCTACGCTCTGCAACTACTCCAAGAACAAGTATCCCGCGCACCGCGTATCCCTCGGTGGGATCTCGCCCGCAGCCATGCTTCAGTATCTCGCGGACCATCCGCAGATCCGATACGTGAACCTGGCTCTGGACGCCGATGAACAGGGACGTGAGGCAACGGAAAATATCAAGACGCTGCTGAAGGACAAGTACACGGTCTATGACCATCCACCCATGTACGGGAAGGATTATAACGAGGACCTGATAGCGCGGCAGCAGCGTTTTCAAGAGAAAAAGCGGCAAGCGCCGCAGGAAGAGAGGTAAGAATGTTCCCATCACAGGAAGAAGTCAACTGGCTCCGGGAACGGTATCCGGTTGGAACAAAAATCGTGCTCGATCATATGGGCAACGACCCGCATCCGATCCCGGATGGTACGAAAGGCACGGTACGGCATGTTGACGATGCGGGAACCGTGCATTGCATATTTGAGAATGGTCGTTATCTCGGACTTATCCCTGGCGAAGACTCTTTTCATGTCATGAAAGAGAAGACACTCCAGGAGATCCTATCTTCGATCGATCAGAAACGGGACGTGTTCTGGGTATTTCCAAAGGATCAGCTAGTATTTGAAGCTTACTACAATCCTGACAGTAATGCCGGTGGACAGTTCGTATTCAACAGCTTTTCCTTCAACATGATCATAGCCGCGGAAATCTTCAGTGCCAAAGATCCGAACGTATTCTACGAATACCTGGACACAATTTGTGTGCAGGAATGTGTGGACATCACTGAAGATCTCGAAACGGTCGAGGATGCCGCATCTCAGCTCAACGGAAAAGCAGACTATGAAGGGCACACCAGAGAAACCATGGAAGCTTTGATTAAGGTCGTCCATGAAACCAAGACAAAAGAAGTTCTAAAAAAGCAAAGTCACGGAAGAGACAGATAGGAGAAGATATGCCGAATCACATTACCAATATACTCGAATTCGACTGCACCCCGGAGCGCTTCAGGGAGATTGCAGAGTCCCTGAAAAGCAATCCGGATGAACCGCTGGGACAGGTTGATTTCAACAAGTTGATCCCCATGCCTGAATCGCTGGCGATCGAAGCCGGCTCTCGCGGTGAAAAAGGATATCGGGCCTACAAGGAGTTCCTCCTTCAGTCCATGCCGCTGGACGACGATGCAAAGGATAAGCTGGAAACCTCCTTCCGCGATCGGTTTAAAGACGATCCGGAAACCTGGGAGCTTGGAAAGCAGTACTTCCAGAACATCGAACTGTATGGCGCACCTAACTGGTATGACTGGTGTTGCGAGCACTGGAATACCAAGTGGAACGCCTACGAATGCCTGACCGTAGACCCTATGGATCGTCGACTGGAGTTCCTGACCGCATGGTCATCTGTCCCTCCGATCGTAGAAGCGATCTCCCTGAAGTTCCCCGATGCTGTCATTATCTATCGATGGGCGGACGAAGACATCGGACACAACGTCGGAGAGGTTGTCATCCAGAACGGCAACTGTCTGGAAGACCGTAGCCCTGAAGACGGTACAAAGGCTGCTTATGAGATGGCTGCCGAAATCATGGGTGAGGATCTTGAAGACTGGGGTCTCACCCTCTCCGAGGATGGAAGCACTTATGAGTGGCATGATATGGATCCGGTTCCGGAACCGGCTAACGATCAGCATGCCCGTTCCGGAGACGCAAGATAATATGCAAGCTAACAACTAAGACAAATCCAATTAAGGAGAAAGAAAATGAATAGACCGTTTGCTTACGTTTGCTCACCGTTTGCCGGTGAAGTAAAGACCAATACCCGGAAGGCCAAGGCCTACTGCCGCAGGCTGTATGAACTGGGCTATACGCCCATCGCTCCGCATCTCATGTTCCCGCAGTTCATGGACGACGATATCCCTTCCGAACGGAAGGACGCCATGGACATGGCAAAGGATATCCTGCGCCGCTGCCGCGTGCTCGTCGTCTGCGGGAAAGAGCTCTCTGACGGTATGATGCAGGAGATCGCGCTTGCGAAGCACCTCGGTATTGTACAGACCAGTCTCGATGGGATCGAAAAGGTTGATGAATGTGTGCAGTCTGAGTCAGAAGACGAAGACTGACATGCGCATGGCGCATGGGTCCGGGGAGCAAAGGACAAAACGGCGACGCCGTTGTCCTTGCAAGCATGGGATTTGTCATAACAAATCCGCTTGTCAGGGTGCCCCTGAGACCCTATGCCGCTGTGCGGGGAGGATTCACAATGCGTAATCGTACCGAACCGATTCAGGTTTACCTGAACAAAAAGGAGCGTGAAAAACTCGCTGACCTTTGCAGAAAAAGCGGGACCTCGTACTCTGTGCTCTTCCGCAAATGGATCATGGAGACAGAGATCCGCGAGCGCCCCAGTGCTGATTTCATGGGCCTTGCCACATCGATTGACCGGCTGGGAACCAACATCAATCAGATCGCAAAGAAGGCGAACACGAACAATTCCATCTCATACTCGGACATGAAAGAGGTCGCTTCGACCATGCGACTGATCCGCGCTGAGATGAACGCCTGGAAAGAAAAATGGCTGTAACCAAGATCCTCGCCAAGTCCATGCGCCTGGACAAGCTGGTGAATTACATCAAAAACGGCGATAAGACGAACGAGGAAACGCTGGTATCCACGCTCAACTGCAATCCAAGGGAAGCCGCAAGACAGATGCTTCGAACGAAGCAGCATTACGGTAAAGAGGACGGCGTTCAGGCATATCACATCATCCAATCGTTTCAGATCGGGGAGATCTCCCCGGAAATGGCCCACCTACTCGGGAAGGAATTTTCCGTAGGATTCCTTCCCGGGTATGAGGTCATAATCGGAACGCACGTTGATAAGGATCACATCCATAACCACATCTGCTTCAATTCCGTATGCATGACAACCGGAAAGAAGTACACCAACACGTTCACGGATTACTACAAAGGAATCCGGCGGTTCTCAGATAAGCTGTGCAGGCAGCATGGCCTGTCAGTCATCATAGAGACCGGTGGTAAAGGCCTCTCGTACATCGAGTGGAAGCTCCATAAAGCAGGCCTGCTGACTTACCGCGAAATGGTGGATGCGGATGTTCAGGAATGCCTGAGCATTGCTCTGGACATTGGCAACTTCTATGAACTTATGGAGGATCGCGGGTATGTGATCGAACATCACTCGCAGTATCCGTCGTTCAGACCGGAGGGAGCCAAAGCGCCGTTCCGCGCAAAGCATAACGGAAAAAGCCTCACCGAGGATGACCTGAGAAGGATCATCGAAGAAGGACTGGATATTAATGCTCCGGAAACGATCGTTCGGCGTCAGCGTCCGCAGTACCGGCATCCCGGAAAGCTGCACGGGTTCCGTGCGCTGTACACGCACTGGATGTACGTGCTGGGGATCATCGGCAACGGTGGTCGCGTACCGTACCCAAGGGTCAGCTATAAGGAAATCCGACGCTTCGAGCAGTACAAGAAGCAGCAGGCATTTCTGGATAAGAACGGAATCGACACACGGTCTCAGCTGGAAGAAAAGCGTGAAAGCATTTCACAGCGAATCGAAGAGCTGACCAAGACCCGCATCATCCTGAACAGCCAAAAGAAACGAAACAAGCCCCTGTACGAAGCGATTGCTACAGTTGAGTATCTTTGCGATGTGCCTCGCCTGTATCTTGAGAATCCCTCCGGATTTGAAGAGGAATATGCCCGATACAGGCAGGCGGAAAAGCTGCTGGAAGGCAAGGACCGGGACGAACTGCAAAAAGAGCGGGCACAGCTGTACACGCGGCTTTCGGATATCAATGCTGAACTGCGAAAGCTTCGGAGCGAGCAGCATCTCTGCGAGGTTATCGGTCATGACGCGCCGGCAATCAATCAGAAGCTGAATCAGATTATGGATGAGCATGATATTTCAAAGAAGGAGGAAACAGATGCAGAAAAGCACAAAAGAACGAGTCAAAGAGATTACGGACGATCTTGAAAAAGGGATCCGTGAGGTCTTTGAATCAGGCAGGTACGAGAAATACCTGCGAACAATGAGCCGGTTCCACGGCTACAGCATGAACAACACGATCCTGATACACCTGCAGAAACCGGATGCGACACTGATCGCGGGATATCGCGCCTGGCAGGAGAAGTTCCATCGGAATGTCATGAAGGGCGAAAAAGGGATCCAGATCCTGGCTCCCGCACCATTCAAAAAGACCGTGACGATGGATGTGTACGACGCGCATCACAATCCGATTATGGATATTGACGGAAACCAGGTACAGCGAGAGCAGGAGATCGTCATCCCCGCCTTCAAGCCGGTGACCGTGTTCGATGTCAGTCAGACAGACGGTGAACCGCTTCCTATGCTTGCAAAGACGCTCGTCGGGAATGTTGAGCAGTACAGCACATTCTTGCAGGCATTGCAGCGAGCATCCGCCGCACCGATCGCGTTCGAGGATCTGCCGTCCAATCTGGACGGTTTTTTCAATCTGAAGGACAAGTCGATCACGATCCGCTCGGACATGAGCGAGGTGCAGACGGTCTGCGCGATCATTCATGAGGTAACGCATTCCCGGCTTCATGACAACAAAGATGCTCCTCCGGAGGAACGAAAGGACAGCCGGACGATGGAAGTCGAAGCCGAAAGCGTCGCCTACGCAGTCTGCGCATATTACGGGATCGAGACCGGCGAAAACAGCTTCGGGTATATTGCTTCCTGGTCAAAGGACAAGGAGTTGCCCGAACTGAAAAAGAGCCTGGAAACGATCAGCCGCACAGCGTCCGACCTGATCACGGACATCGATCGCGAATGGGAGACGCTGGAGAAGCTCCAGACGACATCCCTGGACGCCGCGTCCGTTTCGGATCGGCTGGAGCAGTGCCGTAAGATGACGGCAGTACAGAATCGGGCAACCCCCAGGAAGGAGGCATGCCTATGATCAACTGGACTCTGGAGGAAGAGAGCATCCTGAACATCTACAATCACGGCAGCCGTCTTTCGACGCTGTCCGCCATTGAGGAGGTCCTGCCCTACCTCGGTGACGAACCGGATATGCGGCTGATCGTGAAAAGTACGATCGAAAAGCTGGAGCAAACATCAGACATGGACTTCATGCTCATGATGATGGAATCCGATCCCCTGTGGGAGGACGAAGAAGAATACGAGGAGGCGATGATATGAGCGGTGACGCTGCGGATGAAGTCGTCCGCATAATGCTGAACGGAACAGAGGTGGCGGTCCGTCTGGCCGGATCCGGCGTGAAGAACCTGGCAGCGATGCTGATTGCCTGGAGCAAAAAGGAGAAGAAACCGTATGGCAAGACGAATATGATGCGGCTTCTGAAATCCGGAGAAGAGCTGCAGGTGATCTCGCTGGACAGAGAGCAGTACAAACAGTTCAAGACTCTGGCAAAGAAGAAGGTGCTGTACGCGCCGTTTCTGAACACGAAGGAGGAAGACGGAAAGGTCGAGGTCGTGATCTCGTCCAAGAGCATTCCGCTGGTCAACTATATCCTGAAAAAGATCGGATACGGGGATGTGCAGCAGGACGAGTCTACGGATCTTTCTAAAAAAAAACAAAGTACTCCGTCGCAAAGAAGCTCGTCCGAGCCTACGACCAGGTCCACGGAGGTGGCCGTCGAAAGGACAACTCTCCGGAGCAGCAGCCCGGAACCTGAGTCCGTTGCTGCGAAGCTGGAGGCGAACCGTCAGTTCCTTGAGCAAAAGAACAAGGAGCAGTCCGGCAAAGGCCGCAGTAAGACCAAGAAGAAGGATCGCTCAAGATGACCAAGGGCAAAGATGCGCATGAGTGGCTGCTTTGGCTGCTGTTCACGCCCGTTGTCATTTGGTTTGCTCTCCTCGTGGCTCCGTGCCGCGGGGGGAGCATTCTGAATGTGTTTGACAAACTGACCGTTGCCCTGGAAACGCCCTGGCAAATCACCTGGGTCGAGAACAGTGCTCAGACGATCGTCCTGTTCCTGATCCTGTACGGTGGCGGTGTTGCTGTGTACTACAGCACCAAGCCGAAGCTCCGAGAAGGTGAAGAGCATGGTTCCGCAAAGTGGGGCTCGCCCCGACAGCTGAACAGTCAGCTCGCTCAGAAGGAGAACTTCCCGCTGACAAAGCATGTCCGAATCGGTATGGATACGCACAAGCATCGGCGAAACCTTAACATTCTGGTGCTTGGCGGCTCCGGTGCCGGTAAAACACGCAGCATGGCGCTTCCGAATATCATGCAGGCAAATTGCTCGTATGTCATAACCGACCCGAAAGGCGAGATCTGTCAGGCCGTTGGCGGGCTGCTGAAGGAAAAAGGTTACATCGTGAAGGTGTTCAACCTCGTGGACTTCTCGCAGTCCGACTCCTATAACCCGTTCATGTACATACGAGACGACAAGGATGTACTGAAGCTGATTACGAACCTGATCCGGAACACCACCCCCAAGGGCAGCAACTCTAATGATCCCTTCTGGGAGAAGGCTGAGACCGCGCTGCTGGAAGCCCTGATGTTCTATCTGCTGTATGAAGCGCCGATTGAGGAAAAGAACTTCGCCATGATCATGAAGATGCTTTCCTACGCGGAGGTCAAGGAAGAAAAGGATGATTTCACCTCGCCTCTGGATCTGCTGTTCAACCAGCTGAAGAAGAACAAGCCGGACCATATTGCCGTCAAGCAATACGGTGTGTACAAGCAGGCGGCGGGCAAAACAGCGAAAAGCATAAACGTCTCTCTGGCCGTCCGTCTCGCGGCGTTCAACCTGGAACAGGTCAAACGCATCACGAGCAGCGATGACATGAACTTCGGCGAACTGGGTGAAAAGAAGATGGCGATCTTCGCTGTCATTCCGGACAACGATACCTCTATGAGCTATCTTGTCGGCATGCTCTACACCCAGATCATTCAGGAGCTGTACTACCGTGCGGATCACAAGTATCACGGCAGGCTTCCGATCCATGTCCGGTTCATGCTGGATGAGTTTGCGAACGTCAGCCTTCCGGAGGAGTTCGACAAGTCGCTCGCGACCATGCGCTCCCGTGAGATGTCGGCTACGATCATCGTACAGAACCTGGCGCAGCTCAAGGGCTTGTACAAAGAGCACGGCTGGGAGACCATCACCGGCAACTGCGACACACTGCTGTATCTCGGTGGAAACGAGCAGTCCACCCATAAGTACATCTCGGAACTGCTGGGCAAGGAGACGATCGACACACGGAATCACAGTGAAAACAAAGGCAAAAACGGCAGCTGGTCCACACAACAGAACAAATCAGGCCGTGAGCTGCTGACCCCGGACGAAGTGCGTTTGCTGGATAACAGGAACGCACTTCTTTTCATCCGGGGCTTTCCCGCGATCATGGATGACAAATACGATCTGAACCGTCATCCGAACATCCGGAGAACGTCAAACGGCGGTGCTCCGTCGTATGTGCACAAGGAACGAAATATCCCGTATATCCCGATTACTCAGGCGTTTGACTTTGAAAACGCCGAAAACTACGTACTGATGGACGAGGAGGAATAATCTCAGTATGAAACTAACCAAAAGAACCCGCATGTTGTTCTGCATCTTCTGCGCGATCGTACTCGTGTTTTCGATGGCGACCGTCGCGTTTGCAGATGATGACCCCATTCAGGTGGTCAATAACCTCAGCAATTTCATCTTCGGACTGATTCGGGCAGTCGGTATCATCCTGCTTGGCTTTGGCATCCTGCAGCTGGGTCTGTCTCTGAAGTCGCACGATCCCTCTCAGCGTGCCAACGGTATGCTGACCATCGCAGGCGGTATCGTGATTACCTTCACCAAAGAGATTCTGACCCTGATCACCGGCTAAGACTCACTGCGGCAGGGCGGACATTACGTCCGCTCTGCTCAGAAGGAGGTGACGCTATTGGAGTCAACCGGTAACTGGATCGTAGATATCCTGAACTATACGCTGAGCTTCTGGTCCGATGCCCTCAGAACAATCTGGGATGTGCTGACCACTTCCCCGCAAAACTTCCGTGGAGGAACTGTCTGGAGAGTGATGTCCGGTATCCAGGGTGGCCTGAAGGGAATCGCGTATGCGCTTCTGGTTCTGTTCTTCCTGGTAGGTGTCGTTCGAACAACGACTAACTTTGCGGAGATCAAGCGTCCGGAGGTCGCTCTGAAGTTGTTCATCCGGTTCGCGGTCGCAAAGGCTGTTGTGACCTACAGCATGGATCTCATGACGGGGGTCTATCGGATCGTGCAGGGCATCCTGACCAGCATCAGCGGTCACGCCGGGTCCTTCATTACAGACGGAGCCCGGGTTCCCGACGCGATCCAGCAAAAAATAATGGAATGCAGTTTTCTGGACAGCATTCCACTATGGATCGTGTCTGTAATCGGCGCTTTGCTGATCTGTGTCCTGTCGTTTGTCATGATTCTGACCGTGTACTCCCGCTTCTTCAAGCTGTTCATGTACACGGCTGTCGCGCCTGTCCCGCTTTCATCCTTTGCGGGAGAGGGCACGTCGCAGGTCGGGCGGCAGTTCCTGAAAAGCTACGCCGGCGTTTGTCTGCAGGGTGCGGTCATCATTATCGCCTGCATTATCTTCTCTGTTGTCGCGGAGACACCAACCGTTGCCACAGGCGGAGACGCGACCTCCTTGGTATGGTCGTGGCTATTGCAGACGATATTCTACTTCCTGGTGCTGGTAGGCGCGGTCAAGATGAGCGACCGTGTCGTAAAGGAAATGATCGGGTTCTAAATCAGACCCTGACGCCGCTTCAGCTGTTCCAGCGCCATTTCTGCTTCCCACTGCTCGATCTCTTTCTGGGCACGGTATTCCTGGATCTTCCGGATCAGGGTTATCACCCATGACAACACAACCAGACCGATGAGACCGTACAGGATTCCGTAGCAGAGCTCCGGGTTCCGGGTGCTCCATCCGGGCATGAAGAAAGCGACGATGAAGCAGTACATCAGCGGGACACTGAGGCGCAGAGCACCTGCAACACGGAACAGGATGCCGACAACAAACACTAACGCGCACAACACAATCGAAATCATAAACACATATATCACCATCCTTCGGCTTCAGCATACCATATGCTCTGAAGCATGTTGAGGATGTCGATTAGGAAAGGAGACATTATTTGGAAATCAAAATCAATAAGGAGATCCGGGATTATCAGGAATCGGTATTCATGGGACTGTCGCTGAGACAGTTCCTTTTCTCACTCCTCGCGATCGGAGTCGCCGTCGGCGTGTACTTTGGTCTGCAGGGTGTGCTCGGTGCGGAGACAGTCAGCTGGCTCTGCGTGATCGCTGCGTTTCCGTTCGCGATCCTGGGGTTTGTCAAGTACCACGGTATGACAGCGGAGCAGTTCATAAAAGTGTACATCCAGTCGGAGTTCATGATGCCGAAGCAGCTGAAGTCCAAGCCGACAAACATGTATGTCACGCTGTTGCAGGGAACGAAATGGAAGGAGGTGCTGCAGCATGATTAAGACGCTGCGAAACGTACTGAAAGCGGACAAGGAATCCTTCAAGGTTCCCAATTCGGTGCAGCAGACCATACCGATCAAACGGCTGTGGCCTGACGGAACCTTTCAGGTAGGCAACAAGTTCTCCCGGACCTTCCGGTTCACCGATATCAACTACAGCGTCGCGTCACGGGATGCGAAACTCGCGATGTTCCTGCAGTACTGTGATCTTCTGAACGCTCTGGAGATCGGTTCGACTACGAAGATCACGATCAACAACCGGCGCATGACGAAGGGCAGCTTCGCCCAGAATCTGCTGAAGCACCGGGATGACGGGCTGGATGAGTACCGTGATGAGTACAACAACATGATCATGGATGCCGCCATCCGCGGGAACGGGATCATCCAGGACAAGTACATCACCGTATCGGTAATCAAGAATACGTATGAAGAGGCAAAAACCTTCTTCATCCGGGTGTACGCCGAACTCTCTTCACGATTTGCCGCGATGTCCTCGAAGCTGTCAGAGATGGACGCTGCGGATCGGATGCGTGTCTTCCATGATTGGTTCCAGATCGGACAGGAGGAGAGCTTTCTCTTCGATTTGAAGGATCTCATGCGCCGCGGTCATTCCTTCCAGGATTCGATCTGTCCGGACAGCATGGCGTTCAAGAACGACTTCATCAAGATAGGCAAAAAGTACGCGCGTGTTCTGTATCTACGGGAATATCCATCCTACATGAAGGACTCGATGGTATCCGAGCTATGCGACATCAACCGAAACCTGATGCTGTCGATTGACATCATCCCGGTTCCCACGGATGAAGCGGTTAAGGAGGTTGAGACACGGTTGCTTGGCACGGAAACCAACATCACGAACTGGCAGCGGAAGCAGAACCAGAACAACAACTTCTCAGCCGTTGTCCCCTACGATCTGGAGCAGCAGCGGAAGGAGTCCAAGGAGTTCCTGGATGATCTGACCACACGTGATCAGCGCATGATGTTCGTGACAGTCACTCTGGTTCATATGGCTGACTCCAAAAAGCAGTTGGATGCCGACACCGAAGCGCTGCTTTCCGTCGGCAGAAAGCATATCTGTCAGTTCGATGTGCTGAAATACCAGCAGCTGGACGGCCTGAACACGGTGCTGCCCTACGGTCTTCGTAAGATCGACGCGCTGCGTACACTGACGACCGAGTCGACCGCGGTGCTCATGCCCTTCCAGGCACAGGAGATCAATCACAAGGACGGTATCTACTGCGGCCAGAACGTCATCAGCAAGAATCTGCTGTTCGTAAACCGCGAGGAGATGCTGAACGGCAACGGATTCGTGCTTGGTGTGTCCGGCTCCGGCAAGAGCTTCTTTGGAAAGGCGCAGGTCGTACCGCTGTTCCTGCGAGGCGACTGTGATGTCATTATCATCGACCCGGAACGCGAGTACGGCACGCTGGTACGCATGCTCGGCGGCGAGGTCATTAACATCGCCGCAGATTCCAGGAACCACATCAACGCCATGGATATGGAATCCGAGTACGCCGATTCCGAGAACCCCGTGCTGCTGAAGAGCGAGTTCATCCTCTCTCTGTGCGAGCAACTGGTTGGTTCCGGCAAGCTCAGCGCGAAGGAGAAGTCGCTGATCGACCGCTGCACGCAGCTTGTGTACCGTCCATACATGAAGCGCGGCTGTACCGGTAAGGTGCCGACGCTCAAGGACTTCCATAAGGTACTCCTGGAGCAGCCGGAACCTGAAGCAAAGGATGTCGCACTGGCGATCGAGCTGTTCACGGACGGTTCGCTGGACACCTTCGCGAAGCCGACGAACGTCAATACCGACAGCAGCCTGATCTGTTATGACATCCGTGACCTCGGCAAGGCATTGAAGACCGTCGGCATGCTGGTCGTTCTGGACTCCATCTACAACCGGATCGTCCGGAATAAGAAGAAGGGACGTCCGACGTATGTGTTCATCGACGAGATCTACCTGCTCTTCGCCAACGAATACAGCTCCAACTTCCTGTTTGAGCAGTGGAAGCGCGCTCGAAAGCACAACGCCTGCTATACCGGTATCTCGCAGAACATCGAGGATCTGCTGCAGTCGCATACGGCGCGAACCATGCTGGCAAACAGCGAGTTCATTACCCTGCTGAACCAGGCGGCAACCGACCGGATCGAACTCAGTAAGCTTCTGGGCATTTCGGAGACACAGCTCTCGTTCGTAACGAACGCGGAAGCTGGTCGAGGCCTTTTGAAGTGCGCCGGCAACATTGTGCCGTTCGAAAACCGGTTTCCGAAGGACACAAAGCTGTACAAGGTCATGACAACCAAACCCAAGGAGGCAATTCTGGAATAAGGGTTCGGGAGCGCACACGCGCTCCCATCCTTTTTCAAGGAGGTTCGCTATGAAAGAAGTCAAGGAAAAACAGCGCATGAAGGCTCCGAAGACGCATGATCCGAGCAGGCGTATGCCGCGAACAGCGCAAAAGGCTTACGGGAAGGTAAACGAGATAATCCCCGCGGGTGAAGAACAGTATCAGTCGCCGGATGACTACGCGGTACAGAAAGCTGAGGAATACACGCAAGAATCAGCGGACAAGGCCTATCATGGTGCGAAAAAAACTGTACAGAAAACGAAGGATGAGGTTCGCGACATTCACGACAGGATCCAGGAACACCGGCAGGAGCGTCATGACCAGGCGGAAACGCCGCAGCAGGAAGCTCCGCAAAGACCGGAGCCCAGGATGCGGGAACAGGAAAGCGTCATGAAACCAAAAGAGAAATCAATGTCCGCACAGGAACAGCCCGTATCCGAAGCACACGTGCCCACGGCACAGCGGCAGCATGAGATCCTGGAGCACCAGAGAGCTGCTGAAGAGCCGGTCACTGCCCCGGAACAGGCATCTGTTCGACCCGAAGGCGTTCAAGAGCCCTATTCCGCACCGACACACACGCGCATCCAGGAAGGAGGATATCAGAATGCAGTGCAGACGACGGAAGGGCAGGTCCATTCCGTCCAATCTTATAATCGACCCGTTTCAGCAGAAAAGACAACCGTCCAAAAGACCGTTGTTCACGAAAGGAATACGGTATCTACGGTCAAACAAGTCCCGCAGAGAGCGGTTAAAAGCACCGAGAAAACCGTTAAAACTGCTGACAGAACGGTAAAAACAACAAAAACCACCGTCAAAACTGCCGAAAAGACCGTAGAGAAGACGGCAAAGACCGCTGAAAAAGCGGCCAAAGCCGCTAAGGAAGCCGCGGTCAAGGCAGCGCAGGCGGCAGCGAAGGCAGCCGAGTATACCGCAAAAGCGATCGAAGCCGCAGTTAAGGCGATCATAGCGGCAGTCAAGGAGCTTATTGCGGCGATCGCCGCAGGAGGCTGGGTCGCGGTAGTCGTGATCCTGATCGTAGCACTGGTCGCACTGATCGTCGCATCCTGCTTTGGACTCTTCTGGTCGAATGATACATCAACCGGAACCCCCATGTCAGCGATCATCTCTTCCATAGACCAGGAATACCAGTCCAGGATCGATAAGGCAGCCAAACGCCTGGAGGACGAGATCGATCATGACGAGTTCGAGATCGTCTACCGGGGTGACAACAATGACGGCGATTCCGTTGCGGTCTACAACTGGAACGATGTTCTTGCAGTCTATGCAGTGCTATACACGACCGGAGATAATCAGGTGGTTATGATCGAACCTTCCGATGAAACAGAACGCAAGCTCAGCGAGGTGTTCAATGTCATGAACCGGGTGACCATAACCTATGAGATCAAGGAGGAAGTACCGGAAGACGCTCCTAAGCCAACGCCGGATCCGGACGGCAATACTCCGGAACCGGAAACTGTCACGGTGCTGATCGTCAACGTGCACCAGTATGCCATGACATACAAGGAAGCCGCGCAGTACTACAAGTTCGACGAGAATCAGATGCAGATGCTGGAGGAAATGATGTCCCCTGCCTACTACAGCTACTATGCCGCGCTGATCGGCGTCGATGTTTATGGCGGAACGAACTACACGGAGATCATCTCGCATCTACCGCCCAACAGCAAAGGCGCGGAGGTCGTGAAGGCTGCCATGACACGTCTTGGCTGCCCGTATGTCTGGGGTGCGAAGGGCAGCACGAAGTTCGACTGCTCCGGCCTCGCGTACTGGTCAATCAAGCAAGTCGATCCCGTGCTTGGCGATCGCATGTATACCAACGCCGCGGGTCAGGCCAAGTACTGCTATGACCGAGGGCTCACAGTGGGCCGCAGCGAGCTGCAGCCCGGAGATCTGGTGTTCTGGGTCAACAAGAAATGTGAAGGTTGTCATCGCTGGAAGGAGATCCATCACGTCGGAATCTACATCGGCGAAGGCAAAGTGATAGAAGCGGCAAGCGGTAAAGGCCGCGTGTTGATCCGCGATCTCTGGGAGAGCAAAAACTACCCGATTCTTATGTTCGGGAGACCATATCAATAAATCAAAGGAGAAAAGAACTGACATGAAGAAAAGCATCATCCTTCTCGGTATACTTGCGCTGCTGATTCTCATAGCGCCTTTTGTGATCGGGAAGTTGGCAAATACACCAATAGAGGAGCCGGTCCCGGAGGCCACGCCGGAACCCACGTGTGAACCGACGCCGCAGCCAACGATGGTAGTCGTGGAGATCGTGATTCCTGCTCCGGATGAGTCCTGCACCCCGAAGGCTACTGTGTCTCCAACGCCGGACGTCTGGCCGGAGTTCCCGATCATTGATGAACCCGTGACAGACCCACCGACGCAGCGTCCGCCTTCCGGATCGCCGACACAGGTGCCGCAGGTAACGGTTCCCAAAGGCGCCGCGTTCGTGCTGACGATCAGGGGAAAGAACATCACGATCGCGAAGAAGATCGATGAAGCGACACTGGAGCAGTCTCCCGGCTGGCTGGATTCCTCCGCTAAGCCCGGAAAGGAAGGCATGTGCGTGGTGTATGGTCACAGAAACAGGAACCATTTCCAGGTACTCAAGGATGTAGACTATGGGGATCCAATCCTGGTCACGATGCCGGACGGAAAGACATACACATATATCATTGAATCCACGGAGATATTGGAGGCGGACGAGGACTTGCGAATTCCCACCATAGAGGGTAAGCATCTGATGCTCACCACCTGCTATCCGTTCTATTACTCTGGGCACGCGCCAAAGAAGTATGTTGTCCTCGCAACCCTTGAAAACACCTGATCCGTATCAATATTTGCCCTCGGCACAACCTGTGTCGAGGGCCTATTATTTTATATCTCGATAGATATTATATTATTATCAAGTAATGATTTAGTTACGCTTGGTTATTGATTATTTGCACTCATTGTGGTACAATATATATGTGTAATTTTAACCATAAACAGGAGGAAATCGGCGTGGCGGAAAACATGCAGAAGATCAAACTGCTGAAGCTGTATGAGCTTCTCCGTAACGAGACGGATGAAAGCCACCCCATCTCCCGCAGGGATCTATGTAATCGACTCAACGAGCTAGGTATCTCCAGTAATGTCAGGACACTCAGTAAGGATATCGAAGTGCTGCAGGAGAACGGCTTTGAGGTCATGAGCTATCTGAAGGATAAGGAGCGATTCTACTACATTCCGGAGCACGAGCTCTCCATTCCCGAAATCAAGATCCTTATCGATGCCGTGCAGGCAGCCAGTTTCATTACGGAAAAGAAGACAGCGGAGCTTGTTGAAAAAGTCGCTGCTCTTGCCGGGTCTCATTGTGCGGAACTGCTGAAAAAGAATATGGTTTGCTTCAACACTCGGAAGCACACCAATGAAGCCGTGTTGTATACGGTGGATAGTATTGAGGACGCAATCATTCGTAAAAAGAAGATTGCGTTCAATTATTTCCACTTGAATGAAAAGGCTGAGCGAGAATATGTTTTGACTCCGACTGGCAGAAAGAAACGGTATTATGTTGAACCGGTTGCGCTGGTTTTCAATGAAGATAATTATTATCTTATGGGATATATGGCTAGGCACCCAGGGAAAACAGCGAACTATCGAATAGACCGTATTGACCATATAGAAGTCGTCGAAGAATCTGTATTGTCAGATGAAGCGTTGGAGAAGATTAACACTGTTGCAGAGTTCACTGAACAGGCATTTAAGATGTTTGGTGGTGAACTGGAAGAAGTAGCCCTTCAGTTTGATAAAACGCTCGTTGGTCCAGTATTTGATAAATTCGGCGAAGGCACACCGATGATGACGGCCAACGACACCACATGTGCAGCAACGGTACACGTACAGATCAGCCCGACATTCTTCGGTTGGCTGGCGCAATTTGGAAACAAGATGCACGTCATTTCCCCGGCCAACGTAATCGAGCAGTTCAAAGAACACATTAAACAAATCGTGAAAACGATCGAATAAAGGGAGAGCATCAATATGGCAAATGAAAAATTCACTGTAGTCGGTACCAACATTCAGGAAAAGGCCACTATGATTTGGAACGTGGCAGACGTTCTTCGCGGGCCGTTCAAGCCGCATGAGTACGGCCTCGTTATACTCCCAATGACGGTTGTGAAGCGTTTTCATGACTGCCTGTTGCCGACGCACCAGAAGGTACTGGATACCTACGAAAAGGTGAAGAAGCTGGCTGTTATTGATGGATTCCTGCGCACTGCGTCCGGATATCAATTCTTCAACACGAGCAAGTTTACGTTTGACCGGCTGCTGGCAGACCCCGAGAACATTGAGAGTAACTTCCGCGATTACCTGAACGGTTTCTCGGCAAATGTACAGGACGTCATTGCAAAGTTTGATTTTGACAACATCATTAAGCGCATGGTGGAAAGCAACACCCTCTATCTTGTTGTAAAAGAGTTCGCTTCACAGAAGGGATACCTCGGCCCCGACAAGATCAGCGCAGTTGATTGCGGATACATCTTTGAAGACCTTGTTCGCAGATTTTCCGAGTCCTTCGGCGAAGAGGCCGGAGCGCATTTCACCAGCCGCGATATCATCTACCTGATGACCGATCTGCTGCTCTCCGGTGCAGACATGAGCAGGCAGGAAAACATTACTGTCTACGATATGGCGATGGGAACAAGCCAGATGCTTTCCTGCATGGAAGAAAGAATTCATGAGATCAACCCTGAAATGGAGGTCACCTGCTTCGGTCAGGAGTTCAACCCCTCCACCTTCGCAATCGCCAAGGCGGATATGATGATTCGGGGCGGCAATCCCGACAACATGCGGTTTGGAGATACTTTGAGCGAGGATAAATTCACCGACTACACCTTCCGCTACATCATCTCCAATCCTCCCTTCGGCATTGATTGGAAGCGCGAACAGAAAGAAGTTGAAAAAGAAGCTGCCAAGGGTGAAGAAGGTCGCTTTGCTCCCGGACTGCCGAAGATCAGCGACGGACAGCAGCTCTTCGTGCTGAACGGCCTCAAGAAGCTGGACGGCAAAGGCAAGATGGCAATCATCCAGAATGGATCGCCCTTGTTCGCTGGAGACGCAGGCAGCGGCCCCAGTAATATTCGTCAGTACATATTGGAGAACGACTGGCTCTCTGCCATTATTCAGCTTTCGACCGATATGTTTATGAACACAGGCATCAGTACCTATATCTGGGTGTTGGATAAGGACAAGCCCGTGGAGCGTGTAGGAAAGGTGCAGCTTATCGACGCTTCACATTGCTACTCACCGAGAAGGAAAGCCATCGGAACAAAAAGAAATGACATTGGTGACAGTGATCGCGCGTTGATTGTGGAAGCATACCAAGCTTTTTCAGAGGGCATCTTCGGAGATAAAGCTAGCGTTTACTGCGAAAGCAAAATTTTCTCCACCGATGATTTTGGCTACAACAAAATCGTAATTGAACGACCGATGAGAGATGAGCACGGAGAGATCATCAGGAAAAAAGGGAAACCCATTGCAGACTCTGCACTTCGAGATACTGAAAGCGTTCCACTAACAGAAGACATCGACACATACTTCGCACGCGAGGTACTGCCATATGTTCCTGATGCATGGATCGACCGGAGCAAAACAAAAATTGGATACGAAATCCCGATGACCCGATATTTTTACGAGTATCAAAGGCCGGAAGCAAGCGAAGATATCCTCTCCCGAATTATTGGGTTGGAAGACAGCATTGCCGCATCACTTAGAAAGCTTTTCGGGGAGGGTTAACTGATGGCAAGGCCAAAGAAGGATAGCCAGATCGAATGGATCGGCGAAATACCTTCTGCTTGGGAAATAAAAAGGTTAAAAGCCATTTTTCTTGAGCGGAAAGAAAAAAACGACCCGTTAAAAACGGATTTTATCCTGTCGCTTGGAGTTAATTACGGTGTTGTTCCCTACGCCGAAAAAGAGGGCGGCGGCAACAAAGCGAAGGAAGACCTCACTGATTATCGGCTGGCTTATCCCAACGATATCGTGATGAACAGCATGAACATAATCTCTGGATCGGTTGGCTTATCTAAATACTTCGGATGCGTAAGTCCGGTCTATTACATGCTGTATCCTCGCAATCCCCAATATGATGTGCGGTATTATTGCTATCTTTTCCAGACGAAGGAATTCCAGCGCAGCCTATTAGGACTTGGCAATGGCATATTAATGAAGGAGTCGAGCACGGGAACGTTTAATACAGTTCGTATGAGAATCCCGATGGAAAAGCTTGGCGTACAAGGGCTTCCAGTACCTGATCAGGAAGAACAACGCAAGATAGCAGATTATCTTGATGAAAAGTGTTCAGAAATTGATAGCGTTATCAGCTCAACGGAAAAAACGATTGAGGAATACAAGGATCTGAAACAATCAATCATCATTGGAGCAGTAACACGAGGCGTTCGTGGCCAGCGTCCAATGAAAGACAGCGGGATTGAATGGATTGGCTGCATACCAGAAGAATGGGACATTCTGGTGGCCTTTCAGTTGTTCGATCAGGTGAAATGCAAAAATGAAGGCGTGGTTGAACAGAATCTTCTTTCGTTAAGCTACGGCAAAATAAAGCGAAAAAGCATTGATACAATTGGAGGTTTGTTGCCAGAGAGCTTTGACGGATATAACATCATAGAGAAAGACGACATAGTATTGCGTTTAACCGATTTACAGAACGATCATACGAGCTTGCGAGTTGGGCTCTCAAATGAACGTGGCATTGTTACATCAGCGTATGTTACCCTCAGAAACCACAGCAAAAATCTGCCGCTATATCTGTACTATTATCTACATTCATTTGATGTTTGCAAAGGGTTCTATGGGATGGGAGGCGGTGTACGGCAGGGGCTCAACTGGGATGGGCTTAAACTGATGAAAATAGTCGTTCCGCCAATTGAAGAGCAGCATGAAATAACCGCTTATTTAGAAGAAAAAACAGCAGCGCTCGATGAACTCATTGCATCGAAGCAGCGGCTCTTAACAGAGCTGGAAACATATAAAAAAGCGGTCATTTACGAATATGTCACCGGCAAGAAGGAGGTCTGAAGATGGGAACCAAACCCACATACACGGAACCCTCGGATTATATCCCTGAAGAGCTCCGCAAAAAGCACGGATTAGGCGAATACGCCGAATCCGGCAAAGCAGCACCATCGGGAACGATGGATACGACCGAGAAACGCTTTGAAAGCGACATCGAGGCGTTCTTCCTGTCCGCAGCAGGCGGATACACCAAATGCGAGGATATGTATGATCCGAAGCTCGGACTGTACAAAGACACGCTGATCCGCTTTATCAAGGATAGCCAGCCGAAAGCGTGGCAGCGTTTCGCCAACATGAATGCGGTGGATCCCGAAAAGAAGTTCTGCCTCGCGTTCAATAACGCCTGCGACATGGACGGCGTGCTGCATGTGCTGCGTCACGGATTCAAACACCGTGGCGTCTCCTTCCGCGTATGCTACTTCATGCCGGAATCCAGTCTCAATCAGACGGATGTCGAGAACTATCAGAAGAACATTTTCCACTGCATCCGCCAGTGGCATTACAGCGCAGAGAACAAGAACAGCGTGGATATGATCCTCGCCGTGAACGGTATTCCTGTGTTTGCGTTCGAGCTGAAGAACCAGTTTACCGGACAGAGCGTAGAGAACGCAAAGCGGCAATGGAAAACAGACCGAGATCCGCGTGAAGTTCCTTTCCAGTTCAATAAGCGCATCCTTGCGTTCTTCTGCGTTGACCTCTCCGAAGCGTGGATGACAACGAAGCTCGCCGGTGATAAGACCTACTTCCTGCCCTTCAACCAAGGCAGCAACGGAGCAGGCAATGACGGTGGCAAAGGCAATCCGCCCAACCCGGACGGATACCCCACAGATTATCTGTGGAAGACCGTTTTCCGCGCGGACAGCATGATGGATATCATCCAGAAGTTTATTAGTCTGCAAGGCGATAAGCTAATATTCCCGCGCTTCCACCAGCTCGACGTCGTTCGCAAGCTGATCGCAAACGTGAAGGCCAACGGAGCGGGACACAACTACCTGATCCAGCACAGCGCAGGATCCGGCAAATCGAACTCCATCGCGTGGACGGCTTACCGACTGGCGTCCCTGCATGATGATGAAAACCGCGCCATATTCAGCAGCGTTATCGTCGTTACCGACCGCACGGTGCTGGACGCACAGTTGCAGGCGACAATCTCCGGCTTCGATCATACGCTCGGCACCGTCGAGACGATCGGCGAAGGAAAGAACTCGCAGGATCTAAAGCAGGCCATCAACGATGGCATTCGGATCATCGTCACCACGCTGCAGAAGTTTCCCGTTATCTACGAAGAGGTCGATGCGGCCAACGGAAGGAACTACGCCATCATCTGCGATGAGGCGCATTCCTCCCAGACCGGCAGCAGCGCACAAAAGCTGAAGACCGCGCTCGCCGATCTGCGCGAAACACTCAAGGAATACGCCGAAATCGAAGGCATCGCCGAAGACAAGGTGGATCCGCAGGACAAGCTGGTCAAAGAACTGATCGCTCACGGCAAGCATAAGAACCTGTCGTTCTTCGCATTCACCGCAACGCCGAAGGACACCACGCTGGAAATGTTCGGCGAACCAAGCGAGGACGGCAGTTTCCACCCGTTCCACATTTACAGCATGCATCAGGCCATCGAGGAAGGTTTCATTCTCGACGTTCTGCAGAACTACATGACATACAAGACCTGCTTCAAGATCGCTAACTCCACCCCTGAAAACCCGGAGGTACCGGCATCCAGAGCAAGCAAGGTCATCAAGAAGTATCAGCAGCTCCACCCTGAGAACATCAGGCAAAAGTCTGAGATCATCGTTGAGACGTTCATGACCACCACCCGTGCAAAGATTAACGGCAGAGCGAAGATGATGGTTGTTACGGCGTCCCGTCCGGCTGCGGTGCTATACTTCATGGAAATCAAACGCTATGCCGAAGAACAGGGATATGCCGAGGTCAAGCCGATGGTGGCCTTCTCCGGCGAAGTCGTTTTGAATGAAGAGAGCTACACTGAGTCCGGACTCAATGTGCGTCCAGACGGCAGCCACATTCAAGAGACGCAGACGAAGCAGGAATTCCATGACAACTTCAACATCCTGATCGTCGCCGAAAAGTATCAGACCGGTTTCGATGAGCCGCTGCTCCACACGATGATCGTGGATAAGAAGCTGCGGAACGTAAAAACAGTGCAGACGCTCTCCCGCCTCAACCGTACTTGCCCCGGCAAGAATGACACTTTCGTGCTGGACTTCGCCAACGAAAAGGACGATGTGCAGGCGGATTTCCAAGTGTTCTACCACGAGACGTTCCTTGAAGAAGAGGTCAACACTGATCTGCTTTACAAGGTGCAGCGTGAATTGCGTAATTTCCGCATTTATGACGATACCGACATCGCCAAGTTCTGCGATGTGTACTTTGCAAAAGGTGCACAGGGCAGCAATGCGCAAGGACTACTTGCCAGCAAGTTACTCCCCGCTGTAGAGCGCTATCATGCGAAGAACAACGACGACCGGTATCAGATCAGACGCACGATGCGCAACTTCTGCAAGTGGTACCGCTACGTGTCGCAGGTCGTTCGGATGTTCGACAAAGACCTGCACCGCGAATACGTCTACTGCTCATTCCTCGTTGGTATGCTGCCTGAGGTGCCGGTGCCGATGGCAGACATCGAAAAGATGCTGAAGCTTGAGATGTACAAGCTGGAAAAAACTTTCGAGGGCGACATCTCCCTCGGCGACGAGTCCGGCGTCTATGCTCCGGCAGAGCCGAAAGGCGCAGCAAAGCCTGAAGACAAAGATCCGCTAGATGAGATCATCGAGCGAATCAACGAAAAGTACAAAGGCAACTTCACCGACGCGGATCGCGTGATGATCAACGCCTTGGCTGAAAAGTTGCGCGGCAACCAGAAGCTGGCCAACATGGCCGTTTCCTCGGATCCGCAGATCTTTGCCGAGAGCATTTTCCCGCAGGCGTTCAGTGATGCTGCGCAGGACAGCTATATGGAATCGCAGGAAACGTACAGCTCGTTGTTTGAGGATCAGAGCAAGTACAACGCTATCATGAGTACGCTCGCCGACATTCTGTATCGTGAGATGCGGCGTCCCGGTGGGAAGGTAGCGGAAAATGACGGAGAATGACTGACCGAGGTGCCTGTATGGAATTCGAGGTAATCCGAAGCAGTCGCAAATCGATGGCTGCGGAGATAAAAGGCAACAAACTTATCATACGCGCTCCCCTGCAGGCGACCAATGAAGATATCAATCGCTTCATGCTGCAGAACAAGAAGTGGTTCGAGACGCATCTGGCTAAAGCGCAGGCACGGGAAAAAGCCAAGGAGCACTACCACAAGCTGACGCAGGATGAGATCGTTGCTCTTGCCAACAGAGCGCTGGAAGTGATACCAGAGCGAGTGGCGCACTATGCGCCGCTCGTCGGGGTGACTTACGGCAGGATCACTATCCGCAGGCAGAAATCCCGCTGGGGTAGCTGCAGCAGCAAGGGCAATCTCAATTTCAACTGCCTGCTGATGCTCACCCCTCTCGAAGTGACCGACAGCGTCGTGGTGCATGAGCTTTGCCACAGAAAGGAAATGAACCATTCAGAACAGTTCTATGCAGAGGTGCTGCGGGTGTTCCCGTCATACTGGGAGCAGGACAAGTGGCTCAAAGAGAACGGAGACATTCTCATGACAATGCTGGGCGAATAATAAGAGGTGATTTTTATAGCACTGGGCTCTGATTTTAAGACTTTTTGCAACTTAATAATTCTCGACAATCGGGATGATATGGAATCGACCGCTGGTGAGATCGCAAAAAAGCTTAATAAGCATTATTATGACATCGACAGTGATTCATCTTCCCATATGTACATTGTGGGGTCTGTTGGTAGAGCGACGGCGATCAAGGGAAGTAGTGATTTGGATATCCTGTTTGATTTGCCACAGGATGTTTATATAAAGTATGACAATTATTCCAGTAATGGGCAGTCTGCCCTGCTACAAGATGTTAAAGCCCTCGTACAAGAACGATATCCAAGAACAGAGATCAGCGGGGACGGGCAGGTTGTTGTTATAGCTTTCGATAAATATACGGTCGAGCTTGTCCCTGGATTTCAGAACAAAGATGGGAGCTTTAAGTACCCTGATACTCACGATGGAGGCTCATGGAAAACAACGAATCCGATTCCAGAACAAGAAGAATGTAAAGCATGCAACGATGCTTCTAGTGGACTGTACTTTGATTTTTGCCACATTATTAGGAGTTGGAAGAATAATATTGGGTTATCTATGGGTGGACTACTAATCGATACCCTTGTTTATGATCTTTTCAAGGATAATTCTTATTTCAAAGGAAAGGGTTATTTCGATTATTTATCTATCCTGACAAGTGTTTTCGAGTACCTTAAAGGGCAAAACAAGGATTGTACGTTTTGGTATGCTGTTGGGAGCAGCCAAAAAGTTTACAATACCGATAATGGTGCTTTTGTTAATAAAGCCAAAGCGGCGTATGAACGCCTCAGCGGCACTACGAACTCAACACAGGGAATAAACGACACATTAATTGATTTACTCGGTATAGACTTCCCGGCAGCGGAAAGCAGGACAGAAACTGCTTCGTTCGACAGGTACGGATATAAACGCGGAACACAAAAGGAACAGTTTATTGAGGAACTATTTCCTGTCGATATTCGTTACTCCCTGCGCATCGACTGTAATGTTACACAGGATGGTTTTCGCTCGCGCTTTCTGAGTGAAATACTTCGAGAGCATAAATGGCTCAGCAGAAAAAAACAATTGGATTTTCAGATTATGCGCACAGACTGTCCTATGCCTTATACAATTTATTGGAAGGTTAGAAATGTTGGTGAGGTTGCAAAGTCGCGGAATATGATCAGAGGTGAAATCCGTTGTACGAACAATCCTCATCAAAAAGAGCATACGGACTTTTACGGTCCGCACTATGTTGAATGCTTCTTGGTAAAGAATGGCATCTGCGTTGCGCGTGCGCGTATAGATGTTCCTATTGAATAATAATGGAGGTGTTGAACGGATGGATGATAAATACAGAGCTCTTGACGACATAGCTCGTAATCATTATGCCAATGTGGTATGGACACACAAGATACAAGAGAAGCAGGCAGAGATATACGAAAAACGATATAAGGTGCTTGCCGCAGTCAATATTGTTTTTGCTGCACTGACTTCTGCAGGTTTGATTTCCATACTATTTGCGGATCCAACATGGCTGAAAATAGCATCAGCGGTTGTTTCCTTTATAACTACAGCAATTAGTGCATTTCTTGCTTCATTTGATTATAAAAGCCTGTCTAAAGACAATAAGTCAGCAGCAAGAAAGTTGGTTTGTGCCAGAGATGAGTTACTATCCCTCCTTGCCAAAATACAGCTTAGAGAAACCCCGGTTACGGAACTGATGGATAGTTTCGATACTATTCAAAAACAAGTTCATGAGGTTTACAAGGAAGCACCGAATACTACAAATAAGGCTGTAAAAAAAGCTGGTGTTGCACTAAAGAATAATAAAGAAGGTACGTATACAGACGAAGAAATTGATGCGCTTCTGCCTGATGTACTTAAAAGAGGAAGAAAGAAATGAGCTTTCATGTATTAAAACATGGCGAAATAATACCGATGGATACAAGAACAACCATATCCACCCGGTATAAAGCAATTACAAAGTGCGTCAATCGAGAGTTCTGGAATTCAACTAGTGATACAGCCCACAGCCTGTATGTTGGATCATACGGACGTGGGACAGCGATCGATACTAGCGATATTGACATCCTTATAGAACTTCCAAGATCAGAATATGACCGCTATGATATCTATAAAGGAAACGGACAGTCTCGTCTTTTGCAGGCAGTGAAAACCGTGATTCAAGCCTCATACCCCCGTACGGATGTTCGTGCTGACGGGCAGGTCGTCAAGATCTCATTTATAGACGGGATAAAGTTCGAGGTGTTACCGGCGTTTGCGAGCTGGGACTGGTACGGGAATACGACATACCAGTACCCGGATTCTAATATGGGAGGGAACTGGCGCTCAACCAATCCAAAAGCGGAGCAGGATGCTATGCGAAGCAAAAACGATTCCGATTATGGACTCCTATTTGATACCTGCAAACACATGCGTTATATTCGGGATAATTATTACAGCAGTTATCATCTCTCGGGTATCGTAATTGACAGCTTCGTTTATGCTGCAATCGGCGGATGGTCATGGACACAGCCTTCCAGCACTACATCGGCACCAGCAGGGGATTATGAAAAACACCTATACGGCGCTTACATTAACACCTACAGATATTTGACATCTTTATCCGCGCCGGGCAGTAATCAGCCTGTGGATTTGAGCAGCAGCAAAGACTGCTTGGAAAAAGTGCTTTTTAAGATGACACAATAATGCACGTCAAAGAATTCATTACAACCATGATAGAAGAATAGGCATATAATATAAGCAGATGCCTTGTTACCGAACATCGGACGCGAGGCATTTTCTTTTCACCCATTTGCGTAACGAAATAATTACTTTATTCAGTCGGACAGCACTTTCTGTTTCAAGACTATTGACGAATTATAATCTTGCCTTTATAATGTAGCTATAAATGAAACATATGTTTCATTAAGGAGGACGCGCATGAGAAGCAAAGATAAGGCGCTGATGACAAGGATCGAACAGTTCGTAGGTAGGTTCACAGATAATTTTGGAATCTCTCCTACCATGCAAGAAGTCGCTGATGGAGTTGGAGTGTCGAAGGCTACGGTTCACCGATACATTACACAGCTCTGTGAGGACGGAGTTATTGATTTTTCTGGTAGACGTACTATAACCCCTGCTCGGACAAATGTTGAAGCGGTTAGTGTTCCAATTCTTGGTGAAGTTGCTTGTGGCATTCCCAAGTTCGCGGAAGAAAGTATTGAAGAGTACGTTCGCCTTCCAGTTGCTCTGTTTGGTCGAGGCAATTTCTTCATCCTCCGTGCATACGGCGATTCCATGGTCGAAGCAGGAATCGATGATGGAGATCTTGTATTGATTCGGCAGCAACACGCAGCAGAGGAAGGACAAATTGTTGTCGCTCTTATAGATGACGAAGCAACGCTTAAACGGTTTTATCCTGAACCAGAGAATCATCGTATCCGGCTTCACCCCGAAAACCCGCACATGGCGGACATCTTTGTTGATAGATGTGAGATTCAAGGTGTTGCGGTCAAGGTTTTGAAAGATCTCCTATAACAAGAGGTAACAGAATATGGACAAATGTTTGGTATTGATGCAGAAGAGCATCCAATGCTTGGTTTAAGTCGCGCTGATAAGAAGCATCAATTGTTTTTGAGTCAGAAACAGACACTGGATTCGTTCCTGGAACGAGGAGAAATCTCCAAACTTCAGTATGAGAAGAGCCTACATGATCTACGTGTGAAAATGAATGAGACGGAGGAAGATGCAAAATGACGAATCGGCAGATGATCATGCTGAAACTGATCCAGCTTAGTGATGAAGAGTTCGCAGAGTTCATGGACAACGAAATTACCGTCCTCATGGATGGAGGCCTTTGCCAATTCTGCATGGAGAAGCACGGCAACCAGTGTCCTATGGATACCGGCGAATGGAAGGAATGTAAGTTCGATATGGTCGAATGGCTTAAGAAGCAAGCGAGTTGAGATAGGTCTTAAACATACGCGGAAGGAGGGACGGCTATGGAAGCAGCAAAACAAAGAATGTATCTGTGCATCGACGGCAAGTCGTTCTATGCTTCCGTGGAGTGTGCCGAGCGAGGCCTAAACCCGTTTGAAACAAACCTGGTCGTAGCTGATCCTGCCCGTGGAAAGAACGCTCTTTGCCTTGCGATTTCTCCTAAAATGAAAGCTCTAGGTGTTCATAAACGCTGCCGGCTTTCGGACATTCCAGGGAACATCAAGTATGAGATCGCTATCCCGCGAATGAGTTTGTATGTGGACTATTGTGCGGATATCGTAACACAAATCAACCGGGACTATCGATTCTTCCGATTCAGCAGGATCGGCTCAAACAGCGAGGAAAAGATCTGTTTTGATGATCTGTACGATATCCATGTGATTGGATAAGGAGCATTGCACAAGAAGGAGGGCACGAGAGATGGTGAAAGCAACGAAATGTGCAAGATGCAAAAACTATATAATACTGAATTTCAAAAAAGAAGCCCAGGATGCGGTTTGCCCTTATTGTGACAAGCTGTTTCGGTATCGCTTGATTGGTGCTTCTATCTGTGAGATCGACCTTATGGATCTCACCTTTGGCGAAGCTGAGGTGTGTGATGGAACAGGTTTATGATTACGTCTCTCTTGCAGCTGCATGCGGAGAAAAGCCATCGTTTTCAACGCTCGTTACAGAGCGTTTTTATAACGATCTTATGGCTGAAATCGATGAATATAATAAGCGCCAGAAGACAGATATCCGCCCGGTCTCTATCAGGAAGGTTATCGTTACAAACCACGACATCGATGAACAGAATCTCTATTTTGATGCCCTGGTGAACTGTGTCCTTAATGATAGTGGAATTGAAAAACCGATCACAATGATCGTCGATGCCTACTGCGATTTGAATGAAGAATTCAAGGCTGTTCATACGAGATGTGCTGGCCCCATGTGGAAAGGATTCCGTTCCATAGCGGTCCTCCCTGATGACCTGATCCCGATCATTTCAAAAAAGGACATAGATGCCATTGCGTTTCGAATGAGCAACGCATTAAATCCTCGTGTTTCGACATGTGGTGCGCTTCTCAGACCATGTCAAGCCGTGAAAGGATTAGGGCTCACTGTTGAAGATGTGCATTTTGATTCTGATGGGGAAATTCTCGCAAAAATCTTCTTTGAAGATGCCCGTACTATGGTAATAGACCCCCAGACAGGCATAAGGCACATTATTCCTGTATCAGCCGGAACAATTCTGGTTAACACCCCTGTCGGTAAAGTACCAGATGAACGGATCCGGAACAACACGATCATGCATGAGTGTATCCACTGGATGCTGCATAGGCCGGCTTTTCTCCTAGCGAAGCTATGGAATCATGAATACTCGGCCATCGCCTGCCGTAGAGCCTCGAGTAATAGCCAATCGCGCCAATGGACTGCTATTGACCGTATGGAATGGCAGGCAAATGCCTTAGCGCCTCGGATCCTTATGCCGAATTGGGCAACACAATTATTTGCAAGCGGTTGGCTGCGAAGATACAGCTGGCTATCTCCAATCCTGCGGATGGAGAAGACTATTGATCAGCTTAGTCGTCAATTCAACGTCTCCCGACAGCTTGCGAAGATCAGAATGGAAGAGCTGGGTTATGAAGATGCAAAGGCGGCTTTTTCATACTATGATAAGCGCAAGCATACTATTTCTTTCGAGAATGCGGTAAAGGAGTTTGCTCGTAACAAAAGCTTTCAAGAGGCTCTTGCATCCGGAGTCTACGCCTATGTCGATAACTGCTTTGTCGTTCGTGACAGTAAATACATCTGTCGGGATGATACCGGAGCTTTACACCTGACACCATATGCCAAGGCTCATTTAGCCGAATGCAGTCTTGCGTTTGCCTCACGACGAGTCAACCGCGGGATGCAGTACGGTATGCTGCGATACAATGTTGAAGATGAAGAGTTTATCGCAGGAAGCTCTTTCGATCCGGTATTGTATGCGAAACAAACTCAGACGGTAATGAGTATTATGGCAAAACTGCCCACATCGTTTGCAGAAACACTTTGTGCCCACATGAAGAGGAAAGGAATAACGGTCGAACAGCTGGCAGAAAGAAGCTGGTTGTCCGTTCGAAATATAAGCCGATACAGAAACACTCCGTATATGTCCATTTCACTTCCAACGGTAATATGCCTTTGTGTTGGATTGAAGTTGCATCCCATATTGGCAGGCGATTTGATTCGAAAGGCAGGATACTATCTGACAAACTCACCTGAGCAAGGAGCTTATCAGATGTTGATCCTCACCATGACTAACAATTCAATACCTGAGTGTAATGAGTATTTGGCTAAAGCTGGCGTCCAGCCATTAGGAAGTCCAGAATAATCATAAAAATCCTTTTCCGACCCTGACGCATTGCGTCAGGGTATTTTTTGCCTATTTCTCTAGGTTTTTTGACATTTTATCCCCAAAAAACGCCAAAAACAGGCCCAAAATCGGCCAACTTGCGTCAGGGTCAAAAGCAGTCCTTTCCGCTAGAATTCTAAACGTGAAGTAGATCACTTCACAAATTAATCAATCAAAGCCTGATATGCATTAAGGGCTTGGATACGAATATGAACCTTCACCGACTTCGGTAAAGGAACGTTCCGTACCCTATCTTTAGTGCGCATCAGGAACAGTATCATATTCGCTCCATTCCCGGCATGTCCTTTCAGGCGGAAAGGATGAGTATGATTCTGTATCGCAAAAGGAAAGATGAAAAAGGAGTTCGACATTACTATGTAAGAGTCGAAAAACGGTGGATTGAAGTTGAAAAGGAAATCTATATGGTTTATGAGGCCGACGCAAAGAGAGAACTGCGTCGATGGAAAGAGGAATCTGCTTTTGAGTTTCTATCCTATGAAAAGATAATCGATGACTATGAAGCGGACGATTCTTTATCCGGCTATATACCAACGGCGTTACAGAGCAGATCTGCCGAAGAGTATTGCTTTGACTACAGCGATTTTTCTGATGATGCAGAGTTTCTTGCATGGTTCAAAGAAGAAGTTCGTAAAATGCCGGTTGATAGGCAAGCATTTCTGAATCTATTTAAAGATTGTGGTTGTTCGTTCCGAAGTGTTGCAGAAAGAACGAAGATGTCAAAGACTTCGGTGACGCGCTTTTTTAAAGAGTTATTTGCTGAGATGGTCAGCAGGTACTACAACGAGGTGATCGGGTGATGAATAGTGATACCGTGAAGTACTCCTCGTACGATGAAATCCCTCTCTTTCTGGACGCTAATGACATTGTCCGCATCCTCGGCATTTCAAAAGCGAATGTTTATTATATGTTCAAGGCGGACGGGTTTCCTACAATAGCTCTAGGAAAGCGCAAATTAGTAAGAAAGGAGAAGCTGTTTTCCTGGCTGGAAGCTCAAGAATGCAGCGCACCGGAGCAATGCCTGATTCCGTCAAGAGAAGAATTGTCTCGGAGAAAGAACTTCCGAACCTGATTGGTGAAACCTTACTGGTAGACCTGCTGGGATTGTCTCGAACCTATATTTACTATCTTCTTCGGCAGCAAAGATTCAAGACGATTACAAAGGGTTCCCGGATCTATGTTCGGAAAAAGGAACTATTATCATGGCTTGAATCATTAGAAGGAGGTCAGCATGGCAAAGCTTAAAAAGAGAGAAGACGGACGCTACCAGAAGAGCATTATTGTCGGAAAAAAGCCTAACGGCAAATATATTAAAAAAAGTGTCTATGGTAAAACACAAAAGGAACTGGAAGCAAATATCAATGCACTCACAAATGAAATCAACAGCGGTGTTGCAGTGTGGCATAACGATATCAGTTTCCTTGAGCTTTCAGGAATATGGTCAGATCAATACTTTCAACCAGAATCAGAAAAGTGGAAGTATACTCAACAAACTTATCTTAAGAACCATTTGCTGCCTGTTCTTGGAGCGATGCATGCAAAAGATTTGAAGCAGATTCATTTGCAAACCATTATCAATAAACTCGCCTCCGAAGGTTATGCAACCAGCACAATGAAAAAGATTAAACAGATTGCAGAGCAAATTATGAAAATTGCGGTTGACTCAGATCTTATAGTAAAAAATCCTTTCTCCGGGGTTAAAGTGCCTTCTATCGCACCAGAGGAACGCAGAGCGTTAACTGAGTCAGAAATAGATCTAATTACAGAGAACTGGCGAGGGACTAGAATGGGCGTTGCGGCGATGATTATGCTATATGCAGGTCTGAGAATCGGTGAAGTCTTAGCATTGGAGTGGAACGATATTGATTTTGAGAAGCGAACGATTAGCATTTCAAAGGCAAGGATTGTAGTAAAGAATCGTCCATCCCTGAAAGCGCCTAAAACCAAAGCTGGTGTTCGTATCATACCTATTCCCGAAGTTTTGTACGAAGTCCTATGTTCTGTTCGCAAGAAAAGAGGCTTGGTGTGTCCAGATGTGAATGGAAACCTTATGTCAGGAGTGTCTCAAACAAATGCGTGGAAGAGCTTTCTCAATCATCTGAATGAATGTGCAGGTGGCAGGAAAGGATCAGGCCCAAGGAAGCCAGTCATAGTTATTGATAAAATAACACCACATATGCTCCGGCATACATATGCCACAATACTGTTCGACGCGGGAGTTGATGTTAAATCAGCTCAAAAATTCCTTGGTCACTCAGATATAGAAGTAACCTTGGAGATATACACGCATCTTTCGAAATTCAAAGAAGAGAAAGCGATTCAAGCCCTTGACGAACATCTCAAAGAGAGGAAAAAAGAGCCGGAAATACGTTTACTACGAGCACTGTGAGAATGCTATTTTAGAAAAAGTGCAGTCAAAATGCAGTCAAACGCGGTTTTCGAGCAAAACAGAATGCATATTTTGATGAATATACAAGGATAAGCATACAACCTTCTTCAGGAGAAAACCTGCGTCCAAGCAACAAAGACCAGGGAAAAGTGAAAGCCCCGAAAACGTAGTGTTTTCGGGGCTTTCATGGCGTGCCTGGGAGGATTCGAACCTCTGGCCTCAAGAGTCGGAGTCTTGCACTCTATCCAGCTGAGCTACAGGCACATATGCATAAATTATTCATTTTTCAAGAACTACCGAAGGTTAGCGTCGGAGTCTAACGCTCTATCCAGCTGAGCTACAGGCACAAACACAGCATGGTTATTATAGCCTCGGAGAGGTCGTTTGTCAATGGGGAAAAGCCTTCGGTCCATACAAGAAAAAGCTGTTGCCGGATGATGGAAACAGCTGCAAAAGCGGAAGATCCATTTGGTGTCCGCTGGGCAACCCTTTTCCTTCCGTGGCAAAAGAACGAAAGCTTTTACCGGATCCTCTTAATGCTTATGCTTGGTAGCTGCCCGCTTTTTCTTCGAGAAGAAGCTGGTGGTGAAGGCGGTGATGAAGACGATGCCCAAGGCGATGGCCAAAGCTACCATCAACGTGTGCATGCCGTACTGCAGAGCCTGGGTCTGTCGCCCGCCTACCAGGTGGTGCATGGTGAGATACAGGCTCCCGCCGGGGATCAGCGCGATCTCGGCAAGGATGGTGAACACCGTGGCCGGCGCCTTGCAGACCCGGGCCATGATCTCAGAGTACACGGCACCGAAGGCCGCCGCCGCCGCCACGCAGATGAAATCCTGCAAGATGTACCGGGCCAGCAGCAGATAGATGAACCAGGTGAGCCCTCCGCCCAAAGCGCCCAGCAGGAGCCGCTGGGGCCGGCTGTTGAAGAGGATGGAGAAGCCCAACGTGCCCGCCGCCGCGGCCAGCACCTGCAGCCAGGGAAGCTCCGCGTTCAGGGAGGTGAAGTGCTCCTCGGGGAAATAATCCTTGAAAACGAACATGGCCAGGGCGAACCCGAAGGCCACCGCCGAGGCGATGAGCAGCGATTCCACCAGCCGCAGGATGCCGGAGATGGTGTCGGAAATCAGCATCTCCCGCATGGCGTTAGTCATGGCGATGCCGGGGATCAGCACCATGATTACCGCCATCATCAACTGTCCTGGGTGTTCTCCAAGCCCCAGCAGGATGACGAGATAGCACAGGGCCCCCGCGATGAAGGAGATGAGGAAGGCGTGGAACAGCCGCTGTAATGCGCTGCGTCGGAAGACCCAGTTCAAAAACCACACCGCGAGACAGCAGACGCCCGCGCCCAGGGCGTCCAGGGGGTTGCCGCCGAAGAACAGGGCGAAGGCGGCGCCGCTGAGCAGATATCCCACCATGGCGTACAGTTCCCGAAACTGCTTCTTCCGGGGCGGCAGGTCGATGGCGGCCAGTCGCTCCGTCAGCTCGTCCAGGCTTGGCGTGGTTTGGCAGATCTCCCGGGACAGGGCGTTGAGCTGCTCCAGGCGGGCAAAGTCGTTGGAATAGGCCACGATGCTCACCCGGCGGTTTTCGGTGTAGACCTGCTCGGCGTCGAATACCGCCGTCAGCGAAATGAAGGACAGGATGGTGAACACCTCCACCCGCGACGCCCCGTAGCTTTTGAGGATGCGGTAGATCGTGTCCTCCACCCGGCTCACCTCGCCGCCGCAGAGGAGCATCCGTTCCCCCACGTCCAGCGCCCGGCTCACGATGAGCCGCTGTTCCCGTTCCGTCATGGCTTGATCCGTCCTTTTGCCCTAAAGTCAGCCTATTATAGCAGTCCCGAGGCACCGGCGCAAGGGATGGATGAATAATTTATATTCATAAAAAAAGCTTGACTTCAGGAGGAGTGGAGGATAATATATAAAAAATCAACTGAATACTCATGATAGAGGTCGCGGTCATCAACAGTACTTTGTCTGACAACAGGCATTGCGGAGAAAGGAAAGGGAGGACCGCCGAGGAGCGGACGAGAGCGCCTGATCGAATCCGTATCCGGGGCAGCGGAGAACATCCGCTGCACTGTCGCCCAGGGACGGGCGGAGAGCTGTCAAACGAGATAGGGGAATCCTTATGTTCAACTGTGGAGTCTTGACGGATCATGATTCCACAGTTGATTGCATCTTGGCCATTGGCGCGAAAGGAGTTCCCCATGAGAAACACGAAAAAGATCCTGTCCCTTCTGTCCGTCCTGCTCATTATTCTGCTCGTATCCACCGCTGCAGCTTTCGCTGAGGGTGAAGCGGATGCAGAAGCCCCATCTCGATTTTATCAATCCTTTTGGTCGCTGCTCCCGGCTATCATCGCCATCGCATTGGCGCTGATCACGAAGGAGGTGTATACGTCCCTGTTCGTAGGCATCCTGGTGGGCGGTCTATTGTACTCTGATTTCAGTTTTGAAGGGACCCTGACGCATATCTTCAACGACGGGGTCGTGGCCTCCCTGGCCGACAGCTACAACGTGGGCATTCTGATCTTCCTCGTCATATTGGGCATCCTGGTGATCCTCATGAACAAGGCCGGCGGTTCTGCCGCATTTGGACGCTGGGCAGCCGCGCACATCAAGACCAGGGCGGGGGCGCAGCTGGCCACCATCGCCTTAGGCGTGTTGATCTTCGTGGACGATTATTTCAACTGTCTGACCGTAGGCTCCGTCATGCGACCCGTTTCGGACAAAAGCCGTATCAGCCGGGCGAAACTTGCCTACCTTATCGACGCCACGGCGGCGCCGATCTGTATCATCGCACCGGTGTCCTCCTGGGCGGCAGCGGTCAGCTCCTATGTGGAGGACGGGAACGGCCTGTACTTGTTCATCCGGGCGATCCCGTTCAACTTTTATGCCATCCTGACCATTGCCATGATGGTTTTCCTGGCCCTCACCAACCTGGATTACGGCCCTATGGAGCGGCACGAGCGAAACGCCAGGGAGAAGGGCGACATTTTCTCCGGAATGAAAGCTATAGCTGACGCTGCGGACGAGAACACCAATCCCAAGGGGAGGGTGCTGGATCTGGTGCTGCCCATCCTGGTGTTGATCGTATCCTGCGTCATCGGCATGATCTACTCCGGTGAGTTCTTTCAGGGGGTCGGCTTCGTAGAGGCTTTCTCCAATTCTGATGCGTCCGTGGGCCTTATGCTGGGGTCAGCGGTAGCCTTGGTGATCACCGTGATTTACTACCTCATCCGCAGGGTACTCTCGTTCAAGGAGATCGCATCCAGCATCCCCGAGGGATTCAAGTCCATGGTCCCTGCCATCCTTATTTTGACTTTCGCATGGAGCTTGAAGGCCATGACCGATAGCTTGGGTGCCAAGCAGTTCGTTGAAGCCCTTGTCAAGAGCTCTGCCGGCGGCTTCCAGTCGTTCCTTCCGGCCATCGTGTTTTTGATTGCCTGCGGGCTCTCCTTTGCTACAGGTACCAGTTGGGGCACCTTCGGCATCCTCATCCCCATCACGCTGGGCGTGTTCCCGCTGACGGCTCCGCTTGGCGTGGTGTGCGTGTCTGCCTGCATGGCCGGAGCGGTTTGCGGCGATCACTGTTCCCCCATTTCTGATACCACCATCATGGCCAGCGCCGGTGCTCAGTGTGATCACGTAACGCACGTGTCCACCCAGCTCCCCTATGCCATTACCGTAGCGGGCGTGAGCTTCGTGGCGTATCTCATCGCCGGATTCGTGCCAAACGCTTTGATCGCCCTGCCTATAGCGCTGGGGCTGATGATAGGGACGTTGTTCCTCATGAAAAAGATCATCAAAAGAAAGAATTGAAAGCATCGCGCTTTTTCCAGAAGGAACAGGGATCCAAAGGCCTCTTATTCAAGCCGGCTATCGACGCTGTATCAGTATCCTCAATATGCTTTTTTTGCTGCGGGCTGATCGCCGTTGAAAGGGACGCGGATGCTTGCTCATGCTGCGTCCCGCCGTTTCGGCTGCAGCCGGCGACGGATCTCGCACGCACCGAACAGGAAAGCGTCATTCCTTTGGGTTCTCCATCCGACTGAGGTCCAATATGACCCTGGTTCCTTTGCCGACTTCGGACTCTGCGCTGATTTGATGCCCCAATAGATCGCAGGCCCGCTTACAGAGGTAGAGACCCAGGCCTGTAGTCCGTTCGATCGTTCGGCCGTTCTCTCCGGTGAAGCTCCGCTCGAAGATCCGCGGCAGCTCGTTTTCGGGGATGCCCATGCCCGTGTCCTCAATGACGAGCCGGTCCCCCTGGGCGTAGATGGACACGCCGCCCTGGTTGGTATACTTGAGGGCATTGCTCAACAGCTGCCCGATGACGAAGCCCAACCACTTCTCGTCCGTGAGCACGGTGAGCTCCGTGGGTGTGAAGGTCAGCATCAGCTTTTTCAGGATGAACAGCCGGGCGTACTCCTTTACAGCGGCGCGAATGATGGCGTCGAGATCGCATGCTTTCAGCACCAGATCCGTGCTCTCGCCGCCCAGCCGCTGGTAGGTGAGGACCAGGTCCACATATTTTTCCATACTGAACAGCTCCCCCCTGAGAAGGGCCGGGTCAGGTTCCCCGCTCTGCAGAAGCAGACTCATGGCGGCCAGGGGCGTCTTGATCTGGTGAACCCAGGCGGTATAGAAGGTCTCCGCCCGGTCCTGGGTCTGAGCGGTCTCTCTCACAATCCGCCGCCGATCCTCCTCCCAGGCGGTCAACATGCCCTGATAGTCCGCCTCCAGGGCGTCCTCTGCCTCCGGTAAAGTCAATGTCCCCTCGCCCAGCCGGTCAAGGGCCCGCCGCAGGGCCCTGTGCCGGCTGCGATACCGGCAAAAGCCCACGGCCAGGAACAGGATCCCCACCGCCAGGCACAGCAAAAAAGCATACCACAGTCCCTCCCGGGGGACGCGGTACAGGGACAAAACGGCCGCGGCCACGCCCCCGCATACAAGGAGCATCAGCAGCAGCCGGATATGACGCTTGAGATAGGAAAAGAACAGCTTCATAGGGACTCGACCAAATATCCCTCCCCCTTCCGGGTGCGGATGGCGTCGAAGAGGCCCACCTCTTCCAGCTTCTTGCGGAGCCGGTTCACGTTCACGCTGAGAGTGTTCTCGTCCACGAAGCTGTCCGTGGACCAGAGCCGCTCCATTAGGGCGTCCCGGCTGACGATCCGGCCCCGGTTCTCCAGCAGCATCTCCAATATGCGAAACTCGTTCCTCGTCAGCTCCAGCCGGGCATCGCCCCTGACAAACACCCCGTCGCTCAGCCGCAGGGCGCCGCCGCCCAGGGGCAGCTCGGTCTGTTCCCGGGAGAATTCGTAGGTCCGTCGAAGCAGAGCCTGGACCTTGGCCGTGAGCACGGCAAGATCGAAGGGCTTGGGAATGAAGTCGTCCCCGCCCATATGCATGGCCATGACGATGTTCATGTTGTCAGAGGCGGAGGACAAAAAAATCACCGGCACCCGGGAGCGTTTGCGGATCTCGCCGCACCAGTGGAAGCCGTTATAGAAGGGCAGGCCGATGTCCAGCAGCACCAGCTGGGGATCGAAGGCGGCGAAGTCGGCCATGACGTTGGAAAAGTCCGCCGCGGCCTTCACCTGCCAGCCCCAGCTTTCAAGGTGCCGCTGCACCGTTTGCGCGATGATCGGGTCGTCCTCGACCAGAAAGATGCGGTACATGGGGATCTCCTGCTTTTTCTCTGCGACTTTTTCTCTTTCGACAAAGAGAAAAAGTCGCCCAAAAAGAGAAACTTAAGAAAGAAAAGGAGGTACTGTTGACAAGTCCAGCCTCCTTCGTAAAGCTCTTTTGTGCCCCTTTACTTTCCCCAAAAGGGGCAGTTGTTTTCAATAAAAGTCTATCATTCCTTCAGCAGGTTCATAAACCGGGTATACTCGCCCTGCCACGCGAGCTGCACCGTGCCCGTGGGGCCGTGGCGGTGCTTGGCGATGATGACGTCGGAGGTGTTGTCCAACGTGGAGTCGTAGACCTGGGGCCGATAGAGCAGCAACACCATATCCGCATCCTGCTCGATGGAGCCGCTCTCTCGCAGATCCGCGATCATGGGCGTATGATCCTGCCTGGTCTCCGGACCCCGGTTCAGCTGCGCCAGCAGGATGATGGGCACGTCCAGCTCCCGAGCCAAAAGCTTCATGGCCCGGGTCATGTCGGAGATCTCCTGCTGCCGGGAATCGTTCTTCCGATTCCCCATGCCCGTGCCGCCCATGAGCTGCATATAGTCCACGATGACCAGATCCAGCCCCTCCCGCGCTTTCAGCCGCCGGCACTTGGAACGAATGGCGGCCACGGTGGCATTGCCCCCGTCGTCGATATGGATCCGGCTGCGCTGCATGGGCTCTGCCGCCTCCATGAGCCGGCTGGTCTCGTCGTCGGTGAGCAGCCCCTCCTTGATCCGCTGGGAATCCACGGAGGCCTCCGTGCAGAGCATGCGCATGACCAGCTGCTCCTTTCCCATCTCCAGGGAGAAAAAGACCACGGACCGGCCGTCGTGAAGGGCGGCGTACTGGGCGATATTCAGCGCGAAAGCGGACTTGCCCATGGCGGGCCGGGCGGCCACGATGATGAGGTCCGACTTCTGCAGGCCGTTGGTCATCCGGTCCAGGTCCGTAAAGCCGGTGGCTACCCCGGTCAGTTTCCCCTGTCGGGCCATAAGGTCGCCGATCTCGGCGATGGCGTCGGGGACGATCTGCGCGATGGGCGTCAGGGAATCCTCGGTCTTGCGCATGGAGATATCGTAGATACGCTTCTCTGCCTGATTTAGGCTCTCCTCCACGTCCTTGTCGTCGTTCATGCCGTCCCGGATCATCTCGTTCCCGGCATGGACCAGGCTCCGCTGGACGCTGCGCTCCTCCACGATCTTGGCATAGTAGCTCACGTTGGCCGCCGTGGGCACGAAGGCCATGAGCTCCGTCAGGTATACGGACCCGCCCACCATGTCCAAAAATCCCCGGCGCTCCAACTCCTCGCTGAGGGTGATCAGATCCACGGCCTGGCCAGCCCCGCGGATGTTGGCCATGGCCTCGAAGATACGCTGGTGGCCGGCGCTGTAAAAGTCCTCGGCCCGCAGCTGCTCCAGCATCTGCTCCAAGGCTTCCTTTTCGAGGAGCATGCTCCCCAGCACGGACTTTTCCGCGTCAAGATTGTTGGGCAGGACCCGTTCCAAACGTTCTTCCACTTTATTTCTGTTCCTCGACGATCACCTTTAAATTTGCCTTGACCTCCTCGAACAGGGAGAGCTTGGCCATATACTCACCGGCGGAGCGGACGGTGTCGATGCTGATCTTCTTCTTGTCCACTTCAAGGCCCAGCTGCTCCTGGATGGCGGCGGCCACCTCCTTGCCGGAGACGGTACCGAACATCTTGCCGTTCTCACCCACCCGCACAGGGACCCTCACCATGGCGTTGTCCAGCTTTTTCGCCAGCTCCCGGGCCTTTACGCCCGCCTCGAACTTACGATGCTGGGCGGCGCTCTTCTGGATGTTCATGGCGTTCACCGCGGAGGCGTCCGCGGGAGAAGCCATCTTCCGGGGCAAAAGGAAATTGCGGGCGTATCCGTCGGATACGTTCACCACTTCGCCCTTCTTGCCGGTGCCCTTCACGTCCTGTTCCAAAACCACTTTCATGTTCAATTCCCTCCTTGAGGATCGGTTTGTGTTTCTGTGCCTTCCGGCAGCTCCTGGGGCCGGATGAGGCTCCTAAGCAGCCCCGCCGCCTCCGCCAGGGTCTTCCCGTATACCTGGGCCCCGGCCATGTTCAAATGCCCGCCGCCGCCCAACTGCTCCAATATGAGCTGCACGTTGACGAGGCCATAGCTCCGGCCGGAGATGTTGATGAACTCGCCCATATCCGCCAGGGTGAAGGCGGCCTTCACGCCCTTCACCTTCAAAAGCTCGTCCGCCGCCCGGGCAGCGATGAGCTGTACGTCGTCGATGCCTCGCTCGCAGGAAGCGATGGCGATGCCGTCGGGCCCCACGTCCGCGTTCTGTACGGTGCGGGCCACGTTGACGAAGCTTTCAAAATCATTCTGGAACAGGGTCTTGACCAGGTTCAGATCAGCCCCGTTCCGCCTCAAATACCCCGCCGCCTCGAAGGTACGGCTGCCCACGTTGAAGACGAACTGCTTGGTGTCCAGCTCAATGCCCGCCAGGAGCGCGCTGCACACGAAGCTGTCCGGCCGCACGGACTCGTCGTAGTACTGGATGACCTCGGTGACCATCTCCGAAGCGGAGGAAGCCCGAGACTCCAGATAGTGCAGGGTGGGGTTGTCGATATAGTCCGCGCTGCGGCGATGATGGTCGATGATGACCAGCTTCTCCACCCGCTCCAACAAGGCCGGGCAGTCGGTGATCATGGGCCGCTGGGTGTCCACCACCACCACCACCGAGTTGGGCTTCACCATCTCGAGGGCCTGGGGCCCGGTGACGAGTATCCTCTCCGACAGCCCCATCCGATCCATCTCCGCCAGCGCATCCGCCGTGGCGTCGTTCCGCTCGCTGAGCACGATGAAGGGCCGCATGCGGGTGTGCTCCACGCAGGTGGCCACGCCCAGGGCCGCCCCCAGACAATCCATGTCCGGGTTCTTGTGGCCCATGATGAACACGTCCCCGCCGCCCTCGATGAGCTGCCGCAGAGCCTTGGCGAACAAGCGCATCTTGACCCGGCTCTGCCGCGCGTCCTGCTGCTTCTTGCCGCCGTAAAAGCGATAATCCGCGCCCTCTCGGACCACGGCCTGATCGCCGCCCCGGCCCAGCGCCAGCTCCATGGCGGTGCGGGCGCCCTCCTCCGACTGGGCGATCCGGGGGGCCATGCCCACGGCCACGGACAGGGAGACCGTGGCGGTCGTGCCCGTGTCCAAATGCCGGGCCTGCTCCAGCAGCTGGAACTTTTCTTTCTCCAGCTTGCCCACCTCGGAGGCTTCCAGCACGCAAAGGAAGCGGCCGTTCTCGTACCGGCAGTAGATGCCTCCGGTCCGGCGGCACAGCTCCGCCACCAACCGTTCCACCTCGGCAAGGACCGCCGTGCCGTGGAACTGCCGATCCCCGGCCAGCTCCTCATAATTGTCCATGTACACCAACATCACATAGGGCATCTGCTCGGTGTACAGCCGCTGATAGTGGGCGGCCTCGGTCCGGTCCAGCCAATACTGGAACAGAAGCTTCTTGCGGGTGTTGGGACGACGGACCGGCATGGTCATGACCTGAAAATTGGTGCCGGCCAGCAGGATCTGCTGGACCGTAGGCTGGCTTGGCTTGAAGTTGGGCAGCACCTCCAGCACGTTCTTCCCCTCGAAGACAGCCGCCAGAGCATCGTTGCGCCAGACGATCTTCCCGTTCATATCCATGAGCAGTACGGGGATATCCACCTTGCGGATCAACTCTGAGGCGGCGGTGCCGTTATCCGCGAAGACGGTGTCCATGAGCCGCTGCTGCCGCCTGGCCACCCCCATCAGCAGGAGCGCCACCACCAGTGTCACAAAGATCGCCGCCCCCAGACACACATAGCCCAGGATCTGGTCGTAGTAGAATACGGCTCCCGCCAGGGCCAGCAGGGCCACCGGCAAAAAGATGAGAACGCCGCGATATCGTTTCATCGTCCTTCCTTTCTGGCGCGGCGCCGGAAGATGATCCAGGAGAATCCCAACAGCAGCAGCACCATCTGCGCAAAATAAGGTGCGAACACGAGCAGCGCTCCCACCATGACTCCAAAGATCAGCTTCAGCCGATGGCCCGAGAGCCGACGCCCCAGCAGCGAATATAAAAAGTTGGCCCCCGTCACCATAAGGGGCATGGCCCACATCTCGTAGAGCAACAAGGACAGCCCGGACATCGTGGGCGAATCGGCGGACAGGGTGGCAAAGGTGGACACCAGGCTGGCCGCCCCCAGAGCCATGGCGTAGCCGTAGGGGACCCGCCAGGTCCCAAAGGGCCCCAAGGGGCACAGGGGCATGTCCCCCTGCCTCCGGTTGAAGGCATGCAGAACCAGCACGTTCACCAAAGCATAGACCCCGGCGAAGGCGAAGAAGCAGGCCACTATGAGCTCGTCGATCCGGCTCAGCAGCAGCCGGGCCGTGTCATAGAGGACCGTGCCCGCGAACAGCTCCGGCATGTCGGCAAAGTACGTCCGAATGGAGGCGTAGGGATCGCCGCTTTGCAGCAGGTCCGGCATACAGAAGATGAGAAACAAGCCGAAGGTCAGCGCCACGGAAAGGAACAGGACGCTTTGGAAGTTCCCCATCCGCTCCTTCTGGCTCAGCCACAGCAAACACCCCGCTGGGGCCACCAGACCCAAGATGCACAGGCAGTTCACCGTGTCGAAGCCTATGAAATACCCAAAGAGGAACATCAGCGTCCCGGCCGCCAAAAGCGTCACCGGATGGACCCGGAAGGCCATGGCCGCCCAGATCGCCGGCACTACCAGCATGGTCAGCACGAACAGAGGGTAGTAGTACGCGCTCACCCCGCCCAGCACTCCAAGGCCCAGCCAAAGCGGCCAAAGGGACCCGTTCTGTTTTCCCCTGCTATTTTCCATACTCTCATTTTACAATCATTGTTCGCAACCGTCAACCAGAAAAAGGCAGAGAAACCGAGCGCGATCTCATCGATGGACACCCCTTGGGCCGTCCTGACAGAAAAAGGGAAGCCATCCTGGTGATTGCTTCCCTTTGCCGTGAATTCGTTCGGTTTTCCTTACTTAAAGTGGGGGATACCTCAAAAGGCTTACTCCTGCTCCGACGGGTACTCGCCCTTGCCGGTGAGCTTGCGCTTGATGATCTTGCCCATACGCTTCAAGGCATAGGGACCCACCAGCTTCATCATCTCCTCCGCCGTGTGCATCTCGCTGGCAGCGGGAAGATCGCGGGTCAGATGGATGGCGTCGAACTCGCACCGGGTGGTGCAGAGTCCGCAGCCGATGCACTTGTTGAAGTCCACCACGGTGGCGCCGCAGCCGAGGCACCGGTTGGCCTCCACCTTCACCTGTTCCTCGGTGAGGGGCAGGCGCAGGTCGTGGAAGGTGGTCCGGGCGTCGCCGGGCTTGAAGCCGGGCCGCTGCCGGGGGGAGTTGTCGAAGGACTCGGGCCGGGAAAAATCTTCCCGGTCGAACTCGATGAATTCCCGGCGGTCCCGGCCGATGGTCAGGCTCTGGCCCGGGTGTACGAACCGGTTGATGGAAACCATGGCCTCCCGGCCGTCGGCGATGGCATCGATGGCGAACTTGGCCCCGTGGTAGATGTCCCCGGCCACGAAGATGTCCGGCTCGCCGGTCTGCAGGGTCACCGGATCGGCGACGGCGCAGCCGTTGGGCCTCAACTCAACCTTGGTGCCCTTCAAAAGATCGTTCCATTGGGCAGACTGGCCGATGGCCATGAGCACGTTCGCGCATGGGACGGTCATGGTGTCGTTTTCATCATAGACGGGGCTGAACCGGTGCGCTTCATCGAAGACCCGGGTGCAGCGCTTGAAGATCACGCCGGTCACGCGGCCCTCCGCGTCCCGCAGGATCTCCTTGGGCCCCCAGCCGTTCTCGATGACGATGCCTTCCTCTGCCACTTCCTCTACCTCGTCCCGGGCGGCAGGCATCTCCTCCCGCCCTTCGAGGCAGAGCATGGTGACCTTGCCGGCGGTGGCTCTCAGGGCGGTCCTCGCCACGTCTGCGGCCACGTTGCCGCCGCCCACCACCACCACGTCGCCAGTGAGCTTCTCGGCGGGATCGTTGTTCACCCGATAAAGGAAGTCCACGCCGCTCTCTACGCCCTGGCCGTCCTCGCCGGGGACGCCCGCCTTTCGGCCTCCCTGGAGGCCGATGGCCAGCAGGAAGGCCTTGAAGCCCTGCTTGCGCAGCTCGGGGATGGTGATATCCTTGCCCACCTCCACGCCACAGCGGAAGGTGACACCCATGGTCTCGAGGATGCCGATCTCCTTCTCCAGGACTTCCTTTTCGAGCCGGAAGGAGGGGATGCCGTTCAAAAGCATGCCGCCGGGGCGCTTCGCCCTGTCGAAGACGGTGACGGGGTAGCCCTCCTTGCGGAGGTAATAGGCCGCGGACAGGCCCGCGGGACCAGCGCCTACGATGGCGATGGGGAACTCGGTCCACTGCTGGCCGTCCATGTTCTCGCAGATTTCGGCATAGGTCTCCGGATGGCTGAGCTCCCACTGGGCCAGGAACTTTTTGATCTCATCGATGGCCACGGGCTTGTCGATGGTGCCCCGGGTGCACCTGTCCTCGCAGCGGCGGTTGCATACGGCGCCGCAGACCGCCGGGAAGGGGTTGTCCTGCCGGATGAGGCGGACGGCCTCGGCGTACCGGCCCTCGGCGGCCATCTTGAGATACCCCTGGACGGCGATATGGGCCGGGCAGGCGGTCTTGCAGGGGGAGGTGCCCGTGTCGTAGCAGTTGATCCTGTTGTGGTCCCGGTAGTCCCTGTCCCAGCGGTCCTCGCCCCAGACATGATCCGTAGGCAGATCGGAGACCGGGTATTTGACCCTCGTCCCATCGGCTTTGCAAAGCTTTTGCCCCAGCTTGGCGGCGCCGGCAGGACACACCTCCACACACTTGCCGCAGGCCACGCACTTGGTCTTGTCCACGTGGGCCCGGTAGGCGGAGGCGGACATGTTGGGGGTGTTGAAGAGCTGGCTGGTCCTAAGGCCGTAGCAGCTGCCGGGGGAGCAGTTGCAGATGCCCACGATCCGGTTGGGTCCGTCCAGATTGGTGATCTGGTGGACGTAGCCCTTGCGCTCCGCCCGCTCTATGATCTCCATGGCCTGCTCCCGGGTGATGTAATGGGCGTCTTTGCCGGATTCCACCAAAAACTCCGCGATGTCGCCCACGCCGATGCACATGTAGCCCTCGATGTCGCCCACGCCCTCGCCCCGGATGCGCTGGGCCTTCCGGCAGGCGCAGACCATGGTGCAGAAGGTGTCGTATTTTTGCAGCCAGTGGGAAAGATGCTCCACGCTGACGCTTTGGCTCGAGGCGTCGATAGCTTTCTCCACGGGGATCACGTGCATGCCGATGCCGGCGCCGCCGGGGGGCACCAGCTTGGCCGCCATCTCCAGAGGCTCCTGGGGGGCCAGGTTGAACATGGTAGCCACCTCGGGATGCTCGTCGGGCAGGGTAGGATGCTCCACCATGTATTCGCCGGAGCCCACCACCCACTTGGGGATGCAGTATTGGATGTGCTGGTCCGGGTTGTCCCGGTTCTGCTCCACGATGCCGATCCAGACAAGATGGTCGATGATCTTCTGGGCGGCTTCTTCGGTGATGCCGTTCTTTTGGGCCAGCCATTTCGTGGTTCGGCCCACCCGGCGCTTCTCGAAGCTCAGCATGAACCTGATCTCGTCCTTGGTCAGCAGCCGATCCAGGATCCAGAAATCCATGTGGTTTTCCTTCATGCCGCCGGGGAGCTTGCGGGGGATGTTGTCCGTGATCATGAGCGCCAGCTTTTTGACCAGCTTTTTCTTCTCCGGGTCGCTGCAGTGATGGCCGTCCACAGGATAGTCCCGTTCGTTCACGTGGATGCGGGGATTCACTTCTTTTACCATGTTCGTCTCCTTATTCGATGGGGATCTTGATGGTCATGTCGGAAAGGGGATAGGCGGCGCAGGCGTGGACGTAGCCAAAGTCCCTGTCCGCGCCCCTGCGGCCGTCGTTCTCCGGGCACACGTAATAGTCGCCTGTAAGGACCTTGGTCCGGCAGAAGCCGCATTCGCCGCTGCGGCAGGCGGTGTCGATGCGGATGTTGGCCCGCTCCAGCGCCACCACCAGGCTTTCCGTGGCCTTGGCGGGGATCCTGTCCTCGTGAATGCCCCGGCGCACGGTGAGGGTATACACGTCGTTCTTCTTTTCTGCGGGATAGCCGGGGAAGGCCGTGATGTCCTTGGCCTGGCCGAAGACCTCGAAACGGACCCGGCGGGCGGGCACGTTCAACTTTTGGATCTCCTGCCGCAGGAAGGTGTACATGACCTGGGGCCCGCAGATGAAGTAGGAGGTGTTGCCCTCGGTATACTTTTTGATCAGCTCTGCGCTGAGGAAGCCCCGCTCGCCCTTCCAGTCGGGCTCGTTCCCGGAAAGGACGTGGACGACCTTGACCCGCTCACAGTTCAGTGCCGCCAGCTGGTCCTTCAGGATGATATCGTCGGAGGAAACGGAGCCGTAGAGGATGGTCAGATCCACGTCCAACGTCCCGTGGGCGATCTCCTTGGCCATGGAGGCGAAGGGGGTGATGCCTACGCCGCCGGCCAATGCCATGACCCGTTTGGCGTCCCGGAGGGGCTCATAATAGAACTGGCCAAGGCCGATATTGCCCAGGAGATGGTCTCCCACCTTCAGCTGGTCGTTCACGTAGTCGGCGATGAAGCCGTCGCCCTTGGATTTGCGGACGGTGATCTCCACATAGCCGTTTTCCTGCCTCGCCTCGTAGGGGGCGGAGGAGAGGGAATAAGGCCGGGTGACAGTCTCCCCGTTCACGGGGAAGGCGAGGGAGATGAACTGTCCCGCGTAGAAGGGGGGGAGCTTCTTCCCGTCAGCCCGGACAAAGCGGACGGTCTTGGCCGTGGGGCTCACGGAGTAGATGTCCTTGACCACCAGCTCCAGCTTCCCGGGATGCCATTCCCGGGCCACGTCCCCGATGGGGTCCACGGTCTCAGCCTGGACTGAGGCGGCTTCAAAGGCTGCCAGGCGGGCCTTGGTGACCCGGGACGCACCGCCCACGTCCTGCAAAAATCCCTTGATCTTCATTTGACCGCCTCCTTCCTGGCTTTGATGTCGTCCAGCACGTTCTTGGCCGCCTTTCGTCCGTTGGTCACGGCGGGGCCCATGCCGTCGCCGGAGATCTGATGGGCGCCGGCGAACTCCAGCCCTCCGATAAACTTCTCTGCCTCGGCGGTCTGGAGCCGGGCAACGATGTGATCTTCCATGGTGTGAGCATAGCCGTAGATGCAGCCGTTCCACATGCCGGTGTAGTGGGCCACGGTCATGGGGGTCTCGATGACCAGTTCCAGAATGTGGTCCTTCAAATCGATGCCGTAGTACTTGGACATGTCGTCGATCATCTGTTCCGCCACCCGATGCTTCACCGCGTCGTACTCGTCGGCGGTGACGGTCTTCCAGCCGTCCACCCGGGGCAGGGTGGTGATGGAGAAAGAGCAGGTACCCGGAGGCGTGGCGTCCGGGTTGCCGTAGTTGTGGCAGATGCAGGTGAGGTAGCGGTAGGGCCCGAGACCCGCCAGATCCTTATATAGCTCGTCCGTGTCCATGGTGTCGCCGATGAAGATGCTGTAGTCCTTGATGCCCAGTTCCTGGGCGGGCTTGTCCAGGATCATGATGACGGAAAAGGCGGTGAGGCTCAGCCGGCGGCCGTTGACCATCTTGAGGGCCTTTTCCGGCACCGCCGAGATGGGCTCGATCATGGAGGTGTAAACCTTGTTGGGATAGGGGGCGGAGATGACGTAGTCCGCGTGGATCTCGTCGCCCCGGGCGGTGCGGACACCGTAGACGCGGCCGTCCTTTACCAGGATCTTCTCCACGTGCTGCCGATACTCGATCTGCACGCCCATTTCCTCTGCCCGCTCCGCCATCTTGAGGCTGATCTCATGGCTGAACTTCCGGGGGATATAGGAGCCGTAGCCGATGTAGTCCGCCATGAGCACGGAGAAGATGGTGAAGGGCAGGTCGGAAAAGCCGCTGCCCACGTAGATCCAGTAGGGGGCCAGCAGATCCCGGGCCTTTTGGGGCAGATCGAAGGTGTCCATGACCTCGGCGGTAGAATAGCCTGCGGTCTTCACGAAGGCCTCGTGCTTTAAGAGCATCATGGGCTTGCTCATGGGGTGGATGGAGAGCTCGTTCACGCTGTCGAAGACGGTGTGGCACAGGTTCAGCAGCTTCAAAACCTTTTCGTAGGTGCCGGGGACCTCGGCGTCCACCTCCCGAGCGAAGGTTTCGAGGCCCGGGTGCAGCGTCACCTCGATGCCGGGCAAAGCGGCGTGATAGGCTTCGGGGACCTTGAGCCAATCCACGAATACCCCCATGTCCTCCAGGAACTTGCCCACCTTGAGCCGGTTCCCCTCGGGGCCGATGCTCATCATCTCGTGGAGGGCCGCCTCGATCTCGATGCCGCCCCGGACGAAGCTGGTGGCGATGCCGCCGGGCAGGTTGTGCCGCTCCAGCACCAGAACGTCCAGCCCCTTGTCCGCCAGCATCAGCGCGGAGGAAAGCCCCGCCAGGGCGCCGCCGATGACGATGACGTCATAGTGGTCTTTGTAGAATTTCATATTCGTCTCCTTATACGAAAGATGAGGGAGCGGAATGCGCTCCCTCCGAAACGGGATAGTTTAGAAGAATCGTTCGACCAGCTCCCGGGAATACTCCGCCGTTTCGTCCATGTCGCCGAAGCTCATGACCTCGCCTGCGTAGTAGGTGTCATACTTGCCCTGCATGGCCTCCACCTTGTCGTACCAGCCGTCGGCATAGTCCTTGGAGAAGACATGGGGGAAATAGTACACGCTCCACTCGTTGATGACGTTGGAGGCGGGGTTGTGCATGGTCTTGAGGTCGTCGAGGACCATCTGACGGCACTCCTCATAGGGGATCTCCCGGGTGTCCTTATGCTTGCGCAGGGCGTAGGTGGTGATGACCTGGTCCTTGGTGTCCTTCCAGCGGCGGTAGTAGACCATCAGGTGGCCCAGCCGATCCTTCTGCATGTTCTCGAACACGTAGTAGGAGATCTCGGGATGATCCTCCGGCTTGGTCTCCACAGCCAGCACATCGTAGCGCTCGTAGTCGATCTTGGAGAACAGCGCCTTCTCGTCCTCCCGGGCGTCGAAGTATTCCACCATGCCCTTCTGACCGTCGGCCCGCTTGTTGGGGATGTAGAGGGGGGCGGTGACGATGATCTTGTCGTACTCCTCCACCTGGCCATTGACGGTGACCAGCACCTTGCCGTCCTTGCGCTCCACCTTGTCGATGGTGCTGTTCAGGCGGGCGGGATGCTTGAGATGGTCATTGAGCTGCTCCCAGATGTACTGGGTCCCGTTCTTCCAGGTCCACAGATTCACCTTCACGAAGTTCATGCAGGTCTGGAAATCCAGATACTTCAAAACGTAGGCCGCGGGGATCTCGTCGAAGTAGCCATAGCCGAAGGAGGTGTAGGGCCCGATCCAAATGTCCTGGGTCAGCTCCACGCCGTTGATGCGGCAGAACTCGTTGAAGGGCAGGCAAAGGTCCTTCAGATTGGGGTTGGTGCCGCTGATGGGCTCCCGCTTGGCGTTGGCCTGGGAGAAGCCGTCGTACCGGCCCTCGGCCACACCCCTATGACCGTTCACGTCGTAGCCCTTGTACTTGGTCTCCAGGATCTCGCCCAGCTTCTTCACCTGCTTCTTCATCTTCAGCAGGCGGGGGATCTTGAGGATGTTCTTCTTGGGCTCGAAGGGCTCGATGACGTCGCCGTTCTTGTTCTTATAGTTCCGGTTCAGCTTGGGACCGTCATGGGTGATGCCGCAGAACTCCTCCACATCGTGGACCGCATAGTAGCTGGGCACGCCCATGATGGCGCCCATCTCATAGCGGCGGCCGTTGTATGTGGGGGACCAGCACTTGCCGCCCACCCGGTCCAGGCGCTCCAGGATGGTGTAGTTCTCGTACCCCTTTTTTTCCAGATACATGCCGGCGGAAAGGCCCGCAGGGCCGCCGCCCACGATGCAGATGCGAATGTTCTTGTCCATGACTTTTCCTCCCATAGATTTGTGATACTTCACAGCATGGACAGTATATACCTTCCGCCCGCAAATTGCACGAACTTTTTTTCTTTTCCGGTCTGCGGCAAAGGTTTTTCTTTTGGGAAAAGGCCCTTCCTTTCCCCGTTGTCCTATGGTACAATACCTGTAAATGGAGGTACTGCCATGCGGTTTTCTGGCTTTGGGGCGATGCTCAGCCACTGGGCGGCGGCGGCCCCGGATCGTCCGGCCCTCATATATGCGCAACAGGGGCAGACGGCGGTCTGCACCTTTGGCGCGTTGGAGCGGCGAGCTTTGGACAGGGCTCAGGCGTTGAAGCAGACAGCCGGTTTCTGTCGGGGCATCCTATGCGACGGAAGCTTCGATTGTGTCGTAGAGATCTTCGCTGCGGTCCTCTCCGGCAAGCGGACGGTGCTCTTGAGTGACAGCGCTTCCGACAGGGCCCTCATGGACATGGTCCGGGAGGCGGAGATAAGCTCCCTGTGGGGCGATCCCGATTTGGTGGAGGAGCTTTCCCCTTGTTTGACGCCCGATGCGGAGGGAGGGTCGGACCGGATCCTCTTCTTCACCTCCGGCACCACGGACCGGTCCAAGGCGGTGGTCCTCACCGGCGCGTCCCTCATGGGCAGCGCCTACAACGGCGGCGCGCTGCTGCCGTTGACACCGGAGGATCGGCTGCTGTGTTTGCTGCCCCTCGACCACGTATTCGGCTTCGTCTGCGGCCTTCTCTGGGGTCTTTCCTGCGGGGCTGCCGTGGCTCTCGGCCGAGGCGCCCGGCACTATCATGACGACTGCGCTTTCTTTCGGCCCACGGCCGTCTCCGTCGTGCCGCTGCTGTTAGGGTTCCTTCTGCAGCAGGGGGCGCTGAATGAAGAATTGAAGACGGTGCTGGTGGGGGCCGGCGGCTGCCCCAAGCCCCTGCTGGACGGGGTCCAGGCCATGGGCAAGCAGGTCCACTTCGGCTACGGCCTCACGGAGACCAGTTCTGGCGTGGCCCTGAGCCTGGGCAGCGATCCCTACGCCATGACGATCTGTCCCGACGATGCCATCACCATCGCCGACGACGGGGAGGTGCTGATTTCGGCGCCCACCTGCGTCATGGAGGGATACTGGCGTCGGCCCGAGGATACGGCGGCAGCCCTCGCGAATGGGGTCCTCCACACCGGGGACCTGGGACGGTTGGACTGGGCGGGGAGGCTCGTCCTCACCGGGCGAAAGAAGGAAACGCTGGTGCTCATGGACGGGACCAAGCTGTTTTTGCCGGAGTACGAGGGGGCCATTGCCCAGGCCCTGAACACCATGGACCTGTGCGTGGTTCTGGAGGACAGGGGGCCCATCCTGGTTCTGGAGGGGCCGGAGCAGGACAAAGGACCCCTGTGGGAGAAGCTGCGCCCCCTCATGGCTGACCGGCCCCGGGGACAGCAGCTTCGGGACATCGTGTTTTTCGGGAGGCCGCTGCCCAGGACCGCCAGCGGCAAGATCATGCGTTGGGCTGTCCAACGGGAAGGGAAAGAGGAGCAATGACCCGCAGAGAAGAAATACTGGAGAAGGCCAAGACCGTCATCGTGGAGTCCCTGCCGGAGCTGGAGGGACAGTCGTTCGACGAGGACACCGTCATCAACACGGACACCGGCATCGATTCCATGGGCTTCACCCTCATCATATGCCGCCTGGAGGCGGCTTTCGACGTGCGCATCCCCAACCGTCAGTGGCAGAAGCTGTCCACCTTGGGGGACGTGGTGGACGCCATCGAGAAGCGGATGCCCAAGGCATGAGCGTGTACGAGAAAAGCTATCGGCTGCTGAGCTCGGACGTGGACGCCCGGCGGCGGCTCCGGCTCAGTCGGCTGTTCACTTTTTTACAGGAGGCGTCCATCGCCCATACCACGGAACTGGGCATGGGCCGGGAAAGGACGCTGGACAGGGGGCTCCTCTGGATCGTGACCCTGCAGCAGGTGAAGATCGATCGGCTCCCGATCTATGACGAGGACGTAAAGCTCCTCTCCTGGCCCGGACAGACCATGCACCTGTACTTTCCCCGGTACTATCGGATGGAGGATCCATGGGGCCAAACGCTGCTCACAGGCAGCGCCCTCTGGGCCCTCATGGACCGGGAGAGCCGGAAGCTGGTGTTCCCGGAGGAGCACGGCGTCCGCATCGACGGGGAGGAGGGGGAAAAACCCCTGCCTCTGCCTATGGCGCCCAAACCCGCTGTGGCGGGGACGGGAGAGACCTTTACCGTGCCCTACAGCTATGTGGATCTGAACGGGCACATGAACAACACCCGGTATCTGGATTTGTGCGAGGATCTGATGCCGGCGGAGCTGCGGGTCCGGCCTATCCGGGAGATCCGGGCAGAGTTCAACGGCGAAGCAAAGCTCTCCGACCCGGTGGACCTGACTTATCTTCAGCAGGGAGACGTCTTCCTGCTCAGTGGCGATCGGGGGAAGAAGCTCTTTCGCCTGAACCTGACCTACGGGGAGTAAACGGGCTTTTTCGTTCCCGCCTGTCCGGATCATCTTTTTTCAGAAAGGATATATCATGAAACGACTGCGCCTGATTTCTTTGCTCTTCGCTGTGCTGTTGCTGTTGGCGATCCCCCTGCCCGCCCTGGCGGACGCCCATATCAACCACGCCTGCATCATCGAGATCCATGCCGAAAACGTACGTCGGGAGTCTCTGTGGGACAACACCTACTCCACAACCGTCCATTTCGTAGAGGGAGACTGGTTTTCCGTCCGTTGGGATCCGGAAAAGGCGCCGGTGGCCGCCGTCTACTGGGAGTGGAGGTATATCCCCACCCGGGCCAAGATGGCTTTTTTGGATGAGAACGGTGCCGTCCTGGAGGAGCGGGAATATGGCAGCGTGATACGATTCATCACCGTTTTCCCTCCGGAAGAGGCGCGGGAGGTCCGCATGACCGTTTTGGAGGGAGAGGGGGACATGGCGGAGTTGTTCGCCTACAAGCAGCGGCAAATCGAACTGCAGCCCAAGCTGGTCTCCTGGGAGGAGCCCCTGGACAAGGCGGACTTGATGCTGGTAGAGGCTCACGGCAACGACGATGTGCTCATCTTTGGCGCGGTGATCCCCACCTGCGTGGAGCGGGGGTATTCCGTAACCGTGGCGGACATCTGCTGCGATACCATCGGCCGGCAACGCAAGAGCTCCGGCGGCTCTTATCATCTGGGACTAAGGCATTTCAAGACCTTCTTCGAGTTCACGGACTTTTTGTCTTACGATTACGACAAACATAAAGCGGAGTGGTTCAAGGAAGGGCAGCCCGATCCTGTGGAGCTGCTGACCGCGGAGCTGCGCCGTGTGCGGCCGGAGGTGGTGGTGACCCACGATCCGAGCATCGGCGATTTTCACAGCGGCGTCAACAAGCTGGCGGCCGAAATCACCCAAGAGGCGGTGATCGCAGCGGCGGACCCCGCCCGGTATCCCGATTCGGCGGAGAAGTACGGCGCCTGGCAGGTGAAGAAGCTGTACTGTCATATGTACCCGGAAAATCCCATTTTCATCGACGTGGACACGCCTCTGGAATTCTTTGGCGGCAAGACTGCCCGACAACTGGCTGTAGAGGGCATGAAGATGTGGAACGTGGAGGAGCGGTCTAAGATCAACAACATCCATAAGGGCAAGTATATGCCTTCGGATTACGGGCTGGTGCTCAGCACCGTGGGCGAAGATGTGGAAAAGAACGACTTTATGGAAAACATTCCGGCAGAGTGTCTGACGGGCTATGCGTCCTCTGAGACGGCGACGTCCGATCCCGAGGCCGACCGGTGATCGTCAGTCTCATTTGCCTACATTATTAGAAAAAGGAGATCGAATCAATGGCTGTTTTGTCCGGCCTGGAGCCGAAAGCGGTGTTCACTTTCTTTGAGACCCTCTGCGCCATACCCCGGGCCTCCCACAATACGGAGGCCGTCAGCGAGTACCTCTTTTCCTTCGCCCAAAAGCGGGGCCTGAAGGCCCGCCGAGACGAGGCCGACAACGTGATCGTTTGGAAGGACGCCGCCCCGGGCTATGAGGACGCCCCAACCGTCATGCTCCAGGCCCATATGGACATGCTGATGGAGCGGGAGCACCATCTCAGCGCTCCGGAAGGGGCGGGTGTCGAGCTGTTCCTGGAGGGGGACGAGATCGGCGCCAAGGGCACCTCCCTGGGGGCGGACGACGGGATCGGCGTGGCCATGATGCTGGCGGTCCTCAGTGACGACAGCCTCCGCCATGGGCCTCTCGAATGCGTGTTCACCGCCGACGAGGAGGTGGGCCTCCAGGGCGTTCGGGCGCTGGACGTGTCCGACCTGAAGGCCAGGTACATGATCAACCTGGATTCCGCTGAGGAGCGGGTGTTCACCGTAAGCTGCGCCGGGTCCACCCGGGTGGTCACCACCCTGCCCGTGCAGCGGGCCCCCTTCGCGGGGACGGTCTGCGCCCTCATGGTGGACGGGCTCACCGGCGGTCACTCCGGCGAGGACATCCATCGGGGCCGGGCCAACGCCAACCGGCTCATGGGCCGGGCCCTTATGGCGATCATGGACAAGACGGACATGCGGCTGCTCACCGTTTCCGGCGGCGCCAAGGACAACACCATCTCCCGAGACGCGGCGGCGCTGATCTCGGTGGCCGACCCGGAGGCGGCCAAGGCGGCGGCTGCGGACCTGGCCGAAACGCTGCAGGACGAGTATCGGGCCGTGGAGAAGAAGGTCCGCATCCGGCTCTTCCCCACCCGGAGCCACTTTTTGCCAATGGATGAGAAGAGCACCCGTCGGGCGGCCACCTTCCTCTTTTGCGCCCCGGACGGGGTCCAGATGATGAGCGCGGAGGTGCCCGGGCTGGTCCAGACCTCGCTGAATTTCGCCCAGATCTACACCGAGGACACCGCCGTGGTGTGCCGGTTCATGATCCGCTCCAGCCTCAACTCCCAGGCGGAGGAGGTGGCCCGGCGGGTCATGGCCATGGCCCGGGCCATGGGCGGCGACGCCACGGTGCCCTCCGCCTATTCCGCCTGGCAGTATCGGCCCCACTCCCACCTCAGGGACGTGATGACCGACGCCTTCCACACGGTGTACGGCACGGAGCCCCGGATCGAGGCCCTTCACGCCAGCCTGGAGTGCGGGATCCTCTCAGGGAAGATGCCGGAGCTGGAGTGCATCTCCTTCGGCCCGGACATCGTCAACGACCATACCCCCCGGGAGCGGCTCCGCGTGGCCTCCACCTGGCGCACCTGGGCGCTGCTGCTGGAGGGATTGCGGCGATTGAAGTAAAAACCGACTTGTTCCTTTTTCTCTTCGGTGAAGAGAAAAAGGAACCGAAAAAGAGAAGCACACATATAGGGGGAAATGGTTCGTTTTCAGGACCATTTCTCCTTTTTTGATTCGATATTGACATATAAGTTATGCAGTATTATACTTAAAAAAGTCGAAGGTTTCACGCTGGTGACACATTTCGACGATACGATCCACGATCACATGGCCCCCTGTCGGGGGCTTTGGGATAGAAAAAAAGGAGGGGTAATTTATGATTACCAATGGTTTCACCTATTTTGCCACATTGGTCCTGATCGCCGGCGTCCTGGTGGGCGCCCAGCGGCTGACCAAGTGGAAGTTCTTCGAGTACGTGCCCCCGGTGGTGCTGCTCTACCTCATCGGCATGCTGGGCTGCACCTTCAAGCTGTGGGACACCGCGGCCACCAAGGAAGCTTACAGCGCCCTGCGTAACCCGATCCTGTATGCCATGATCTTCGTCATGTTGCTCCGCTGCGACATCCGTCAGATCCTGAAGCTGGGACCCAAGATGCTGCTGGGCTTCTTCACCGCCACCATCACCATCGCCATCGGCTTCGTGGCCACCTACGCCATCATGCATCCCTTGCTGGGCGAAGGCGCCTGGCGGGGCCTGGGCGCCCTGTGTGGCAGCTGGATGGGCGGCTCCGGCAACCTGGTGGCCGTAGCCGACGCCCTGCAGGCCACGGAGGCCCAGCTGGCCGGCGCGTCCATCGTGGACTCCATCGACTATTCCATCTGGGTCATGTTCCTGCTGTGGGCCATCACCCTGGCGCCCAAGTTCAACAAGTGGGTCAAGGCCAACACCAAGACCCTGGACGAAGTTTCCTCCCGTCTCGACGCCGAGTTCGCTCAGGCGCAGACCAAGAAGGTGGACTTCCCGTCCCTCATCTTCCTGCTGGGCCTCGCCCTGTTCGTGTCCGCCGTGTGCACCAACCTGGGCACCGCGCTCCGCGACGCTTCCCCCTCTTGGCTGAAGGTCTTTGACGTGGCCACCTACCGGATCGTGCTGGTGTCCATCATCGGTCTGGTCCTGGCCATGACCCCCGTCGGCAAGATCGCTGGCTCCACGGAGCTGTCCAACATCATGCTGTACATGGTCATCGGCCTCATCGCCTCCCGCGCCTCCTTCCTGGAGCTCTTCGAGGCGGGCATGGCCTGGTGGATCGTGGCGGGCTTCGTGATCCTGCTCATCCACGGCGTGCTGATGATCCTCTTTGCCAAGCTCTTCAAGCTGGATATGTTCACCAGCGGCGTTGCCTCCCTGGCCAACATCGGCGGCACCGCCTCCGCCCCCATCCTGGCCGGTTCCTACTCCGGCTCCCTGGTCTCCGTGGGCGTGCTCATGGCCCTCATGGGCTACGTGGTCGGCACCTTCGGCGGCATTGGTGTAGGCTACCTTATGTCGATTTTCGGTTAATGGCATAATTAAATGAACGACGGACGCGATGCAAGTGACGTTTCACTTGCATCGTGTTATACTTAAGAAAAAAAGGAGAAAAAAAGCTATGGGCGTTTTATCCGGTTTGCAGCCGCAGGCTGTCTTTCATTTCTTCGAGGAGCTGTGCGCCATCCCCCACGGGTCCCACAACACCAAGGCGATCAGCGACTATCTGGTGGCCTTCGCCGAGGAACGGCATTTGAAGTTCCGTCAGGACGAGCTCAACAACGTGATCATCTGGAAAGCCCCCACGGCAGGCTATGAGCATGCCCCCGCGGTCATGATCCAGGGCCACATGGACATGGTGGCCGAAAAGGACGCGGACTGCCCGAAGGACATGGAGAAGGAGGGGTTGGACCTCTTCGTGGAGGGGGACGCCGTGGGCGCCCGGGGCACCACGCTGGGCGGCGACGACGGCATCGCCGTGGCTATGGCCCTGGCCGTTTTGGATGGGAACGATATCCCCCACGGGCCCCTCGAATGTCTGTTCACCGTGGACGAGGAGGTGGGCATGCTGGGCGCCCGTGGCCTCGACGCGTCGGACCTGACGGCCAAGTATATGCTGAACGTGGATTCCGAGGAGGAGAAGGTCCTCACCGTCAGCTGCGCCGGGTCCACCCGGTTGGTCTGCACCCTGCCCGTGGAGCGGAGCGCCTTCCGGGGCACGGTCTGCGCCCTCACCGTGGACGGCCTCATGGGCGGCCACTCCGGCGAGGAGATCCACAAATGCCGGGCCAATTCGAACATCCTCATGGGCCGGGCCCTCATCGAGCTCATGAACGTTACGGGCCTTCGGATCATCGCCCTTTCCGGCGGCGCCAAGGACAACGCCATCCCCCGGGACGCCAAGGCACTGATCGCCGTGGAGGACTTCGCGGCGGCCAAGGCGGCGGTAGAGGCCCTGGACACGGCGGTGAAAAACGAGTATCGGACCGCCGATCCCGACGTGCAAATCGGGTTGGCCCCCGCGGAGACGGACCTGGTCCCCCTGGACGAAAACAGCACCCGCCGGGTGGCCACCTTCCTCTTCTGCGCCCCCAACGGGGTCCAGATGATGAGCGCCGAGGTGGCGGGCCTGGTGCAAACCTCCCTGAACCTGGGCCAGGTGAGCACCGAGGACAGCACCGTCACCGCCCGGTTCATGATCCGTTCCAGCGTCAATTCTCAGGCCGCCGAGACCACGGAGAAGGTCATCGCCCTGACGAAGCTGTTGGGCGGCACGGTGGACATCCCCGCCGCCTACTCCGCCTGGCAGTATCGGCCCGAATCCCACCTCAGGGACGTGATGGTGGAGGCCTTCCGGGCGGTCTACGGCGAGGAGCCCAAGATCGCCGCCCTTCACGCGGGCCTGGAGTGCGGGATCCTCTCCGGGAAGATGCCGGAACTGGACTGCATCTCCTTCGGGCCGGATCTGATGAACATCCATACGCCCCGGGAGCGGCTCCACATCGCCTCCACGGAGCGGACCTGGGCCCTCATGCTGGAGACCCTCAAGCGTCTGAAATAAGGAGGAACCCATGGGCAAAGATAAAACATCCATCGTATTCACCGGCGACATCGGCTTCGATCGGTACATGGACCGCCGCTGGGAGGACGACCAACTTCTCTCCCAGCCCATTTTGGACTTCTTTCACAGGGCGGACCACGTGGCCGCCAACGTGGAGGGGGCCCTCATCGACGCCGTGGACGACGGCAGCCGGGGCGTATTCTTCCACGCCATGAACCCCGCCGCCACCAAGGTATTGAAGAACATGCATGCGGACATCTGGTGCATCGGCAACAACCACACCATGGACGCGGGCCGGGACGGCGTCGTCAGCACGAAAAAGATCGCCGCCGACATGGGTTGCCTCACCATCGGCGCGGGCCTCAACGTGACGGAAGCCTCGGAGCCCATCTACCTGGACGAGGCCGGCGGCATCGGCATGTTCGGCGTAGCGTATATGGCCGAGTGCATCCCCGCCACGGAGACGGAGCCCGGCATCTTCCGCTGGGACGACATGGACGGCATCAAGCGCCGCATCGACGAAATAAAGGCGAAGTGCCGCTGGTGCGTCGTCGTCAGCCACGGCGGCGAGGAGTTCACCAGCATGCCCAGCCCCTACACCCGGGACCGGTATCTTCGGTATCTGGAGCTGGGGGCCGACGTGGTGGTGGCCCACCATCCCCACGTGCCTGAGAACTATGAGCTCTTCCCCGACGGAAAGGCCATCTTCTACTCCCTGGGGAACTTCATCTTCGACACCAATTACCAGCGGGCCCACCTGTACACCGACGTGGGCGTGCTCCTGAAGCTCATCTTCACCCCGGAGAAGCTGGACTTCGAGGCCATGGGCATCCAAATCGTTCGGGGCCCGGAGACCATCGTGGAGGCGCCCCTGCCCGATATCTTCACCAACATCCCCGCCGGGGAATACGCCCTCCTCTCCCCTCTGGCCGCCAAGGCTTTCGTGGCGGAGGACGCCCGCAAGATGATCTATCTGGAACCGGACCGGTTCACCGACGCCCCCCAGGAGGTCTGGAACGGGTACTTCTTCAGCACCGAACCCGACGGTTACTTTGAGGGGGCCCACATGGACTTCAACGTGATCGTCCCCTTCTCCAAGACCGCCGAAGAGGGGGCCTGGAAGTATTCCAAGCTGGACAAGGTGAAGGCATATATCCTTAAGCAACTTTAAAAAATGCACAAAAAAGGCGTTCCTTTCGGAACGCTTTTTTCTTTTCCCTAAAAAACCGAAGGCGTCATCCATCCAGCAGATAGTCCATAAAGAGGGGGATCCGCTTCTCCCAGTACGCCTCGCTGTGCTGGGCGTCGGGGACCACCCGGGCGTCCACCTGGGCCCCAAAACGGGTGAGCCGCTGGGCCGTGGCAAAGAGACCGGTCAGGATAGAGGTGTGCTTTCCCGCCTCGCCGGTGCCCATGTCCATATAGATCTGGGTGGGCAAGGCCAGCGGGTTCGCCTTCAGAAGCTCCGCCTCGTGGTGCCGGGCCGCCCACAGGCTGGGGGACAGGGCCGCCGCCCGGGAGAAGGTGCCGTTATAGGCCACGGCGGCGTACAGGGACATGAGCCCGCCCATGGAACTGCCGGCGATCAGGGTGTGTTCCCGGTCGGGCAGCGTCCGGTATTCCCGGTCGATCCGGGGCTTCAATTCGTTCACGATCCAGTCCATGGTCAGCTGCCCCCGGGCCGGGAACATGAGCTTCCCCCGCCAGCAGATATCCCAGGGAGCGTACTCGCTCATCCGGTTGTCCCCCTCCGGGTTGCACTCCACCGCCACCAGGATCAGGGGCCGCCGGCTTCTCTCCAGATATTGCTTCATGCCCCAGCTCTTGCCGTAGGTGGCGTGGCTGTCGTAAAACACGTTGTGCCCGTCGAACATATAGAGCACCGGGTACCGCTCATCGCCGGTCTCGTACCCCTTGGGGGTGTAGATGTACAGCCGCCGGGGCTTCTTCGTGGGCATGGTGGGGATCTGTATCCGTTCGATGCGTATCATAAAAACTCCTTTCCCTTGGGAACAGGGATCAGCTGAAGACCGGGGGCGGTGCCTCACTTCCCGGCGGGCGCGGGCTGCAGGTCCGGGAGCCCGTAGGGCAAGCAGTAGAGGCTGGCGGTCTGGCCCTCGGCGGCAAGGATGAGCTGCAAAAAACCGTCCTCCTGGAGCCGGAGGGCATAGGAAACGCCTCCCTCCTCCCCTGTCAGGGCTCCGTCCGCATAGGTCATATCCTGCACCACGCCGCCGAAGAACGCACCCCCCAGGGCCGCCTTCGTGCCCTCAACATACAGGACGGCGTAAACGCCCGCGGCTTCCGATGGTTGCATGGCCCCATCCACGGCCACATACTGGGCCTTCCAGCAGCCGGCGAAACGGTCCAAGGGCGGCGCGTCAGCTAACGGCTCCCCGGGCACGTACTCATCCTGAGGCTCCTGGGGGATGGCCAGGGGAAGCTCCCCGTTCAAAAAATCTTCGATGGAGACCAGATCCGCCGCGGCAGAATCAGCGCTCGATGCTTCGTCGGCCTCCAACGATTGAAAGAGGCTTGGAACGGGGTCCACGCTCTCCGTCTTGGTGGCGCCGCAGACCGTGCAGGTAAAGGTCTTCTCACCTGGGACGAAGCCCTTAGGCAGGGTAGTGACCACGCCCGCGTCCCAACTGTGATCGCTCAACTCCCCCTCGCTGCGCCACTGGGTGACCCCGCAGCGGCCGCATTTGCGATACTGCAGCTTCTGCCGGACGCAGGTGGCAGGGGTGTCGGTGATCCAATCGCCGAACCTGTGGCCGCAGGCGTCGATGGTTCGAGTCTCCTCCGCGCCGCAGGCCGAACAGGTGCGGATCTCCGCCCCGTCCTCGGTGCAGGTGGGGGCCTCTTTCACCGTCCAGTCCGACCAGGTATGCAGGACCTCCTGGGCTTTGATCACCGCGCCGCAGACCGAGCAGGTCTGGCCATCGGTGAGCCCGTCCTCCGTGTCGGTGGCCCCACGGCCGGGGACGATGATCACGGTGTGGCCGGTGGCGGGGATGGTCTCCTGGGCCACCAGCACCTCGCCGCAAACTGAGCATTTGCTGCCCTCGGTGAGCCCGTCCTCCATGCAGGTAGCGGCCGTGCTGGGGATGGCCACGGGGGTGTGGCCGGTGGCGGGGATGACCTCCTGGGCTACCAGCACCTCCCCGCAGATGGAACAGACCTGTCCATCCGTGAGGCCGTTCTTCGTGCAGGTGGCGGCTGTTCCGGGAACGTCGACGGGGGTGTGGCCGGTGGCGGGGGTGGTTTCCTGAGCTACGATCACCTCCCCGCAGACCGAGCAGACCTGTCCCTCGCTGAGCCCGTCCTCCGTGCAGGTGGCGGCCGTGCCGGGAACGACCTCGGGGGTGTGCCCCGTGGCCGGGATGGTCTCCTGGGCCTTGATCACCGCGCCGCAGACCGAGCAGGTCTGGCCATCCGTAAGGCCGTCCTCCGTGCAGGTGGCCTCCCGGCCGGAGGCAATGATGACGGTATGGCCGGTGGCAGGAATGGGCTCCTGGGCCACCAGCACCTGCCCGCAGACCGAACAAATCTGGCCACTCGTCAAACCGTCTTCCGTGCAGGTGGGAGCTATGCCGAGAACATCGACGGGAGAATGGCCCAGGGCGGGGATCTCCTCGGTGACCGTGACGCCGCATGAAGCACAGGTCCATTGGACGTAGCCAGGATCGGCGCAGGTCGGGGCCTTCCGGTCGCTCTCCTTCCAAACGTGACGACCGTCGTCGGCTTTGTCGCAGCCGTCGGCGGACGGCTCGGCAAAGGTCGCTGTCGGAGCTGCCGCCAGCACCAGAAGCAGGGCCAGCAACAGGGACAGGACGGTTTTGAGCTGTTTCATGGGTAACCTCCCATCTGCAATGGTCAAAATAGGTCGATGCGCGTCCTGGTCGGTCAAATCTGATCCGCGGCGCGCCAAAGTTCAAAAGCAGGGAACGGCGGCGGGGGCTCGTCGCTTGCGCGGGGGACCCTTTCGCCAAAAGCATATATACATAAAGTATAGCAGAGAACGGTCCGTTTGGCAAGGTGGCGGCAAAGCGCCCTCTGCCGCGGTTTTTTGTGCCCCGCCGCCTTGCCAGAGACGGCAGGATGGGGTATACTCAAGCCAGCAAAGGAGCGAAAGCAGATGAAACAGGAGCGAACATTTCCCCGGTTCACGGTGAACAAAAAGGCGGAAACCAGCCTCCGGGCGGGCCACCCCTGGGTCTATGGGGCGGAGGTCACGGAGCGGGCGCCGGCGGAGAACGGCGCCATCGTGGACGTGTTCTCAGAGAAGGGGACCTATTTGGGCAGCGGGTTCGTCAACGACCAAAGCAAGATCCTGGTGCGGGTCCTGTCGAAAAACGCCAACGACGCCTTCGACGAAGCCTTTTTCCGGCGGCGCATCCGCTACGCCCTGGACTACCGCAAGACCGTCATGGGCGAGGATTTCAACGCCTGCCGCCTGATCTTCGGCGAGGCGGACGGCCTTCCCGGCTGGACGGTGGACCGGTTCGAAAACGTGCTGGTGACGGAGGTCCTGTCCCTGGGCATCGAGATCCGAAAAGGGATGCTTTTCTCCCTTCTGCTGGAGGAGCTCCAAAAAGATGGGGTCACCGTCGATGTCATCTACGAGCGGAACGAAAGCCCCCTGCGGCAGAAGGAGGGACTCCCCTCCGGCAAGGGATACGTGGACCTGCCGGGGCTTCAAACCGAGGGGACGGGCCTGGTGGAGATCACCGAGAACGGCATCCGCTACGAGGTGGACTATGTGAACGGGCAGAAGACGGGCTTCTTCCTGGACCAGAAATACAACCGGCGAGCGGCGGCGAAGCTGGCCCGGGGCAAGCGGGTGCTGGACTGCTTCACCCACACCGGGGCCTTCGCCCTGAACTGCGCCAAGGCCGGGGCCGCCAGCGTGACGGCGGTGGACGTGTCGGAGCTGGCCCTCCAGGAGGTGTCGCATAACGCCGCCCTGAACGGCCTTCCCGTGACGCCCCTGAAGGCGGACGTGTTCGATCTGCTCACCGAGCTCACGGCGAAGAAGTGCCGGGACTACGACTATATCATCCTGGACCCGCCGGCCTTCACCAAATCCAACGCCACGGCCAAAGCCGCCTTCAACGGCTACAAGCAGATCAACCGCATGGCCATGAAGCTGCTGCCCCGGGGCGGGTATCTGGCGACCTGCTCCTGCTCCCACTTCATGTACGAGGACCAGTTCCGGCGGATGTTGCTGGAAGCGGCCCAGGAGGCGGACGTGAGCCTTCGGTTCATCGAGCAGCGGCAGCAGGGGCCGGATCATCCCATCCTGCCCACGGTGCCCGAGACCTACTATTTGAAATTCTATCTGGTGCAGATCGTATGATGACGAAAGCGGATGCAGTGGCCCTGATCGCGGGGCGGTTGGAGCAAACGGACCGGCTGGTGGTGGCCCTGGACGGCATGTCCTGCGCGGGCAAGACCACCTTCGCCCGGGAGCTGGCGCAACGGTTTTCCGGCTCCGTGGTCCATATGGACGATTTCTTTTTGCCCCGGGACCGGTTCACGGTCGAGATGCAATCCCTGCCCGGGGGGAACATGGACCGGCACCGGTTCCGGTTGGAGGTCCTGGCGCCCCTGGCGACGGGCGACGACTTTGCCTACGCCCCCTTCTCCTGCGCGCAACAGGCCCTGCTGCCCGACAAGGTGGCGGTGACGGGCAGGCTCATCGTGGTGGAGGGCGCCTACGCCCTGCTGCCCGATTGGGGCGAATATTATGACCTGGCGTTGTTTTTGCAGGTCTCCGCGGAGGAACAGCAGGGACGGCTCCTGCTGCGCAACGGCGCCCGGGGCATGGTGCCTTTCCTCACCCGCTGGATCCCCCGGGAGGAGAGCTACTTCACCGCCTGTTACGTCCGCGCCCGCTGCGACGCCCTGGTGGACGGAGAGGATTAAGGATCGCCGGTCTTCCCTTTGCTGCAGTTTTTCAAGTCTCAACTGCATGATATCCCTTTCACAGACCGCATCGCGCCTTGGTGATGAACCATGCATTTCGAGAAGCGGTTTTTTTATTATCTCTTTTTTGCAATCTTTTTCCCTTCTTCCGTGTCCTATAGCCAGAAACGCGTTTCGAGAAAGGAAATGAGCACATGCAAGGACCAAACATACCGGACATCACCACCCGGGAGGGCTTCGCGGCGGCGGCCGCCCCCTTGGAGCGGCTGCTGCTCACCGTGAGCTACGGCGTGCTCCGCAGCTGGGATCTGGCGGCGGACGCGGTGCAATCCGCCCTCCTCAAGGGCTGGCGCTGCCGTCACAGCGTGAAGGACGCCCAAAGCTTCAAGCCCTGGCTCGTGAAGATCGCCGTCAACGAAAGCAAGAACCTGCTGCGCCGGGGCTTCACCGTGGAGCTGCCGGAGACTTTGGCGGACAAGCCTGCAGACCGGGAGCTGCAGCTGGACGTGCGGCAGGCGGTGTACGACCTGCCCGAAAAGTATCGGTTGCCGGTGATGCTGTTCTACTTCGAGGACATGGCCGTGGCGGACATCGCCAAGGCGTTGGACCTGAAGGAGGGCACGGTGATATCCCACCTGCACCGGGGCCGGGCGAAGCTGAGAGAGGAGCTGAAAGACTATGGAAAATAAGGATATTTTGGAACAGGAACGGGAACTCAGGAACGATCCGCTCTATGCCCTGCTGCGGGATGACCGGCCCCAGCCGCCCCGGGAGAGCCGGGAGCGGGTCCGCCGGACCCTGGACAGGATCGAGAGGCCACCTTTCGCCCGGTTGGGGGCCTTCGCCCGCCGGGCCCCGGTGGCCTTCGCCGCGGCCTGCATGGCGCTGGCGCTGCTGCTGTCCGGCACGGTCTACGCCATCGGAAGCTGGATCGGCCGAGAGGATTATAAGCCCGGGGACTACATCACCACCCCCGCGGACCAGCGGACGGAGGCCTCGGCTGTGCCCGAGATCGAGCAGGTGGTCCAGGGCGCCGCGCCCCGGTCCGAGGGCTGCCGGTTCGTCCTGCTGCCGGAGATGAGCGATGCCGAGGAACTGAACGGCTGGCGGGTGAAGATGGGGCAAAACAAATATGACGAGGCGGACTGGGCCTGGGTCCGGGAGATCCGGCCCGAGATACAGGAGGTCCTCTATGACGGCACCGCCTTTGCCTACACCATCCGGCTCAACACGGACCACGCCGCCGCCTTCTCCCGGGAGCAGCACGGCGACCAGTGGCTGGACGCCCTGGTGGAGCAGACCCTCTACACGGATACGGGCCGGAAGATCGGCACCGTCACCGGCGAAACCGGTCTTTTGGAGGAAAGCTGTGACGGGCAGGGCATCACCCTTTACAGCGAGGACAGCCTCACAGAGCCGTTGCAGGGCAGCGGGCGGGTATCCTTCACCGCGGAGATCGCCCTCCAGGACGTGAACGTGGACGACATGGCCCATATCGGCCTTTTGGGCACCGTCTACTACACCTTCTCCTTCGACCTGGACGAGGCCCTGAAGGCCGCCAACGGGGACACCCGCACCGCGGAGCGCCGCCTCTCCGGCCATGTGGTGCTGACCCAGGAGGAGGGGGAGAGGATGTGGAACACCCCCGTACATCTGGACGGAGTGGTGCTGGAGGAAAGGGCCAGCTTCCGCAGCACCGGTATCTATCTCAGCTACCGGGTGAAGGAGGCGCCCGCGGACTGGACGGCGTGGATGAAGCGGTGCCTTCTGTCCCCCACCAACGAAAAGGGCAAGTTCGAGGGTCTGTCCGTGAGCTACACCCTGGGCGGGGACGACACGGTCTACGAGCCCTCCTTCCCGGAGGTTACGGCCCAGGGGGACGGCACCTTCGCCTACACGGTGATCCTGCCCATCTTCCCCTCGGACTACGAGGCGTTGAAGCAGCAGGGCGTCACCGTTTGCCTGACCCTCCACGCCGTGGACTCCTTCAACGGTCAGCCGGTGGACGACACCTGGTCCGTGGCCGAATTCCCCGAGGACGGCTGGGACACCACCACCAACCCTCAGCCCCTGGTGAGCTTCCCCCTGGACTTGCCGTGACGCCTATGGTATCATGACCGCAGGGGAGGGGCTTGCCCCTCCCGATCCAAGGGAGGCGACGGGCATGGATTATCAGATCATCGAAGGCTTGGAAAACATGGAGATAGCGGACATCGTCCGGCTGCTGCACACCACCTACTGGGCCAAGGACCGGCCCGCGGAGGTCATCGAAAAGGCCGCGAGCCATTCCCGCTGCTTCGGCATCCGCCTCCCCGGCGATTACACCCTGGCGGCCTTCGCCCGGGTCATCAGCGACGGCGCCACCATGTTCTATCTTTCGGACGTGGTGGTGGACGAGGCTTGGCGGGGCCTGGGCCTGGGCACGGCGCTGGTATCCCATATCGTTTCCCTGCCGGACTATAGGCCCCTCCGGGGCTTCCTCATCACCCAGGACGCCCATGGCCTCTACCGCAAATTCGGCTTCGAGACCGCCACCGACCGGGTCATGGTGAGGGAGAGGAAATGAAAACCCTGTCCATCGGCAATCGAATCCTGATCCTGGGCTGCCCGGGGAGCGGAAAGAGCACCTTCGCCCGCCGGCTGAGGGCGCGAACGGGGCTGCCGGTGGTGCACCTGGACAACATCTGGTGGCGGGCGGACGGGACCCATGTGAGCCGGGAGGAATTCGACCGGGCGCTTGGCTCGCTCCTCCGGGGCGAAAAATGGATCCTGGACGGCAACTACGGCCGCACCATGGAGGTCCGCCTCCGGGCATGCGATACCGTCATCTTCCTTGATTACCCCGAGGCGATCTGCATGGCCGGCATCACGGCCCGGGTAGGCCAGCCCCACGCCGACATGCCCTGGACGGAAACGGCCCTGGACCCGGAATTGGTGGCTCTGGTCAAAAACTACCGCCGGGACCAGCGCCCCCAGGTCCTTTCCCTTCTCCAAAGGTACCCCGACAAGCAATCCCTGATCTTCACCAGCCGGGAAGAGGCGGCCCGCTGGCTCTCTGAGTTTTGAACCCAAATCGTGCGACTATTGCGAACGGGAGGAACGAAATGAAACGCATCCTTATCCTCAGCCTGTGTCTTGCCATGTTCGCCTGCGCGCCCATAGGAAAGCAAGGCGAAGCGCCTCTGGCGAGCACCTCAATGCCGGAGAGCTCTGCGACACCGGAACAGTCAGCGCCCGAAACGACGGTCGTACCGGAAGCGGGGCAGGGTTCCATTGCTTTGACGATCCCGGCTTCCTCCGAAACGGTCACGCCGACCGCAACACCGTCTTCCCTGCTGGGCGGAGACAAGGAAGCCGCGCTGCTCTATCAAGGGGAGCATGTGAACCTGTTCCGCGGACGATCCGACGATGCGTGGGGAGTCATCATGGAAGAGTTCACCTGGGTCGGACATAATTTCATCTATCAGACGCTCCCCGGCACATCGGGTCTTAACAAACTCACAGTGACGGAGATCAGAGCAGAAGCCGATGAATACCTATCGGAAGCATCATTCTATATCCACTATCTTGATGCAAACGGAGGGGAGCGTATCTTTTGCCTCCATCATCCGGCATCGGACGGCGCAGAGTTCTATCCGGTGACAAACGAACCGGAATTGACGCTTTCGGAACAGGAACGGTTCATTTTTGAAGACCTCATGGTAATTGGCGTTTTGTATGATGCCGGGCCGAAATCCTTTGCAGATGAGCCGTCAGACGATTGGGAACTCCTTTGTCAACGCACGATCCTCGATGCGCTGTTCACCCTCCATGACAATGAGCTTCCGTCGTATCTCTCCGGAGAAACGAAAGGATGGTATTGTGTCTTGACGCAGACGGAGCTGGACAGCTTCTTCCGCTGCATCATCGACCGCCCGAATCTTGTGCCGGATCGGACATATCCGGCATATTTGGACGGCATGGTGTTTGTTGAGGAGGATTGGTCGAGCCTGCTGCCCGGACAGGTGCCCATCGCCGGTAACGATTGGATTGTTTGGGCGGAGCTCAGGCAGGCAGTTCTCGCTGAGGACGGCTCGGCCACACTATACGGGTACACCGGGATCAACGACGATTATTGGGAAGCGGTCCAAATGCGTGTTATCCCCGCAAATGGCTATCTTGGTTGGCGTATCGAACAGGTGGAGGCTTGCGGAAGGACTGATCTTCAATATGTCGCTTCGATCGCCTTCGTACCGGAACAGTGATCGGCATTATCCTGAACCACATGCAAAAAAACCTCCCCGCGGGGAGGTTTTTTGCATGCTTTGGGGTCAGGACTCCCGGCCCAGCCGGAAGGCCTTTCTGTTCAGCTCCAGGAACTTGGGGGGCACGGTGGTCTCAAGGGACTGCTGCCAGACGGCTTCGTCCAAATCCATGGCCTTGGAGAGGACGCCGGTGAGGACCACGTTCACCGCCTTGGGGCTGCCCGCCTGCTCCGCGAGAGCGAGGGCGTCTACGGCGATCACGTCGGCCTTCGCTTTCAAATCGTCGAGGACGTTTTCCGGGTAGGCCATCTGCCCGGTGATCACGGGCATGGGCAGGATGTGCTGGGTGTTGGTGATGATGGTGCCGCCCTGCTTGAGATAGGGCAGGAACCGGCCCGCCTCCAGGGCCTCGAAGGAGAGGATGTAATCCGCCTCGCCCAAATCGATGAGGGGGGAGTGGACGGCGTCCCCGTATTTCACATAGGTCACCACGGAGCCGCCCCGCTGGGACATGCCGTGGACCTCGCTGAGCTTTACGTCGCAGCCCGTGCTGATCAGGGCGTTGCCGATGAGCCGGGAGGCCAGCAGCGTGCCCTGGCCGCCTACGCCGACGATCATGATGGATTTCGTTTTCATAATACTTTCCGTTCCTTTCCTCATTCGCAGATGGCGCCGAACCTGCACAGCTGCTGGCAGAGCCCGCAGCCCACGCAAAGGGTGGGATCGATGGCGGCCTTGCCATCGAAAACGATGGCGGGGCAGCCGATCTGCATGCAGGCCTTGCAGCTTCTGCACTTGTCGGGATCGATGTGGAAGGCGGGCCGATGCTTCACCCACTTCAGAAGGGCGCAGGGCCGCCGGACCACGATGACGGAGGGCTCCTCCGCGGCCAGCTCCTCCCGGATGGCCGCTTCCGTGGCCTTGAGATCCTGGGGATCCACCACCCGGACCCGCTTCACGCCACAGGCTTCGGCGATCTTCTCGGCGGAAAGCTGGGCGGTGGGCTGCTCCTTCAGGGTCATGCCGGTGAGGGGGTTCTGCTGATGGCCGGTCATGCCAGTGATGGAGTTGTCGAGGATGAGGACCACGCCTACGCCCTGGTTGTACACCAGGTTCACGAGGCCGGTCATGCCGCTGTGCATGAAGGTGGAGTCGCCGATGACGGCCACCATCTTCCCGGCCGCCTCGGGACGGACCTTTTCAAAGCCGTGGAGGACGCCGATGGACGCGCCCATGCAGATGGTGGAGTCCATGGCGGATAGCGGCGCGGAGGCGCCCAGGGTGTAGCAGCCGATGTCGCCGGAGACGGTGACCTTCAGCTTGTGGAGCACGTGGAAGAGACCGCGGTGAGGGCAGCCGGGGCAGAGCACCGGGGGCCGGACGGGCAGCTGCTCCTCCAGCTTCACGCTCTCGGGCAGGGCCTTGCCAAAGGCGGCCCGGATCCGGTTCTGGGAGAATTCGCCCAGCAGACCCAGCTCCTTCTTGCCCAGATCCACCCGAAGGCCCAGGTTCCGCACGTGGGTCTCGATGATGGGGTCCAGCTCCTCCACCACGGCCAGCTTCTTGACCTTGGCGGCGAAGTCGCGGATGATCTTCTCGGGCAGGGGGTTCACGAGACCCAGCTTCAGCACGCTCACCTCGGGCAAGGCCTCCTTCACGTACTGGTAGCTGATGCCGGAGGTGATGACGCCCCACTCGGTGTCCCCCATCTCCACCCGGTTGAAGGGGCAGTCCTCGCCGTAGGCGCGGAGCTTCTCGGTCCTATTTTCCACCACCACGTGCTGGGGAATGGCGTTGCCGGGGGCCATGACGTACTTGCGGGGGTTCTTCACATACTCCCGGAGGGGGGCTTCCTGCCGATCATAGAGCTCCACCAGGCTTTGGGAGTGGGCCACCCGGGTGCAGGTGCGGAACAGCACCGGCGTGTCAAAGGTCTCCGACAGCTCGAAGGCCAGCTTCATGAAGTCCCGGCACTCCCCGGAGTCGGCGGGCTCCACCATGGGCACTTTGGACGCGATAGCGTGGTGCCGGGAGTCCTGCTCGTTCTGGGAGGAATGCATGCCCGGGTCGTCGGCCACGGCGATGACCAACCCCCCGTTGACGCCGGTGTAGGCGGCGGTGTAGAGGGGGTCGGCGGCCACGTTAAGGCCCACGTGCTTCATGGCGCACATGGCCCGGGCCCCGGCGATGGACGCGCCGAGAGCCGCTTCCAGGGCGCACTTCTCATTGGGCGCCCATTCGGCGTAGACCTCCGGGAACTTGGCCGCTTCCTCGGTGATCTCCGTGGAGGGCGTGCCCGGATAGGAGGATACAAAGGTACACCCCGCCTCGAAGAGACCCCGTGCGGCGGCGGCGTTGCCCAACAACAGCTTCTTCATGTGTTCGCCTCCTGAAATGTGGATTTTTACATTATCCATTATGACACAAGGCATCGCAAATATCAAATATATCTTTACGGCCTTTGCCTTGACCCTGTTTCGAAAACTTGGTACAATACAGCCACCAACCGACAGGAGGTTTTGTTTGCTATGCTCCAACAACTGACCGAAAAGGTCTGGTATCTTCCTCACGACGAGCCCTCGGACCGGCCAGTCCTCACCTATATCCAGGGGGATCAGCTTTCCGTGGCCGTAGACGCCGGGGCCAGTCCCGCCCACGTGCGGGAGTTCTACACCGCCATCACCGATAAGCGGTTGCCCATCCCCGAGATCACCATCCTGACCCACTGGCACTGGGACCACAGCTTCGGCCTCTGCGCCGTGAACGGCTTCACCCTGGCCTCCAAAAAGACCAACGAAAAGCTAAAGGAGGTGTCCGCCTGGGAATGGACCCCCGAGGCCATGGAGGCGCGGCTGAAAACGGGCGAGGAGGTGCCCTTCTGCCACGAGCACATCTGTCTCGAGTACCGGCGGCCCGAGTGGATTCAGGTCATCCCCCCCGACATGACCCTGGAGGGGGAGGGGACCATGGACATCGGCGGCGTCACCATTCGCTGCGAGACCTGCGACTCCCCCCACAGCCGGGACGCCCTGCTGGTCAGCGCCGACGACGTGCTCATCATCGGCGATGCCGGCTACGAGGATTTCTACGAGCTGGACCGGCAGTATGACAAGGGCCGGCTCAGCGCGTTCATCGAAAAGCTGAAGGCCCGGCCCGAGAAGTGGCTCATCGCCGGCCACGAAAAACCCTTGCCCCTGCAGGAATTCGTCGCCAATCTGGGAGACATCTATAAGGAGCTGTAAGATGATCCGCTTCGCCTGTGATTATGAGGAGGGGGCCTGCCCCCAGATCATGGCGGCCCTCGCCGCCGCCAATATGGAGCAGCACCCCGGCTACGGGGAGGACGCCCACTGCGACCGGGCCCGGGCCCTGATCAAAAAAGCGATCGGCCGGCCGGACGCCCTCGTTCAGTTCCTGGTGGGGGGCACCCAAACCAACCAGACCGTCATCGCCGCGGCTTTGCGCCCCTTCCAGGGGGTCATCGCCGCCCAGACCGGCCATATCAACGTCCACGAGACCGGGGCCATCGAGGCCACGGGCCACAAGGTCCTGGCCCTGCCGGATCCGGAGGGGAAGGTTCGGGCCGCCGCGGTGGACGCCTATGTGAAGGACCATTGGGCGGATCCCACCCACGAGCACATGGTTCAGCCCGCCATGGTCTATATCTCCCATCCCACCGAGGGCGGGCTCCTCTACAGCCGGGCGGAGCTGGAGGCCCTGCGGAAGGTCTGCGACGCGCATGGGCTCTACCTCTATCTGGACGGGGCGCGGCTGGGGTATGGTCTGGTGTCCCCGGAAACGGACGTGTCCCTCCCGGACATCGCCCGCCTCACCGACGCCTTCTATATCGGCGGCACCAAGGTGGGGGCCCTTTTTGGGGAGGCGGTGGTGCTGCTGCATCCGGCCCTCCAAAAGGACTTTCGCTATATGATCAAGCATCAGGGAGGCATGCTGGCCAAGGGGCGGCTGCTGGGGATCCAGTTTGAGCAGTTGTTCACCGGGGATCTGTACACCCGCATCGCGAAGAACGCGGTGGGCCTGGCCATGGTCCTTCGGGACGCGCTTCGGGAAAAGGGCGTGGCCTTCCTCTATGAGTCGCCCACCAACCAGCAGTTCCCCATCCTGCCGGACAGGGTGGTGGAGGCACTGTCCGACCGGTACGCCTTCGAGGGCTGGGGCCGGGTGGACGAAAGCCACACCGCCACCCGCATCTGCATGAGCTGGGCCACGAAGAAGGAGAACGTGGACGCGCTCCTCAGGGACCTGCTGCCCCTGCTGTGATACAAGTTTAAAATGAACGATAGGAGGAGAATCTCATGAAGCCGAAAGTGTTTTTTACCCGCACCATCACCCCCGAAAAGGTGATCGAAATGTATGAGGCCCTGGGCATCCAGCTCCCGGGGAAGGTGGCCGTAAAGGTCCATTCCGGGGAGAAGGGGAACCAAAACTTCCTTCATCCCGACTTCTGGGCGCCCATGGTGGAGAAGGTGAACGGCACGGTGGTGGAGTGCAACACCGCCTACGGCGACGCCTTCGACGGGGTGCGGGACCACACCGAATCCCACCTGAAGCTGCTGAAGCTCCACGGCTGGGCCGACGCCTTCGATATGGACCTGATGGACGCTGAAGGGCCGGACGACGTGCTGCCCATCCCCAACGGGAAGGTGCTCAAAACGAACCTGGTGGGCAAGAACATGAAGAACTATGATTCCATGCTGGTCCTGGCCCACTTCAAGGGGCACCCCATGGGCGGCTTCGGCGGCGCCCTCAAGCAGCTGTCCATCGGCTGCGCCTCCAGCAAGGGGAAGGCGCTGATCCACTCCGGCGGCGCCAGCGACAGCAACATCGACACCTGGAAAAAGCACGCCGAGCAGGATCGGTTCTGCGAGGCCATGGCGGACGCGGCCTCCTCCGTGGTGAAGTTCTTTGAGGGGCGGATCGCCTTCATCAACGTGATGAAGAACCTGAGCGTGGACTGCGACTGCTGCTCCGTAGCGGAGGATCCCTGCATGAAGGATATCGGCATATTGGCGTCCCTCGATCCGGTAGCCATCGACCAGGCCTGCCTCGATCTCGTATACGCGGCCAAGGACGACCCGGGTCAGCGGCATTTTCTGGATCGCGTCGAAAGCCGTCACGGCGTGCACACCGTGGAAGCGGCGGCGGAGCTGGGCTTCGGCAGCCGGGAGTATGAGTTGATAGAAGTATAACGGATTTCTTTTCGCACCTTTTTCTTTTCGGTGAAAAGAAAAAGGTGCGCGAAAAAGAAAAGCTTAAGAAAAATAAGGGGAAGTACAGCGAAGCCATACTTCCCGAATGAAGTTCTTTTGGTGTCCCCTTTTCTTTCAAGAAAAGGGGACAAAGCTTTACTCCTTCCTCTGTTGTGGCAAGACCTGCGACAGCACCAGCGCCGCGAAGATCAGCCCGCAGCCCAAAAGCTCCCGGCCGGTCATGCGCTCGTGGAGGATGAGCGCCCCGAAGATGGCGCCGAACACGCTTTCAAAGCTCATGATGAGGGAGGCGAGGGCCGGGGGCAGGTGCCGTTGGCCCACGATCTGCAGCCAGTAGGCGATGCCGCAGGAGAAGATGCCGCAGTAAAGGATGCACCAGATGGCTGGCCGGATGTTCTGGAAGCCGAACCCCTCGAAGATCGCCATGGGCAGAAAGCTCAGCAGCCCCGCCGTGAGGAATTCGAGACAGCACAGGGTCAGCGGGTCGAAGTCCGGGGCGAACTTGTCCACCAACAGGATCTGCAGCGTGAACACCAGGGCGCACAGGATCATGAGGGCGTCCCCTTTCTCCAGGGTAAAGGCCTCCGTGATGGACAAAAACCAAAGCCCCACGGCGCCGATGACCAAACACAGCCAGGTCCAAAGCCCGGTCTTTCGATGGAAGAACGCCGCGCCCACGATGGGCACCAGCAGGATATACAGAGCCGTGAGGAACGCCCCCTTGCCGGCGGTGGTGTACTGGAGCCCCGCCTGCTGCAGGCAGGAGGCCACCGCCACCGCGACGCCGATGAGCATGCCGCTTCTCAAGAGCCGCGCCTTCCCCTCCCGGGTGGCGGGCAGGGCGGTCCTGCGCCGCAGGTAGATGAAGGGCATGAGGCATAGGGCCCCCACCAGCATCCGTACGGCGGTGAAGGCGTAGGGCAGCATCCCCAGGTCCATGGCGGCGGACTGGGCCACGAAGGCGCTGCCCCAGATCACGGAGCAGCCCAGCAAAATGAGACTGTATCTCGTTTGTTTCATGGAGCATATCCTATCATGTCGAAATCCAAAACACAAGAGACTTTTTCCCGGTTCCATGGTATACTGTCCCTATTAGAATCCAGGAGGACGTGACCATGAAGGAGACGCTGACCACCGGCGATCGGGGCCGTGCAGTACGGGAATTGAACGAGGACCTGCGCGCTCTGGGCTACGAGGCGGGAACGGGAGACAGGTTCACCCAGGCCACCGCTCGGGGCCTATTCGCCCTGCAGCAGGATCGGGGCCTTCCCCCCACCGGCCAGGGGGACAGCCGTACCCGGAGCCTGTTGAGCTTGCTGGCATGCAACGACCCCGGCGAAGCCTTCTACGGCGACGCGGACGGAGACGGGCAGCTGACCGTGAAGGACGTGGGCCTGGTATTAAAAAGCGTCCTGGCCGGCAAGAAATCCCCCTCCGTGGCCCTGGACGCCGACGGCAGCGGCAAGGTGGACCTAAAGGACGCCCTGTACCTCGTCAAGTGCCTGACGGGCCGGGCCGCGCCCAAGCCCAACGCCCCTTGGATCGACCCCGAGGCGGGGGTGGGGGAGGACGTCCAACTGGCGGTGAGCCGGGCCCTGTCCTCGGTCTCCCCCCTTCGGCGGCAGCTGGTGGAAGCGGCGCTCCCCTTCGCCTACGATCCCCACGGGGACCGGGCGGCGGCCTTTCCTAAGAGCCTGTATATCTGGGGCGCGGACCTGTTCGGCCCGGACAAGTCCCTGTATTGCCCCACCTCGGCGGCGGTGGAACTTTTAGCGGCCCGGAAGCCCGCTTTCTTTTCCGGCGGCCGTCGGGAGATGATCCTCTCCGCCCTGCAGAACGCCGCCGCCCTGGGGGACCCCCTCTCCGGAGCGGACTGCTCCGGGGCTATCGTGGGCCTGTGGCGGAAGTTCGATCTGGTGGCCCCCACCTTTGACGCCATCGCCAACCGGCTCCTTCGAGCGCCCCTGTCCTATCCCATTGAAAAGGAGGAGCTGCTGCCCGGGGACCTGGTGGGCTTTGACGGCCACATCGGCCTCTATGCCGGGGCAGGTCGGGTCGTGGAGTGGGCAGGCGGCGCTTACGGCTGTCAGCTCACCCGGCTCACGGGCCGCTGCTGCTGGTCCTTCACGGAGAAGAAGCTGATCCGGATGCAGAAGGACTTCGAAGTCTTCACCCGCCCCTTCTTCTTCATTGACGGCGGAGCGAAAAACGGATATACTTAATATTTAAGACTGGCCCCAAGGGGTCGGGAAAGGGAGGCACATCCATGGAAAAACTGGGCATCGCCATCATCGGCGGCGGCCCCGCGGGCCTGGCGGCGGGCATCTATGCCGCCCGGGGCGGGGCCAACGTGAAGCTCTTCGAGGAGCTCTTTCCCGGCGGCCAGATCGTGAAGACCCATCGGGTGGAGAACTACCCCGGCTTCACCGGCGGCCCCGACGGGTACGCTTTGGCGGCGGCCCTGGAGAAGCACGCCGCTGAGTTCGATCTGTCGGTGGTCTACGGGTCCGTCACCGATTTAAAGTTGACGGCAGCGGAGAAGACCTTCTCCGTGAACGGCGAAGCCTATGCCGCCGACGCGGTGATCCTGTGCATGGGCGCCGGACCCCGGAAGCTGGGCCATCCGGACGAGGACAGGTTCGTGGGCGCGGGCATCTCCTATTGCGCCACCTGCGACGGGGCCTTCTATCGGGGCAAGGAGGTGGCCATCGTGGGCGGCGGCGACACCGCCGTGTCCGACGCGCTGTATCTTTCCGCCCTGTGCAGCAAGGTGTATCTCATCCATCGCCGGGACCAGTTTAGGGCGGCGGCCACCCTGGTGGACCGGGTGAAGGGGGCGGAGAACGTGGAACTGGTGCTGGACAGCACGATCGTGGGCCTCTCTGGGGAGGACAGGCTGTCCGCCGTCACCGTGGAGAACAAGTATACCCATGAGCAACGGGAGCTTCCGGTGAACGGCCTGTTCGCGGCCGTGGGCATCCTGCCCCGGACGGAGCTCGTCAAGGACCAGATGGAGCTGGACGAGGGCGGATTCATCGTCACGGACAAAAACATGCAGACTAATATCCCCGGCGTCTTTGCCGCGGGGGATATCCGCAACACTCCCCTTCGCCAGGTGGTCACCGCCTGCGCCGACGGGGCCGTGGCGGCCACCAAGGCAGTGGAATACGTGAGGATGAAATAATGCTGCTGCCGGAAGAAAAACGCAGGGAGGCCCTGCGCATCCTGTCGGAGCTGTATCCGAACCCCCGGCCGGAGCTGATCTACACCAGCCCCTATGAGCTGCTCGTCGCCGTCATGCTCTCCGCCCAGTGCACGGACAGGCAGGTGAACAAGGTGACGGCGGAGCTGTTCAAAGTCGCCAACACTCCGGAGCAGATGCTCGCCCTGGGCGAGGAGAAGCTCATGACCATGATCCACTCCTGCGGCTTTTTCCGCATGAAGGGGAAGCACATATTGGAGACCTCCCAAATCCTGGTGGAAAAGTACGGCGGCCAGGTGCCCGCGGACCGGGACACCCTGACGGAGCTGCCCGGCGTGGGCCGCAAGACCGCCAACGTGGTGGTGAGCAACGCTTTTCACATCCCGGCCATCGCCGTGGACACCCACGTGTTCCGGGTCAGCAACCGGATCGGCCTTGCCCAGGCGAAGACCGTGGAAAAGACCGAGGAGCAGCTTATGGCCCATATCCCGAAAGAGAATTGGACCGACGCCCACCACTGGATCATCTTCCACGGGCGCCGGGTCTGCGCCGCCCAGCGGCCCAAGTGCGACCAGTGCGCCTTGAACAAAGTTTGCGATTTCTATACGCGAAAGGATAGCTAAATGGATTTTTTGGATAAGGTCCGCATCGTGGTGAAGGCGGGCAACGGCGGCGACGGCTGCGCCGCCTTCCACCGGGAAAAGTTCGTCATGAAGGGCGGCCCTTCGGGCGGCGACGGCGGCAACGGCGGCAGCGTCGTCTTCTACGCCGATCCGCGGCTCAACACCCTGTTGCCCTTCCGGTTCCAGCGGTTCTACCGGGCGGAGAACGGGGGCAAGGGCCAGATCGAATTGAAGCGGGGCAAGGACGGGGAGGACATGGTCATCCATGTGCCCGTGGGCACCGTGGTCCGGGATCTGCAGACCCAGGCCATCGTGGCCGATATGTCCGAGCCGGAGCGCAAAAAGGTGGTCATCCGCGGCGGCCGGGGGGGCAAGGGCAACGCCCGCTTCGCCACCCCCACCAAGCAGGCGCCTCAGTTCGCCCAAAATGGCATCAAGACCGAGGAGCGGGAGATGGAGCTGGAGCTAAAGACCATCGCGGACGTGGGGATCATCGGGCTCCCCTCCGTGGGCAAGAGCTCCATCCTGTCCGTGCTCACCGCGGCAAAGCCCAAGATCGCCGCCTACCATTTCACCACCCTGACCCCGAATCTGGGGGTGGCCGAGCACAAGGGGAGGAGCTTCGTCATGGCGGACATCCCGGGGCTCATCGAGGGGGCCGCCGAGGGAGCGGGTCTCGGGCACGACTTTTTGCGGCACATCGAGCGGACGAGGCTCCTGGTCCACGTCATCGACGCCTCCGGCATGGAGGGCCGGGACCCGGTGGAGGATTTCCATAAGATCAATGAGGAGCTGACCAAGTTTTCACCGGCCCTTGGGGAGCTCACCCAGGTGGTGGCTGCCAACAAGATGGATTTGCCGGAAGCCCAGGAGAATGTGGAGCGCATCCGGGCGGCTCTGGACGAGGAAGGGTACACGGTGTACCCCGTGTCCGCGGCCACCGGGGAGGGGTTCGAAGGGATGCTGGACGCGGTGATCCGGTTCCTGGACCTGCTGCCGCCGGTGCTCACCTATCCGGAGACGGAGTTGGAGACGGGCCCCCGCTATGAAAAGGGGTTCACCCTCAGCCGGGGCGACGACGGGGCGTACGTGCTCTCCGGCGGCGAGGTGGACAAGCTCCTCGATTCCACGGACCCCAACAACGAGGTCAGCATGCGCCGGTTCCAGCAGATGCTCATCAGGACCGGTATGATCGCCGCCCTCCGGGAGGCCGGCGCCAAGGAAGGGGACACCATTCGGCTTGGCGAGTGGGAGTTCGATTTTATTGAATAGAGGAAGAATTTAAATTCGCACCTTTTCTTGAAAGAAAAGGTGCTGCCAAAAGAACTTTACTGGGGATATGTTGTTTGCCGACCTATCCCATTATCCCAAATGAGTTTCTCTTTTTGCGCGACTTTTTCTCTTTGTACAAAGAGAAAAAGTCGCAAAAGAAAAAGGTAAAAAGGAGTCCAACATGACCGGAAAAGAAAGAGCCGAATTCCGCAAGCAGGCCAACGCCCTGGACGCCATCTTCCAGATCGGCAAGGAGGGCCTGTCGGGGAACATGCTGGTGGGCATCGACAACGCCCTTGCCAAGCGGGAGCTCATCAAGCTCACCGTCCTCGAAAGCTGCGACGAGCCCGCCAAGACCCTGTGCGACAAGATCTGCCGCGCCCTGAACGCCGAACCCATCCAGTGCATCGGCCGGAAGATCGTCATCTACCGGCAGAAGCCGGAGGAGGAGAAATGAAGGGCGACTGGGCGGACATCCTTTCGCTCCTCAAAACATGGCGCTGGCGGGAGCTCCTCTATAAGCCCACGGAGAACGCCACCCTCCAGTTTTTGCGCTACATCATCGTGGGCGGCTGCGCCTTCATCACCGACTTTTGCACGGTGTGGCTGCTGAAGGAGCTGGGCCTCCACTATCTGGTGGCCGGTGTCTTCGGCTTCATACTGGGGGTCATCGTCAACTACATCCTGACCAAGACCCTGGCCTTCTCCGGCAAGCGGGCCAACATGAGCAAAGAGGCGGAGTTCGCCCTGTTCATTCTGATCTCCCTCGTCGGCCTGGGCCTGACGGAGCTGCTGATGTGGCTGTTCACCGACGGGCTTGGCCTCTTCTACCTGGCCAGCAAGGCCATCGCGGCGGTGATCGTGCTGTTGTGGAACTTTTTCGCCAAAAAACTGATGTACCGAAAGAAATCCAACAAGGAGTAAACCGTATGCTGCGTATAGAACACTTCACCAAATCCTACGGCAAGGGCAAGCCCGCCGTATCGGATCTGAATCTCCACGTCGCTCCCGGCGACATCTTCGCCTTCATCGGCCCCAACGGCGCCGGCAAGACCACCACCCTGCGGGCGGTGGCGGGCATCCACGACTTCGAGGACGGCGACATCCTCATCAACGGCGTCTCCATCAAGGCCGATCCCCTGGCCTGCAAGAAGGTCATGCGCTACATCCCCGACAACCCGGACCTGTACGGGTATCTGACCGGCATCCAGTATCTCAATTTCCTGGCCGACATCTACGGCCTCGATCCCGCCGTTCGGGCAGAGCGCATCCAGAAGTACGGCGACGCCTTTGGCATCACCCACCGGCTCAACGACATGGTGGGTTCCTTCTCCCACGGCATGAAGCAGAAGCTGGCGCTCATCGGCGCCCTGATGGACGAGCCCAAACTTCTGCTCCTGGACGAGCCCTTCGTGGGCCTGGACCCCAAGGCTGCCTTCACCCTGAAACAGCACATGCGGGAGATGACCGAAAACGGCGCGGCCATCTTTTTCTCCACCCACGTGCTGGAGGTGGCGGAAAAGCTCTGCAACAAGGTAGCCATCATCAACCACGGCCAGCTGGTGGCCCAGGGCGACATGGACACGGTGAAGGGAGACGACTCTCTGGAGGAGCTCTTCATGGAGCTGGTGGAAAAGGAATGAAACAGGTTCTTCCCCTCATCCGCTTGCAGCTAATGGAGTTCTTCCCCTTCGCGGCGCTGAAGAACACCGCCGACGCGGCCGCAAAGAAGCGGGCCAAGCGCCGCCTCACGTCCACCTTCGTACTGTTTTTGGCCTGCGTGTACATGTCCGGCGTCTACAGCATGGGCATGCTCCGGGGCGGCCTGGACAGAACCAGCTATACCCTGGTCCCCGCTCTGATGCTGGTCATGGGCTCGGTGCTGGGCGCCATCACCACCCTCACCAAGTCGGGCACGGCCCTTTTCTCCGCGTCCAGCCTGGATCCCCTGCTGTCCCTTCCCCTCTCCCGGCGGACGGTGGTCCTCTCCAGGATCTTTTCCCTCTATTTTGAAGAGTTGCTCATTCAGGCGGGCATGCTCCTTACCGCCGGCGTCTGCTGTCAGATCGTCATCGGCGATCTGCCGGCCGCCTTCTGGCCGGTGCTGATTATCACCGTCTTTCTGGCGCCCCTGCTGCCCTTGGGGGTAGGCGGCCTCGCGGGCCTGTTCGTCAACATGCTCACAGCCCGGATGAAGAACAAGAGCCTCTTCACCACCGTCTTTTCCATGGGCTTTCTGCTGCTGGTCATGTTCTTCTCCTTCAACGCGGGGACCATGTTCAACGATATGGCCGACATCGCCGGCTCGCTCCAGACCCGGATCTTCAGCCTCTACCCGCCGGCCAGGCTGTTCGTGGAGGGCCTGCAGGGGAACCTGAGCGCCTTTCTGCTCTTCACGGGGCTGTCCTTGGCGCTGCTGGTTCTGCTGTGCCTGGCGGCCGTGAAGGGCTTCGCCTTCTTCTACGGCGCCATCAACGCCACCGCCAGCTCCAAGGCCTTTCGTATGAGCCGGCAGAAGCGGTCCGGTATGCTGCTGACCCTGTGCAAAAAGGAGCTGCGGCAAAAGCTGAATACCCCCATCTGGATCATGAACACGGATATGGGCACCGTCATGGCCATCGTCTTGACCGTGGCGTTGATCGTGGTGGGGAAGGCGCCCGTGGTGGAGGTGCTGGAGGAGGTCTTCGGCCGCGGCCAACAGGCGGGGCTGCTGTTCGGCCTCGTCATCGCCGCCGCCCAGTGCCTGAGCCTGAGCGCCAGCGCCGCCGTATCCATGGAGGGCAAGGGGCTTTGGCTCATCAAGTCCCTGCCCATCCAAGCGGATACCTGGCTTCGGAGCAAGCTCCTCGTCAGCATGCTGCCGCCTGCCCTGGGCGGCCTCGTCTGCGGCGTTGCCCTGACCGTCGGCTGGCAGCTGCCCTTCTGGAACGTGTTCGTGATCGTGGGCCTCTCCCTTCTCGTCGCCTGGGCCTTCTCGGTGGTGGAGTTGGCCATCGGCCTCCATTTCGCCCGGTTCGACTGGGAGAATCCCGCCGAGGTGGTGAAGCAGGGCGGCGGCGTGATGCTCAGCATGCTGGTCACTTTGGCCTTCCTTGGCGGCGGCGTGGCCCTGTTCATCTTCCTGGGCCCCATGGGTGCGCTGGTCCTGTGCGCCCTGCTTTTGCTGGTCGCCTTGCCCATCCGGCTGCTCCTGAGAAAAAATGCGGAGAAAAAACTCACGAACCTTTAATAATTTCGTGACAATTTGTACACATGGATGGTATACTATTATAAGCTCAGAAGACTTGATTGTGCAGGTGATGGAATTTGAGCTTTGAGGAGATCTTAAAAACCCTGGGAAGCGGTCTGGGCCAGTTCGGCTGGAACGACCTTCTCGACATAGCGATCCTGACGGTGCTGCTCTACAAGCTCATCGTCTGGACCAAGGACACCCGGGCCTATGAGGTCATCAAAGGCGTGGGCTTGCTGATCGTCGCCTCCGCGGCCACCCAGGTGCTCAGCATGTACACCCTCAACTGGCTTTTGGATTCCATCCTCCAATCCGGTACCATCATCATCGTCATCTTCATCCTCTTCACTCCGGAGATCCGCCGGGTGCTGGAACGGCTGGGCCGCAGCGGCAAGGCCATCGGCAAGCTCATCAACGAGGCGGGGAGCATGGGCGTGGAGGATTTGATCGACGATCTTCACAAGACTATCCTGCGCCTGAGCCGGCGGCGGGTGGGCGCCCTCATCGTCTTCGAGCAGAAGACGGGCCTTGGGGATATCATCAGTACCGGCACCGCCGTGGAGGGCTTGATCTCCGGTGCCCTCATCGAGAACATCTTTGAGCCCAACACGCCCCTCCATGACGGAGCCGTGATCTGCCGGGGCACCACCCTGGTGGCGGCGGCCTGCTTCCTGCCCCTTTCCGAGGAGACCAGCATCTCCCGAGAGCTGGGCACCCGTCATCGGGCGGCCCTGGGCGTGTCCACCGTGTCCGATTGTATCGCGCTGGTGGTCTCGGAGGAGACCGGCGCCATCTCCATGGCTCAAGACGGGAAGCTGATCCGGTACATGGACAGCGTTGCCCTGCGGCATCTTTTGGAGAGCATCTTCCTGAAGAAGGGCGTCGCCGGCCTTTCCTTCGGCAAGAACCATTCCCGCAGGAAGGAGGAGAAGTAAGCCATGAAGCAAAAGGTCATCAATAAGGACCTGCTCATCCGGTTCAAGGACGCCTTTACCCGGAACCTGGGGTTGAAGATCGTGGCCTGCATCTTCGCCATCCTGCTGTGGGCCTACGTGCTGGTGGCGTTGAACCCGGTGCGCAGCAAGCAGATCAGCGACGTGCCCATCACCCTGGAGGGCTATACGGACCTGCTGAGCCGGAACCTCATCCTGGTGAACTCCGATCTCGGTCTGGCGGACGTGGAGGTGAACGCCACCATCACGAACCACTCCGATCTGGACGAGAGCCGTATCAACTGCCGGGCCTTCCTGGGCACCATCTCCTCGGCGGGCACCTATCGGCTGCCGCTGAGCGTCACGGTCCAGTCCAACCTGGGCACGGTGGCGGAGGTGAATCCTCGGACCGTCACGGTGGAGGTGGACAATCTGATCGTCAAGACCGTGCCGGTGAAACTGGTGACCGTGGGCACTCTGCCCGAGGGCTATGAGATCATCGGCGAGAGCGTGGTCAGCACCATCACCCTGGAGGGTGCCGCCCGGTATATCGAGCCGGCGGTGCGGGCCGTGGCCACCGTAGATCTGACGGATCGGACCGAAAACCTGGAAGAATCGGTGGACGTGACCTTCTACGATAAGGACGGCAACGAGCTTACGGTGGTCACCCGGAGTCAGAACACCCCCAACGTGACTGTGCGTTTGTCTCTGTCCGCTTTTAAGCAGGTGAATATCCAACCGAAGCTCACCCTGGCGGACGAAACCTATTACACCATGACCACCGAGGTCTCCCCGGAGACCATCACCATCTACGGTTCCAGCGAGACGCTGGCGGCCATCGACACTGTGGAGACCCAGCCCCTGGTCATCCCCGCGGAGGTGCAGACCGTCACGAGGGAGCTGTCCTTGGCCCTGCCGGAAGGCGTGTCCCTGAAGCGGGGGCAGAGCAGCGTGGTGACGCTGACCGCCGCGGTGACGGAGCGGATGGCGGAGCGGACCATAGAGGTGCCCCTCACCTACGCCCATCTGAAGGGCAACATGACCATCGCCGACGGCGCGCCCACCTTCGTGGCCGTGACGGTCACCGGTCCCCAGCGGCAGGTGGAAAAGTTGACGCCGGAGTTCTTCTCCGCTCAGGTGGATTTGGCGAGCTACGGCGCCGGCGATTGGGACTTGGTCCCCGTGATCCAGGGCCCCAGCACCTACCGGTTCCCCGACGTGGTGGTCTCCACCCAGGACCTCAGGGTCCAGGTGACGCTGGTGGCGCCCAGCGAGACGGGAACGCCATAACATAGTATCGGCTGCCCGGCCGCCTCAAGGCGGTCGGGCTTTTTTGAGGAAATGGACATGATGCGTGTGATGATACCGGCCCTTCGGCGCTCCCTGGACGATACGGACGCCTCCTTTTGCGCTTCCGCCGCCCGGCAACTGGGGGTGGCCCCGGGGGAGATGGGGGAGGTGCAGATCCTTCGCCAGGCTGTGGACGCCCGGAAGAAGGGGGACGTGTTCTTCAGCGTCCACTGCCGCGTGGATTTGGCTCCCAAGGCCGCCAAAAGGGTGCTGGGGGATAAAAAGATCCATGCCCAGCCCTGGCAGGCGCCGGAACCCCTGTCCGTTGCCCACGGGGAAAGGCCCCTATCGGGACGGGTCCTGGTGGTGGGCATGGGCCCGGCGGGCCTTTTCGCCGGATGGCTGCTGGCCCGGGAGGGCTATCGCCCGTTGATCATCGACCGGGGGAAGGCCATGGAGGACCGGGTCCGGGACGTGGAAGGCTACTGGTGCACCGGCCGGGCGGACCCGGAGAGCAACCCTCTTTTCGGCGAGGGGGGCGCGGGCACCTTTTCCGACGGGAAGCTGACCGCCCGGTCCAAGGACCCTCGCTGCTCCACGGTGCTGGATACCTTCCTCGCCTGCGGGGCGGAGAAGGAGATCGGGATCCTGGCCAAGCCCCACGTGGGCACGGACCGGCTCAGGACCGTGGTCCAGAACCTGCGCAACGAGATCATCGCCCTGGGGGGCGAGGTCCGCTTCTCCACGAAGCTGGACAGGATCCATGCTGAGGCGGGACAGCTTCGGGCGGTGACCCTGGTCAAAAACGGCATCCCGGAGCGGATCGACTGCGGCGCCCTGGTGCTGGCCATCGGCCAGGGGGCCCGGGACACCTATGGGTATCTCTTCAGCAGCGGCTTTGCCATGGCTCCCAAGCCCTTTGCCGTGGGAGTCCGGGCGGAGCATCCCCAGGATCTTATCAACGAAAGCCAATACGGTCCCTTCGCCCGTCACCCCAAGCTGGGGGCGGCGGATTACAAGCTGACCGGTCAAGCCGGGGGCCGGGGCGTGTACTCCTTCTGCATGTGCCCCGGCGGCTTCGTGGTGGGCGCCGGTGCCGGGCCGGGAGAGATGGTGGTCAACGGCATGAGCAATTTCGACAGGGCGGGGAAGAACGCCAATGCCGCCCTGGTGGTCCAGGTGTTTCCCGAGGATTTCGGGAAGGGCGCTCTGGACGGCATTGCCTTTCAGCAGCGGCTGGAGCAGGCCGCCTGGGACCTGGGCGGCGGCGAGGGGCTGGCCCCCGCTTGCCGCATGGCAGATTTTATGGCAGGGCAGCGGACCGTTTCCTTCGGCGCCGTGGAGCCCACCTTCCGGCCCGGAGTCACGGGGGCGGATCTGAACGGCTGCCTGCCGCCCTTCGTAGGGGCGGCGCTGCGGGAAGCCCTCGTCATATTTGCCCGGCAGATCAAGGGCTTCGACATGCCCGACGCGGTCCTTACCGCCGTGGAGTCCAGGACCTCCGCCCCGGTGCGCATCCTGCGGGACGAATCCATGCAGTCCCTCACCCATCGAGGAGTCTATCCCGTGGGGGAGGGGGCGGGCTACGCCGGGGGCATCGTCTCCTCGGCGGTGGACGGCCTCAGGGCGGCGGAAGCCATCATTTCCCAATTTCGGCCCGAGACCCCCTGATTTTTGCTTGAATTTCAAATAAATCGTCAACTTTTTTCCTTGGGTATTCCCTTTTTCCCGAACGTATGGTATATAGAAAGCTATGAAACGGAATCTTTGCATCTTCATGGCCCTGGTCCTGCTGGCGGGGCTGCTGTCGTTCCCCACTCCCTCCCGGGCGGAGGGACGGGATGCGTTGACCTCATTCCTGTTCGACACCGTTGTGCGCGCCGGATCCGATTCCCATCGGCCGAAGGGCACCATCCTTGGCGAGGTGGGCGAGAACGGGGCGACCCTTTGGGAAGAGCCCTCTAGGGACAGCGATGTGATAGACATCTGCAGTCCGGGTCAGGAGGTCTACATCTTCTATCAGCAGGACGAATTTTACTTCGTGCAGCTGCCCGGTTCCGAGGAGATCCAGGGCTACATGCTGGCGGAGGACGTCTTGACGGATCCTGAGGAGCCGATCCCCACCGCGCCCCCGGAGACCCCGGAGCCTACGGATGAACCGGAGCCCACGGAGGAGCCCACGCCGGAGCCTACGGATGAACCGGAACCCACGGAGGAGCCAACGCCGGAACCCACGGATGAGCCGGAGCCCACGGAGGAGCCCACGCCGGAGCCCACGGATGAACCGGAGCCCACGGAGGAACCCACGCCGGAGCCCACAGAGGAACCTACACCCGAGCCCACGGAGGAACCTACACCCGAGCCAACGGAGGAACCAACGCCGGAACCCACGGAGGAGCCTACGCCGGAACCTACGGAAGAACCTACACCGGAACCCACGGAGGAGCCTACGCCCGAACCTACGGAAGAACCCACGCCCGAACCCACGGAGGAGCCTACGCCCGAGCCTACGGAGGAGCCTACGCCCGAGCCCACGGAAGAACCTACACCGGAACCCACGGCCGTACCGACCGCTGAGCCCACGGCTGAGCCGACTGTTGAGCCCACGGCCGTACCGACCGCTGAGCCCACGGCCGTACCGACCGCTGAGCCCACGGCCGAGCCGACTGCTGAACCCACGGAGGAGCCCACGCCGGAGCCTACGGATGTTCCGACTTCCGAGCCTACGGCTGAACCCACGGCAGTGCCGACTCCCGAGCCCACGGCTGTGCCGACGGCCAAGCCCACGGCAAAACCGACCGTTAAGCCTACGGCAGAGCCCACGCCCGGGCCGACAGCGGTGCCCACCGCTACGCCTGTTGAGATCGTCATCCCCACGGCGGCGCCTACGCCAGAGCCTACGGAGGAGCCGACGGCCGAGCCTACGGAGGAGCCCACGCCGGAGCCCTCTGAGGAGCCTACGCCAGAGCCTACGGAGGAGCCCACGCCGGAGCCCTCTGAGGAGCCTACGCCAGAGCCTACGGAGGAGCCCACGCCTGAGCCTTCCGAGGAGCCTACACCGGAGCCTACGGAGGAGCCCACGCCCACGCCGAAGGGGCCTTACACCGAGCCCACGTGGGAGATGATCGATAACGCAGTGGACGGCGTGCTGATTAAGAGCGGCGTGAACATGCGTCAAGGCCCGAGCACCAGCTATCCCCTGGTGACCAGCGGCCTCAAGAGCGGCACGGAGGTGACCGTATACCTGGAGGACAGCGGGTTCTACTTCCTGCGGGTGAAAAAGAGCGGCCAGTTCGGATACATCGCCAAGCAGTTCGTGGATCTGTCTCCGGAGGAAGATGATGACGATGACGTCAATCCCACCCGGAAGGCCACGGAGGAGCCCTCCATCCGTCTGAGCCAGGGGGATGTGAACGGAGACGGACTCATTTCCGCCGCGGATGCCGCCCTGATCCTGCGCTATGACGCGGGGCGCATCGACCTTTCCGACGCCCAGCTGAAGGCGGCGGATATGGACGGAGACGACGAGGTCACCGATCTGGACGCCAAAGCCGTGCTGAAGTACGTAGTGGGCCGACTGGCCCGGTAAAATAGATCCATCGACTTCTTTCGTACCGCTTTTCTTTCGGGGAAGGCGGTACGTTTTATTGGATTTTGCATCCCCGCGGCGTGAAAAAATGCTTGCGTCGGCGGAAAAATGTGATATACTATTACGGTTTTCAAAAACGAACTACGGACTTTTTCGAGGAAAAACAATGGAAATTCGAAACGTTGCGATCATCGCCCATGTAGACCACGGCAAGACCACCCTGGTGGATCATCTCTTGCAGGACGCCGGCGTGCTGCGCCGCAGCGAGGTGGGCGTGGACCGCGTTATGGACAGCGGCGATTTGGAGCGGGAGCGGGGCATCACCATCCTCTCCAAGAACACCGCCGTCAGCTATGGGGACGTGCGCATCAACATCGTGGACACCCCGGGCCACGCCGACTTCGGCGGCGAGGTGGAGCGGATCTTGCAGATGGTGGACGGCGTGCTGCTGTTGGTGGACGCTTTCGAGGGGTGCATGCCCCAGACCCGGTTTGTGCTGAAGAAGGCGTTGGAGCTGGGTAAGGTGCCCGTGGTGGTCATCAACAAGGTGGACCGGGCAGACGCTCGCCCCGACGAGGTGGTGGATGAGACGCTGGAGCTGTTCATCGAGCTTGGTGCCACCGCCGAGCAACTGGATTTCCCCATCGTCTACGCTTCCGCCCGGAACGGCATGTCTGGCTACGAGGTGGACAAGCTGGAGCACAGCATGAAGCCCATCTTCGACACCATCCTGAAGGCCATCCCGGCTCCGGCTATGGACGATACGGCGCCGCTGCAGATCCTCTTTTCCACCATCGACTATGACGATTACGTGGGCAAGATCGGTGTGGGCCGCATCGAGCGAGGCGTGGCGAAGCGGGGGCAGAGCATCGTCCTCTGCGGCGGCGAGGGCAACAAGGTCCGGCCCGCCAAGATCTCCCGGCTCTACCGGTTCGAGGGCTTGCACCGGGTGGAGGCGGAGGAGGTCCATGCGGGGGACATCCTCTGCATGGCCGGCGCCGAGGATCTGAACGTGGGCGAGACCGCCTGCGACCCCAACTGCGTGGAGCCCATGCCCTTCGTGCACATCGATGAGCCCACCGTCAGCATGCTTTTCAAGGTGAACGACAGCCCCTTCGCCGGCCGTGAGGGTCGGTACGTGACTAGCCGGAACATTCGGGAACGGCTGTTCAAGGAGGTCAAGACCAACGTGTCCATGCGGGTGGAGGAGACCGAGACCACCGATACCTTCAAGGTCAGCGGCCGGGGCGAGCTGCATCTGTCGATCCTCATCGAGACCATGCGCCGGGAGGGGTACGAGTTCGCCGTGACCCGGCCCAAGGTGATCCTGAAGGAGGGGCCCAACGGGGAGACGTTGGAGCCCATGGAGGAGCTGACCATCGACGTGCCCACGGAGTTCATGGGACCAGTCATGGAGAAACTGGGAGCCCGCAAGGCGGAGATGACGGACATGACCGCCATCGGCGATTACAGCACCCGGGTGAAGTTCATGATCCCCGCCCGGGGGCTCATGGGATACCGGAGCGAGCTTTTGACCGACACCAAGGGCAATGGGGTCATGAGCCATATCTTCGCCGGCTACGACACCTACAAGGGGCCCATCGAGAGCCGCAGCAGCGGGAGCCTGGTGGCCCATGAGACCGGGGACACCAGCAGCTACGGGCTCTTCTACGCCCAGGATCGGGGCCGCCTGTTCGTAGGGCCCGGCATCCCGGTGTACGAGGGACAGATCGTGGGCGAGAACGCCCGGGACGAGGACATCGTGGTGAACGTGTGCAAAAAGAAGCACGTGACCAACATGCGGGCCGCCGGCTCCGATGAGGCGCTGCGGCTCACGCCCCCGGTGATCTTCACCCTGGAGCAGTGCCTGGAGTTCATCGCGGATGACGAGCTGGTGGAAGTGACGCCCAAGAGCATCCGCATGCGCAAGAAAATCCTCTCCAAGGAGCAGCGCATGAAGCTGGCCGCCCGGGGAATTCAGGTGTAAATCTTTTCTTCAGCGACGTTTTCTTTTCGGTGAAAAGAAAACGTCGCGCAAAAAGAAAAGCTTAAGAAAAAAAGAAGCTTAGGAAGGGCATATTTCAACCGTTCTTAAGCTTCTCTTTTTTCGCTCTTTTTCCTCTTCACCGAAGAGAAAAAAGAGCGAAAATAAAAGGTCGTTTTATACCAACGCCCTGAGCTGCTCCAGCGACACGCTGCCTCCGGAGATCAGGAAGCAGACTTTGTCCTCCGGCTTTATGGGCAGCAGCCCCTGGAGCACCGCGCCGATCCCGATGGCCGAGGACGGCTCGCAGAGGATTTTTCCCTCCATCAACAGCAGTTTCATGCCTTGGAGCAGGAACGCGTCGTCCACCGCGGCGAACCCGTCTACATGGGCAGCCACCACCGGAAAGCAGATCGTCCCGGGCATGTTGGATACCAGCGCGTCTGCTACAGACTTGCCCACGGGCACTTTCACGGGATGCCCTGCCGCCACGCTGACGGAGTACCGGGGCAGCACCGCCGGTTCCGCGCCGTACACCTTCGTTTTCGGCGAAAGCGCCTTCACTGCCGTGGACACGCCGCCGATGAGCCCGCCGCCGCTGGTGGGGACGATGACCATGTCCAGCTCGGGACACTGTTCCATGAGCTCCAGCCCCGCCGTGCCCTGCCCGGCCATGACGGCTTCGTCGTTATAGGGCGGGATTAGGGTTGCGCCCCGCTCCCGGCAGATCCGCTCCGCCACCTCGAAACGCTCCGAGACCTCGCAGCGCACGGTCTCCGCACCCCAGCCCTGAATGGTGTCCACCTTCACCTGGGCCGCCGTGTAGGGGAGGACGATGGTGGCCTTCACCCCCAGCATCCGGCAGGCGTAGGCGATAGCTTTGCCGTGGTTCCCGGAGGAGGCGGCTATGATGCCCCGATTCAGTTCCTCTTTGGAGAGGGACAGGATCTTGTTCATGGCGCCCCGGTACTTGAAGGAGCCGGTGACCTGCATGCACTCCGCCTTGGCGTAGACCTGACAGCCCAAAAAGCTGTCCAGGCTTTGGAGCCGCAGCATAGGCGTCCGGGCAGCGTAGGGCACGATCCGCTTTGCGGCTTCTTGTATGTCTTGGATGGTCAATGCCATAAATAAACCCTCCTTGAGTGATCTATCTGTACCATACCACAAAAAGAGCCGGTGAAAAAGAGTTTTGCGGGAAAAACGGATAGACTGTTTCGCCATCGGGCAAGCTATGGGCGAATCACATAAGGAGGTTTTCGACATGGAAAAGAAACAGACCATCGGCTGCGACGTGACCAGCTGCGCCTACAACCACGAGGGAATCCGGTGCGACCTCGATCACATCGAAGTGAGCTGCTGCGGTGAGAGCTGCGGGCGGGAGAATGAGAGCCTGTGCGCGTCCTACCGCTGCGAAAGCGAGAATGAATAAGCGACCCTGAGCTCATTTGGGCCCTTCCCTGCGGAAGGGCTTTTTTGTTGCCTGTCCCTCCCTGACGAAACCACAAAATATTGGGCGAAGGGAGGATTTGTTTCCTATTATAGTTTACAAACGAAACAAGATATGGTATAATGCGGTATTCTCGTGGGGGTATGGGCTTTTGCGCATAACCGGGCTGAAACTGCATAATTTCCGCAACTATCGGGACCTGGAACAGACCTTCGAGCCGGGGCTCACGGTGTTCACCGGTTTGAACGGCGCGGGCAAGACCAACGTGCTGGAAGCCATCTTCCTCTGCGCCCTGGGCCGAAGCCACAGGACCAGCCGGGACGCCGAGCTCATCCGCATGGGGGAGATGGAGGGCATGGTCCTTCTGAACCTCGTCACCCGGGGCGGCAGCCGCAGCATCCGGGAGGAGCTGACCTTTGGCGAGCGCAAGCGCATCTTTCTGGACGGGGCTCCCGTGGCTCGTTCCGGCGAGCTCATGGGCTGTCTCAACGTGGTCATGTTCTCTCCGGAGGATCTGATCCTGGTCAAGGGCGGCCCGGCGGAGCGGCGGCGGTTCCTGGATATGGAGATCTCCCAGTTGAAGCCCGCCTATTACTACGACCTGCAGCAGTACAACCAGGCGCTGAAGCAGCGGAACAACCTGCTGAAGGAGGGCTTGGAGACCGGGGGCGACATGCTGGAGCTGTGGGACGAGCAGCTGAGCCGTCTCGGCGCCCGGATCGAGGTCCAACGGGCATCCTTCTGCCGGGACCTTCGGGAGCTGGCGGGGGAGCTTCACGACCATATGAGCAGCGGCCAGGAGGAGCTGAAGGTCAGCTACGAACCCAACGTGCCCTGCGCGGACGAGGACTTGATCCGGGAGGCCATCGCCGACGCGCTGGTGGGGAATCTCGAAAAGGACCTGTTTCGCGGGTTCACCTCGGCCGGGCCCCATCGGGACGATCTGCTGCTGGAGCTCAACGGCAGCGATGTCAGGACCTATGGCTCCCAGGGCCAGCAGCGGACCACAGCCCTGTCCCTGAAGCTCTCCGAGATCGCCCTTATGGAGCGTCTTCGTCAGGAGAAGCCGGTGCTCCTTCTGGACGACGTGTTCTCCGAGCTGGACGAGAATCGACGGGAACTGCTCCTTTCCGCCATCGAAGGTTGCCAGGGATTCATCACCTGCACCCACCTGGGGGAACTGGGGAACGTCCAGGACCAGCCTCTGCAGGTGTTCCGGGCCGGCGGCGGCCATTTGATCGAAGTTTGAAAGAGTATAGAAACGTAAAGGAAGAAGACATGGAAGACATTCGCAACGAAGTGACCGGAAGCTACGACGCTTCCCAAATCCAGGTGCTGGAGGGACTGGAGGCTGTGCGCCGCCGCCCCGGCATGTACATCGGCTCCACGGACGAGCGGGGCCTCCATCAGCTGGTGACCGAGATCGTGGACAACAGCGTGGACGAGGCCATGGCGGGCTTCTGCACCCATATCGAGGTGTTCCTCCACGAGGGCAACGGCGTCACCGTCCGAGATAACGGGCGCGGCATCCCCGTTGGCTATCATGAGAAAACCGGCAAGGACGCTTTGGAGGTGGCCCTCACCATCCTCCACGCCGGCGGCAAGTTCGGCGGCGGGGGCTACAAGGTCTCTGGCGGCCTTCACGGCGTGGGCCTCTCCTGCGTGAACGCCCTTTCGGAGAAGCTTCGGGTGGAGGTCCGCCGCAACGGAAAGCTCCACGTCCAGGACTACTCCCGGGGCATCCCTCTGGACAGCGTCCATGTGGAGGAGGGAGAGGTCAGCGAGACCGGCACCACCGTCCATTTCTGGCCGGATCCCGATATCTTCGATACCCTGGAGTTCAGCTACGACACCCTGCGGCTCCGGCTGCGGGAGCTGGCGTTTTTGAACGCGGGCCTGAGGATCACCTTCACCGACGAGCGGGTGGAGCCCCAGCGGAGCGAGAGCTTCTGTTATGAGGGAGGCATCCGGGAGTTCGTCACCTTCCTCAACAAGAATAAGGAGCTGCTGCAGCCGGCGCCCCTGTATTTCTCCGGCGCCCGCATGGAGGGCGAGGTTGAGACCGCCTCCGTGGAGGTGGCCATGCAGTATAACGACGGCTACAACGAGCTTATCCTGACTTACGCCAACAATATCGCCACCCATGAGGGCGGCTCCCATTTGGTTGGCTTCAAGGCGGCTCTGACCCGGGTGGTCAACGACTACGCCCGGAAGTTCAACTTCCTCAAGCCCACGGACCAGCCCCTCTCCGGCGACGACATCCGGGAGGGCCTCACCGCCATCATCTCCGTGAAGCTGGAGGAGCCTCAGTTCGAGGGCCAGACCAAGACCAAGTTGGGCAACGCGGACATCCGCCCCCTGGTGGACGGGGCCGTGGCCGACAAGCTTTCCGAATATTTGGCGGAGAACCCGGCTCAGGCCAAGCTCATCATCGAGAAGTGCATCACCGCCTCCCGGGCCAGGGACGCGGCCAGAAAGGCCCGTGAGCTGACCCGCCGCAAGAGCGTCCTCGACTCCGCCGCCCTGCCCGGCAAGCTGGCGGACTGCCAGGAGAAGGACCCCTCCAAATGCGAGATCTTCATCGTGGAGGGCGACTCCGCCGGCGGTTCCGCCAAGATGGGCCGTGACAGGACCATCCAGGCCATCCTGCCTTTGCGCGGCAAGATCCTGAACGTGGAGAAGGCGCGGATGGACCGAATGCTGGCCAACAACGAGATCAAGGCCATGATCACCGCCTTCGGCGCCGGCATGGACACGGACTTCGACGAGACAAAGCTCCGCTATCACAAGATCATCTGCATGACCGATGCGGACGTGGACGGCAGCCATATCCGGCTTTTGCTCCTCACCTTCTTCTTCCGGCACATGCGGCCCCTCATCGAGCACGGGTACGTGTACATCGCCCAGCCGCCCCTGTATCTGGTGAAGAAGAATAAGTACGAACGGTACGTCTATACCGACGAGGAACTGGCGGAATGCCTGGACGAGATCGGCCGGGACCCCAAGCCCGTGATCCAGCGGTACAAGGGCCTGGGCGAGATGAACCCGGAGCAGCTTTGGGATACCACCATGAACCCGGAGACCCGCATGATGCTGAAGGTGACCGTGGAGGACGCGGCCCAGGCCGACGGCCTCTTCACCTTGCTCATGGGCGATCAGGTAGAGCCCCGCAGGGACTTCATCATCGCCAACAGCAAGCTGGTCACCTACCTGGATGTGTAAGGATTTGAGGACACAGATATGAGCGAAAACGAGAACAACAACGGCAATCAGAACAACGGCATCGTGGCCCGCACGGTCCCCATGCTCCTGGAGCACGAGATGAGCAAGAGCTTCATCTCCTATGCCATGGCGGTCATCACCGACCGGGCCCTGCCCGATGTGCGGGACGGCTTGAAGCCCGTCCATCGCCGCATCCTTTATTCCATGAGCGAGCTGGGCCTTCAGCCCGACAAGCCCTTCCGTAAGAGCGCCCGTATCGTGGGCGACGTGCTGGGCAAATACCATCCCCACGGCGACACCGCGGTTTACGACGCCATGGTCCGCCTGGCCCAGCCCTTCAACACCCGGTATCTGCTGGTGGAGGGCCACGGAAACTTCGGTTCCGTGGACGGAGACGGGGCAGCCGCCATGCGATACACCGAGGCCCGGCTTTCCAAGATGGCCACCGAGATGATGGCGGACATCGACAAGGACACGGTGGAGTTCGTGCCCAACTTCGATGAGACGCTTCAGCAGCCTGCCGTGCTCCCCAGCCGGTTCCCGAATCTTTTGGTGAACGGCTCCGGCGGCATCGCCGTGGGCATGGCTACCAACATCCCGCCCCATAACCTGGGCGAGGTGACGGACGCCCTCTGCGCCATGATCGACAACCCGGACATCACCGTGGACGATCTCATGCAGTACATCCCCGGGCCCGACTTCCCCACGGGCGGCATCATCATGGGCCGCATGGGCGTGGCCGAGGCCTATCGGACCGGCCGGGGCCGGATCGTGGTCCGGGCCAAGTCCGAGATCGAGCAGATGAGCGCCAACCGGAGCCGGATCATCGTCACCGAGATCCCCTATCAGGTGAACAAGGCCCGTCTGGTGGAGCGCATCGCCGAGCTGGTGAAGGAGAAGAAGATCGAGGGCATCTCCGACCTGCGGGACGAGACCGACCGGGAGGGCACCCGCATCGTCATCGAACTCAAGCGGGACGTGAACGCCCAGGTGGTTTTGAACAACCTCTATAAGCATACCGCCCTGCAGGATACCTTCGGTGCCATCCTCCTCGCTCTGGTGGACGGGGAGCCCCGTATCCTGAACCTGCGTGACATGCTCTATTACTACCTGGAGCACCAGAAGGACGTGGTCACCCGCCGCACTCGGTTCGACCTGAACCGTGCTTTGGAGCGATTGCACATTTTGGAAGGTCTCATCATCGCCACCGACAACATCGACGAGGTGGTCCAGATCGTTAAGACCTCCGCCAGCGCCCAAGAGGCGAAGGCGAGGCTGACCGCCCGATTCGGCCTCACGGAGCGCCAGGGCCAGGCCATTTTGGACATGCGTCTGCAGCGCCTCGTCGGTCTCGAGCGGGATAAGCTTCATGACGAAGAAGCGTCTCTCAAGCTTCGGGTGGGCGAATTGCAGGACATTCTGGCCGACGAGCATAAGCTTTTGGGCATCGTGAAGCAGGAAGCCCTGGTGGTCAAGGAGAAATACGCCGATCCGCGGCGGACCGAGATCACCCAGCTGTTGGAGGATATCGACCTGGACGACGTGATCCAGGAGGAGGACATGGTGGTGACCATGACCCACTTCGGCTACGTGAAGCGCATCTCCCCCGACGTATACCGGACCCAGAACCGGGGCGGCCGGGGCGTCATGGGCCATTCTACGAAGGAAGAGGATTTCGTGGAGCGGATGTTCGTCACCTCCACCCACAGCGACCTGTTCTTCTACACCACCCGGGGCCGGGTCTTCAAGGTCCGCTGCTATGCTATCCCGGAGACCGGCCGGGCCTCCAAGGGCGTGCCCGTGGTGAACCTGGTCCAGCTGCAGGACGGGGAGAAGGTCACGGCCATGTACCCCGGCGGCCGGGGCGAGGAGGACACCCGGTATCTGGTCACCGCCACGAGGCAGGGCCTTATCAAAAAGACCCGCATCAGCGAGTGCAGCAACATCCGCAAGGGCGGTCTGTTGATTCAGTCCATCCTGGAAGGGGATGAGCTCATGAGCGTGGAGGTCTCCTCCGGCCAGGACGAGTTCCTCATCTCCAGCAAAAAGGGCAAGTGCATCCGCTTCTCCGAAGCGGACGTGCGGGCCACGGGCCGTGGCGGCCAGGGCGTGCGCTCCATCCGTCTCGATGAAGGGGACGAGGTGGTGGACATGGTGAAGATCGTGCCCGGCGGCGCGCTGCTCACCGTCACCGAGCGGGGCATGGGCAAGCGGACCTGTGAGGACCAGTACCGGGCCCAGGGCCGGGGCGGCAAGGGCATCACGGCCATGAACCTGACGGAGAAGACCGGAGATCTGGCCTGCTGCAAGATGACCTCCGGAGACGAGGACATGATGCTGGTTCGGGACGACGGCACTATCATCCGCACCCCCGTATCCCAGGTGCCGGCCATCGGCCGGGCCACTCAGGGCGTCCGCCTCATGCGGGTGGACGAGGGGACCAGGGTGGTCTGCGTGGCCCTGGCGCCTCACGCCGAGGAGGAGCCGGAGGAAGGCCCCGCCCCGGAAACCCAGGCATAAGGGCAAAATCGGGGGATTGTAGACAGAGTGTTAAATCTGTCTCGGGGCCATTGGACGGTCCTGCCCCCGTGTGCTATGATACACCATACGATTATTCAGGAATCGAGGAAAGGATATGAAGCGTAGGCGCAGACAACAGGCGGCCATCAGGCCTGCCGTAGCCATCGTGCTGGTGTTGCTGCTCATCATCGGGGTGAGCTGGGCCTCCTGCCGGAAGAAGCGGGCGACTGAGACCGTTTCCGTTCACCTGACCACGGACGTCGTCATCAGCGAGATCATGGTCAACAACACGGGCATCGTTTCCGACGGCGCGGGGAACCACCCGGATTATGTGGAGCTGCACAACACCGCCAGCGTGGAGCGGGACATCTCCGGCTGGGGCCTCTCCGACCGGGAGGATCGGCTTTGGGTATTCCCCGACAAGACGGTGCTGCCCCCGGACGGCTATATCCTGGTCTGGTGCACCGGCGAAAAGGTGGAGAACGCCCTCATCGCCGATTTCAAGCTGGGCGCGGGGGACGTGATCCGGCTCACCAACGCCGGCGGCGAGCCCCTCTTCACCATGGAGATCCCCTCCATTTACACCGGCTATACCCTGAGCTGGGACGACGTGGGGCAAAAGTATACCGAGATGCTGCCCTCGCCCCTCTTCCCCAACACCCCCGCGGGCATCGCGGCCTATGAGGAGAGCCGGAAGCTGGGCGAAAGCGACGCGCCCTTGAGCGTGGGCGCCACCGCCCAGCACAACGGGGTCTATATCTCCGAACTCATGGCCCGCAACGGCACCACCACCGCCGGTCCCAACGGCCAGTTCCCCGATTGGGTGGAGCTGTTCAACACCACCAACAGCCCCGTGGATCTGTCCGGCTGCGGCCTCAGCGACGACATGCGCAAGCCCTATCGCTTCACCTTCCCCCAGGGAACCACCATCGGCGCCGGGGAGTATATGCTCCTCTGGTGCATGGCGGAGCAGGTGGAGGGCTATATCTCCCTGCCCTTCAATCTTTCCGGCAGCAAGGGGGATTCCCTCATCCTGGTGGATCAAAACGGCGGCATCCTCGACATGTGCGAGTTCGACGCACAGGAAAAGGATTGGAGCATGATCCGGGGCTATACGGGCTCCGGCGATCTCGATACCCAGAGCGGCTTCGTCCCCTCCGATAAGCCCACCCCCGGCTATCCCAATACCAACGCCGGCTACGCCGCTTTCGATAAGCAGCGGAATCCGGATGTGGGCGTCCACGACATCACCTTTTCCGAGATTCTTTCCGACGGCTATCGCTATAAGCTGGACAGCAAGGGCGTGCCCGACGACGACGACCAGGGCAAGTGGGTGGAGCTCTACAACCGCTCCGACCAAACCGTTTCCCTCACCGGATACTCCCTGACCGACAACGAAAAAAAGCCGACAAAATGGGTTTTTCCTGAGGGAACGAGTATCGCCGGGAAAGGATATCTCATCCTCTACATGAGCGGCAGCCTTCCGCTGGAAGGCAAGGACGAGAAGAGCGTCACCGCCGAAATGCGGGCGCGGACGCTGAACTTCTCCGTCCCCGGTCAGGGAGAGACCCTCTATCTCTATGACAACAACGGCACCTTGATCGACCGGGTGACGGTACCCAAGTCCGTCGCCTGTCTTTCCTATGCCAAGGTGGGGGACACCTGGGGCCTGTGTGAAACGCCCACCCAGGGCGCGGCCAACACGGCGCCCCTCTCAGGCGGCGCGTATTGCGACGCGCCGGCGGTCTCCCTCGACAGCGGCGTGTATCACGGGGCCCAGACGGTGTCCATGGAGGTCCCCGCCGGGACCTATGTGACCTACACCCTGGACTGCACAACGCCCACGGAATCCTCCACCCGCTACCGGGCGGGGGAGCAGCTGACCTTCAGCCAAAACGCGGTGCTGCGGGCCAGGGCTTTCAGCGAGAACGGGACCCTCTACAAGAGCCCCGTCATCTCCAATACCTATGTCATCGTGGGGGACAAGCAGACCACCGACGCCCACGACTCCACGCTTCCCGTGTGCTTTCTGGTCACAGACCCGGATAACCTCTTCAACGTGGACTACGGCATCTACGTGGTGGGCAGCCACTATCAGGGCAAGACGGCCGCCACGGAATGGACCACCCCTTCCAACGATCGGAAGCTGGGCGCCAACTACAACCAGCGGGGGAGGGAATGGGAGCGGCAGGCTCACTGGACCTATACCAGCGTTGGAGGCAAGGAAGTTTTATTCGAGAGTGATCTGATGATCCGCATCTTTGGTTCCTTCTCCCGGTATCAAAAGCAGAGGAACTTCGCCCTCGTCGCGCGCAAAGGCTATGGCGGCTCCACGCTGGACTATCCCTTCTTTGACAATCGGCCCAGCGACTGGGGCTATGAATCACTGGTTCTGCGCTGCTCTGCCAAAGATGCCGTGGCCACCAAGATCCGGGACTGTTTGGTGACGGGTCTGTTGGAGGACGGGGGCGCGGACATTTGCATACAGGCCTATGTGCAGACCGCCCTCTATCTCAACGGTCAATATTGGGGGGTCTACAATCTGCGGGAGAAAGTGAGCCGGGCCTTCATCGCCCAGCATTATTCCGTCACGAACAAGGATACCATCGACGTGCTCCGGGGCAACGGGGTCCTGGTGGCCGGCGATCCCAAGTGCGTGGACGACTACAAGGCCCTCATCGACTTCTGCAAGAGCAAGAACTGCGATCTGAGCAACTACGGGGATTACGAGTACGTCTGCTCCCAGATCGACGTGGAGAACTTCGCCCTTTACTGCGCTGCGGAGATCATCGTGGGCAATAACGACTCCGGCAACATCAAGTGGTGGCGCTCCAGCGAGAAGGACGGCAAGTGGCGCTGGATCTTCTACGATTTTTGCGACGCCATGGCCCGGAACGACGAGAAGGAGGACTCCGTCACCAACGGCTATCGGCGGGACTTTTTCACCAAGTACTTCCATCCCGAGGGCCACGGCGCCGGCAAGGGGTTTTCCACGGTCCTGGCCCGATCCCTGCTGAAAAACAACGACTTTGTGGAAATCTTCCTGAAGTATTGCGCGATGATGGTCAATGAGGTATACTCACCGGAGAAGATCAACGCCAAGGTGGACGAGCTCTCCGGCAATATCGCCTCGGAGATCGAGTGGGACTTCCCCCGGTGGGATCTTTCGGTGAAGAACTGGAAGGCCCACATCAACAACGTGCGGGGATATGCCAACCACTATCAGGAATACTACTTCAAGTACCTGAAGGCGTACATCAACAAGAACACCAACTATAAGCTGACGGATTCCAAGATGATGGAGCTGTTTGGCCGGACGGAGTGAAGCATGGAATACCGGCACGAGATAAAATATCTGATCAGCCTGGGGGAGGCAGAATTTCTGGCCACCCGTCTTCGACTCACCCTGTCCCAGGATCCTCACGCCGTGAGGAACGGCGGGACCTACTTCATCCGCAGCCTCTACTTCGACACCCCCTTCGAGCGGGCGGTGGGGGAGAAGACCGACGGCGTGGAGTTTCGGGACAAGTACCGCATCCGCATCTACGACATGTCCGACAAGGTCATCAAGTTTGAGCGCAAGCATAAGAATGGCCAGTTCATCGGCAAAAAGAGCCTGCTCATCACCCGGCAGCAGTGCGACGCCATCCTGGCCGGGGAATATGGCTTCCTTCTCCACCGGCAGGAGGATTTCGCCGCCGAGCTGTACGCGGCCCTTCGGACCGAGGGCTGGCGGCCCCGGGTCCTGGTGGACTATGATCGGGAACCCTTTATCTTCCCTCTGGAGGATGTGCGGGTCACCATCGATCGGAACATTCGTACGGGCCTTCGCTGCACGGACCTGTTCAACCCCCATGCCCCCACCTTTCCGGCCACGGAGTTTGAGAACGGGTGCATATTGGAGGTCAAGTTCAACAAGTATCTGCCCGGCTATGTTCGTTCCCTGCTGCAGGTGAACGCGGCGGAGCACACGGCGGCCAGCAAGTATCTGTTCTGCCGGCAGTTCGACTTTTAACAGAATCATTCGCAGGAAAAGGAGAAAACAATGGACAACGTATTTCAGTACATCTTGCAGCTGCAGAACTATCAGCCCATGCTCACCATCCTCACGGTCCTGGCCGCGTTTTTGGTGGGGCTCTATGTGTTCTTCATCTATCGGATCACCTTCTCCGGGGTCATCTATTCCCGGACCTTCAATCTGAGCCTGGTCATGCTCTGCATGGTCACGGCCACGGTCATCATGTTCATGGCCAACAACGTGAAGCTGTCCTTGGGCATGGTGGGCGCGCTGTCCATCGTCCGTTTCCGTACCGCCATCAAGGACCCCATCGACACGGTGTTCATGTTCTGGGCCATCGCCGAGGGCATCGCCCTGGGCGCGGGGTACTTCATCGCCGGCGTCATCGCGGCGGTGTTCATCGGCCTGTGCATGATCTTCATCTCCGTCATCAAGGGCCGGTCCACCATGCCGTATCTCCTGATCCTCCACTATGACGAAAGCGCATCCAAGCAGATCAAGCAGATGGTGGCCCAGCTGCCCCAGGGCCGGATTAAGTCCAAGACCGTCCAGCGGGAGGGCATCGAAATGACCGTGGAGCTGCGCATCCGCCAGAGCGAAACCGGCTTCGTGGACAAGTTCATGCGGGTGGAGGGCGTCTACGACGCTACCCTCATCGCCCATCAGGGGGACATGATCTCCTGAGCATAGACCCTTCGGATCGGTGGGCCTCGGCCGCACCGATCTCTTTTATTCATACCATGGGGAAAAGAGGCTGGGGCAAATGACCTTTGCGGAAAATCTATCGAAACAGTTCACCCTTTGGCAGTACGGGGAATTCTTCCTTCGGGTGCTGGTGGCCTGCATCTGCGGCGCCGCCATCGGCTACGAGCGCAGCAAGCGGCTGAAGGAAGCGGGCATCCGCACCCATATCATCGTCTGCTGCGCAGCGGCCCTGACCATGATCGTGTCCAAGTACGGCTTCGGCGATATGGTGGCCGCCGACGGCACCGGCCTTTTTGGGACCCACGGCACAGACCCGGCCCGGCTGGCCGCCCAGATCATCAGCGGCGTCTCCTTCCTGGGCGCCGGCATCATCTTCCGCAACGGCAACTCCATCAAGGGCCTGACCACGGCGGCGGGCATCTGGGCCACGGCGGGGATCGGCCTCGCCATCGGCACGGGCATGTACGTGCTGGGGGTCTTCACCACGGTGGTGGTGGCGGTCATCCAGATTTTGACCCACCGGTTCACCTTCGGCGCCGACTCCATGGTGATCGGGCACCTCAAGTGCATCGCCCCCAACGAGGAGGCTTTCCGCAAGGCGCTGAACGCTTATATCGCCAAGCGCCGCATCCAGGTCCAGGATATGAAGATCGACTTTCTGGAGGACGGCAGCGCCGCCTACAGCCTGACGCTGCGCATGCGCCACGACGTGACGGTCAACGACGTCTCCGAGTTCTTGGAGTCCGTGGGCGACGTGCGGGCGGTCAGTTTCGAGCTGGGCGGCTGAGAAAATCCTGTTTTTCTGTGAAAAAGTATGGAAAAAGGGGGACTGACCGCTTGCAAGGCGGGCGATCCTCCTTTATAATAGGCCTGTTACTATTCTATGGCGAGGTGGTTTTTTCGTGGACGCAGATCCCAGTAGCATTCCCATATGTGTGCTGCTGAACGAGTCCGTTCCTCAAGTCACAGGGCAGTTTCCCCTTGGGCTTGTCTTGTTCTTTTTGGCGCTGTTGCTGTGCAGTGCCTTCTTTGCCGGCAGTGAAACGGCTCTGTCCACCGTGAATCGGATCCGTATGCTGAGCTATGCGGACGACGGGGATCGGCGGGCCCGGCGCGTCATCTACATCCTTGACCACTTCGAGGAAGCTCTGTCGGCCATCCTCATCGGCAACAACATCATGCATATCGGCAGCGCAGCTCTTGCCACCCTTACGGCCACCCGGCTGTGGGGCGAGGGCGCCGTGGCGGTCACCACGTTGGTGACGGCCCTTTTGGTGTTCCTGGCGGCGGAGATGATCCCCAAATCTTTCGCCAAGGCCTGCTCCGAGCGGTTTGCTCTCTTCTGCGCCACGCCGCTGCTGGTGCTCATGAAGGTTTTGAAACCCTTCATCCGCTTGTTTACCGGCATGAGCAAGGCGCTGAAAAAACTGGCCAGGATCTCCGAGGATGAGGACCCCACCGTCACCGAGGACGAGCTCCACGATATCATCGACTCCATCATTCCTGACGAAGAGAACGGCGTGGACGAGGACACGGCTGAGCTGGTCCAATCTGCCCTGGAGTTCACCGAGACCCCGGTCCGGGATGTGTTCACCCCCTGGGACCAGGTGACGGTCCTTCGCCGGGACATGGCCCCCAAGACCATCGTCTCCCTCATCGAGGGGACCAACCACTCCCGGCTGCCCGTGGTGGATCGGGAGGGGAACGTGGTGGGTATGCTCCAGATCCGCAAATACCTGAAATCCTACATCCAGCGCCAGGGCCACGTGTCCCTGAGCCGGGTCATGGACAAGCCTACCTTCGTCACCGCCGGAGCCCCCATCGACGAGCTGCTGGACACCCTCAGCAGCCAGCGGGTCCATGCCGCCATCGTCCGTGACGGGGACGGGAAGCTCTTGGGCATCGTCACTGTGGAGGACATTTTGGAGGAGTTGGTGGGCGAGATCTACGACGAGGACGATAAAGCGCCGGCGGGAGGTGACGAAGCATGATCGTGTACCTTCTGCTCATCCTGCTGTGCATCCTCCTATCCGCCTTCTTCTCCGGCTCGGAGATTGCTTACTCCGCCGCCCAGGAGCTGCGTCTGGAGCACGCTGCGGCGGAAAAGGGCGGCGCCTACGGCCTGGCCCTGAAGGTGAAACAAAGCTTTGAAAAGGCTCTCATCTCCATCCTGGTGGGCAACAACCTGGTGAACATCGGCGCCTCGTCCCTGGCCACGGTCATCGCCGTGGGGCTCATGGGGGAGAAGGGCGCCTGGGTGGCCACGGCCGTCATGACCGTGCTCATCATCACCTTCGGCGAGATATCCCCTAAGATCATCGCCAGCGCCCAGCCCGAGCGGTTCAGCAACCTGGCGGCGGTGCCGCTGCGGCTCTGGATGGGGCTCACCTGGCCCCTCACCTGGCTTTTGGAGAAGCTGCTTCACCTCATCTCCCGGCTGTGGGAGCGAGGGCAGGACAGCGGCCCGGCGGTAACGGAGGACGACCTCGAGACCATCATCGAGACTGTGGAAGACGAGGGCGTGGTGGATGAGGACACGGCGGACCTGCTGCAGAGCGCCCTGGATTTCGGGGACGTGCTGGCCTACGAGGTGATCACCCCCCGGGTAGATCTGGTGGCCATCGACCTGGATGATTCCCGGGAGGAGATGCTGAAAGTGGCCTTCGCATCCCCCTATACCCGCATCCCCGTATATCAGGAGACCATGGACAATATCGTGGGCATCCTGCACCTCAACCACCTCTATAAGGCGCTGGTGAAGGACCCGGACGCGGACATCGAAAAGCTGCTGCTGCCGCCCATTTTCGTGCACAAGACCATGCCCCTCGACGACGTGTTCAACACCATGCGCAAGAAGAAGGGGCATATGGTCATCGTCACCGACGAGTACGGCGGGACCATGGGCGTGCTCACCATGGAGGACGTGCTGGAGCAGTTGGTGGGGGACATCTGGGACGAGTCCGACGAGATCGAGGAGGAGTTCGTGGAAATCAGGCCCCACACCTATGAGGTGGATGGGGACATGCGCCTCGATGACTTCTTCGCTGAGTTCGACAAGGACGAGGAGGAGATCGACGACGACAACGCCACCGTGGGCGGCTGGGCCGTGGAGATGCTGGGGGGGTACCCGAAGCTCAGGGAGAGCTTCACCTTCGAGGATCTGACCGTCACCATCCTGAAGCGGAACAACCTGCGCGTCCTCCGGCTCCTGGTGGAACAAAACCCGGACTGGGTGGACGAGGACGAGGTGGAGGACGATTTGATAGACGAATAAACATTTTTCTTTTGCCGCTTTTTTCTCTTCGGTGAAGAGGAAAAAAGCGGCGGAAAAAAGAGAAGCTTAAGAAGAAGGAAGGGACTGTGGTCATGCCGCAATCTCTTTTTAAGTTTCTCTTTTTGGGCGACTTTTTCTCCTTTGTCCAAAGAGAAAAAGTCGCAAAAGAAGACACTTGTCCCATCTTAATCACTTCTTAAACTTTCCCGCCTTGTTTCTTAATCCTCTTTTCGGTATGATGGCATTGTAAAGAGGGAAGGAGAGGAAACATGTATCGCATTCTGGTCTGTGACGACGAACGGGACATCGTGAGCGCCCTGAAGATCTATCTGGAGGCGGAGGGCCATGAGGTGCTCACCGCCTATACAGGGGCGGAGGCTCTGGCACAACTCGATCAGGGGGAGGTGCACCTGGTCCTCCTGGACATCATGATGCCCCAGATGGACGGCATCACCGCCATGACCCGCATCCGGGAGAGGAGCAACATGCCCGTGATCCTGCTTACGGCCAAGTCCGAGGACACGGACAAGGTCCTGGGCCTGAATCTGGGGGCTGACGACTATGTGACCAAGCCCTTCAACCCGGTGGAGCTGCTGGCCCGGGTCAGGTCCCAGCTTCGGCGGTACATGCAGCTGGGCGGCGGCGAACATCGGCCTACTGCGTTGACCATCGGCGGCGTCAGCCTGGACGATGCAGCCAAGGCCGTCACCCTGGACGGGGAGCCGGTCAGCCTGACACCCCGGGAGTACGATATTTTGAAGCTCCTCATGTCCCATCCCGGACAGGTCTTCTCTCCCAAGGATATCTATCGGCAGGTGTGGGGCGAATCACCCTACGGCGCCGAAAACGCGGTGGCGGTCCACATCCGGCACCTGCGGGAAAAGCTGGAATTCGACCCTGCCGAACCCCGGTACATCAAGGTGGTCTGGGGCAAGGGCTATCGTTTTGACGGAGGAAACGTAAAATGAGGAGATGGAATCTGACCCTGGCGGCCCGGATCGTGGCCGGCGTGCTGTTTATGATCTTTGCCATGGGGACCATCCTGGGCGCCGGCGGCGTGGCGGCCCTGTTCCAGTACAACGCCTTCAACGACGGCGGGGCGGAGCTGTTCGACGAGGCGGCGAACTATCTCATGAACCGGGAGATCAGCCTGGTGGGGAACGCGCTCTCTTGGCATGAGCAAGAGACGACCCCGCAGCCCCAGCGAACGGAGGGAGCCTTGCTTTCGGACGTGACCCCGGAGCCTACGCAGAACCCAACGGTGACGCCGGTCCCTGACCCGGCCGACCATCCGCAGACGGAGCAGATTCCCGAAAGGACCGAGCTCCCCGAGACCATGCAGACCGAGGTTCCCGAGACCTGGCCGGAGATAGAGCTGCCGATCTCGCTGGACTCCGGCCGCACCAACTTCCGCTTTGCGGTCCATTCCCAGGCGGGAGAACTGCTCCTTACCAACGGAGATCCCTCGGATTGTATCGCCTATCGGGAGCGGCCTCTCACCGTCGCCAATGAGCCGGGCGCGGTGCTTCACCTTGTGGAGAACTATCCCACCGAGGACGCCGCCCGTGAGGCAGAATTTGCCCTCCATCGAAACAGCTGGGTTACCAGTGCTACCATCGAGGAAGTGGAGGACACCTGGCGATTGGATGCTTACTATCGGCTCCGGGAGCTACGGACCGTCCAGATTTCCTACGGCATCGACGGCGCCTTCCCCGTGGTGGACCGGTATTCCCTCCTGCTGCCCCTGGTGAACACCTTCATCGCCTGCCGCAGCTGGGTCATCCCCGTGACGGCGGCCTGCCTTCTGCTGACCATCGCCCTGTTCATCTTCCTGCTGGTCAGCGCGGGGCACCGGACCGGCACCGCCGAGGTGAGCCGGAACTGGTTCGATAAGGTGCCGTTGGAGCTGGTGCTGTTGGGTATGGCGGCAGTCGTGGGCTTCAGCATGGAGGTGCTGACGGACCGGTTCCTGGTGGTGTTCGGGCTGTTCCTGCCTATGCTGCTGGCGCTGGGCCTGCTGTTCTGCATGACCTTCGCCGTCCGCTGCAAGACAAGGACGCTGGTGAAGGGGACCCTCCTCTATTGGGTCCTGCGCTGGGCCTGGGCCGGGGTGAAGTGGCTGTGGTACGTGCTGGTGAATCTCCCCCTCATCTGGAAAACCATCCTCATCTGGGGCGGGATCAGCCTCATTGAGCTGGTGATGATAGCCGGCTACGCCAGAGGGCCGCTGGTGCTCTTCTGGCTGCTGGAAAAGCCGGTGCTGACGGCGGCGCTGTTCGCCTTCGTCATCGGGCTCAAAAAGCTTCAGGACGGGGCGAAGCGCATGGCGGAGGGGGATATGAGCCCGGTGCCGGAAAAGTATCTGTTTCCCTCGGAAAAGCAGCATGCCCAAAGCCTTAACAGCATGGGCCGGGGCATGGACGCAGCGGTGGCCCGGCAAATGAAGAGCGAGCGAATGAAGACGGAACTCATCACAAACGTGAGCCACGATCTCAAGACGCCCCTCACGTCCATCATCTCCTATGTGGACCTGCTGAAGAAGGAGGGACTGGACTCGGAACACGCGCCGGAATACCTGGACGTGCTGGACAGGCAGAGCCAGCGGCTGAAGAAGCTGACGGAGGATCTGGTGGAGGCCAGCAAGGCGTCCACGGGGAACATCCAGGCGAAGCTGGAGGACACGGACGTGAATCTGCTCCTTTCCCAGGCGGCGGGGGAGTACGCGGAACGGCTGGCGGCGGCGGGGCTGACGTTGGTCACGACTTTGGACCCCGCGGAGCCCCATATCCAGGCGGACGGGCGGCTGCTGTGGCGGGTGTTCGACAACCTACTCTCCAACGTGACCAAGTACGCCCAGCCCGGCACCCGGGTGTACCTTTCCACGGTGGCGAGGGACGGCGGCGTGGAGATCGCCTTCCGGAACGTGAGCCGGGATGAGCTGAACATCTCCGCCGAAGAGCTCATGGAGCGGTTCGTCCGCGGCGACGCCTCCCGGAACTCCGAGGGCAGCGGTTTGGGGCTCTCCATCGCCCGGAGCCTCACCGAGCTCAACGGCGGCACCTTGACATTGACGGTGGACGGGGACCTGTTCAAGGCGACTTTGGCTTTTTTAAGGAATGAATAAAAGCGGACGACCTTTCTTGAAAGAAAGGTCGTACCAAAGAACTTTACTTGGGGAGTATGGTTTAGCTGTACTCCCCATTATTATTCTTAAGCTTCTCTTTTTTGTGCCGCTTTTTTCCTCTTCACCGAAGAGAAAAAAGCGGCAAAAACAAAACTATTACACCGTCTGAATCGTCCCCGTGACCGCCAGCACCGCTTCCCCGGGCTCGGCAGTCCACACGCCGGTGACCGGGTCCTGGGTGAAGGCGGCGGCGGGCACGGAAAGCGCGCCGGGTACCGTGGCGAAGACGCCGGTGGCCTCGTCATAGGTGTAGTTCCCCGGCTGAGGCAAGGGCGCCCCGTTCAGCGTCACGGCGATGTTGGCGAGGGCAGGTGCAAAGGTGTCCGTCACCACCAGATCGTCCCCGGTCGCTGTGGCCGCGTTCCCCTCGTTCTCGATGGTGAAGGTATAGGTGACCTGCCGATCCGCGCCCACGGTCTCGGGGGTCAGACTCTTGGCGATGGTGAGCTCCGGCTCGTTCGCCGCCGTCACGGTAGCGGACGCGGTCACCGGCGCGGTGAGCCCCGCACCGGAGGCGGTGACGGTGTTGACGATGCTCCCGCCCGCCTCCGGGGAGGCGAATTCGTTCACCGCCGCCTCGTACACGATGAGCGCGTTCCCGCCCGCGGGCACAGTGACGCCGGAAACGGACAGGGGCGCGCCGGCGGTCACGGCGGGCAGGGGCTGCTCCGTCCCGTTCACAAAGAAGCGCAGGGAGTTTTCCACATAGCTTAGGGGGTACAGGGTGCCGCCGTCAAAGACGTAGCCCCCCAGATCGTCCGTGAGGGTCAGGTCCGTGAGAGCTGCCGTCCCGTTGTTGCTGAGGCGCACCACATAGGTCACGTCCTCGCCGGGGGCGTAGGTGCCCGTCAGCGCCTCCTTGGTCATGGTCAGGGCGTCGGCGATCTGCCCTGTGGTCAAATTGGAATACCGCACCCGGTTCCGATAGGAAAGGGCGGCTTGGTTGGTGAAGGTAAGCATGGCATATCCTCCTTGATAGAGTGTAGGTGGTATATACTATGCTTTTTTGCGACAGGGGGGTGCTACAGAAGGGCCAGCACCGCCCGCCGCTGCCGGTCCAAAATGTCCTGGAAATGGCCGCCGGGGTTGAGCTCGAAGGCGCAGGGGACTTCCTGGGCTTCGATGACGGCTTGGGCCGCCTCCGTGGCGGTGCGGACTTGCTGCATCCGGTGGTTTTTGGCCTTTTCCTCCCGATCCCCCAGGGAGAGATAGACCCTTTTCGGCTGTCCCAAAAGGGGGTGGGCGGAGAGATAGTCCGTGAATCCGTCGAACCACAATGAGCCGGACACACTGGCGCAGCGGGAAAAGGTGTCCGTCCGGGTCATGGCCCACAGGCTGAACAGCCCCGCCAGCGAATAGCCGAAGATCCCCCGCCAGGCGGGGGAGAGGCTCGCCTCCGCGGCGGGGATGAGCTCGGTCAACAGGGTCTGCAAGAAGGCGTTCGCCTCGCCGGAAAAGTCCTCTCCGCCCCGAAAGACCTTCCTGGCGGCCCAGGGGGACAGGTCCCGGTTCCAGTCCACGCCCTCGATGCAGACGAAGGTAGGCTGGGGCGCGGGCAGGGACGCGGACAGCGCCCGGGCGTCGTCCGCCTCGGACACGGTGTAAAGAGCCGGGGCAGCAGGGTCCTCCCAAAGGACGGTCAGGGTATAGCGGCTGCAGGAAACGGTCCGTTCCATATCATCTTTTTCGCAGAGCCCAAAAGGCCACGGCGGCGGCGTTCCCCACGTTCAGGGAGTCCACCCCGTGGGCCATGGGGATGATGACAGTGTGATCGCAGGCGTCGATGGTTTCGGGGGTCAGCCCGTCCCCCTCCGTGCCCAAAATGACGGCCAGCTTGTCGTAGGTTTGCAGCTTAGGATCGTCCAGGGACAGGGCATCCTTCTCCAAGGCCATGGCCAGGGTGACGAAGCCCGCCTGCTTCAGGGTATCCAAGGAGTCGAGCCGCGCCCAGGGGACCTGGAACACGGTGCCCATGCTGACCCGCACCGCCCGGCGTAAAAGGGGGTCGCAGCAGGCGGGGGAGAGGAGCACGGCGTCCATGCCCAGTGCGGCGGCGGAGCGAAAGATGGCTCCCAGATTGGTGGAATCCACAATGTTCTCCAGCACCGCCACCCGGTGCGCGTCCTCCAACACTTCCGCAGCGGTCCGTTCCGCCGGCCGCCGCATGGCACAGAGCACGCCCCTCGTCAGGTCGTAGCCCGTGAGCTTTGACAAAAGCCCGTCGTCGGCGGTATAGACCGGGATATCCCCCAGTCGCTCCAAAAGGGCCGCGGCGGAGCCCGCGATATGCCGCCGTTCCGTCAGCAGCGACACGGGCACGAGGCCAGAGTCCAACGCCGTGCCGATCACCTTGGGGCTCTCGGCGATGAACAGCCCGTCCTCAGGGCGCAGCCGGTTCTTCAGCTGGTTCTCCGTGAGCCGGGCGTACACGTCCAGCTCGGGGGCGGAAAAATCCTGAATCTCTACGATATAGGCCATAGGTTCACCTCAGAAAACAAGAAGTTATCGTTTCCTTTTTTCTTGATTGCCTTTCAGCAAGGGATCACTTCCAGCTGCTGCTTATTATGGTTGGAAAATAACCATGCTTTTGCATCGTGTCGCGCTCCTATAATAAACTGCTGACCAGAGGATTCAACAAATGCCGTCTCATTTTCCAAAGCCAATCCATCGTATTCAACATCAGAAATCATCTGATCAAAAGAATCTCGTCCTTCTTCATTGTAGTGAGGGCAAAAGCAAAATGGATATAATCCCAACATTCCATCCACGATAATATATTTCCATGCCTCGCCGCATGTAAAACTCTCACTATCACTGTGTCCGGATTTGAACCAGCATATGGCACCCGCACTAATCCCGGTCAAAACAGCTGTGTCTTTCTCATATATCTCCTTCAGCTTTTTATCCAACGAATACTGCTTCCAGATCTCCATCATTGTTTTTGTGTCACCACCGCCGACATAAATGACATCTGCCCATTCAAGCCTGCTATTGATTGTCGTAGCATTAATCTCTCTCTTTATCAAAGGAAGGTTTATCACGCAACAATTTAACTTGCCAAAAGCAGTCTTGATATTTGAGTAATACTCATCTGAATCCATGCTGGCAGTTCCGATAAACAGAACATTTGGTGATTTCTTTCCAGATAGTTTTAATGCGTACCTATTGAGGTTTTCAGTAGTCTGAAGATTCCCACCACTGATGGCAACCACTCTTCCCATAATCGTTCTCCATCTACATTCTTTTCGATAAAATCAGATTTATCTAAATCTCCACAAACGCCGATTTATTTATCTCTACAGCAGGAACTGAACCGCCAGCCCTGCCAGGGCGCAGACGACGAGGGCAAGGGCTTCACCGATAAGGAAGCCCTTGAGGTGGAAGCGGTAGTCGTGGTAGTCCGCCGTCATATCCTCGGTGCCCTTGAGAACGAACCGGGGATCGTGGCAGAACCAGAGGATGTCAAGCACCAGGGCGTCCCACAGATTCACTACGGTCCAGAGGAGAAAGCCGCCGCCGAAGGCCTGCCAAAATGTGGTGTAGCCGTTCACGTATCGCAGGATCAGGGCCAGCAGGATGACGAACAGGAGGGACGCGCCCAGCTTGGCGGCGATTTTGTTTTTTTGCGTGGGTATCCTGCCCTGATATTCCGGCAGGGACTTCACCCGCTCCTGGATGCGGGGCGGGTAATTATACAGGGTCTTGATGGGGTCCCGCGACATGGCGTACACCATCCCCGTGAAGGCCAGGCAGAGCAGGATGCTTTCGATGATCAGGATCATGGTTTCCCTCGACAGATTCATTTCACCACTTTGTTCGGGTACGCTTGCAGAATATGCTTGATCTCCGCCAGATTGACCCGCTGGTACTTGTCGGCCCATTTCAGCAGGGCGGACAGGGACCGGAGGGTCTCCTTCCTGCCCGCTTCCAATCCCAGCTTTCGCCGGAGGAACCGCCGGATAATGCGGTATCGGTATAGGCGGCGGGGAATTTCCAACAGGTAGATCCTGTCCGCGTCCTCGAAGCACCGGCCGCACCAGGCGTAGTATACGCCCTCCATGATCCAGTCGTCCCGCTGCAGGAGCTCATCCAGCAGAGCGTCCCGTTCCGCCGGGTCCCGCTTTTTCCCATACCCCGACTCGTTGGACCACTGGACATCGTCGAGATCGTAATGGGGAATACCCAGCTCCCGGGACAGCTTTTCGGCCAGGAAGGTCTTACCGCTGCCGGGCCCGCCGATGATGTGTATTTTCATCCCTTCGCCTCCGACGCGGCTATATGGTCCGCTTCGCTTTCAGCTCGAAGGCGGGGCGGGTGACGTACTCCAAAAAAGCGGGCCGGCCCTCATAGTCAAGGTAGGCCTGAAACCGCACCGCGATGGCCGGGGCCGTGATGCGCTTTTGGGCCTCGTCCAGGGGGAACCAGGCGGTTTGGGAATTCTCCTCCGAGGGCCGGGGCGCACCGCCCGTAGCCCGGCAGACGAAGTCCAGCATGACCTTGGTGGGCACCTCCTTCACCCCGTTGTAGCCGGGATATTTGCAGGTGTTGGAGGTGACGCAAAAGAGCTCTCCTACCTCCGCCTCGACTCCCGTTTCCTCCAGCACCTCCCGCTTCACGCCGTCGAGGACCCCTTCGCCCTCTTCGATGATGCCGCCGGGAAAGGTCCAGCTGCCCCGGCGATCGTCCAAAACCAGCAGCACTTCGCCCCGGTCGTTGAGTACGACGGCCCCGGCTGAGACGATATGGGTGGGCAAAAACCGCTCTGTGTTCGCCATGGATTCCCTCCTTGAGTAACCGAACTTCGTTCAACTGGGTTTGCCTAAGAGACGGGTTTCCAAACGAAAAGACCCTCGCCGGAAGCGATTTGCCGGATCAGCTCCAGCAGCTGTGGATCCGGATTGAAAACAGTCAAATACGTGTCGTCGGGCTCGGAAAGGATCATGCTTTCGTCTATCATAATGCAGAGGTGCCTGTTTTTCATCTCTCCGGCAATATGCTCCGGCATGGGATTGATGACAGGCTCATCGCCCATGGATATGTCCCTGTAGCAGTTCAGCTTCAGAATCAGATCGATATGTTTTTGCTTTATCTCTGCCATCCGGTTGCTGTGCAGGAAATACTTTTCCACAGCAAAGTATTGTCCGGGACTGTCTTTAGCCACTTGCGACGGCAATATGTCGACGATCCAATATGGGCATTGAAGCAGTTCTTCTATCGTTTTCTTCATCGTCATACACCTCTGCGAACCCCGATTTCCCTGGTGTAAAGCTCCGCGGGTTCTGTCCCCTCGCGAATGTTTCTGTTGCCTTTTCCCCTGTGAGTATAGTATAATAAGGGCGACAAATCAAGAAGGGGCGTGACTATGAAGATTTCCAACGATATCCTGTACGTGGGCGTAAACGATCACAAGGTGGACCTGTTCGAGGGCCAGTATAAGGTCCCCAACGGCATGTGCTACAACTCCTATGTGATTCTGGACGAGAAGGTGGCCGTCATGGACACCGTGGACCAGCATTTCACCCACGAATGGCTGGACAATTTGGAGAATGCTCTGGGTGGCCGCAAGCCTGACTATCTCATCGTCCAGCACATGGAGCCGGACCACTCCGCCAACATCGACAGCTTCCTCAAGACCTACCCAAACGCCACCGTGGTGGCCACGGCGAAAGCCTTCGCCATGATGGACAACTTCTTCGGCCTCGATCTCGTGAAGGAGCGCCAGGTGGCCGAGAACGGCGGCACCCTTGCCCTGGGCCGTCACACCCTGACCTTCGTCTTTGCGCCCATGGTCCACTGGCCCGAGGTCATGGTGACCTATGATTCTGCGGACAAGGTCCTCTTCTCCGCGGACGCCTTCGGCAAGTTCGGCGCCCTCGACCGCAGCGAGCCCTGGGACGACGAGGCCCGCCGGTATTACATCGGCATCGTGGGCAAATACGGCGCACAGGCCATGAACCTCTTGAAGAAGGCGGCAGGCCTCGATATCGCCACCATCTGCCCCCTCCATGGGCCGGTCCTCGACAAGGATCTGGGCCACTACATCAAGCTCTACCAGACCTGGGCCTCCTATTCCGTGGAGACCGAGGGCATCGTCATCGCCTACACCTCCGTCTACGGCCACACCCGCAAGGCGGTGGAGCTGCTGGCGGACAAGCTCCGTCAAGGGGGGTGCCCCCAGGTGGTGGTCCACGACCTGGCTCGGACCGATATGTCCCTGGCCGTCGCCGACGCCTTCCGCTACGGGAAGCTGGTCCTGGCCACGACGACCTATAACGCGGACATCTATCCCTTCATGCGGGAGTTCATCGACCATCTCACCGAGCGGAACTTCCAGAACCGGACCGTGGCCTTCATCGAAAACGGCTCCTGGGCCCCCATGGCCTATAAGGTGATGAAAGAGAAGCTCTCCGGCTGCAAGAATCTCACCTTCGCCGAGACCGCGGTCCACATCAAGTCCGCCATGAACGCAGCCAACAAGGAGGAGATCGACGCTCTCGCCGCTGAGCTCTGTAAAAACTACCAGGCCCTGTCCTCCGAGACCGCCAACAAGAACGACATGACCGCCCTCTTCAAGATCGGCTACGGCCTCTACGTGGTCACCTCCAACGACGGGAAGAAGGACAACGGCCTCATCGTGAACACCGTGGCCCAGGTCACCAGCCAGCCTAACCGGATCGCCGTCACCATCAATAAGATGAACTACTCCCATCACGTGATCGAGCAGACCGGCGTCATGAACCTGAACATCCTCTCCGAGGAGGCCCCCTTCTCTGTGTTCGAGAACTTCGGCTTCCAGTCTGGCCGGACGGCGGACAAGTTCGCCGGGGAGACCCTGACCAGGAGCGACAACGGCCTCGTGATGCTGAGAAAATACGTGAACGCAGTCATGTCCCTGAAGGTGATCCAATACATCGACCTCGGCACCCACGGCATGTTCATCTGCGACGTGACGGAAGCCCGGGTCATCAGCAACGCCCCCTCCATGACCTACGCCTTCTACCACGCCCACGTGAAGCCCCAGCCCCAGACCGAGGGAAAGAAGGGCTTCGTGTGCAAGATCTGCGGCTACGTCTACGAGGGCGAGACCTTGCCCGACGATTTCATTTGTCCGCTGTGCAAGCACGGCGCGGCGGATTTCGAACCCATCCAATGAACACCAGAAAAGGAGACGCTATGAACAAATACGCCGGAACCCAAACCGAAAAGAATCTTCAGGCAGCCTTTGCGGGCGAATCCCAGGCCAGGAACAAGTACACCTACTTTGCCTCCAAGGCGAAGAAGGAAGGGTATGAGCAGATCGCCGCCCTGTTTTTGATGACCGCTGACAACGAGAAGGAGCACGCCAAGATGTGGTTCAAGGAGCTGGAGGGCATCGGCTCCACCGCGGAGAACCTTCTGGCCGCCGCCGAGGGCGAAAACTACGAGTGGACCGACATGTACGAGGGCTTCGCCAAGACCGCCGCGGAGGAGGGCTTTGCCGAGCTCGCCGAGAAGTTCCGTCTGGTGGGCGCCATCGAGAAGCGCCACGAGGAGCGGTATCGGGCCCTGCTCAAGAACGTGGAGACCAAGGCCGTCTTTGAGAAGAGCGAGGTGAAGGTGTGGGAGTGCCGCAACTGCGGCCATATCGTGGTGGGCACCAAGGCCCCCGACATCTGCCCCACCTGCGCCCATCCCCAGAGCTATTTCGAAGTATCCGCCAACAACTATTGAGAGGAGAAGACGATGGAACAGAAATTCTATGTATGTGAGACCTGCGGCAACATCATCGCCATGGTAAAGCCCTCCGGCGTGCCCGTGGTCTGCTGCGGCAAGCCCATGAAGGCCCTTATCCCCAACACCACCGACGCCGCCCAGGAGAAGCACGTGCCCGTCTACACCGTGGCGGGGAACCTGGTGAAGGTCCAGGTGGGCTCCGCGCCCCATCCCATGATCGCGGCCCATCACATCGAGTGGGTGAGCCTGCAGACCAAGGCCGGCAACCAGCGCAAGGCCCTGGTGGTGGACGGCGCCCCCGAGGTCACCTTCGCCCTCACCGAAGGGGACGAGGTGGAGGCGGTCTACGCCTATTGCAACCTCCACGGTCTGTGGAAAGCATAATCAAACGAAAGGAGATACAGCTATGAAGTACGTTTGCCCCTGCGGCTATGTCTACGATCCCGAGGTGGGTGATCCCGACAACGGCATCGCCCCCGGCACCCCCTGGGAGGAGGTCCCCGCCGATTGGACCTGCCCCATCTGCGGCCTCGACAAGGATTCCTTCGTTGAGGAATAAACGGAACCGACGCGCGCGGAGCAGTCCTTTCGGGCTGCTCCGTTCTATACAACCAACAGAAAGGAAACAAGAATGAGCGAAACGAAAATCAGGATCCAGGACGATCTGTACGAAGCGGTCAACGGCGAATGGCTCAAGACCGCCGTGATCCCGGAGGATCGGCCCACCACCGGCGGCTTCTCCGATCTTGATCAGGACGTGGAAAAGATCATGATGGCGGACTTCGCCGCCTTTGCGGCGGGGGAGAAGACCAGCGACATCCCCGAGATGAAGTATGCCATCGCTCTCTATAAAAAGGTGCTGGATGTGAACCGACGGAACCGGGAGGGGATAGCCCCTGTCCTGCCATTGCTTCAGAAGCTGCAGGGGATCAGGACCGTGGAGCAGCTCAACGCCCAGGCCGCCGAGCTGCTGCTCCAGGGCGTGGAGCTGCCGATCCAGATGGATGTGACCGAGGACATGGCGGACGCCACAAAGCACGCCTTCATCGTGCTGGGGCCCGACCTTATCCTGCCGGATACCACCTACTACGCTGAGGACAACCCGGCGGGCAAGCAGCTTTTGACCATCTGGACGGACATGGCCGCCAAAGTACTGGCGTTCACGCCGCTCACCGAAGGGGAGCAGAAGCAGTATCTGGACGACGCCGTCGCCTTCGACGCCCTGGTGGCCAAAAAGGTGAAGAGCCAGTTGGAATGGTCCGAGTACTATAAATGCCACAATCCCCAGGACGTGGGCGAGGTGGCCGCCCAGGTGGCCCCCTTCGACATCCGGGGGCTCCTGAAGGACCTGTACGGCGAGGACGCGCCCGAAACCCTGGTGGTCTACGATCCCAAGGCCATCCGGGAGATGAACGGATATTTCTCGGCGGAGACCTTCGCGCTGTACCTCCATTGGACCTACGTGCGGACGCTGCTCAAGAGCACGGCCTTCCTTTCGGAGGAACTCTACGCCCTGGGGCGGACCTACCGGCGGGCGCTGACCGGCGTCGCCGCCGATCCGGCTCTGGAAAAACAGGCCTACCAAACCGCATCCATGGCCTATTCCGAGCCTGTGGGCGTCTACTATGGCCGGACCTACTTCGGGGAGGAAGCGAAGGCGGACGTGGTGGCGATGGTCAGGAAGATCATCGAGACCTACAAGCTCCGCATGCAAAGGAACACCTTCCTGGCGGAGGAGACCAAGGCGAAGGCCATCCGGAAGCTGTCCACCATCGAGATCAAGATGGGCTATCCCGACGAGATCAAGGAGATCTGGTCCAAGCTGGTCTTCGACGAGGATGCTTCCTATTTTGAGGCCATGCAAACCATCTTCGCCATCCGCGGCCGGGAAAAGCTGGGCAGGGCCCTTAAGCCCGTGGACCGGACGGAGTGGCTTATGCCCGGCCACATGGTGAACGCCTGCTACAACCCCAGCGCCAACGACATCACCTTCCCGGCGGCCATCCTGCAGAAGCCCTTCTACGCCTTGAGCCAGAGCGCCAGCGAGAACTTGGGCGGCATCGGCGCGGTCATCGGCCACGAGATCAGCCACGCCTTCGACAACAACGGCGCCAACTTCGATGAAAACGGCAACCTGAAAAACTGGTGGAAGGAGGAGGACTTCGCCGCCTTCAAGGAGCTGACCAAGGGCATGATCGAGCAGTTTGACGGCATCGAATTCCACGGCGGCAAGGTCAGCGGCGAGCTGACGGTCAGCGAGAACATCGCCGACAACGGCGGTATGGGCGTGACTCTGGAGATCGTGCACACCCTGCCCGATCCGGATTTTAAGGCCTACTTCAAGAACTGGGCTCGGGTCTGGTGCCAGAAGGCCAAGGAGGAGTATATCCAGCTACTGTTGGCCAACGACGTGCATTCTCCCGCCGTTTTGCGGGCCAACATGGCGCCCCGGAACTTCCCGGAGTGGTACGAGGCTTTCGGCGTCACCGAAAAGGACCGGATGTACATCGCGCCGGACAAGCGCATCAGCATCTGGTAAAACATCCCATACAGAAAGTCGGGGGAAGAGGGATCTTTCTCCGGCTTTTTTGGTTGCGCATTTTGGGGAAATATCGTACAATGGGGGGCATGAAACGAGTTGTGCTTTGGATGATGCTTCTGATATGCGCTCTGCTGCTGGCGGGGTGCAATGAAAAGGCTCCGGCTCAGGCGGCCGCTGCGGCCACGGAGGCCCCGGAGACGGCGGCCCCGGAGACGGCGGCGCCTACGGACGTCCCCACGCCTACGCCTACGGTTGAGGTGGTGGAGATCGTGCTGACCCCCGCCCCCACGACGGCGCCTACCGACACCCCGGAACCCACGGATACGCCGACGCCTACGGATACGCCGGTGCCCACGGCCACGCCCACCCCGGACTGCCTCCATGGGGGGGACCATCCGGATGTGTTCCAAACGGGGGAGCCGGTGAAGACGGAAATGAGCTATGTGAGCGAAAACGTTTGCATCACGATCCAGCGGATAGAGAACCCCGAGGGCTTCCCCAAGCCCATGGTCTGCTTCGTGGCGGACATCTACATCGAGGACATCACCAGCCTCCGCTCCGCCTGGTCCAAGGATACCCTGCAGGACAGCGCAAACGCCCCTGGGGACGTGCTGGATTTGATGGCCCGGGAGGACGCCCTTTTGATGATCAATGGGGATTATGTGAGCAAGTGGAACTTCGGCTGCGTGGTCAAAAACGGCCAGGTGGCCCGGCAGGTGGACAACCCCCGGTACGACGCCTGCGTGCTGCTCCGGGACGGGACCTTGCTCACGCTGGACGGGAACAAGACCAGCAGCGAGCAGATCCTGGCCATGGACCCCTGGCAGGCCTGGTGCTTCGGCCCCGCCCTGCTGGACGAGGCGGGCCACGCCAAGGAAACCTTCAACTCCAGCCTGACCGGGCCCAACCCCCGGACGGTGCTGGGCTACTACGCCCCGGGCCATTACTGCTTCGTGGTGGTGGAGGGCCGCCGGGACAAGTACTCCAAGGGCATGAACCTGCAGCAGCTGTCCCGGTTCATGGAGTCCCTGGGCTGTAAAGCGGCCTACAACATGGACGGGGGGGACAGCTCCGTTTTGGCCTTCGATGGGCAGCGGGTGAGCAAGCCCCGGAGCAAGCGGAGCATTCCGGACGTGATCTATATCTGTGAACCAAGAAAGGAGAACTAAAACATGTTCAAGGACAAGGCAGGGAACTTTTCCCCCTTCAAACTGGTGGGGCTGATCCTGGTGGTCATCCTCCTCGTCGTTTTCGTCAGCGCCAGCTATGTGGTGATCCCCGCGGGACATACGGGCGTGGCCCTCACCTTCGGCAAGGTGGAGGACACGGTCCTTCAGGAGGGCCTTCATTTCAAGGTGCCCTTCGTCCAGAAGATCGCGGTCATGGACAACCGGATCGTGAAGCTGGACGTGAACACCGAGGCCTTCAGCAAGGATCTGCAGACCATCACCACCGTGGTGGCCGTCAACTATCACGTAGGCAAGGAGAACAGCCAGACCGTCTATAAGAACGTGGGGCTGAACTTCGAGGAGGTCCTCATCACCCCCGCCGTCAACGAGGTCTTGAAGGCGGTCACCGCCAAGTACACCGCCGTGGAGCTGGTGAGCAGCCGGGCGGAGGTGAGCATGCTCCTGGACGACGGGCTCAACGAAAAGCTGAACAACTACGGCATCTTCATCAACGAGCTGAACATCATCAACTGGGACTTCTCCGAGGAGTACATCAACGCCGTGGAAGCCAAGCAGGTGGCGGAGCAGAATCTGATCAAGACCCGCACCGAGCAGGAGCAGGCCCTGGTCATCGCCAACACCGAGGCCCAGAAGCGGGTCATCGCCGCCGAAGCGGAGGCCAACGAGATCAAGGTTTTGGCGGAAGCTAACGCCGAGTCCAACCGGATCATCACCGAGTCCATCTCCGAGCTTTTGATCAAGTACCAGACGGTGGCAAAGTGGGACGGCAAGCTCCCCACGGTCATGTCCGGTGGGGACAACATGCTCATCGACATCCCCCTGACTTCGGATCAGCCCGGGGAATAGGGCCATGGATAAGCGCACGCAGATACTCAACAGCCTCTACAGAGACGGGCGGGAGGAGACCCGCCTTGGCCGAAGCCGTCACGGGCAGCTGGAGTATTTGACCACCATGGACTGCATCGACCGGTACGCGCCGTACCCCGGCGCCGTTTTGGAGCTGGGGGCGGGGACCGGGACCTATTCCTTGGCTCTCGCCCGGGAGGGATACCGGGTGACGGCCCTGGAGCTGACGGATGGGAACGTGAAGATCCTGCGGGAGAAGGCCAAGGGCCAGCCCCGGCTCACGGCGCTCCAGGGGGACGCCCTGGATTTGAGCTCCTTTGCGGACGATTCCTTCGACCTTACCCTGTGCCTGGGTCCCCTGTATCACCTCTTCGATCCGCGGGACATGGACCGGGCGCTGACCGAGGCCATCCGGGTCACCAAACCCGGCGGCACGATCCTGGCGGCCTTTTTGTCCGTCCACGCCATCCTTTGCTGCAACTATCTGCGGCGGCCGCCCTATCATGTGGGCGCGGGCCTGGAAGAAAACTTCGAGGGGGATTTGAAGACCGTTCGCCACTTCCCGGAGCAGGGGTTCACCGGCTTCACGGTGGAGGGATTCGAGGCCTTGTTTGCGGACAAGCCCGTTTCCCATATCGCCACCGTATCCACCGACGGCCCTCTGGAATTGGCGGAGGATCGGGCGGACTTCTATATGACCGACGAGGACTTTCGCCTCTTCTCCGCCTATCATCTGGCCCACTGCCGGGACAGGGAGCTGCTGGGTATGTCCAGCCACCTTTTGTACTGCTGCTATAAGCGCTGATATCCACTCAGGCACTAAAAAGACCTCCTTGCGGAGGCCTTTTTTTGTGGTGCGCTTGATTTACTTCTGTATGGGCTCAAATATGATGTCCGTCAGGAACTGGATGGCTGCCTGGATCTGATCGTCCGTCAGAATCTTGCTGGCCGTATTGGGGTTGGGCGTCATGGTGAACTCCACGAAGTACCCCTTATAGACGGACAGGATCTTCACGAAATCCTCGTCGGAGCCGATCTCCCGTGCCACCAGAAGCTTGGTGCCATAGCCGGTCTCCTTGTAGGTGATCTCCACCTCGTTCATGGAGGTAAAGGAACTCTCCAGAACGGCCAGGTCGTCGGCGGACATATCGTTCATCCGATCCACTTCGCCATAGAGCTCGTCATAGGCGATGTCCAGGTACATCTCGGGCTTGGTCATGTCCTCGGACAATATGGCGGCATGGATGCTCTCGCCCCGCATATCGATCACCTGGATGTTGTAGTCCGCAGGCAGCTTGCAGGTCAGCTCGAATTCACCGTTGACGCTCAGCTTGCCCAGCTTCTGCGTTCCGTCGTTCGCTTCTTCGGTGACGAACTTCTTGTCCAGCTTGACCGTGAGGCTTTTGAAGATGTATCCGATCCTGCCGGTCTCAGGATCCCGGGCCCGCCACCAGTTGTTGGTCTCGCCCACGGCGATCAGCTCCTTGCCGGAGTGGAATGCGGTGATCTTGGACGTGATGGTGGAGGGGCCGACGCGATAGTTGACCGTGCTGGTAGACCGCTTGGGACGAACGGCGATGTAGCAAGGCTCGATCTCCTTCTCGCTCTTTAGCTCCTTATCCAGCTCAGCCTGTTGCTTTTTGAGCTCAGCAGCCTGCTTCTTGGGATCCGTGGTGGGCTTGGGCGTAGCGGGCGCCTTAGTAGGCTTTTGGTAGGGCGCGGGTTTTTCACTTACCAGGTAGCGGGTCTGAACATAGCCATCGCCCAAAGAACCCCACACCAATTTAGACCAACCATCGTTGCCGGCATAGGACCAGTCCACCGCGACCTGCTGACCGTATTGAGCGTACCCGATGATCTCCGCTTTCTTGTTGGGCTGGGCGCGGACGGCCAGTTTCTTACCGTTGTCGGTCTTTACATACATCTCGCTGAACCCATAGGTGTCTGCATGCGTGACGGCGGGGATCAGGGGGAGCATCAGGGCCAGTACCAGGACCCACACCAGGACATTTTTGAGAGAAGTACGAGTAATCATGTTTTGTTTCCTTTCTTTTATCAAAATACTTGTAGAAATTATATATCCGTTTTGGATCAAAAACAAGACCTGCATATAAAAAAACGGGCAGCCATTGTTGGCTGCCCGTTCCGATTCAAGTGGCTATCTTCACTCGATGGCGATGGTCCGCTTCTCCTCCGGCTTCCGCTGATCCTCCTTGGGGAATTCGAGGGTCAGGACGCCGGCGTCATACTTGCCCTTCACGTCCTCGGCCTTCACGTCGCCAATGTAGAAGGTGCGGCTGCAGGAACCGGAGTACCGCTCCTGGCGCAGGATCTTCTTGCCCTCGTGCTCTTCCTTGTTGAGGGACTTCTGGGCGCTGACGGTCAGATACCCGTCCTTCAGATCCACCTTGATGTCCTCCTTTTGGAAGCCGGGCAGCTCGATGGCCATCTCATAGCCCTGCTCGCTCTCCCGCACATCGGTCTTCATCAGGTTCTTGGCATGCTTGCCGTAAAGCTCCCGGTCCGCGTTGAACCAGTCGCGGTCGAAATTGGTGTTCCAAAGATCATCCAACAGGTTTTCTCCGAAAATACTGGGCAACATAGTAAACACTTCCTTTCTCTTTTTCCATGTCACCTGGGGGCTTTCCTTTCTATCTTGCCCCTTTCGTTTCCTTACAATGCACAGTATACTCACATTTTTAGCACTGTCAAGTGGAGAGTGCTAATCGTCAAAATTGAATCACGATCGCCATATTTGTGTCAAAATTCACGGAGAAAACCCGGCATGAACGTGAAAAGGGGATGGAAAAACCAAAACGGCTGTGCTATACTATCATATATTCTTAATAAGGAGAATAAAGCAATGGAGAAAAAAGGTATCGTAGCTGAATTCAAAGAGTTCATCACCCGTGGCAACGTGATGGACATGGCCGTGGGCATCATCATCGGCGGCGCCTTCACCGCCATCGTCACCTCCCTGGTGAACGATCTGCTCATGCCCATCATCGGAGCCATCTTCGGCGGCATCGACTTCACCAGCCTCAAGTACGTCATCCGCGCGGCGGACGAGGCGGCCGGCATCGAGGAGGCCGCCATCCGGTATGGCAGCTTCATCCAGGCCATCGTCAACTTCCTGCTCATCGCCATCGTGATCTTCCTGCTGGTCAGGGGCCTGAACAAGCTCCGCCGGAAGAAGGAGGAGCCCGCCCCCGAGCCCGCGCCCGATCCCGAGCCCTCCGAGGAAGTGAAGCTTCTCACCGAGATCCGGGACGCCCTGAAGAAATAAGGCAAGCACGAAAAGAGCCGTATCCGGCTGACTTGCATAGGGAGTTTTGTGGGGATTGCGGAGCAGTCCGAAAGGGGCCGCTCCGCTGTTTTTCAGCTCATTTTGCATCGTTCCCCATTGCATCGAACGGGATGCAGAAGAAACGGCGGATGGTCGTATCATCCTTATTCATTCTAAAACGACTGGAGGAAGGACATGATGAAAAAGAGTATCGCATGGATCCTGGCAGTACTGATGCTGCTTGTGCCATTCTGCACCATGGCGGAAGAGACGGAAGAAACGGAGAAGCTGGCGCCGCTGTTTGCCACGGTGGGTGACGCCCTGGCGGCGGCGGGAGAAAACCCCATCGCCGGCGGCGAGGAGGATTATTATGCCGTCGTGACGGAAACGGAGGGAAAGTACTATCGCTCTGTCGCTGAGATGGACGACAAGGCCAGGGAGCTTCAGGCGGCGATCACGGAAGCTGATCTCGACCACCTCGAGGCGGCTTTTGCGGCGGCAGACGACTATATCAAGACCCTGCCCATCGCCTACAGCGAGATGTTCACGGCTGAACCCATGGGGCAGGCGGAGATCGACGCCCTGATAGGGAAGACCCTCGGCGAACTGCGTGAAACGGGATATGAGGATAGGGAATGGGGAACAGAGATGGACGAGAATGAGGAGGTGATCATCGTCTACGTGCTGCGAAACGGCCTGTTCGACTATAGATGCGTCGTGGACGTCGATCCGGCTGTCTTTGAGGAAAGCCAGGAGGGGGAGTTCTATGATGGCGACTATGCTGTAAAGCGCGTGGAGCTGAGGGGCATTACCAGTGAAGCCTGCTTCACGAGATATCATTTGGATGGCACCATAGAGGAAGAGCAGGATCCCTTCGCGACGTTTACGGAGATCGCCGAGCTGATCCAGGAGATGATCAAAAAAGTTCAGAACGGAGAGGATGTGAATATCGAAGAGTTCTTCAGCGAGCTGAAAGAGCAGTATCCGGACCTTGTGGATACGATAGAAATGTATTGGGAAATAATCAAGCAGTTCGGCGTGGATCAGCTGGCCGCGCTGCTGACATCTGCCGAATAATACTGATCCCTGACGAAAAGAAGACATCTTGCCGGTTTTTTTCTCCCTGCCTTTGGCTCATTCCGGTCAAAGATGCGCTCTGGCATCGCTTCCCTGCGTTCGTCTTCGACAGAACGAAAAAGCCCTCAGCAATCTTGTCTGCTTTTCATCAGCTCTCAGAACAAAGGTCCAATCGATCGATATACAAAACTCATGCTTCGCAGACCGAAAATCGCGAAGCATGAGTTTTTGTGTTTCTTTATCGTTTCCGCTTGCTGAGCACCACGACGAGTGCGACGGCAAGACCCAGGGCGGCAAGACCGAAGACGGCCAGAAGGATCATGACAAGGGAGCTTGATCCCTCGTCGGCGGGGGAAGCCTCAGGAGCGGCAGGGGCGTCCGTGGATGTCAGGGTGGGGGCCTCTGCGGGTTCCGCTGTGGGTTCCACGGTCGGTTCCACCGTGGGCTCCGCCGTGGGTTCCGGCGTCGGCTCTTCCGTGGGTTCCGGCGTCGGCTCTTCCGTGGGCGCAGGGGTCGGCGTAGGCTCTGGGGCAACGTAGTCGGACAGGCATTCGGGCGGAATGTTTTCCAAAAAATCGTTCTTCTCCACGTCCTCGCCCACGGTGGTGAAGTACAGGCCGTATTTGCGGCAGTCGAACTTGTTGGACTTGAGCACGTCCAGCCAGTAGCTGCGCTGGGATTTATGGAAGGCATAGGCACCCTGGGCGACCTCGAAAGCGGTCTTGCCACCGAAAAAGCTTAGCGGCGTGTCGAAATTCATCACCACTTGGTTCTTCTCGTACAGGTGTATATAGAGCTTTTTCACCTGCCAGGTGCCGTATTCCTCTGCGGAGGCGGGAAACTGTTTCGCGTTCGCAGCAGCCTCCACGGCTTCCCGACAGTTGCGGCTCACCAGGCCGTGGCCGGTGTTCTGCGGGTCCTTGTATTCCGTGCGGCCATATTCACCCATGATGTCGTGGGTGATGACCACCTCGGGCTGAAAGCGACGGATCTCCCGGGTGATCTTTTCAGCGAACCGGAGCCGGCTCTTGTTCTCGATCACGAAGAATACGGGCAGCGTCCGCATGCCGCTGTACCAAAGGCCACCCAGGGCCTCCTCGTGCCGGTCCTGCTCGGGCACGTAGCAGTAGACCACTTGGACCCGCATGCCCCGCTCTGCCGCATAGGTGGGGATGATGCCGCCCATCATGACCAGCTCGTCGTCGGCATGGGCGACCACCAGCATGATGTCGCACTTGTCGGGGGCCACCTCCCAGAGATGGATGTTTTCGGGCACGCTGGCTGCGTCGTAGACATGCCATTCGGTGAGACGGCAGCTGCCGCCGTTGTATCCCTTCACCACTTCCAGCGTCACCCCATAGGCGCCCTCAGGCACCATCAGATAGCCTCTGTCCCCTTCCCGATAGCGGACGCTGGTGCTGATGGGGTTTTTGTCCTGATCGTAAAACGTATAGCGGCACTCATCGGGGGGCACGATCCACTCCCAGTAGACCACGCCCACGGGCACGTCGCTGGTCCAGTAGATACCGCCGTGGCTGCCGTTTTTCAGGTCAGCCCCGGATTTGTAGCTGTTGTCGGTCAGGCGGCTGGGGTAGTTGCAGAACCCCTTCCAGTCCAGAGTGCAGCGGCCGTTGAGTATGGCGCTGCCCCCGGCGGCCTGGGCGGAGGGGACCGTCGACAGCAGGAGCAACAGCAGCAAGTTGAGACATAGAACCCTTTTACCCATTCTTTCTTCCCCGTTTTTCTTTTCTGATGTACCATAGCATGATTTTTCTGCCCCGTCAAGGACGGGCGGCAAGGACGGGCGGCAAGGAGCGGGCCTTTTTCGGTTGCCAAAGACGGCGGAACGTGGTACACTATCTTTTATCTATATGATTTGTCGGAGAATGCCCATGAAACGTTGGTTTGTGCTGTTTTGCATCTTGATCCTGCTGCTGATCCCCGCAGGAGCGGCGGCGGAGTCTCCCGCGCCGGAAACCACCGATGATCCGTTCGAGAGGAAGCTGGAGGTGGAGGAGCTGTCCTTTGAATTGGGTGTGATCCTCAACATCCGTATCAAGGAGCAGAATTGTCATATGGCCGGCTACTATTTCGGCAGCATCGACAAACAGCCCAATCCCGACAACCATGACTGGATGGCGTATTCGGATACCTATCTCAGGACCACCAAATTTCCCGGGGAGTATTATCTTTGGCTCCGGGACACGGAGGGGAACATGTATGGCCCCACCTTCGTCCAGATGCCCCGGATCTACAACACCAACTTCCGCATGGACAACACCAAGTTCCCGGAGGAGGCCATCTCCACCTATCTGCCCACCTATTGCAACTACAGCGTGGAGGAGCTCAATCAGCTCATCGCCGAGAACGTGGCCAAAGCCGGCATCTATACCCGGGAGGCTGTGGTGGTGGGCGTCACGGTGCAGTTCAGCAAGCTTCAGGAGTTCGGCATCCGCATCCCCTTCTTTATGTACGGGACCTGGCCCGTGCGAGAGTACGGCTGGTATCTGAATCCGGACTGGGGCACCACCTACGATCCCAAGACCCAGTATCCCATTATCCGGGGCACCAAGCCCGCGGAGCATGAGGCGGGCACACACTGCAACGGCTTCGTCCACTACGCCTTCCGGCTGGCGGGCCTGAACGTGCGGAACACGGGCGTCATGGGCGAGACCGGCGACATCGGCGGGGTAGGGGGCCTCCACAAGAATCGGATCGGCACCTACGAGGGACGGCCGGGGGACGTGCTCCAGGGCCGCACCAAGCCCAACCATCACGAGATGGTCATCATCGATCGGTACGACGACGATTTGGACGGGGAGAGCGACGGCTATATCGTGGCGGAATCCAACGACGACGAGGGAGGACAGGTCTACTGCAAGAAGCCCTTCGCCACCTATTCCAAGTTCTGCCGGGTGTTCAACATGGACGGGGTCTACTACAACACCGCCACTCAGCAGCGGATGCTGAAATTCTGGGACAATTATCACATCCCCTCCACCGCCTGGCCGAAGTATCTGCAGACGGCGGTGCAGGAAAACACCCAGTATTCCGTCATATTCGAGGATGCTTTGGGCATTCGGGAGATCATGGTGCCCTTCCGGGGGATATTGGAGGGGATGCCGGAGATCCGGGGTATGTTCGAGGGCCATACGGATGGCGCCGTCTGGAGCGAGGACGTCGTCGGAAAGCCCCTGGAGCGGAACTACATCATCCGGGCGATCTACCAGGTACAGGTGCCGGAAGGGTTCGTGTTCGTGCCCACGCCGGAGCCTACGCCTACGCCCACGCCTTCCCCCACGCCCACGCCCACGCCCACGCCTACCCCCACGCCTACGCCTACGCCCACCCCCACCCCGGCCCTGCCTGTGGTGGAGGCGGTCGCCACGGACATCCCGAGCCCGACGCCTGTACCTACACCTACCTGGACGCCGGAGCCTGCCGCCTCGCCTGTCCCCGCGGCGGCCGATGCCGTCAATGTCGTAGGCCTGGCGGTGCTGGCCGCGGCTGTGGCGGTTGCGGCCGGGCTGGGCCTTGCCCTGATCCTTCGGCTGCGCCGCAAAGATGGCTGACCGGATCCTTCCTACCTGAAAGGCTCGCCCGCTTTGGGCGAGCTTTTTGTTTGCGCACAAATTTTTCGAAAAAAGGTATTGACAAATATATCGGCAGACGGTATACTCTAACCACGATATAACGACAGCCGATATAACGGCGACCGATAAAGGAGGCGAGCGTATGAATGGACAGGCGGCCCTGACGGAAGCGGTGTATTACATCCTGCTGTCCCTGGCGTCCCCCCGGCACGGGTACGGCATCATGCAGGAGACGGAGCGGATGAGCCAAGGCCGGGTGAAGCTGGCGGCAGGGACCCTCTATGGGGCATTGAACGGCCTGCTGGACAGGGGTTGGATACGGGCGGTCCCCGGGGCGGAGGACAGCCGCCGGAAGGAATACGCCCTGACAGACAAGGGAAAAGAGGCCCTGGAGAGTGAATTGGACCGGCTGAAGGAGCTGGTGGATAACGGAGAAAGCGTGCTGGGAGGCGAGGAATGATGGAAGAGGAAAAGAAGGACTTGCAGAAGCCGGAGAAAGAGGAGAAGGAAAGCTCCGGTCTGGCTGTGGGGCTCGCCATCGGTTTGGGCCTGGGCACCGCCATCGGCGCCGCCACCAAGAATCTGGGCTTGTGGATGCCCATCGGCATGTGCTTGGGGTTGTGCCTCGGGATGAGCTTTGACAGCCGCAAAAGAAAAAACGACAGCAAGGACGACGGCGACGATCAGCCGCAAGCATAAAGCAGGGAGGGAGCATGGACATGAAAAAGGTATTCAAGTGGTTCTGGGTGTGGGAATTCGAAAAGGAGGACATGTGGCTCAACAGCATGGCGGCCGAGGGCTGGACGCTGTGCCAGATAGGCTGGTGCACCTATTGGTTTGAGAGGACGGACCCCGGCGCCTACGAGGTGCGGCTGGAGTGCCGCAAGCCGGACGAGGCATATATCTCCTTCGTGAAGGATACTGGCGCGGAGTACATCGGCCATATGATGCAGTGGCTCTACTTCCGCCGCAAAAGCGAGCTGGGGCATTTCGAGTTGAACAGCGATCTTGACTCCCGGATCGAGCAGCTCAACAACATGGGCCGTATCCTGCTGCCCATCGGCATCCTTAACCTGGGCATCGGGCTTATGAATCTGCGCTACAACGGCCTGGGCGGCATCAACCTCCTTTGCGCCGGGCTTCTCGCCTACGCCTACGGCCGCATCCAGGGCAAGAGGGACGAGCTCCAGCGGGAGCGCCAGCTCCACGAATAATTGAAAGCTTCGTTGACCGGGTGCAAAGCATAGTCGAAGCTGCGCTGCCGCTTGCTTTCTCCTTGCTTTGCCCGTGCTGCGCCTCGCTGCATCTGCCACAGGCAGCGCTCGGCTTCGCACCCTTTCTTGAAAAGAAAAGGCACCCAAAAGAAACGCAAATGGGAAGTATGGCTGACGCTGTACTTCCCATTATTCTTCTTAAGTTTCTCTTTTTCCGCCGCTTTTTCTCTTTGTCTAAAGAGAAAAAGCGGCAAAAACGTCCCTTTACAAATCGTCCCCATTCGTGTATACTGCTACCAAACGTGGATCGGGACAGGTAGCCATGGTCCAACCCCTTCAAGCGAGCCGCGGACGGTGTAAGGCGGCAAGGGGCCCATGTGCGAGATCACCCGGGAGCGGGGACGTGAAAAGCGAGTAGCGGCCTCCGGCGGCCCTCCGTTACAGGGGCACAGAGCGGCGCAGTCTATGGCTGCGCAAGGCGGGTGGTACCGCGGAAGATCAGGTCTTTCGCCCCGTATTGGGGCGGAAGATCTTTTATTTTCAATAAACAGTTGGAGGAGAGTATGTACGACAAGGTATCGACGGATCTGAAGTTTGTGGACCGGGAGAAGCAGGTCCTAACCTTCTGGAAGGAGAACCATGTGTTCGAGAAGAGCGTGGAGCTCCGCAAGGGCGCTCCCGCCTACACCGTTTTCGACGGCCCGCCCACGGCCAACGGCCGGCCCCACATCGGCCACGTGCTGACCAGGAGCATCAAGGACATCATCCCCCGGTATCGGACCATGAAGGGGTACGACGTGCTTAGAAAGGCCGGCTGGGACACCCACGGCCTGCCAGTGGAGCTGGAGGTGGAGAAGGAGCTCCATCTGGACGGCAAGGAGCAGATCGAGGCCTACGGCGTGGAGCCCTTCATCGAGGGTTGCAAGCGGTCCGTGTGGAAGTATAAGTCCGAGTGGGAGGACATGTCCGACCGGGTGGGCTTCTGGATGGACATGGACGATCCCTACGTCACCTATCACGACGACTATATCGAGTCCGAATGGTGGGCCCTGAAGACCATCTACGACAAGGGCCTCCTCTACAAGGGCTACAAGATCGTGCCCTATTGCCCCCGCTGCGGGACGGCCCTCTCCTCCCACGAGGTGGCCCAGGGCTACAAGGACGTGAAGGAGACCTCCGCCATCGCCAAGTTCTATTTGAAGGACGGCAGCGGCACCTGCATCCTGGCCTGGACCACCACCCCCTGGACGCTGCCCAGCAACGTGGCCCTCTGCGTCAACGCCAACGAGGTGTACGTGAAGGCCCGCCGGGAGGACGGGGTCTATATCCTGGCCGAGGCGCTGGTGAAGAACGTGCTGGGCGAGGACGTGGAGATCATGGAGACCTTCTCCGGCGCGGACCTGGTGGGCACGGAATACGAGCCCCTCTTCGACATGAGCGCCGGGTTCGGCGGCAAGAAGGGCTACCGGGTGGTGGCGGACAGCTACGTGACCTTGGACGAGGGCACCGGCGTGGTCCACATCGCCCCGGCCTTTGGCGAGGACGACAACCGGGTGGGGAAGGTTTACGACCTGCCCTTCCTCCAGCTCGTGAACACCTCCGGCCATATGTGCGGCGGCACCCCCTTCGACGGCCTCTTCGTGAAGGACGCGGACAAGCCCGTCTTGGAGGACCTGAAGCGGCAGGAGAAGCTGTTCTCCGCCCCCTCCTTCGAGCACAGCTACCCCTTCTGCTGGCGCTGCGACACGCCCCTCATCTACTACGCCCGGGAGGAGTGGTTCATCCGCATGACCGCGGTGAAGGACAAGCTGGTCCGCTTCACCAAGAGCGTGAACTGGATCCCGGAGACCATCCGGGACGGTCGCATGGGCAACTTCGTGGAGAACGTCATCGACTGGGCCGTGACCCGGGAGCGGTATTGGGGCACGCCCTTCCCCGTGTGGGTCTGCCCGGACTGCGGCAAGGTCCACGTGATCGGCAGCAAGGCGGAGCTGAAGGCCATGAGCCCGGACTGCCCCGAGGATATCGAGCTGCACAAGCCCTTCATCGACGCGGTAACGGTGACCTGCCCCCAGTGCGGCGGGCACATGAAGCGGGAGAGCGTGGTCATGGACTGCTGGTTCGACTCCGGCTCCATGCCCTTCGCCCAGTGGCACTATCCCTTCGAGAACAAAGAGAAGTTCGAGCGCCGGTATCCCGCCGATTTCATCTCCGAGGCCATCGACCAGACCCGGGGCTGGTTCTATACCCTGCTGGCCATCGCGACGCTGCTCTTTGACGAGGCGCCCTTCAAAAACTGCGTGGTGCTGGGCCTCGTCTGCGACAAGGACGGCAAGAAGATGAGCAAGCACCTGGGGAACGTGGTGAACCCCTTCGACGTGCTCAACGCCCAGGGCGCCGACGCCGTCCGCTGGTATTTCTACACGGGATCCAGCCCCTGGCTGCCCTCCCGATTCTCCGGCGAGGCCGTCAGCGAGTATCAGCGCAAGTTCATGGGCACCCTGTGGAACACCTACGCCTTCTATATCCTCTACGCGGACATCGACGGGTTCGATCCCACGAAGCACGCCCTCCGGCGGGAGAATCTCAGCTTCATGGATCGCTGGGTCCTGTCCAGGATGCAGACGCTGATCCAAACGGTGGACAAGGACCTGGAGGCCCTCAAGATCACCGAGGCGGGCCGGGAGCTGCAATCCTTCGTGGACGAGCTGTCCAACTGGTATGTGCGCCGGTGCCGGAACCGGTATTGGGGCAGCGAGATGACCGCAGACAAGGAAGCGGCCTACATGACCCTGTACACGGTGCTCAAGGAGCTGACGCTGGTCTGTGCGCCCTTCGTGCCCTTCATGGCCGAGTCCATCTATCAGAACATGGTCCGCCGGGTGGAAACGGACGCGCCCCTCAGCGTGCATCTGTGCGACTTCCCCGTGGCGGACGAGAGCCTCATCGACGGGGATCTCGAAAAGAACATGGAGGAGGTGCTGGGCATCGTGACCCTGGGCCGGGCCGCCCGGAACAACGCCGCCATGAAGATCCGGCAGCCCCTTTCCGCCATGTACGTTCAGGGCGAGCCCCTTTCCGAGGGGTATCGGACCATCATCGCCGAGGAGCTGAACGTGAAGGAGGTCAGTTTCGTGGACGACGCGTCCAGCTTCATCTCCTACGCCGTGAAGCCCCAGCTCAGGACCCTGGGCCCCAAGTACGGGAAGCTTTTGGGCGCCATCCGCAACAAGATGGCGGAGCCCGGGGCCGGCGACGAGATCGTGAACGCCATCAAGACGTACGGGAAGTACACATTCGATGCCAACGGGCAGACCGTGGAGCTCACCGAGGAGGACGTGCTGGTCACCGCCGTGAAGAAGGAGGGGCTGGTTTCCGAGACCGACGGGCAGGTGACCGTGGTCCTTGACACGAACCTGACCCCGGAGCTCATCGAGCTGGGCTTCGTTCGCGAGCTCACCAGCAAAGTCCAGACCATGCGCAAGGAGGCGGGCTTCGAGGTGGCGGACCATATCCGCATCGGCTATCAGGGCAGCGAGAAGGTGAAGGCCGTCTTTGAAAAGTACGCCGCGGACATCGCCGCCGACACCCTGGCCGACGGCGTCTCTGCGGTCCTCTCCGGCTATGAGAAGGACTGGGACGTGAACGGCGAAGCCGTACGGCTGTCGGTGGAGAAGGTATAAGGACGGAAGCTTCTTCTGTGTTCCTTTTTTCTCTTCTCACGAAGAGAAAAAAGGAACCGAAAAAAGAGAAGCAACTGAAGACAAATTGGACAAAGCACAACAGGTATACTGTCTCTTAAGTTTCTCTTTTTCCGCCGCTTTTTCTCTTTTTCGAAAGAGAAAAAGCGGCAAAATAAAACAAACCAAAAGGTACCCCATGAAAGGTCTCGGCACCATCGTCAACGCCGCCGCCATCCTGCTGGGCGGCGGAGCGGGCTTGCTGCTCCACAAGGGCATCTCCGAAAAACTCCATACCCGGGTCATGGAAGCGTTGGCCTTGGGCGTCATCCTCATCGGCCTCTCCGGGGCGCTGAAGGGGGAGAAGACCCTGGTCATGATCCTCTCCCTGGCCGTGGGCGCGGCCATCGGCGCCCTCCTCTCCATCGACGACGGCTTCCACCGCCTGGCGGACAAATTGAGCGGCAAGCTGGTGGGCCCCGACAAACAGGCAGGCTTCGCCGCCGGGTTCGTCAGCGCGTCCCTCCTCTTTTGCACCGGCGCCATGGCGGTGACCGGCGCTCTCCAGGACGGGTTCACCGGCGACCACTCCATCCTCTTTGCCAAGGCCCTTATCGACGGCATCTCCGCCATGCTCCTGGCCTCCGCCATGGGCGGCGGCGTGCTCCTGAGTGCGGCGGCGGTGTTCCTGTACCAGGGCCTTTTCACCCTCCTGGGCCTCTTCAGCGCCTCCTTCTTCGCCGCCTCGGCGGTGGAAATGGGCGCGGTGGGCTCCCTCCTTTTGGTGCCCATCGGCCTCAACATGCTGAAGATCACCCATATCAAGGTCATGGACCTGCTGCCCGCCATCTTTTTGCCGATAGTATTCTGCCTGTTCCTGTAAAGGTTCAGGCTTTTTTCAGGTTCGGGGCGTACACTGTAGAAAAACGTGAGGGGGAAGACTTTCATGCGCGCGTTGATCGTAGAGGACGACAAGGCTCTGGCCCGCACCCTGGGCGAGATGCTCAAGAGCGTCCATTTCGAAAGCGACATCTGCAACGACGGGGAATCCGGATTGGACTGGGGCCTTTCTGGGGACTACGACCTGGTGGTCCTGGACATCATGCTCCCCATGAAGGACGGCTTTTCCATCGCCCGGGAGCTCAGGAAGGCGAAGATCGCCGCCCCCATCCTCATGCTCACCGCTCGGACCGAGACCGACGACAAGGTCCGTGGCCTGGACAGCGGCGCGGACTACTATCTGACCAAGCCCTTCGAGATGTCGGAGCTTTTGGCCTGCGTCCGGGCCCTGACCCGGCGGCAGGGGGAGGTGGTCATGGACGAGCTCAGCTTCGGGGATCTGAAGCTGAATCTGTCCACCTGCGATTTGTCCTGGGGGGACAAGAAGGTCCGCCTGGGCAAGAAGGAGTTCTCCCTCATGCACATCTTCATGTCCAACGGCGAGGCCGTGGTCAGCAAGGACACCCTCATCAACAAGGTCTGGGGCTTTGAGAGCGACGCGGAGGACAACAACGTGGAGGTGTACATCTCCTTCCTCCGCAAGAAGCTGGCCTTTTTGAAGGCGCCGGTCCAGATCGCCACCCTGCGCAAGTTCGGCTATCGCCTGGAAAGGACCGACACATGATCCGTCAACTGAAAAAGCGATTCATCCTCACCAGCATGGCCGTGGTCACGCTGGTGCTTCTGTTGGTTACCGGCGTTTTGTACTTCGGCGCCCGGAAGGTGATCTACTCCGACGCGGACCAGATGATGAAGCGCTCGCTCATGTTCGCCCTGGGGGAGAAGGGCGGCGGCGAGGGCCGGGGCAACCGGTTCGAGCGGGCCGTGGTCCTCACCATCGACCCGGAGACCGGGGCCATCGAGAACGAGAGCAGCGCCACCTTGGAGCACTTCTCCGAGGAGGAGCAGCAGGAGCTGGTCCGAGAGGCCGCCGCAGGGAAAAAGCTGAAGAACAAGGGCGTCCACACCTCCGTGGCCAAGCACAACGGCAAGACCTACGTGGCCGTGGTGGACACCGCTTTGGAGGATCGGCTGGTGACCGCCGCCGTAAAGGCCCTGGCCCTCATCGCCGCCGGCGTGTGGGCGGCGCTGCTGCTGCTGGTCTGGCTTTTGTCCGGCTGGGCGGTGCGCCCCATGGCCCGGGCCTGGGACATGCAGCGCCAGTTCGTGGCCGACGCTTCCCACGATCTTAAGACCCCGCTCACCGTGATCCTAAGCAACAGCGAGCTTTTGAAGCAGCAGGCGGGGGGCGACGCCCCGGAGCTGGACCGGATCGAGACCGCCGGCCAGCGGATGAAGGACCTGGTCCAGAAGATGCTGACCCTGGCCCGCATGGAGGACGACCCCGCCAAGATCGAGCGCTCGGCATTGGACCTTTCGGACATGGTCATGGAGACCGCCTTGGCCTTCGAGGCCACCGCCTTTGAAAAGGGGCTCACCATCGACGAACAGGTGGAGCCCGATCTGGTGGTCCGGGGCGACCGGGCCCAGGTCCAGAGCATCCTGGAATGCCTGCTGGACAACGCCTGCAAGTACGCCGCCGCCGGCAGCGACATCACCGTGTCCCTGGAGAAGGCGGGGAAGAAGGCCCGGCTCACCGTTCGCAACACCGGCTCCTATATCCCGCCGGAGGACCTGCCTCACGTGTTCGAGCGGTTCTACCGGGCGGACAAGAGCCGCACCGCCGCCGACAGCTCCGGGCTGGGCCTCGCTATCGTCCAGTCCGTGGTTCAGGCCATGGGCGGCGTCGTCTCGGCGGAGAGCTCCGAAGCGGAGGGCACCGCCTTCACGGTGCTGCTGCCGAGAGAATAGACAGAATAGTTGAAAAACGCAGGGGAGAGGCTTGCCTCTCCCTGTTTTCATGTTGAAATCTATCCCCACGGCATTGATTTCAAGAGAAGACAAAGAAAAAGACAATGACAAAGACAAAAAAAATACAATGACAAAGAAAAACACAATGACAAGGACTATATTTTCTCTCTCTCCCGAGAGAGGGCGCCTGGCGGCGGGAGAGAAAAAAACGGTCCCCCCTTGGGGCGGATGGGCTTTGGCGGGGGACGAAAACCGCTTGCGAAGATGCCGCATAGGGTGTATAATATGCTATTCAATGGGGTGAAAGGCCCCGGCATTTGAGATTCACGGAAAGGTAAATACACACATGGAAGAAGCACCGAAGATCAAAAACTTCATCGAGGAAGCCGTTGAGGAGGATCTTGAAAAATTCCGGGCCCTGTACCCGGACAAGGAGCTGCGGATCAAGACCCGGTTCCCCCCGGAGCCCAACGGGTATCTGCACATCGGCCACGCCAAGGCGTTGACCATCGACTTCTCCACGGCGGAGAAGTACGGCGGCACCTGCAACCTCCGCTACGACGACACCAACCCCACCAAGGAGGGGACGGAGTACGTGGACGCCATCGAGCAGGACATCCGCTGGCTGGGGTTCCAGTGGGACAAGCTGGTCTTCGGTTCCTCCTATTTTGATCAGTGTTACGAGCTCGCCAAGAAGCTCATCAAAAAGGGCGTGGCCTACGTGGACGACCTCACCAAGGAGGAGATGAAGGCCTACCGGGGCACCCTTACGGAGCCCGGGAAGAACAGCCCCTGGCGGGATCGGTCCGTGGAGGAGAACCTGGACCTGTTCGAGCGCATGAAGAACGGCGAGTTCGAGAACGGATCGAAGACCCTCCGGGCCAAGATCGACATGGCCTCCCCCAACATCAACATGCGGGACCCGGCCCTGTACCGGATCATCCACATGCCCCATCACCAGACCGGGGACAAGTGGTGCATCTACCCCATGTACGACTTCGCCCACCCCATCCAGGACGCCATCGAGGGGGTGACCCACTCCCTGTGCTCGCTGGAGTATGAGATCCATCGGCCCCTGTACAACTGGGTGGTGGAGCAGTGCGAGTTCGACAATAGGCCCAATCCCCGGCAGATCGAGTTTGCCCGGCTCAATCTCACCAACACCGTCATGAGCAAGCGCAAGCTCCGCATGCTGGTGGAGGAGGGGATCGTGTCCGGCTGGGACGATCCGCGGATGCCCACGCTGTGCGCCATGCGTCGGAGGGGCTACCCCGCCGAGGCCATCCGGGACTTCCTCAGCCGCATCGGCGTCGCTAAGGCCGATTCCGTGGTGGAGACGGCCCTGTTGGAAGCCTGCGTCCGCGACTTTTTGAACGCCACGGCCTATCGGATGATGGCGGTGACGGAGCCCGTGAAGCTGGTCATCGACAACTGGCCCGAGGGCAAGACCGAAGAGATCGAGCTCGAAAACCTGCCCGGCAGCGAGGAAGCGGGCACCCGGACCGTCACCTTCTCCAAGGAGCTGTACATCGAGCGGAGCGACTTCGACCCCGACCCGCCCAAGAAGTTCTTCCGGCTCAAGCCCGAAGGCGAGGTGCGCCTGAAGGGGGCCTATATCGTCCTCTGCACGGGCTACGAGACCGACGAAAACGGCGACGTGACGTTGATCCACTGCACCTACGACCCGGAGACGAGGAGCGGCGAGTGCCAGCGGAAGGTGAAGGGCACCATCCATTGGCTCTCCACCCTGGACGCGGTGCCGGCAGAGCTTCGGCACTACGAGCCCCTGCTTGCCGAGACCGGGGCCGACGACGCGGAGGCGGAGGCGGAAGCCGAGGCCGAGGGCGAATACGTGGGCGGCGCCAAGGATCGGGACTTCCTAAAGACCATCAACCCCGACAGTCTGAAGGTGCTCCATGGCTTCGTGGAGCCCGCCGCGGCCAAGGCCCCCGCCGGGACCCGGTATCAGTTCCTGCGCATGGGCTACTACTGCGCGGATCTCGATACCACGGCCGAAAAGCCCGTGTTCAACCGGGTGGTGGGCCTGAAGGACTCCTTTAAACCTGCTAAATGATCGAGGTAATAGAAATGGATACTGTTCGTACAAGATTCGCCCCCAGCCCCACGGGGTTCATGCACCTGGGGAACCTGCGCTCGGGCCTCTACGCCTACCTGCAGGCCAAGCATAACGACGGCGTGTTCATCCTGCGCATCGAGGACACGGACCAGGCCCGCTATGTGGAGGGGGCCGTGGACGTGATCTACCGGATTTTGAAGGACATCGGCCTTGACTGGGACGAAGGCCCCGACATCGGCGGCGACTTCGGCCCCTACGTCCAGAGCGAGCGAAAGAGCATGTACCTGCCCTACGCCGAGGAGCTGGTGAAGAAGGGCAAGGCCTACTACTGCTTCTGCACCAAGGAGGAGCTGGAAGAGCGCAAGGCCGAGGCCGAGAAGGAGGGCAAGGTCTGGAAGTACGACAAGCGCTGCGCCTCCATCCCCTACGAGGAGGCGAAGAAGCGGGTGGAGGCCGGGGAGCCCTACGTGATCCGCCAGAACGTGCCCGAGACCGGCGAAGCCTCCTTCGACGACGTGCTCTATGGCCATATCCAGGTGAACTGCGCCGACCTGGAGGACATGATCCTCATCAAGGCCGACGGCATGCCCACCTACAACTTCGCCAACGTGATCGACGACCACACCATGGGCATCACCCATGTCATGCGGGGCAACGAGTATCTCGCGAGCACGCCCAAGTACAACCTCCTGTACGAGGCCTTCGGCTGGGAGAAGCCGGTATACATCCACCTTTCCCAGATCATGAAGGACGCCCACCGGAAGCTCTCCAAGCGCTACGGCGACGCCTACTACGAGGACTTTTTGGCCAAGGGGTATCTCAAGGAGGCCATTTTGAACTATGTGGCTTTGCTGGGCTGGAACCCCGGGGACGAGAGGGAGTTTTTCACCCTGCCGGAGCTGGTGGAGGCCTTCAGCATCGAGGGGCTTTCTAAGTCCCCCGCCATCTTCGACAACGACAAGCTGAACTGGATGAACGGCGAGTATATCCGCCGCCTGAGCCCGGAGGACTTCACCAGCCATGCCCGGCCCTTCTATGCGGCCGCGGGCATCGGCCATATGGACGAAAGCATCCTCTGCCGCATCCTGCAGCAGCGGCTCCAGTATTTTGGGGAGATCCCCGCCATGGTGGACTTTTTGACCCAGCTCCCCGACTACGATGCGGAGCTGTTCACCAACAAGAAGAGCAAGACCAACCCGGAGGTGGCCCGGGAGGTGCTGGGCATGGTGATCCCCTTCCTGGAGAGTCTGCCCGACTGGGCGGAAAATACGGTCCATGACGCCCTCATGAACCTGGCGGCGGAAAAGGGGTTGAAGAACGGCACCCTCCTCTGGCCCGTGCGGATCGCCCTCGCCGGCAAGCAGGTGACCCCCGGCGGGGCCATCGAGATCGCCCTCTTGCTGGGCCGGGAGGAGAGCATGAAGCGGCTTCGGGCCGGAAGGGAGAAGTTAGCATGAAGCTGGGCGTGATCGGCCTCCCCAACGTGGGGAAGAGCACCCTTTTCAACGCCATCACCCAGGCCGGGGCCCAGGCCGCCAACTACCCCTTCTGCACCATCGAGCCCAACGTGGGCGTGGTGGCGGTGCCGGATAAGCGATTGGACGTGCTGGCGGAGATGTATCATCCCGAGAAGTACACCCCCACCACCATCGAGTTCGTGGATATCGCGGGCCTGGTTCGGGGGGCCAGCCGGGGCGAGGGCCTGGGGAACAAGTTCCTCTCCCACATCCGGGAGGTGGACGCGGTGGTCCACGTGGTCCGCTGCTTCGAGGACGGGAACGTGGTCCACGTGGACGGCAGCATCGACCCGGTCCGGGACGCGGAGACCGTGAATCTGGAGCTGATCTTCGCGGACATGGACACCCTGCAGAAGCGGATCGACAAGAACGCTCGCCTGGCCAAGGCCGACAAGAAGCTGGCGGCGGAGGGGGAGCTCTTAAAGCGCCTCTACGACCATCTGGAGAGCGGCCAGCCCGCCCGGACCTTTGCCGCGGACAAGGAGGAGCGGGAGGTCATCCACAGCTGTTTCCTGCTCACGGACAAGCCCGTGATCTACGTGGCGAACATCGCCGAGGACGACATCGGGAACGAGGACAATGCCTATGTGAAGGCCCTCTACGGCGTGGCCCAGAAGGAGGGGGCGGGCTGCCTCACCATCTGCGCCCGCATCGAGGAGGAGATCGCGGAGCTGGAGCCTGCGGAGAAGCAGGAGTATTTGGAGGAGCTGGGCATCGAGGAATCTGGCCTCGACAAGCTCATCGCCACCTGCTACGATCTCTTGGGCCTCATGAGCTTCCTCACCGCCGGGCCCAAGGAGGTTCGGGCCTGGACCATCCAGAAGGGCACCAAGGCTCCCCAGGCCGCCGGAAAGATCCACACGGACTTCGAGCGGGGCTTCATCCGGGCGGAGGTGGTCTCCTACGACGACCTGGTCTCGAACGGCACCATGCAGGCCTGCAAGGACAAGGGCCTCATCCGTTCCGAGGGCAAGGACTACGTCATGCGGGACGGAGACGTGGTCGTCTTTAGGTTCAACGTGTAAGAAAAAACCGACATCCATGATCCAAGGGCGGGGCGCGATCCCCGCCCTGTTCATCTTTTGGGGATGTATATTTATGGCGAAAAAGTGTAAATTTATGCGGTCATAGAATATGCACACTTTATCTGTATGTTGTTTACAATTCCATAAAACCCTGTTCAAAACCCCTTGTTACAATGCATATAGTGGTCAATTTGGGAAGGTATAAACATTCGTTTTGGGTCCCCATATATTGACCTTATCGGTGGGAAAAGCGCAAAATACGGCTTTCACACCCCTCTTTGCAAAGAAAAAATCGCAAGATTTCAGGGAAAATTTTCCGCCCAAAAGAATGCGCGTCCCCTAAAAATCAGGCCCGATCCGCGGTGCATAAAGGGGATGGAACAAGGAGGAACATGCATGGCAATCAAAAAGAAAAAGCATAAGAAACGCAGGAGGCTGATCATCCACCCCAGGTTTTTCCTGGTGGTGGCCCTTCTGGTGTTGGCCCTGGGGGTCCTGATCCTGCTTCTCGTCTCCCTTTTCTCCGGCGCACCCGCTTCTCAAGTCGGCGCACCCATCCAGACCACCGAGGGACAGAAGAAGGGGAGCATCTTCCAGATCTTCGCCAAGGAGACCCCCACGCCTACCCCCAGTCCCACGCCTACCCCCAGCCCCACGCCAACTCCCACGCCCACGCCCAAGCCCACGCCCCACTATGTGGAGAGCAGCAACCCCGAGCGGTATGGCTATGTGCCTCACCTGCAGGTGGACGGAAAGGATGTGGACGCCGGCCGGTACACCCGGGCGGAGGAGATCTCCTTCTCTGACGGCAGCGACTATGCCCAGGTCCCCGGCGTGCTCACCTTCAGGGGCAACAACTACCGGAACCTGTCCGCGGCGGAGGAGCTGAACCTCACCGAGTTCAAGATGACCCAGGCGGCCAAGGTGTCCATCGGCTCCCTGAAGAAGGGCAACCGCAGCGGCAAGGGCAGCTGGTCCGGCTGCGGCTGGACGGGACAGCCCTTGATCGTCCAGTGGTCCGACGAGGTGAAGGCGGTGATGAACCTCTACGACTGGGCCAAGCAGAAGGCGAACCTGGTAGAGGTCATCTACCCCACGGAGGACGGCCACATCTACTTCCTGGATCTGGAGACCGGGCAGAAGACCCGGGACGATCTGAACTTCAAAAAGCCCTTCAAGGGCACCGGCTCCCTGGATCCCCGGGGCCTGCCCCTGCTCTATGTGGGCTCCGGCGACGAATATGAGGAGGAAGACCAGAAATCCCGGGCCATGATTATCTCCCTCATCGACGGTCATGTGCTGTACGAGTTCGGCGTCCAGGGCAAAGAGCCCTTCGCCGTGCGGGATTGGAACGCCTACGACAGCGCTCCCCTCATCGACGAGCAGACGGACACCCTCATCTGGCCCGCGGAGACGGGGATTTTGTACACCATGAAGCTGAACACGGTCTTCGACGCCCGAGGCGGCACCATCACGGTGAACCCCTCCAACATCGTCAAGCTCCGCTACGACAGCAACAACTCCTACGACAAGATCGACAAGGCGGATTCCTCCCACAAGTGGCTGGGCTACGAGGGCAGCGCCTCCGTCTGGAACGGATTCATCTACCTTGCGTCCAACGACGGCCTCTTCCAGTGCATCGATCTCAACACCATGCAGATCAAGTGGATCGCCGACACCAAGGACGACACCAACGCTTCCCCGGTGCTGGACGTGATCTCGGAGACGGAAGCCTATCTCTACGTGGGCACCTCCCTCCACTTCACCCAGGACTCCGCCCACAAGGGTGTGACCCCCTTCTTCAAGATCAACGCCATGACCGGCGAGATCGCGGGCCAGTATCAGCTGACGGTGGAGACGGTCTCCGGCGTGTCCGGCGGCATCCAGGCCACGGCGGCCCTGGGGCAGAACAATCTGAGCGATCTGGTGTTCGTCCCCTTCGCCCGCTATAACGGCAAGGACAAAGGAGTGCTGGTGGCCCTCTACAAGGACACCATGGAGCCGGCCTGGTCCATGCCCATGGAGCACTACGCCTGGTCGTCCCCCGCCATCTTCTACAACAGCAAGGGGGATGGATACCTGATCCAGGCGGACAGCGGCGGGGACATCTTCCTCATCGACGGCCGCACAGGCCGGCAGCTGGACAAGATCAGTCCCACCAAGAACGGCAGCAACTTCGAGGCCTCTCCGGCCCTCTTCGGCAACATGCTGGTGGTGGGCAGCCGGGGGGATCAGACCATCTTCTTCATCAGATTGTCATAAGGGACTGCCGATAAAGGCGCCAGATCATTTGCGGCGAGATGATGTATTCAGAAAGGATCAAGGAAGAAAGGGCGCAAAAACGCCCTTTCTTTTTATTTTTCGCCGCAAATTAGCCGCGTTTTCGACCTCTCGCGGTACGTAGTACAGCTTCGGGTCGAAGAACGCGGCTTCTGCCACCTTTCTTGGCAGCCCAAATTGTAAAGCTACGGCGCTTTTTCTTCGGCTTGAAACGGGGGGATAACTGTGGTATAACGAAAAAAACGGCAGGGAGGGCGCCTATGATCCGTCTGGTGGAGATCGACGAAAGGAACTATTTTCGCGTTCGGCAGCTAAAGGTGGGGGAGGACCAGCAGCGCTTTTTGGACAGTCCCTTGGGCATCCTGGCCCGGGGGTACGTGTACCGGGCGCAGCGGGCCCGGGTGCTGGCCGCGGAGAAGGACGGGGAGATCGTAGGCTTGATGCTGGTGAAGGATATGGACGAGGAGCCCGCCTGCTACGACCTGCAGCAGTTCATGATCGACGGCCGTTTCCAGGGGCGGGGCTATGGGGCGGCGGCCCTGGGGCTTTTGCTGGAGCTGTTGCGACAGGAGAAAAAGTATGACGACGTGGAGGTCTGCGTCCATCGGGAGAACGCCGCGGCGCTGGCTCTCTTTACGGGGGCGGGCTTTGTGGACACCGGCTACGTGGACCCGGACGCGCCGGACTGCCTGAATTTGATGCTTCGCCTGTAAACCCATGATACACGCGCTCCGTGCAAGCGGGGCGCTTTTTTTCTTGCGGCGGGCGATGCCCTATGGTATGATATCTTTAAATTAGTATGCCCCGGCGGACGTGGCCGGGGGGAAGGAGCGCCTATGAAGAGATGCGCCGTGGGCGGCCAGGCCGTCATGGAGGGGGTCATGATGAAGAACCCCCAGAACGGTACCGCCCTGGCCGTGCGCCAAAGCGACGGTACCATCGTCACCGAATACTATCAAAACAAGCACCAGCATAAGAAGGGAACCTTCCCCACCTGGCCCGTGGTCCGGGGGGTCTACGCCTTCGTGGAGGCCCTTGTGGGCGGCATGAAGATCACCACCCGCAGCGCGGAGCTGCTGGGGGAGGATATGACCGAGGAGCCCACCAAGTTCGAGAAGTGGCTCTCCAAGAAGCTGGGCAAGTCCGCCGGGGACATGGCCATGACCGTGGCGGTGATCCTGGCGGCGGCCCTGGCCGTGGGCCTGTTCGTGGTGCTCCCGTCCCTGGTGGTGAGCTTTTTCGGCATCGAAAGCGGCTTCGTGGTGAGCCTGCTGGAGGGGGTGACCCGGCTCCTCATCTTCCTGGGATATATGCTGGCCATCTCCCGGATCAAGGACATCCGCCGGGTGTTCATGTACCACGGGGCGGAGCATAAGACCATCGCCTGCTACGAGGCGGAGGGGGAGATGACCCCGGAGAACATCCTGAGATACACCCGGTTCCATCCCCGGTGCGGCACCAACTACCTGTTTTTGGTCATGATGGTGTCCATCCTCTTCTTCGCCTGCATCCCGGTTCGCTCCTTCTTGCCCCGGCTGCTCACCAGGCTCCTGTTCATCCCGGTGGTGGCGGGCCTTGCCTATGAGGTGTTGAAGGCGGCGGCCGCCTCCGACGGGTGGCTGGCCCGGGCGGTCCGGGCCCCGGGCCTCGCCTTGCAGAACATCACCACCGCCGAGCCTACGGCGGACATGGTGGAGGTGGCTCTGGCGGCCTTCAACCTGGCCATGGACCCGCCGGATCACGATATCCGGGTCACTGTGGGCGAGAAGCCCATTGCCCCGGCGGGACAGGAACAAGCGAATGACCCGGCGTGAGCTCAGGGACGCCCTGCGTCCGGCGGCGGGGGAGGAGGCTGAGCTGGAGGCGAAGTTTTTGCTGGAAGCTTCCGCGGACGAAGCCTGGCTCGCGGAGGCTGTGCAGCGGCGGCTTGCCGGCGAGCCCCTGCAGTACATCCTGGGGGAATGGGAGTTCATGGGCCTGCCCTTCTCGGTGGGGCCCCAAGCCCTGATCCCCCGGCAGGACACGGAGACCCTGTGCGAGACGGCCCTCTCCTGGCTAAAAAACCGGCCCGGGGCGAAGGTTTTGGACCTTTGCTGCGGGACAGGTTGCATCGGCGTGAGCCTTTTTACGCTTGGAGGGGCGAAGGTGGACTTTGCGGACGTTTCGCCGGAGGCGTTGGCGTTGGCGAAGCGGAATGCGAAAAGGAACGGCGTGGACGGGGCCTTTTTTGAAAGCGACCTGTTCGACCGGGTGCCGGGGGCCTATGACCTCATCGCCTGCAACCCGCCCTATCTTACCGGGGCGGAGCTGGCGGGCTGTCAACGGGAGCTGACCTTCGAGCCTGCGCTGGCCCTCTATGGGGGCGAGGACGGGTTGGACTTTTACCGGCGGCTGGCGGCGGAATGGGGGAAGCATGTGCGCCCCGGAGGGTTGCTGCTCCTGGAGATCGGCCACATCCAGGGGGCGGCGGTGCAAGGGCTGTTCCCCGGAGCGAGGATCGTGAAGGATATGGGGGGCCTGGATCGGGTCGCCTGTGTGGAGAGGATATGAGAGAGAAGCTGAACAAACTGAAGGCACGGTATGAGGAGCTGGGACGGCTGCTGTCCTCCCCGGACGCCATGGGGGACATGGCCGCCTGGAAGGAGATGAACCGGGAGCGGGTCCAGCTGGAGGAGATCGTGGCGGTCATCGACCGGTACGAACGGAATCTTTCCGAGCAGGCGGACTGCCGGGAGATGCTGAACGAGCATCTGGAGCCGGACATGAAGGAGCTGACCCAAAGCGAGCTGGAGGAATTGAAGGCCGCCGAGGAGCAGCTCACGGAGGAGCTGAAGCTCCTGCTCCTCCCCAAAGACCCCAACGACGACAAGGACGTGATCCTGGAGATCCGGGCCGGCACCGGCGGGGAGGAGGCCTCCCTGTTCGGCGGGGACCTGCTCAGGATGTACCAGCGGTACGCCGAGCGGCACCGGTACGCCATGGAGTTCGTGGAGGACAACCGGACCGAGATGGGCGGCGTCAAGGAGGTGGTCCTCACCGTCTCCGGCCGGGGGGCCTATTCCCGGCTGAAGTTCGAAAGCGGGGTCCATCGGGTCCAGCGGGTGCCCGAGACGGAGAGCCAGGGCCGCATCCACACCAGCGCCGCCACCGTGGCGGTCATGCCCCAGGTGGACGAGGTCCAGGTGGAGATCAAGGACTCCGACATCCAGATCGACACCTATCGCAGCAGCGGCGCCGGGGGCCAGCACGTGAACAAGACCTCCTCCGCCATCCGCATCACCCACATCCCCACGGGGATCGTGGTGGCCTGCCAGGACGAGCGGAGCCAATATAAGAACAAGGACAAGGCCATGCAGGTCCTGCGCTCCCGCATCTACGACCTCTACCAGTCCAAGCAGGACGCCGCCGTGTCCAGCGCGAGAAAGAGCATGGTGGGATCCGGGGATCGGAGCGAGCGGATCCGGACCTATAACTTCCCCCAGAACCGGGTCACGGACCATCGGATCAACCTGACCCTCTACAAGCTGGAACAGGTCATGGACGGGGACATGGACGAGCTCATCGACGCCCTCATCCTGGCGGAGCGGACGCGGCAGCTGTCCGGGGAAGAATGACAAAGCGTCGTCGGCGCGATACGGCAAGGGAAGGGGAGCAAGCGTGAAGAAGATTTGGAGATTCCTGGGGTCCATGGGCTTCGCCATCGGGTTGCTGGTGGTGCTGGCGGCCGCCTGCGTGGGGGCCAGCTTCGTGACCCAGGGGCAGAGCGCCGCCTGGTACGAGCAGGTCTACGGCGCCGGGGCGGCCCGGCTGATCCTGGGGACGGGCCTGGACGACGCGTTCCACAGCTGGTGGTTTTTGACGCTGACCGCCTTCCTGTGCGGGAATCTGCTTTTGTGCAATTTGACCCGGCTCAAGCCCCTCATCGCCCGCACCCGGCGGGAGGCGGACCCGGCGGCGGCCCTGGCCGGCCCCTGTGACCGGTCCGCGGAGGGGGTGGCCGACCCCCTGCCCCTGTTCGAGCGGCTGCGGCTGCCGAAGCCCAAGGCATGCGAGAGCGAGGGGCGAAGGGCCCTGTTCTCCGGAAAGAACCGGCTGGGGCTGTGGGGGCCCTGGGTGTGCCATCTGGGGATCCTGCTGCTGATCCTGGGGTTCACCCTGGGGCAGCTCACCCACCGGGAGTGGACCGTCTACGGGGTCCCCGGGGACACCAAGCCCATCGGGGACACGGGGTATTTTCTCACCATCGACGATTTTGAGGTGCAGCTGCGGGAGGACGACACCGTCTCCCAGTACGTGGCGGGGGTCACCGTCTTTCGCGATCCGCAGGGGTCCACCACCGTTCCGGACAGTCTGAGCGCCACCGTGTCCGTGAACCATCCCGCAAGGCTCTATGGGTTCAAGGTCTACCAAAACTCCACGGGGTACGCCGCCCGGGTGAGCGTGGACGAGGCGGGGACGCCGCTGCAGACCCAGGTCGTCTGTGCCGGGGAGGGGATCGAGATCGCCGACGCCCCGGGGCTCAGGGTCTTTTTGAACGCCTTTTATCCCGACTTCTATCTGGAGCCCGGGGTGGGGCCCAGGACCCGGTCCGGGCGGATGGACAACCCGGCCTATCTCTATTCCATCACCTATCGGGACCAGATGGTGGGCATGAACTATTGGCAGGAGGCGGAGGACCCCATCACCGTGAACGATTATTCCATCGTCTTCTCGGAACCGCAGAGCTACACCCTCCTGCAGGTGAAGGCGGACCGGTTCCAGGGATTGGCCCTCCTGGGGGGCCTTGTCACCATGCTGGGGCTTTTGCTGGCCTTCTATCTGCTGCCGGTGCGGGCCTGGGCCGTCGAGCAGGCGGATGGGACCTGGACGGTGTTTGGACAGAGCCGCAAGGGAGGCGCCCTGTTCCGGGAGGCCTTCGATCGAGCCGTGAAAGGAGAATAAAAAATGACGATGCCCTTGGAAAACCTGCTCTTTTACGGGGTGCTGGGCCTGTATTTCGGGGCCATGCTCCTCTATTTCCTGTTCGTGGCCGTGAAGAAGGAGACCATCGGCAGGGTGGCCCTTTGGGTCCAGGTCCTGGGCCTGGTTCTGCACACGGCGGCCATCGTGCTGCGGGGCGTCGCCGCCGGCCGGCTGCCGCTGACGAACCAGTATGAGTTCGCCTCCGCCTTCAGCTGGGGGCTGTGCCTGGTGAGCCTGATCTTCGTGCTCCGGTTCAAATTTACGCTCCTGGGGGCCTTCGCCGCGCCGGTGATCTTCCTCATCATCGGCTATGCGGCCATGCAGTCCAAGGAGATCCACGAGCTCATGCCCGCCCTCCAGTCCAACTGGCTGGGGTTCCACGTGTCCACGGCCATCATCGCCTACGGGGCCTTCGGCGTGTCCTTCGTGCTGGGGATCATCTTCCTGCTGCGGGAGAGGATGAAGGGGAGCGGTTTCCTGGACCAGCACATCCCCAGCCGGGAGAAGCTGGACATGCTGAGCTATCGGAGCGTGTCTCTGGGCCTGCTCTTTCTCACCCTGACCATCGTCACCGGGGCCATCTGGGCGGAGCGGGCCTGGGGCAGCTATTGGTCCTGGGACCCGAAGGAGACCTGGTCCTTGGTGACCTGGCTGGTCTACGCCGTGTACCTGCATCTTAGGATCCGCCGGGGCTGGCAGGGCAAGTCCGCTGCCGTCTTCGCCGTGGTGGGTTTCGTCTGCGTGATCTTCACCTATATCGGGGTGAACACGCTGCTGCCGGGGGTGCATAGCTATAAGTGATTTCTTTTGCCGCTTTTTTCTCTTCGGTGAAGAGGAAAAAAGCGGCGCAAAAAAGAGAAGCTCAAGAATGATAATGGGAAGCACCGCGCAAACGATACTTCCCATTTGTGTTCTTTTGGGGCCCTTTTCTTACCAAGAAAAGGGCCATTGGCTTTCAATCATTCCTTGCCAAATGAAACGCGCGCTCCACCATCCAAATCATCAGCACGGCGAAAAGCCCCACGTACACCGGCAGAAGATGGAGGCCCAGGCGCTGGGAGAGAAAGCCGAAGAGGGGCGGGGCGAAGGTGGAGCCCATGTAGGCGCTGGCCATCTGGACGCCGATGATGGCCTGGGAGTTTTCCGGGCCGAAGTTGGACGGCGTGGCGTGGATGATGCTGGGGTAGACGGGGGCGCTCCCCAGACCCAGGATCACGCAGGCGGCGAGGGCGACGATCTCGGGGAGGCCGGGGAAGAGCAGCAAAACGACGCCCAAAAACAGGATTCCCGTCCCCAGGCGGATCATGGTCCGATCCCCCAGCCGGTTGGAGACGAAACCCGACAGGAACCGGCCCGCGGTGATGCCGATGAAGTAGAGGGAAGCGAAGGCCGCCGCCCGCTCCGGGCTCACACCCCGGGCAGCGATGAGATAGGACGCGGTCCAGAGGATGCAGGTGCTTTCCAGGGCGCAGTAGCCGCAAAAGCCCAGCAGGAGCTGGGGCACGCCCCGGATTTTCAATGCTCCTCGGAGTCCCAGAAGCTTTCCGCCCGGCTGCGCCTGGCCTGTGGGCTGGTGGACGCGCCACAGGGGCATGGTCACAAGCAGCACCGCGGCGATGAACAGTTGGATCCCGCCCACGGCCCGGTATCCCGTCTGCCAGGTGGCCCGTGTGAGCGCCATGCTCATGACATAGGGGCTGATGATGGCCCCCACGCCCCAGAAGCAGTGGAGCCAGCTCATGTGCCGGGATGTGTAGTGCAGGGCAACGTAGTTGTTGAGGGCCGCGTCGACGGACCCCGCGCCCAGGCCGTAGGGGATCGCCAGCAGGCACAGCATCCATAACCGGGTGGCGAAGGAGAAGCCGAAGAGGGCGAAGACCATGCACAGCACGGAGAGGAGGGTCACGTATCGGGTCCCCAGCTTCCGGGTCAGCCGCTCGGACAGCAGGCTGGAGGTTACCGTACCGAAGGAGATGATCATGGTCACGATGCCGCCGTAGGACAGCGGAACTCCCAGAAAAGCGTGCATCACGGGCCAGCCCGCCCCCAGCAGGGAGTCGGGAAGGCCCAGGCTGATGAAGGCCAGGTAGATGACGGCAAGCAGCAGCGAAGCCATGGAGCGCTCCTTTTCGTAATGTGAGCAAAAGCATACCATTTTCGGGGGACCTTTGTCAAGAAAGGGCGAAATGCCTTGACAAACCCCGCCGCCGGATTTATTATGAATGTGTTCATAAAAGAGGTGTCGGCATGCCCAAGATCATCGAAGACGTGGAGAACAGGATCCTCCGTGCGGCCCGGGAGCGGCTGCTGGGGGGAGACCTGTCCTCTTTTTCTGCCCGGGGCATCGCCGAGGACTGCGGCATCGCCGTGGGCACCATCTACAACTATTATCGGGACAAGGAGAGCCTCATGGGGGCCGTCATGGCCCAGGACTGGCAGGCGGAGCTTCAGAAGGCGGCGGCCCGTATCGCCACTGTAGACAGCCCGGAGGAGGGCATCCTCTGCCTCTACGGGTCCATCCGCTCCTTCAGCGCGTCCTATGCAGCCGTCTGGGCCAACTACCCCACGGGAGAGGGCTTCGGAGCCCTCTTCCGGGCAAGACATAAACTGCTGCTCTCCCAGATCGAGGGGCAGCTTTCCGCCCTCTTCGACCGCTTTGAGCTCGTCCTCCCATCGGGGCAGAGGACGCTGCTTTCGGAGCTCATTATCGCCGCCAGCCAGCATCCCGAGGTGGCCGAGGCGGACTTTCTTTCGTTCATCCGCAGGGGCATGGGCCCCGGCAAAGCATAAACAGCAAACAAGGAGGAAAACAAGCGAATGTCCACATTCCAGGAGCTGCGCATCGTTGACAACTTCTATCAAACGTCCCTGTTCTACCCCATGCCGGCGGTGCTGGTGAGCACCCTCACCGACGACGGGAAGACCACCTGCGGACCCTACTCCCTGCTTTCGCCCTTCTACGTGGCGGGGAAGCCCTTCTACGCCTTCATGCTGGAGTGCCGCAACTCCTCCAACACGGCCCAAAACCTGATCAAGCACAAGAAATGCGTCATCAACTTCCTGCCCGACGATCGCAAGACCTTCAAGGAGATGGTCCGCCTGGGCTGGCCCGGGGACACGCCGGCGGAGAAGATGAAGGACTTCCGCTTCCATCTGGAGGACGGGCTCCGCAAGGCCGAGGATCCGGAGGGCGTCTACCCCCAGGTCATCACCGAGGCGGTCCAGGCCGTGGAATGCACCTGGGTGGACACCCTGGACAACGCCCAGGACGACGGCCCCATCCCCGAGGGCATGGACCACTACGAGCTTGACAAATACCACGACTTCAACGGCATCACCACCCCCTACGGGGCCCACTTCGTGCTGAAGATAGACAAGATCCTCATGAAGGAGCAGTACCGGAACGCCATCGTCAACGGGGTCAAGTCATGGGACTTCCCCCACCTCCCTGTGGACTACGGCTATCGGGACTCCAAGAACTTCTGGTACCACAAGCATCGCCGGCTCCTGCCGGAGCTGCTCCCTCAGCGGCAGACCACCGTGGCCAGCGTGCGCTATGCCGCCGACCGGCTTCAGACCGACGTCCAGTTCACGGACGCGGCCCTCGAAAAGCTGGTGAAGGTGCCCCGGGTCTTCCTGCCCACGGTCCTCAAGGGCTGCGTCAAGTGGGCGGAGGAGAACAACGTGAAGCTCATCGACGTGAAGGAGATGGAGATCATCAACGACAAACGCAGCAAGGAGAAAGGAAAGTAAGCCATGAGCGGATTTGAACCGGATTTTCACCACTTCCAGAACTTCTGGATCGAGCAGCAGAAGACCGCCAAGCACATGGATCGGGACGCCGCCTGGGCCCACATCGAGGGCTTCATCAAGGGGCACAACACCTGCGGCTTCGCCACGGGCTGCGGCGACTACGTTCGCTGCACCCCCATCGAGTACACCTACATGGACGGCTGCTTCTGGTTCGTGTCCGAGGGCGGCAGCAAGTTCATCGGCCTGGAGAAGAACCGCAACGTGAGCCTGGCCATCTTCGAGTACTACGGGAACCCCAAGGACTCCCACGGCCTCCAGGTCATGGGCCGGGCGGAGTTCTACAGCAACACCTCGGACGAATTCAAGAAGCTCTTGGCCTTCAAGGGCATCCCCTACGACGTGCTGAAGGCCGCCGCGGTGGAGGTGGCCGTGGTCCGGGTGGTGCCCACCAAGTTTGAGATGTACGACACGGACTTCGTGAAGCAGGGCTTCGACGTGCGGCAGATCGTCGTTTGTGATCGGTGAACCTAAAAGAGCGAGCATACAAGGAGGAAAAAGCGTATGAAGATCGTATTGGCTGGAGCCTTCGGCAACCTGGGCTTCGAGATTTTGAAAGTGCTGGCGGAGAAGGGCTGCGAAATCGTGGCCGCCGACCTGAAGGAGAAGGAAAACAACGGCCTGGAGGGGAAATATACCTTCCGGTCCATCGACGCCACCAACCCCGAGACCCTGAAGGGCCTCTGCGACGGGGCGGAGGTGGTCATCACCACCATGGGCCTCACCGGCGCGTCCACCAAGTTCACCGCCTACGACATCGACTACAAGGGGAATCTGAACCTGTACGCCGAGGCCAAGAGGGCGGGCGTGAAGAAGTTCAACTACATCTCCGTCATCGCCTGCGACCAGCCCGGCGCCGAGAAGGTGCCCATGCTCCACGCCAAGTTCATGCTGGAAGGCGAGCTCAAGAAGGGGGATATGGACTACGTGATCTACCGGCCCACGGGCTATTTCTACGACATCGCCAAGGTGTTCAAGCCCTACGTGGACAAGGGGGAGATGCAGCTCTTGAAGGGCTACCACGGGGTGAAGGCCAACGTGGTGGACTGCCCGGACTTCGCCAGGTTCATCTATGACCACATGCTGGACACCAATAAGCTCTACGAGGTGGGCGGCAAGGAGACCTACACCTATGAGGAGATGGCCAAGATGTGCTTTAGGGCCGCAGGCAAGCCGGTGGTCATCAAGGATAGCCCCATCTGGATGTTCGGGCTCCTCGCCAATCTCCCCGCCATCAAGAAGGCCGGCAAGCACGACATCATCCTCTTCTCCAAGTGGACGTTGTCCCACGATCTGGTGGGCAAGGACGTGACCGGCGAGGGCTCCTTCGCCCAGTACATCAAAGAGTACTTTGGGAGGAAGGAATGATGTTCGAGCTGCTTCCCGAATACATCGGTCAGGTCTGGCCCCTGTTCATGTGGGGCGTGGTCATCGTGGCGGCCATCGGCTGCTGCATGGGCTTCAAGGAGTTCGTCTGGTTCATGAGCGTGGGCTACGGCTTCGCGGTCATGTGCATCGGCGCTTACCTGTTGATCCTGGGCCTTATCAAGGGGTATCTTACCCCGGCCCGGGGGATCATGGCCGCCCTCTTCGTCATCTACGGCTACCGGCTGGGGGGCTATATCCTGAAGCGGGAGCTGACCAACGCCAGCTACAAAAAGACCCTGGAGAAGACCGGCTCCGCCAAGGCCATGCCCGTGTTCGTGTCCATCCCCATGTGGGCCTACTCCATGTGGATGTACACCGCCCAGACCTCCGCGGTGACCTATCGCTTCATCAACCAGGCCAAGGACAACGTCTGGGCCTGGGTGGGCGTGGCCGTCATGGCCCTGGCCATCCTGGGCGAGTCCACCGCCGATCGGCAGAAGTCCGCCGCCAAGAAGATCAACCCCAAGCGGTTCTGCGACACGGGCCTCTATAGGATCGTCCGCTGCCCCAACTACTTCTCTGAGGTCCTCTTCTGGGTGGGCGTCACCGTTTCCGGCATCGGCGCGGTCCGGGGCAAGCAGTGGATCATGGTCCTCATCGCCCTGGTGCTCATCACCTACGTCATGTACAACTCCGCCAGCCGCCTGGAGCTCCGCCACGAGAAGACCTACGGCCTGGACCCGGCGTACCAGAAGTATTCCGACACGGTCCCCCTGCTCTTCCCGTTCACCAAGCAATTCCACTCCATGAAGGTCTATCGGGACTGACAAAAGCGCAAAAAGAACGCCGCCTTTTCGGGCGGCGTTTTTGCGTGGCTTGTGGGCTTTATCGCTGAGACACGGTGAACAGGGAGTAGAAGTAGCCCTTCTTCTCCATGAGCTCGTCGAAGGTGCCCTGCTCCGCGATGGCGCCGTTTTTAAGGGTGAAGAGGCCCGTGCACCGGCGCAGGATGTTCTCGTCGAGATCGTGGGTGACCATGATCCGGGTGTAGCCGTCCAGCTTCAAGATGGCGTCCAGGATCTCGAAGCTGGTCTCGGCGTCCAGGGCGGCGGTGGCCTCGTCCACGAAGAGCACCGGGGTCTTCCTGAGCAGGGCCCGGGCGATGGAGACCCTCTGCCGCTCGCCGCCGGAGAGGCCGGAGCCGTTTTCGCCGCAGAGGTAGTCCTCGCCCTTCTCGGCGATGAGCTTGCTGAGGCCGGACAGGCGCACCGCCCGGTCCACCTCCGCCTTGGGGAAGTCGGAGAACAGGGTGATGTTGTCCCGGATGGTGCTGTTGAAGACGAACACGTTCTGCTGAATGATGGACACGAGATCGTACAGGGAGCCGGGGGAGATGGTCTTGAGCTCCCGGCCGTCGTAGAGGATCTGGCCTCCGTAGGTGTCGTAGGCGGCCATGAGCAGGTTCAGGATCGTGGACTTGCCGCTGCCGGAGCCGCCCACCAGGGCGTAGCAGCCGCCGGCCTTCAGGTCCATGTCCACGTCCTTGAGGATGGGCTTTTTCGGCTCGTAGGCGAAGGTCAGGTCCCTGAGCTCGATCCCTTCGGTGAGCTCGGGTTCGATATGCTCGCCCTTGTCGGGCACGTTCTTATGGAGGGCCTCCGCCAGCTTGTCCATGAGCCCGAAGGCGGACTTGGTACCGGCGTAGAAGGTGGGCAGGCTCTGGATGGGGGCGAGGACGTAATTCAAAAGCTGCACAAAGATGAGGGCGGTGCCGGCGGTGACGCCCTTGCCGGAGAGGGCCAGGGCCGCCGCCACCAGGAACACGCCGATCTGCAGGATGCCCCCGGCGATGTTGGAGGCATAGCCCACGTTCACAGTCACCTTGGACCGCTGTTCGGAAGCTTGGGCCACGGCGTCGTTGCTGCTGCCGTGGAGGCGGGCGATGCTGTTTTCCGCCTTGAAGCTCTTGATCACCGCAAAGCCGGTCAGGGCGTCCTTGAGCATGCCGGTGTAGGCCTCTTTCTTGTCGGAGACCGCCTTCTCCGCCTTGGCCGCCTTGTCACCGAGGACGATGGACACCAGGATGGGGAGCAGGGAAAAGCCGATGGCGATCAGCGTCAGCAGGGGGCTATACCAGAGCATGAGCCCCAAAGCACCCAGGAAGGTGACCACCACCTCCAGGGCGTTCTGCAGTCGGCCAACGAAATCCTGCTCGATGGTGTTCACGTCGTTGGAAAGGGCGGAGAGGTAGAGGGAGGAGTTCTCGCCGGAGAAGGCCTGGATGCCCTTTTCAAGGAGCCGGTCGAACACGTAGGCTCGATACTGGCGCATGGCCTTCGCCCTAAACCGGGACAGAAAGGCGTGGTCCAGGGCCCAGCCCAGAGAGATGATCCCGATGGACACGGCCACGACGATCAGCAGCGTCCCCATGGTGTAGGGGCATTCGCCGGAGATTAAATCAATGATAGCTTTGAGCAGCCAGGAGATCATGAGGCTGGTCGCGGCGCCGATTAGCGACGCCAGGACGGTCATGGACAGGTTGAAGGTGTTCCCCCGAAACAGCTCCTTCACGAAGGGGCGGCGCAGGGCTTTGCTCTCTTTTTTGGTCATGGGATGCCTCCTTTGATCGAAGTTGCCCCAGTATAGCATGCTGTCCGGCGGTTGCGCCATCGCGGGGCGGTTGAATTAGCGCCTGCCGTCCCTCAACCGCTGTTTGCGTTCCCTCTGTATAACGAACCCGCGGGGCGGATCGTTTCGAGAAAAACGGACCAAAGGGAACAAACGGGAACAAACGGTAACAAACGGTAACAAAACGAACTAAGGCAAGGACAACGACAAAGACAATGACAACGACAAAGACAATGACAACGACAAAGACAATGACAACGACAAAGACAATGACAATGACAAGGACAAGGACAATGAGAGAGAGCATATATCCCCCCAAGGGGGGATGCTCTCTCTCTTTTTTTTCTCCCCTGGGGGAGGGAGAGAGAAAAAAAGGCCGCCCCTTTTTTGGAGAGAAATATTCCTCTGTCAGGGGATAATTTTCACACCCCTGTCACAATATCCTCGGCCGTTTCTGCTACAATACCATATCATATATTTCGGAGCAGGATATGATCCCCAAATACAGCGTAAAAAAGCCCTTCACCGTTTTGGTTGCCGTCATACTGGTGCTGGTCCTGGGCGCGGTCTCTGTGACCCGCATGACCCCCGACCTGCTGCCGGAGATGAGCTTCCCCTACATCGTCCTCATCACCCCCTACGTGGGCGCAGCCCCGGAGGAGGTGGAGACCACCGTCACCAAGCCCCTGGAGCAGTCCCTGGCGGCATTGGACGATCTGAAGGAGGTATCTTCCGTCTCCTCGGAGAACGTGTCCGTGGTCTACCTGACCTTTGAGGACACGGTGAACGTGGATCGGGCCATGCTGGACATCCAGCAGTCCGTGACCCAGCTCAAGGGGGACTGGCCCGAGGCCGTGGGCACCACCACCCTCCTGGAGCTGTCCACGGACCTGATCCCCACGGTGGTGGCGGCGGTCCATTATAAAGATATGGACCCGGTCCAGCTCTCCGGCTTCGTCAGCGATACCCTGATCCCCGCATTGGAGGGGACCAACGGCGTGGCCTCCGTGAACGCCACGGGCCTGGTCGCGGAGCGGATCGAGATCGAGCTCAACAAGGAGAAGATCGACCGGCTGAACGAGACCATCTACGGCTCCATCGACGACGCGGCTCAGGAGGCCTTCGACAAGATCGACGAGGGGCAGCAGAAGATCGTGGAGGGCCGGGCGGAGCTGGAGAACGCCCGGGCGGAGCTGGAAAAGGGGGAGAAATCCCTCGCGTATGGCAGATATCAGGCGAAAGTGGGCTTGACGGAGGCTCGGGCGGAGCTGGACAAGAACAAGGAGGAGCTGACCCAAGCCATCGCCATGATGGAGGAGCAGCGGGCCCTTCTGGTGGAGCAGATGCCGGACGCCTCCGCCCGGCTCAGGATGCTGCAGGCGCTGCAGCAGTCCATCGAGTTGCTGGAGCGGAGCCGTGTGGTGCTGGAAGCCACCATCGCCGAAATCAACGGCAACGCGGATCTCACCGAGGAGGAGAAGGCGGCGGCCTTGGCGATCCCTCAGGCGGAGCTTTCCGGCGTGGAGCAGGGGTTGGCCGCCATCGACGAGCAGCTGGCGCAGAATGGCCTGTCCCGTGGACAGCTCCCCGGACTGATCGAGCAGCTGGGACAGATGGATGAGGCGTTGGCTGCCCTGGACGAGAACCTGGCGGCGGCCAGGGCGGGCCTCGTTCAGGTGGAGGGCGGCTACAACGAACTGGATAAGCAGACTGATGCGGTCAGCGGTCAAATATACAGCGCCCAGAAGCAGATCGACGCCGGCAGGGAGCAGATCGAGGCCGGTGAGGCGGAGCTGGACAACGGCCAGCAGGAGCTGGACAACGCCCTGCAGCAGGCCAGGGATCAGCTGGCGGCGGCCAAGGAGGCCGCGGACCTGCACGGCATCCTCACCAAGGAGCTGGTGGCTCAGCTGGTCCAGGCGCAGAATTTCGAGATGCCCGCCGGATACGTGGCCGACGGGGACGTGAGCTGGATCGTGAACGTGGGCGACAGGGTGAACGGGGTAGAGGCCCTGGAGAACATGGCCATCCTGTCCCTGGGCCTGGACGGCATCGACGTGGTGCGCCTGGGCGACGTAGCCGACGTGCGCATCGTGGACAACAGCGAGACCACCTACGCCCGCATCAACGGGGAGAACGGGGTCCTGCTCACCTTCACCCGCCAGGCGGCCTACGCCACCGCCACCGTGGCGGACAACATCGGCGAAAGGTTCCGGGAGCTGGAGAGCCAGTATCCCGGGTTGAAGTTCGTGGCCCTCATGGACCAGGGGGACTATATCCACATGGCCATGTCCGCCGTGGTCCAGAGCCTGCTGTTGGGCGGGGCGCTGGCGATCCTGATCCTGTTCCTGTTCCTTCTGGACATCCGGCCCACCCTGGCCGTGGGCATCTCCATCCCCGTGTCGGTGCTCTTCGCTTTGGTGCTCATGTATTTCTCCGGGGTGACCATGAACGTGATCTCCATGGCGGGCCTGGCCATCGGCATCGGCATGCTGGTGGACAACTCCATCGTGGTCATCGAGAACATCTATCGGCTCCGGGCCGAGGGAGTGGACGCCCGGGAGGCCGCCATCCAGGGGGCCCGGGAGGTCATGGGGGCCATCACCGCCTCCACGCTGACCACCGTCTGCGTGTTCTTGCCCATCCTGTTCGTCCATGGGCTCACCCGGCAGGTGTTCACGGATATGATCCTCACCATCACCTATTCCCTCATGGCCAGCCTCCTCGTGGCCCTCACCGTGATCCCGGCCATGGCCCAGGGGCTCCTGCGGCGGCAGGTGAGGCCCATGAGCACCGTTGCCCGGAAGCTGATGGGGGGGTTCGAGTGGACGGTCCGGTTCGTCATCGGGCATCGGGGGCTGTCGCTCCTGCTGGCGCTGGCGCTGCTGGGCGGGTCCGCCTGGTACTCCCTGAAGCAGGGGTTCGAGTACTTCCCCGAGAGCGGCGGCACCCAGATCAGCGTCACGGTGAACGTGCCCGAGGAGTTCACTTTCTCCGACAGCTGTTTCCTGGCGGACGAGATGCTCTGCGCCATGGAGGAGGTGCCGGACCTCACCGACGTAGGCGGCATGATCGGCGGCGGCATCACCGATGTCATCGGCCTCACTTCCGGCAGCGGCAACAACCAGATCACCATCTATGCCCTGGTGGATGAAAGCAGCGGCCGCAGCAGCATCGAGGCCACCCGGGACATCAAGGCGGTCCTGGAACCCTTCAAGAAATTTGTCGATTTCGAAGTGGCCGGCATGTCCACCATGAGCATGGGGGCCATGTTCCAAAGCGGCGGCTTCACCATGAACATCTATTCCAACGATCTGGACGATCTTCGGATCGCGGCCACGAAGGTGGCCGAACGGCTCAAGGGGGTGGAGGGGCTGAAGGACGTGAGCGGCGGCGCCGAGGAGACCACGCCCGCCCTGCACATCACCGTGGATAAGGAGAAGGCCGTCGAGCACAATCTGACCACGGCCCAGGTGTATATGGCTATCGTTCAGGAGCTGACCAGCAGCGTCACCGCCACGGAGGTCGCCACCAGCACCACCGCCCTTTCCGCCACCATCCACTCCGCCGACGGGGAAACGGACCGGCAGAAGCTGGAGAAGATGTCCGTCACCGCCACCCTGCGGGACGGGACCACGGAGGAGGTGCCCCTTAGGGAGCTGGTCACCGTCACCGAGACGGAGACGCTGGCCTCCATCCACCGGCTGGAGCAGCGTCGGTACATCTCCGTCTCCGCCACCGTGGCGGACGGGTATAACGTGACCTTGGTCTCCAACCAGGCGCGGCGGGCGCTGGAGGACGTGGAGCTGCCTGCCGGGTGCCAGGTGGAGTACGCCGGGGAGAACGAGACCATCATGGACGCCATGAAGGATCTGTTCTTCATGATGCTGCTGGGCATCCTCATCATCTATCTCATCATGGTGGCCCAGTTCCAGTCCCTGCTGTCGCCCTTCATCGTGATTTTGACCGTGCCTCTTTCCTTCGCGGGCGGGTTCATCGGTCTTTTGGTCACCGGGTTCCATATGAGTATCGTGGCCATGGTGGGCATGATCATGCTGGTGGGCATCGTGGTGAACAACGGCATCGTGCTGGTGGATTGCGCCAACCGGCTCCGGGAGGAGGGGCTCCCCAAGCGGGAGGCCATCGTGAAGGCGGCCACCATGCGGATCCGGCCCGTGCTCATGACCGCCCTGACCACGATCCTGGGGCTGCTGCCCCTGGCCGTCAGCATGGGCACCGGCGCGGAGATCATCCAGCCCGTGGCCATCGTCTGCATCGGCGGGCTCACCTACGCCACGCTCATGACCGTGTTCATCGTGCCCGTGCTGTACGATCTGTTACGGCGGGATAAGAGAGCGTAAATTTGTTTTTTGCCGCTTTTTCTTTTCAGGTGAAAAGAAAAAGCGGCGCAAAAAGAAAAGCTTAAGGGGGTATTGATGGATACTCGCTTAAGCTTTTTTGTTTCAGTGAAGTTCTTTTTTGTCCCTTTTCTTTCAAGAAAAGGGACAAAAAAGAAAAAACTATATCTCCCAATCCCGCGCCTCCCGGTGGCGTGTGACGTAGGTGAGCTCGTAGGGCCGGCCCTCGTCGTGGGGCCTGTCCGGCACCTCCAAGGTGGTCCGCTCCCCGGCGTTGACGATCCGGGTGTCGCCGTAGACGATCTCCCGGGCGGGCAGGGGGTACCCCCGCAAATGCACGTGCCCATGGACGAGATACATGGGCCTATACCGGTCCAGCAGCCCCTTGAGGGCTGCAAACCCACGGTGGGGCAGATCCTCCCCGTCCCCAAGGCCCAGGGGCGGCGCGTGGGTCACGACGACGTCCACACCGCCGCTCTTCCACAAAGCGAAGCGCAGCCGCCGGATCCGCCTGCTCATCTCCCGCTCCGAATACTGAAAGGGGGATTCGGGCCGATACCGCAGGCACCCGCCCAAGCCCAGGATGCGCACCCCCCGGTAGACCACCAGCTGATCGTCGATGCAGTCGCAGCCTTCCGGCGGCCGGACGGCGTACCCCTCGTCGTGGTTCCCGTGGACGTAGAGGAGCGGCGCCCGGCCCATGGTCACGAGGAAGGAGAGGTACTCCGCCTTCAGATCCCCGCAGGAGAGGATCAGGTCGTACCCGTCCAGCCGCCCCTCCTGGTAATGGTCCCAGAGGGCGGGGCTCTCTTCGTCGGCCACGGCTAACATGCGCATCGCGTTACTTCTCCACCGGCAGATCTTCCCGATGCAGGCCCAACTCCCGCACCAGGCCCCGAGACATGGGCAGCAGCTCCCCGTAGGCGGGGATGGCGCCCTCCACGGCGTCGGACAGGTAGTCCATGGTCAGCAGCTCCAGGGACGTAAGATCCCGGCTCCCGTCGTTTTTCACCGTTCCGTCCTGGTCGATCAGCTCCCGCCGGAAGGGGAGGAGGGTTCCCGCCTTGATCTGGTCCATCAGAGAGGCGGCCAGGGTGCGGATGCCCTCGGGGACCAGCTCCGTCATCTGCACATCGATGACCCCGCTGTCCATGCCCCACCAGTAGTTGATGGCCTCGGGCGCCTTCTTCTGGTCGTAGCTGCCGGAGAGGACCGCCCGGACCAGGTTCTCGTAGAGCTTGCCCCACATCCAGCAGGGGGAGGCCAGGGGCGAGAGCCGCCCCGCCGCGTCGATGAGATAGGTGCCGTATTCGCCGAGGCCCATGTAGTGGGCGTTGGGCACGGGCACGTCCCGGTTGGAGATGACCCGGGCGCCCCGGTCGATGAGCTTTTGCACCGCGTTCCCCTCCATACAGCTCCACTCCAGCAGGATCCGGGCCCGGGGGTTGGTCATTCGGGCGCCCAGACTGAAGGCGTTGATGGAGGCGGGCACCCCCAAAATGGGGTAAGAGGCCACGTAGCCGATGAGATCGTTCTTGGCCATGGCGCCGGCGATGAGGCCGGTGATGAACTTGCCCTCGTAGATACGGCAATAGTAGCTGCGGACGCTGGAGAGGTTGGTCCCGGCGGAGCAGTTGAGGAAGCGGACCTTGGGCCACTTCACGGCGGCCTTCAGCGTGGGCCCGAGCAGCGGCGGCGTGGTGGTGAAGACGAGCTCCGCCCCCTCCTCCACCGCCTGATCGAGGAGGCTTTCAGCCAGCTCCGGCGTGTCGGCGTGGCGGTACTCCCGGACCGTGACCTGCTCGCCCAGAGCCTCCGCCAGATGGGCGGCGCCCTCGGCGTGGCCCCGGGTCCAGGTGCTGATCTCTTCGTCCTGCTGGTAGATCATCCCCACGTTCAGCCGCTTGGGGGCGGGGGAGACCAGCTTGGTGAGCAGGCTCTTCTCCTCCGCTTCCGGGGGCGCGGTCCTGAGGGCGATGGTCTCCGCCTCCGCCGCGGTCACCTGCACGTCCTGCCACAGGCCCAAGAGGGAGTCCTTCAGCTCCTTTTTGGTCATGGACCCCAGCTGTTCGTAGGGGTAGACCCGAAGCCAGAGAAGCAGCGCGTCCTCGGGCCGAAGATCCTTTTTCTGCCCGCCCAGGGCCATGAACGCCTCCCGAAAATAGTGATAGCGGGAAGCGAACCGGCGGCGCTCCTCCTCGGGCCAGATATCCCCCGGCTTTTTTTCCAGGGCGGCCAGGAGCTTGGCGTACTCGCCGGGCTTCGAAAACTGGATGTCGTAGGAGCCGGTGGCCCGGTGGAAGTCCACGAACTCATAGTAGGCGCGGATGCGGGGCTCGTCGCTCTTTTCCGGCATGACCCGGCGGATCTCGCTGAGGATACGGGTGTTCCCGAAGTGCTTGAGGACGCTGACCCGCTTGTTTCCCTCCTGGACGTAGAAGCTGCCCAGGTACTCGTAGCAGGCGATGGCGTCCCGGATGCCGGTGTCGGAAAGGTGCGCTTCGCACAGAGCCATCCATTTCATGGCGAACTCGGTCTCCTCGCTCAGCAGGGGCAAAAATCCCGCCGACAGGGCGGAGATCCGGCCCGCGGTCCGGGTACCCACGATGCGGTCCACGGGGATCTCCTGGCAGGGCAGCTCCTGAACGGTCATGCCGCCCAGGTTCGGCAGCAGCTCATCCAGCACCGCCGGGTAGGGGGTCTTGCCCGCCGCCGTCAGTTCCTTGTATTCCCGCTGGCCCTCCTTGAGAGCGGCCAGATATTCTTCTCTTACGATCAAATTCATCTTATGTTCGATTCCTTATCCTGTTTCAGGTTGCCCTATCTTACCAAAGCCGGCCCCGGATTGCCAATACCCAAGGGGCCATGGGCGTATGCTTCATGGGATATGATAGTTTCTTGCGCAGCTTTTATGATACCGGAAACGGGCAAAAAATGCAAGACGCGGCCGGGGCGGAGGATTGAAACCGGGGCCGGGCTGTGGTATACTGCCCCTATTCAGATGCTTTCTCGTTATATAATTGGCTCAAAAGCTATGGCCCTATGTATGCATATTATTCTGGAGAAAGTAGCAGCCATTTGGTGGTAATTACAGGTGTAAATGTAACAAAGAACATAGTTTATACCAATAACCCTTGGGGCATAAAAGGGGAACAATCATTTGATGAATTTTTGCACGGTTTTGCAACTGATGGTCCGATTTTTGATTCTTATGAATTGAAACGCATCTACAGGATTAAACGGAATTAGAGGAGAATCACGATGAGAAATGCAATCATTCGTTTTTTAGCTATAACACTAGTCATTCTCGGAACATTAATTGGATGTAAACCTTTGAAGGGGCATACTGCTATGATGATTGTAAATGGAAAGAAAACAGGCATAAAAGACTTTTCAATGATGGAGGATCATGTTCAACTCCCCACACAAAAAGTAATGTTAGCTTTAGGCGCAGAGTATGCAAAATCTTCATTTAACAAACAGCAATCCGTTTGCGTAGAATTAAATGGGATTAAAATAATAATAGACTTTGGCAATAAAGTATTAATTACCGAAGAAAAGATGGAAGACTTGGTTCTGTTGTTGAAGAACGAAGATAGAGAGTTGACACAGGAGGATCGAAACACATATGGACTGTTGCTTCAGAATAATGAGGGGGAGAACAAATATATTTCTTGGCATGCATCAGAACTCTATTTAGATAACGAAACATTAAGGGAAATTCTTGAAAAAGTTGGAATCAGAATTGTTATTCAATCGGATGTTGAAAACCATATAGTATTTATTGATCAAATAAACTAATGGAACAATGGTTTATTTCAGCTTAAAGGAAGGGAGCGCAACCATGAGGACCATCTATCTTGCCGGCGGCTGTTTTTGGGGGATGCAGAAGTTTTTCGACCAGTTCGAGGGCGTCCTCGCCACAGAGGTGGGTTACGCCAACGGCCCCGATCGGGCGCCCAGCTATCAGGACGTGTGCCACGACAGCGGCCACGCCGAGACCGTGAGGATCGACTACGACGAGGGGAAGCTGTCCCTGGGAAAGCTTTTGGACCTGTATTTCATGGTCGTCGACCCCCTGTCCGTGAACAAGCAGGGGGGCGACGAGGGCATCCAGTACCGGACCGGGGTCTACTACACCGAGGCTGACCAGCTGCCCGTCCTGCAGGCCGCCTTCGACGCCGAGGCGAAGAAGGTGGGTGCGCCGCTTCAGGTGGAGCTCCTTCCGCTGCAAAACTTCTTCTCCGCCGAGGAATACCACCAAAAGTACCTGGACAAGAACCCCGGCGGCTACTGCCACATCCCGGCGAAGATGCTGCATCTTGGGAAGGATTGAGGGCGGTCGTCTCTTTTTGACCTGATCTTCGGAAGGAGAATGACAAAACAGGGATTGTGTGCACAATCCCTGTTTTTTGCATATCTGGATCTTTAGGCGCGCTCGATCATCTGCCGGCGATGGCCAGCTTCACCACCTCGTAGCCGCCGTTGTAGACGCCCTGGTTTTTGAGCGTCACGATCCGGTCGCACATGTGCTTGAGGATGGCCGGGTCCTGGATGAGGGTGTCGATCATGTCGGCCAGGGCGGGGGCGGTCTCGCACTCGAAGGTGGAATCCCCCAGCTCCTGGGCGTGGACGGCGCCATAGACCTCGTGGCCGCCGATGTGCCGCATCATGAGCTTGGGCACCGGGTAGAAGGCCAGCTCCGAGGGCTTGGTCACCAGCACGTCGCACTTGCGCATGAGCAGGTTGGTGGAATACACCGCCTCGAAGATGTCCTTGTGGCAGAAGGCGGTGATCCCCGCGGGGCTGTCCCCGTCCAACGTGTCGGCCCAGGCGCGCAGGCCCTGCCAGTCGTCGAAGTAGGTGCGGACGATGCTTTTCAGCTCCGGCATCTCTTTCTGGAACACGTCCCACATGGTGAGATGATCGCCGAAGTTGATCCACAGCTCCGCCTGCCCCGCCTGGATATACGGCAGCAGATGCCGCGTCATGGCCAGGTACAGGTCCCCGCCGGCGCCGGCGCCGCCCACGGTCATGAGGAACCGGACGGGCGCGCCGCTGTTGAGCCGCTCCAGGCGCTTTTGGCAGTCATGCTCCACGTTCGTCACCAGCTCATGGTCGATATAGTGGCCCACGTCGAACAGGTCCCCGTCAGGCATGGGCTTCAAAGCCGTTTTCGCCATGCCGTTGAGCTTTTTGTACCCGAGATAGGCGAAGGGGGTCTGGACCGCGTGGATGGACCCTTCGGCCAAATGCAGGCCCATGGGCCAGTTGTCGGGGATGGCGTTCACCACGTGGGTGAGGCCCGCATGGACCGCCCCCTGGCTGGGCCAAACGTGGGTGCCCACATAGGGCACATCCTTGGGGAGGTCACGGAACAGGGGCACCAGCAGCTCCGCGTTCTTCTGGTCCCCCGCGTTGTAGGTGATTTGCCGGAAGCCCTCGCTGTTCAGAGGCTCCCAATAGAGCTTGTTGAACAGGCCCACCTTCTGGGAGAGCTTGGACCCCATGGAGTAGAGGTCGTTCTGATGCCGGATCATCTTGGACCCGGTGGCGTCGAAGGAAGCCAGGTCGAACCAGATGGGCTGGCGGCCCAGGGCCCTGGCGCAGGAGGCGATGGCCATGGCGATCCGGTAGTGGCCGAAGCCCATGCGGATGTTGCCCACGATCAGGGCGTTTTCCGGAAGCTGCAGGGGCGCATCGCTGTGGATCAGATTCTGGATGCCCAGCTCCGGGATCTGGTCGATGGGTTTGAGGCCCAGGTGGTACACCTTCTCGGTGTCGTCCCCGAACTTTTTCAGGAACTTGGCCTTGGCTTTCTCGGCCTTTTGGACCACCTTGGGGTCCATGGGGTTGCCGAAGATCACGCTGCTCTTATCCATGGCTTTTTCCTTATTTCTCGGCGTTGTCGGTGATGGTCTTCATGACCTTCTTCTCGTCGTAGGCCGCCAGTATCACGGCGCCCAGCACGCAGAAGCAGATGGCCACGATGGCCACGATCCGAAGGCCCACAGGGGAGGCGGTGAGGTCGTTGCTCTTAAGGTCCTGGGTGGTGCCCAGCACCGCCAAAGAGGTGAACACCAGCATGGCCACGCTCTGGCCCATCTTCATGGCGAAGGTCCGGGCGGCGAAGAACATGCCCTCCCGCTTCTCGCCGGTGACGATGGCGTCCTCCTCCGCTACGTCAGCCACGATGGCCTGGGGGATGATGCCGAGCAGCGCCATGGGGAACGCGGAGATGATGACGATCAGCGCGCCGGGAACGATGCCTTTGAAGCCGGGGATCACGCCGATGAGGGCGGTGACCACGTAGGCGAGGGCCAGGCCTAGGAAGCCCGTGATGACCAGCTTCTTCTTGCCGAACTTACTGACCAGCTTGGACACGATGGGATAGAAGCAGGCGGAGAGCACCGTCATGCCGCCCAGGAAATACATGGCGAAGGAGGCGTCCAGCTCCATGGACACCTTCACGAAGAAGGGCAGGCCCGTCTGGAACAGGGTGAGGCCGATCCAGTAGGCGATGTCGGAGGCGGCGAACTTCACGAAGTCCTTGTTTTGGAAGGTCTTGGCAAGGCTCTTGATGGCGTTGCTCTCGCTGGGGACAGCGTCCACGAAGTCCTTCTCGTTGAGCTTGAACACGGGGACCAGCATGCAGATAAGGGCCACCGCCGACAGCACGATGAAGCAGAGCCGATAGCTCCAGGCGAAGGACACGGCCATGCCCTGAAGGACCCCGGCGAACACGAAGGGCAGATAGGCGATCAGCGTGCCGAAGAAGAAGGTCAGCGAGATGGCCGTGGAGATGTACATGCGGTCCTCCTGGGTCTTGCCGAACTCGGAGATGAGGGCGTTGTAGGGGGTGCAGTACATGGTCATGAACAGGTAGAAGAGGATCAGCGTGCACAGGACCCAGGCGATGTTCACGCCGCTCACCCCGTTCACCGGGGCGAAGAACACCAGCACGGTGATGAGGGCGAAGGGTATGGCGGCCCGCTTCATGAAGGGGATCCGGCGGCCCTTGGGGTTGGTGCTCCGATCGGACAGGGAGGCGATCCAGGGATCGGTGACCGCGTCGAAGATGCGGCAGATGAAGGAGATGAGGCCCAGCACGGTCAGAATGCCGAAGATGATGAGGCCCGTGGGCAGATAGAAGCTAGCGCCCTTGGCGATGTCCTGCTCCGTGGGCAGGTAGAAGGTGACGAGCCAGGCGTTGATGAGGCCGCCCAGGATGGACCAGCCCAGCTGGCCCACGGCGAAGATCCGCATTTCCTTCTTGGTGAGACGTCTTGTTTTCATGTTGATCTACTCCCTTTGAGATTTGCCCGCCGTGCCTGCAAAAGCACACTGTATGGCAGAAATAAGTATATCGTATATTTGGCGAAAAACAAAGGGGTATGGGAAAAAAGACAATATATATTCTTTGCCCGCCTGAAAAAAGCCCGATGGGCGCTGCTCCCATCGGGCGATACGTTCTTTGTTTCGGACCTTATCCCAGCTCCACCGGCATGGCTTCGCCGTCGGCCGTCACGTCGTAGTGGGGTCCGGAAAGGGTCGTTCCGTTCCAGACCACCCCGTAGGTGTCATAGAAGCACAGCATGGGGCTGGGCACGTCGTGGATGGCGCAGTTCTGGAAAGCCGCGTCGGAGACGGTGTACAGCACCGCCCCGCTGATGGAGCAATCGTAGATCTCGCAGCTCACCACCCGAAGGTTCCGGCAGGTCATGGCATTGACGCCGATGGTGCCGCAGCCGTAGAGGCGGCAGCGGTTCAACAGGACGCTGCTGCAGTTTTCAAAGTTCAGCACGGCGCCGGAGCATTCGCTGGGTCCCTCGCTGTGGCCCAGGGTCAGCCTCTCGAGGCGCAGGTTCTCGCAGCTCTGGAAGCAGATCACGTCGGCATACCGGGGCGTGGCCGTGAGGGTGGTGGCCGCCGGATCCTCCGCCTCGGAACGGATCGTCAGATTCGTCGCGCCGTAGATCACCAGCTGGGGCCCGTCATAGGTATACTCCCAACGGTAATACCAGCCATCCAGACTGCCGTAGTTCTCCGCGTCCGCCAGAGAGAAGTTGCTCCCCTTCAGGACGATGGTCCGATCCGGGCCGATGGCGGATAGAAACTCGTCCACGGTGGTCACGACGATCTCCCCGCCCAGGGGCACCTCGGTGGGTTCCTGAAGGACGATCTCCTCCGTTCCCGTCAGCTGGATGGGCCGGATCTCCATGGCCGAAAGGGCCTCCTCCGTCAGCTCCTGCCCCGCCTGATCCAGGGCAGGCAGGCAGGACCCTTCCTCGTCATAGGCGTACCAGCTGTTTATATAGTTCCCGTGAAAGGCGCAGCCGTCCACCGTGGCGGAATGCTCCCGGAGAGCGAAGGCGCTTTGCAGGGAGTTATACGCCACCTGGTTCGACACGAATCCCACATGGCCGGTATAGGCGCACTGCAGCAGCAGATCGGCGATGCTGTCGTGGATGCGGCAGCCGGAAACGGTGAACCCGTCCCCGCCGTAGGTCTGGAACAAGCCGGAAGCTATGTACTCGCTCTTCCAGCCGATATGGTCGATCTCCGAATCCAGCACCTGTATGTTCAGGCAGCTGTCCGCGTTCACGGCGCTGTCGCTGCACTCGTAGATCCGGCTGGCGCTGACCGTGAGCCCGTTGCAGCTGGAGGCCCAGACACCCACGGTGCCGCAGCCGAAGAGACCGCAGCCCTCCACCGTGACCTGTTCGCAATGGTCGAGGCGCAGCACGCCCCCCGCGCAGAAGCCCGGTTCCGGGCTGTGCCCCGCCGTCAGCTGGGCGACGGTCAGCTCCCGGCAGCCCACGAAGCAGAGCACGCAGGCGTACCGATCCCGGGCAAGCAGGGCGGTCTCGTCCATGCCGGTGCCCCGGATGGTCAGGCCGTCGACATTGACGATCTGCAGCTCATAGCCCTGTTCCGAGGTTTCCGTCCAGCGGCAGTAGGGGTTCCCCGTGTCCTTGCCGTAGCTGGCGGCGGCAGAAAGATCGTAATCGCCGGTAGCCAACGCAATGTTGGCGTCCGGTCCGATGGCGGCCAGGAGCTCGTCCACGTCCTTCACCTCTATGACCGCTCCCTCCGCCTGTTCGCCAGGCTCGGGCGTGGTCTTGGGGGCCATGGTGTATCCGTTCGTGGTGACGGGGACCGCCACCAGAGTCACCAGCAGCATCAGCCCCGTCAGCAGCGCCGCAAAAGGTTTGATTCTATGGAAACATTTCATATACTATATTCTCCTGTAACCTTTGCCTTACGCTACCACGCCTTCGATCTCCTGTCAATCGCCGGAAAAAGGAGTTCACAGTTTCATCACCGCCACGACTTCTTCTCCGTCCATTTCGCCCGTTTCCTCGAAGCCGAAGGAGGCGTATAGCTTTTTTGCTGTCTCATTCTCGGGTTCGTAGGAGATCCAGCAGTATTCGGCTTTTCCACAGGGCCATGTTCGGATGAAATCGAGGGCCAGCTTCAGTGCGGCTTTGCCGTAGCCGCGGCCCTGATATCGTTTGTCGATCATGAAGCGCCAGATCTCGTAATTGTCCTTTGCGACGCTTACCTCGTCCTGATCCGCGTTCTCGCCGTACGCGAGCTGGATGAAGCCGACAAGCCGTTTGTCGTTGTAGATGGCGAAAGGAAATACATGCCCGCCGTTGATCATGGTCACGTACGCTTCGGCAACGCTGTAACAGTTGTCCGCCACAAAGGGGTACTGCGCCTTTTTTACTCTAAGCTCAAAGACGTCGTTAAAGTTCTCATAGGTAAGCTTTTCAAGATGTATCATATGGTTGATCTCTCCATTCCGGTTTCTATTGCTCTTACAGCTTTTTGCAGGTTTTGTCATCGATGGTCAGGCAGTTTTCGCCGAATGTCAGCTTCAGCATGCCGCCCTTGCGGCCGAACTCGTTCTCCCCGAGGGGATAGAGGCGGAAGGTCATATCGTCCCCATCGTCGTCGATGGCATTGACATGAAGTTCGCCGTCTTTCAGGAACACTTCGTCCACGATGAAATCGGCGTCCTCGGGATGCTCGTACTTGCCGCAATAGCTTTCCCACTTCGATTTGTCGGGGTCCTTGACGGCGATGTCTTCGATGGAGACGATGGGCTCCGGCTCCTTGTCCCGGACGATGGCCTCCATGCCGTTCCAGTAGCCCAAATACGCTCTCACGTCCCGGTAGTCCCGGTTGCTGAGGATCACCAGGACCCTGTCCGCGTCGATGAAGCGCTCGAACCAGGTACTGACGCCCGGCATGCCGCCGCTGTGGCTGACCACCAGCCCCAGCTCCTCCTCCCGGCCCACGGCCCAGCCCAAACCGTAGCCCAGGCCGTCCTCCGCGTCGTACACGGCGTCCTCGCCGTTGTTCAGCTTGCCGGGGGTGTACGCGAGCTGCTGCTCCTCCAGCGTCAGCACCTTGCCCTCCCGGAGGGCCCGGTCCCATTTGAGCATGTCGAAGATATTGGTGAACACGTAGTCGTCGCCATTGAGCCCGTCGAAGGCCACCACGTCGCCGTCCTCCTCGGAGTCCACGTCGGCCACCCATCTGCCGTTCTCGAACACCGTGGCCTGGGCGTAGTTCTCAAAGGGGACGCCGTCCCGGCGGATATGGCAGCAGCGGGTGGCGGTCATGCCGGCGGGCTCGAAGATGTTCCTTTGCAGGAATTCTTCATAGGGGACGCCGGAGAGCCGCTCCACCAGCAGGGCCAGCAGGTTGTAGCCGGTGTTGGAGTATCGCAATCCCTCCCCCGGGGCGAAATAGGGCTTCGCCTTGGTTTCTTGGAGGAAGCGCAGGATCTCGTCGTTGCCCGGCACCCGCTGCTCCTTCTTCCAGAGGTCGATGAACCAGTCCGCGTCGTCAAAGTAATCGGGGATGCCGCTGGTGTGGTTCAAAAGATGCCGGACCGTCACGCCCTCGTAGGCCGTGAGCTCCGGGAAATACTTCGTGATCCTGTCCTCCAGGCTCAGCTTGCCCTGCCGCACCACCAGCAAAGTTGCCGCCCCTGTGAAGGTCTTGCTGACGGAGGCCAGCTGAAAGATGGTGTCCTCCGTGATGGGCAGCGTGTCCCCCGGGTCCCGGAAGCCTATAGCGCCCTTCGATACGATCTCACCCTTCTCGGCGTAGAGCCAGGCCCCGTTGAAGCAATCCTTTTCCTGCAGCGCTTGCGCCAGGTTTTCCATCAAAGTTTTCTTATCCATTGTATCCTCCTGATGTATTGTGGAATTCGTCTCCTCAATGCCATAGCAATAGTACTCGTGGCTGAACGCGTACCCCAGTTTTTCGGCCAGGCGGACCGAATCCATGTTGGCCGCATCCCAGCTGGGGTAGAGATTGTCGTCGAGACAGGATAGGATCAGCCGGGCGCCCACCGCCGTGGCGAGGCCCTTCCTTCGCTCCGATTCCAGGGTGTCGATCTCGATCTCGATGCCCTCCCGGTACACTGTGTAGGAGGAGGCCATGGACACCGGCGCCCCGTCCTTCACCACGGCGAAGCCCCGGCCCTGTTCAAGATACGTTTCCTTGGAGCCGAAGTGGCACACCCCGTCCGTGAACAGGGGCTCTGCCAGGCATTTGTCGTACAGGTCCCCGTCGATCCGGCGCATCTCGTACCCGGCGGGCAGGGACGCCGCCAGCCGTTCCAGGTTTTCCCGGTCGAAGGTCGTGTCCTTTTTGATGGCGTAGCGGGTCCACCGCTCGACCCCCGGGAAGCAGTCCTCGATGAGCTGCGCCCAGGCTTCGTCGGGGGGCACCATGACCACGAAGCCCTGGGGCTTGCCCTCCGCTACCAGCGCCCGGTCCGGCGCCCCGGCCAGGAAGGCGAAATCGGCGAGGTGGGCCAAGGCGGACTTGGGATGCTCGGGATCGGTTACGTATATCTTGCTGTCCATCATCCCCTGCAGGCAGGAGGCGATCATGGAGTCCTCCATGCCCGCGAACAGGGGCGCAGCCTTCGCTCTGTCCTTCAGCTCGTAGATCATGCTTTCCCTATTCTTCCTTTGCGTTTTTGTAGATCTCACAGGCGATGTTTTCCATGGCCACATCGGCGGCTGCCGTCACGTTGTTGTACATCACGGCCACGCAGATATCCTTCTTGCGGGAGAAGACCCAGCTGGTCAAAAAACCCCAGTTTTCTCCGGTGTGACCGGCCACGCTGTCCTCTCGGGCTTCCGACTCCCAGACGTCCAGGCAAAGCCCGTAGTCGTCCATGATCGGCGTCATCATGCGCCGGGCGGTCTTCTTTTTCAGGAAGCCACCCCGGCGATAGCTCCGCGACAGGGCGATACCGACCTTGACCAGCTCCGTGGGCGTGGTCCAAAGGCCCGCCGCCGCGTGCTCGGGATAGTAGTGATAGCCGTGGGCCGCATCCTCCTTCTCACCAAGCCGCCAGCCGAAGGCCGCGTTGCCGACCAGTTCCTCGTCCAGGGGCTGGAAGAAGCCGGTGCGCTGAAGGCCCAGGGGCTCCGCCACCTCCTTTTGGAAGGCGTCCCGTAGGGTGGTGCCCGTGATGCGGGTGAAAGCGAGCTCAGCGAGAGTGATGCCGCCGCCGGAGTACATGTGCTGCTTGCCGTAGGGCCGGATGCGCCGGAGCCGGGGCGTGTTGCCCTTGCCCGAGAGCACGTCCTCCAGGGACAGGGGCTCGTGGGCGGCCGGATAGCCCGGAAAGCCGTGGACGTTATACCCCGCCGTGTGAGAGAGCAGGGCGGCGAAGGTCACCGGGCCCTTCTTCACGAATTCCGGCACCACGCCGGAGATGTCCGCGTCGAGATCGATCTTCCCCTTGTCCGCGTACCTGAGGAGAGTCAGGGCGAACATGGGCTTAGAGACGGAGCCCGCCTGGAAGAGCATGTCCGGGTTCACCGGGAAATCCTGGCCGTACCGGCCGCTGCCGGCGCAGTAGGTGCTCAAATCGCCGTCGCTGTCCGAAACGGCGATGCTGACGCCGTAGCCCTTCCTGCCTCTGATCCGCATGGCCTTATCCACGTCCACGCCATAGAAATTCTTGACGATCCGGTTGGGCCCCTTCAGCATCCGCATGAGGACGGCTTCGTCGCCGTCGATGATGCCGGTCTCCCGAAAGCCGGCCTTGTGATAGATATGTAGACCCCGCTCGTTCTCCGGCTCGGTGGAGAGGAAGAGCCTGTCCGCGCCGTTCTTTTTGAAATAGCGGATGATCTCGGCGAGGGCCGCCTGGCCGTAGCCCTTGCCCTGCTCGCTTTGGTCGATCATGAAGCGCCAAAGCCAGTAGCGATCGTCCTCGTCCTCCGCCTGCGGCGCAAATACAAACATGCAGAAGCCCACCAGCTTCTCGTCCGCATAGATGCCGAAGGGACGGGCCACGCCGTGGTATTTTTCATTCGTTTCCGCCGCCTGCCGCAGGGATACGTCGTTGGGCGCCACGAAGGGCTGGTCCTCCCGGACAGACAGGGCCAAGACCGCCTCCCGGTTGCTGTCGTCCACAGGTCTTAATTGTATGTTCATGGTGTTTCCTCCCCATTGTTGAAATCGTTGTGTCGTTTGTTCTGTTCCCGCAGGATGCGCTGGATGCTCTTTTCAGACAACGCAAAGCGGAGGGACAGCTCCCTTCGGCTTGCTCCGCTTTGGTAGGCGTCGCATATCCTTTCGTTTCGTTCCCGAAAGTACGCCTTGGCGGAGGTGCCGTTCCCCCATGCCTGCTTCTGTTTACTTGGGATATAGATGGATTTGCCGTCTATATAGTGCTGGATAGCTTCGATTAACTCCTTGGGCAGCACCTTATCTGCCTTGATATAGCTCATACTGGTCCTCCTACATATCAGGAACCGTCTGAGCTTAGGATTCACGGATTTAAGCTCAGACCGTCAAGAACCTCACGATCATTGATTTAGCCTCCTTTCTATAGATTACGCATGATTCAATATGTATTATATATGCATGTCCCGCGGCATGCAACCTCAAAAACGGATAGAAAAGAACTTGCGCGCTTTTTCCCGAAAACAAGGGCTTGCGCTCGCAGAAAACCTCCTATATAATACGGCCCATGGAAAACATTCGACAGAACAAAATGGCCACCGAGCCGGAGGGGAAATTGCTCCTCAGCATGGGCTGGCCCATCATCGTCAGCATGCTGGTGCAGGCGCTGTACAACATCGTGGACAGCGTGTTCGTGTCCCGGCTCTCCACCCTGAGCCCGGAGCAGCTCACGGGCATTTTGGGCGAGCTTTACGTGCCCGGCACGGAGAGCACCATCGGCGACAAGGCCCTGAACGCCCTCTCCACGGTGAACCCGCTGCAGATGCTCATGATCTCCGTGGCGGTGGGCACCGCCGTGGGCATGAACTCCCTCATCTCCCGGCGTCTCGGCGAAATGCGGGGCGAGGATGCCAACCGGGCCGCGGGCAACGGGCTGGTGCTCATGGTGATCAGCTCCCTGTTCTTCAGCTGCATCGGGCTGTTCCTCTCCCGGGCGTTCATGACCTGGCAGGACAACGACCCCATCGTCCGCCTCTTCGGCACCGAGTATATGACCATCTGCCTGTCCCTCTCCGTGGGCATCTTCCTCTCCGTGGGCATCGAGCGGATCATGACCGCCCAGGGGCGGACCATGGTGGCCATGATGATGCAATTGACCGGTGCCTTTTCCAACATCATTTTGGACCGGGTCTTCGTCCTGGGCTGGGGACCCATCCCCGCCATGGGCGTCACCGGCGCGGCCATCGCCACGGTGGCGGGCCAGTTCGCGTCCATGGGCCTGGCCCTGGTCATGCTCACCCGCTCCAAGAGCGAGGTGCAGCTGAAGAAAGAGCACTTCAGGCTCCGGAAGCAGACCGTGAAGGACATCTACAGCGTGGGCGTGCCCTCCATCCTCATGCAGGCCGTGGGCACGGTCATGTATCTGGGCATGAACGGGATTTTGAAGGGCCTGGGCGAGTACCATATGGAGCATCTTGACCCCAACGTGAACTATGTGGACGCCTATAAGAGCGCCTTCGGCACCTATTTCCGCCTCCAGTCCGTGATCTTCATGCCGGTGTTCGGCCTCAACAACGCGGCCATGAGCATCCTGGGCTACAACTACGGCGCCCGGAACAAGAAGCGGTTCATGCGGGCCTACGGGATGCTGACGTTGTTCTGCGCGGTGTTCATGGTGGCGGGCACGGCCCTCTTCGAGCTGGGGGCGCCCACCCTCATGGAGCTGTTCGCCGTTTCCGACTTCACCTACGGCGTCACCGTCACCACCATCCACATCATCGCCTGGGGCTTCGTCTGCGCGGCCGTGGGCATCTCCATGGGCACGGTCTACGGGGCCACGGACACGGGCATCTACGGGATGATCACGTCCCTTGCGAGGCAGCTGGTGATCCTGCTCCCCGTGGCCTACCTCATGGCCACCCTCACCCATCGGATCGAAGCGGTCTGGTGGGCCTTCCCCATCGCGGAGTTCTCCCACCTGATCCTGGCCGGGGTTCTGATGCTCCGGCTGTATCGGAACAAGATCAAGCCCCTGGAGCGGGAAAAATAATTTTTTCTTTCGATCTGCAGGGCCCAGCTTGTATCGTTCGAACAAAAAGCCTGATCCGGTTCGAGACCGGATCAGGCTTTTAGCGATCTTGCCTGTTTTCTGTTTGGCGCCTACGGGAAGCATGCTCCCCGTCGCTGCCTGATGGCCGCCTTAGAAAATCGGCACCACAGCGCCCTGGTAGGTGGCGTTGATGAAGTCCTTGACTTCCTGGCTGGTCAGGGCCTTGAAGAGGGCCAGGATGGCCTCGTCCTTCTCATGCCCCTCTTTCACGCACAGAACGTTGGCGTAGGTCTGGGCGCCGGAGCCGGAGGCGTCCTCCACGGCCAGGGCGTCCGTGCCCGCGTTCAGGCCCGCCTGCAGGGCGTAGTTGCCGTTGATGACGCCGAACTCCAGATCGGAAAGGGCCTTGGGGATCTGGGCGGCCTCCATCTCCACGATCTCGATGTTCTTGGGGTTCTCCACTACGTCCAGCTTGGTGGCGTTGGAGGCGGCGTCGATGCCGTCCTTCAGCTTGATCAAGCCCTCCTGCTGCAGAAGGAGCAGGGCACGGGTCTCATTGCTGCCGTCGTTGGGCACGCCGATCTTGGCGCCTTCGGGCAGGTCACTGAGGGCCTTCACTTTGCCGGCATAGATGCCGAAGGGCTCGTAGTGGACCAGACCAACAGAGACCAGATGGGTCTTGTTCTCCGCGTTGAAGGTGTTGAGATAGGGGGTGTGCTGGAAGTAGTTGGCGTCCAAACTCCCGTCCTCCACAGCGGTGTTGGGCTGGACATAGTCGGTATACTCCACCACCTCCAGGGTGATGCCTTCCTTTTCAAGAAGCTTGGCGGCCTCCCGCAGGATCTCCGCGTGGGGGGTGATGCTGGCGCCGACCTTGATGGCTTTCTTATCGGCAGCCTTCTTGCCGCAGGCGGTGAAGGAGAGGATGAGAGCGACGGTCAAAATGATGGCGATGAGTTTTTTCATGGATGTATCTCCTTTTCATAATAGATTAGTTTTGTTCCCGGACCCTTCTGTCTGACTTGTGGGCGATCCGGCTGCCCGCTTCCTGGAATACCTGAACGATGAGGACCAGCAGCACCACCATGATGAGCATGATCCGGCTGTTGCTCCGATAGTAGCCATAGTTGATGGCGATGGCCCCGAGTCCGCCGCCGCCCACGATGCCCGCCATGGCCGAATAGCCAAGGATGGTGGTGATGGCGATGGCTGCGCCGGTGATGAGGGAGGGCTTGGCCTCCGGCAGGATCACCCGAAGGAGCACCTGGCTGGGGGATGCGCCCATGGACAGGGCTGCTTCGATGACGCCCCGGTCCACCTCCCGGGCGGAGGATTCCACCATCCGGGCGATGAAGGGCGCCGCCGCGATGGTGAGGGGGGAGAGGGTCGCCTTCGAACCGATGGTGGTGCCCATGAGGGCCCTTGTCACGGGCATGACCCACACCAGCAGGATGATGAAGGGCACCGACCTAAGCAGGTTGATGACCACTCCCAGCACCCGGTTGAACACCGGCATGGGCCTGAGCCCCTGGGGGTCCGTGAGGATCAGCAGCAACCCGAGGGGCAGCCCGATGGCGTAGGCCACCAGCGTAGACCCAAGGGTCATATAGAGGGTCTCCCAAAACCCTTTCACGATGAGGGAAAGCATTTCGGTCAACTGCACTTAGATCACCTCCTCGAAGGAGACCTCCGCCGTGCGAAGGAATCCAAACATTTTTTCGATGGCCTCGTCGTCTTCCGGCAGCTGCAAGATCATCTGCCCGTAGAGACGGCCGTTCAAACTCCTTGTATCCGCGAACACGATGCTCACCGGCGCACCGGTGTGGAGCACCATCTCCGCCACCAGCGGCTTATCCGTCCGCTCCCGCCCATCGAAGGTGATGCGCAGGAACCGCCCGTCCCCGAAGCTCTCCTTGGGGGGGACCTGGCTCGACGGGACGATGAGCTGCCGGGCCGCCATGCTCTTGGGCTGGCGGAAGATCTCCTCCACAGTGCCCAGCTCCTCCACGTGGTTGTCCGCCAGGATCGCCACCCGGTTACAGATGGCTTCCACCACCTTCATCTCGTGGGTGATGACCACCACGGTCACGTTCAGCTCCCGATTCAGCTCCTTCAACAGGTCCAGGATGGACAGGGTGGTCGTGGGGTCCAGGGCCGAGGTGGCCTCGTCGCAGAGCAGCACCTTCGGATCCGTACTGAGGGCCCTCGCGATGGCCACCCGCTGGCACTGGCCGCCGGAGAGCTGGGCGGGGTAAGCGTCCCGCTTGTCGGAAAGGCCCACCCGCTCGAGGAGCTTCTCCGCCTTCTGCCGGGCCTGCTTCTTGTTGACGCCGGCAAGGAGCAGGGGGAAGCACACGTTGTCCAGCACGCTCTTCTGCTGCAGCAGGTTGAACCCCTGGAAGATCATGCCGATGCTTCGGCGCTCCTGTCGGAGCTCCTTTTCGCTGAGCGTGGTGAGTTCCCTCCCGTTCACGATCACCGTGCCCGCCGTGGGCTTCTCCAGCAGGTTGATGCACCGGACCAGGGTGCTTTTACCGGCCCCCGAAAGGCCGATGACCCCGAAGATCTCCCCCACGTCTATGACGAGGTCTACGTCCTTCAGCGCGGTGACGGCTCCGTCCCCAGTGCCGAAGATCTTGGTAATGCCCTTCAACTCAATGATCGGATTGCTCATCCTGTCCCTTTTCTCTCCTTATACACCTCATCCACCACCTTCGGTGGGCCCCCTTCCCCTCAAGGGGAAGGCGTTTCAAATAGAAAAGCCCCTGACCAAACTACAGTCAGGGGCGAAAAACTCGCGGTACCACCTTGATTTCGCGCCCGCCTCGCGGCGGACGCCTCGTAGAGTGCCAACACACTCCTGCGCGATGACGGGCGCCCCCGTCGCGGACTACATCTCGCCCGCGCGGCTCCGGGACCATGTTCTCCGATCCATCCGCACCCCGCTTCCACCTTATCGGGGCTCTCTTGGCCGTACCTGATCGGGTACTCTTCCCTTCCTTGCCTTTCGGTATGTAATTGCATGCAGTTTACCCCATTTCTATGCGTTTGTCAAGAGAGAATATACGATTTTCCCTTTGAAAAAGGGCGGGGAGGATGCTATACTGTCTCCAATGGATAAAAGCCGCGCAAGAATCGTCCCGAAGCGGGGCGACATATTCCTGATCGGGGGGTGCCTTTTGGCAGCCCTGGTGTGCTGCGGCCTGTGGCTGGGGCTTCGAAAGCAGGGCGGCGCGGTGATCGTGGAGCAGGAGGGAAGGGAGACCGCCCGGTACGCCCTCGACGAAGATCGGACCGTAAGGATCCAGGGGGAGGGGGGCTATAACACGTTGGTGATCGAAGGGGGCCAGGTCTGGCTCAGCGAGGCCGACTGTCCCAACCTTTTGTGCGTGAAGACGGGGAAGATCCGCTATGCGGGGCAAAGCATCGTGTGCCTGCCCCATAAGCTGGCGGTGCGGATCGTGGGCGGAGCGTCCCCCTTGGACGCTGTGACCGGGGGGATCGGCGGATGAAGACGAAAAAGCTCACCACCTTGGGCCTTTCTGCGGCGCTGGCCCTCATACTCTCCTACGTGGAAAGCCTGCTGCCGCCTCTTATGGCCGTGCCCGGGGTGAAGGTGGGCCTGCCCAATATCGTGATACTGTTCCTATTATACCGATACGGCTGGCGGGAGGCGGGGGGCGTGTCCCTCATCCGCCTGCTCCTCTCCGCCGCCCTGTTCACGGGCTTTGCCGCCTTTTTCTACGGTCTAAGCGGGGCGGTTTTGAGCCTGGCGGGTTCGACCTTGCTGAAAAAATCGGGCCGCTTTTCCCACTTGGGGGTCAGCGTGGCCGGGGGCGTGCTCCATAACCTGGGGCAGATCACCCTGGCCGCACTGGTGCTGGAAAGCGGCTACCTCTTCGCCTATCTGCCCGTGCTGCTCCTCTCCGGCACCGTGGCCGGGGCGGTGGTGGGCCTCCTTGCCGGCATCCTCATCCGGCGCGCCGACGTCAGATAAGCTTCGTATACCGGGCCAGGCTGGTGATGAACCCCTGGCCTTTTTTCGTATCGATCTCATACCAGCCGGAGGGGGCCACGGCCACGAAGGGGAATCGGTCGCCCCGGTGGGCCGTGAACAGGATCCGGCCTTTCTTCGAATCGGCGTTCCGGACGTTCACGGACCGGCCGACGACCTCCACCTGTTGCCCGGGCACGGGCTCCGACCCCGGTTCCGGCTGGGGCACGGGCGGGTTTGCCAGCTCGCTTTCGAACACCTTGGGGATGCCCCAGCAGGCCCAATCCTTTTCTCGGAATCTGGTTTTCACCACGCCGTACTTGCGCCCCTTGGCCTCGATCAGATACTCGTCGTCGATCATGTAGCCGATGTGGCTGGCCCTCTTTCCATTCAACCGAAACACCCACCATCCTTTTCTCGGAAGCTCTGTTTTCAGCTCACATCGGTTCATCATGGTGTTGGCGTTTACGTCGCAGCGGTACAGGTGGGTCAGATTGTCCAGCCAGTAGCATCCCAGCCCGGAACAGTCGTAGGCGTAGAGGACCTTGGCCCCCTTTTCAAACTTCTTTTTGCAAAAGTCGATGGCCGCTTCCGCATAGCTGGGGCCGCCCGTGTAGCCGCCCCGGTCCGCCTCCTTTCTCTCGATGATCCTCACGTAGTTTTCCGGCGTCAGCCGGGTGTGCTGCCCGCCCCAAAGATAGGGCTCTCCCACCTGGGCCTTGAGATATTCAATGAATCCGTTCACGGTTTTGTCCATATATGTTCCCTCCTTATGGCATCAGCATACCGCCGAAAGGGGCCCTTGGTTTCCGATAATCCGTTCATATTTGGCTCCGTTTCTTCTCTATCCTATGAACCGCGCCGTGCCGGTGGTTCCTATATATAATGGGAAGACCTTTTTTTCGGTTGAAATCATCACCGATTCAGGGTACAATAAATAAAACCCATAGGGAGGTACGACCATGGAATTCGATGCATATAAAGTGAAGGACCAGCTGACAGAATGGATCCGGGACTGGTTCGAGGAGAACGGCAAGGGCTGCAACGCCGTGGTGGGCATCTCCGGCGGCAAGGACAGCTCCGTGGTGGCTGCCCTGTGCGTGGAGGCCCTGGGGAAGGATCGGGTCATCGGCGTGCTCATGCCCAACGGGGAGCAGCCGGATATCGACATGTCCCATCTGCTGGTGGAGACCTTGGGCATTCGCTACTACACCCTGAACATCCACGACACCTATGAAGCCTGTCTCCGGGAGATCGAAAAGACCGGTGTGGAGATCAGCAACCAGACCCGCATCAATCTGGCCCCCCGTATCCGCATGAGCTGCGAATACGCCCTGAGCCAGTCCCTGAACGGCCGGGTGGCCAACACCTGCAACTGGTCCGAGGACTACGTGGGCTATGCCACTCGCTACGGCGACGGGGCCGGGGACTTCGCGCCCCTGGGGAAGCTGGTGGTTCGGGAGGTGAAGGCCATCGGCCACGCCCTGGGCCTGCCTCAGGTGCTGGTGGAGAAGGTGCCCAGCGACGGCCTCTGCGGCAAGACGGACGAGGACAATCTGGGCTTCACCTACGCGGCGCTGGATCGCTACATCCGGGAGGGCGTCATCGAGGACGAGGCGGTCAAGGCCCGCATCGATCGGCTCCACAAGCTGAACCTCTTCAAGCTCAAGCCCATCCCCTATTTCCCCTACGGCGAAGAATAAAACCAAAAGGAGACGAAAATGAAGGTATTGGTCACCGGCGGCGCCGGATACATCGGGTCCCACACTTGCCTCGCTCTGCTGGAGCTGGGCTATGATGTGGTGGCCGTGGACAACTTTTGCAACAGCTCCCCCGAGTCCCTCAAACGGGTAGAGGAGCTCACCGGAAAGAAGGTGCCCCTCTACGGCATCGACGTGCGGGACGAGGCGGCCCTGGATCGGGTGTTCCGGGAGCATGAAATCGGCTGCGCCATCCATTTCGCGGGCCTCAAGGCCGTGGGGGAGAGCGTGGAAAAGCCCCTTGCGTACTATGAAAACAACCTGCTGTCCACCATGACCCTTTTGAAGGTCATGGGGCAAAACGGGGTGAAGCGGATTATCTTCTCCTCCTCCGCCACGGTCTACAGCACGGAGAACGCCATGCCTCTCAACGAGACCGGGCGCATGGGCTGCACCAATCCCTACGGCTGGACCAAGTTTATGTGCGAGGAGATCATCCGTGACGCGGTGAAGGCGGATCCGGAATGGTCCGCGGTGCTCCTCCGGTATTTTAACCCGGTGGGAGCCCATCCCTCGGGCCGCATCGGCGAGGCGCCCAACGGCATCCCCAACAACCTGATGCCCTTCATCACTCAAACCGCCTGCGGCGTCCGCAAGGAGCTGGTGGTCTTCGGCAACGACTATCCCACCCCCGACGGCACCTGCGTCCGGGATTACATCCATGTGATGGACCTGGCAGAGGGCCACGCCGCCGCCATCGACTATCTGATGGCCCACAGGGGGACAGAGGTCTTCAACCTGGGCACGGGCCAGGGCTACTCGGTTTTGGACATGGTGAAGGCCTTCGAGGAGGTCAACCACCTGAAGCTCCCTCACCGGATCGGGCCCCGGCGTCCCGGCGATATCGCCACCTGCTACGCCGACCCGCAGAAGAGTCGGGAGCTGCTGCACTGGACGGCCAAGCGTACCCTGAAGGACATGTGTGCCGATGCCTGGCACTGGCAGCAGCTGAACCCCAGAGGATACGACGCATAAGACGTTTCCTTACCGCAAGCGGAGGACGAAGAGATGCCCTGGTATTGCCTGTTCTGCAAGGGGGGGCAGGAACAAAGCGTGATGCGGATGCTGGAGGAGCGAGGGGCACGGCCCCTGGCTCCTTTGGCCGTGCATCTGCGTCCCGGCAGGGAGGGCATGGAGAAGACCCGGCAGCGACTGCTCCCCGGGTATGTGTTTTTTGAGCAGGAGGATGCTCCGGACTGGACCGGGATCGGCCGTCACTCCGCCGTTCTGCGGGTCCTTCACTACAAGGACGAACAGCCGGAGCTGCGGGGTGAGGATCTGTCCTTCGTCCGTTGGCTAAAGATGCACGAAGGGCTCATCGACGTATCCGAGGTGGTGAAAGTGGGCACCAAGATCGCCTTTGTCAGCGGCCCCTTAGTGGGCATGGAGGGGCAGGTGCTGAAGGTCAACAAGGGCCGCCGTCAGGTCCAGGTCGCCGTGGGGGGCGAAGAGGATCTGTTTCGCACCATGTGGTGCTCCATCGAGTATATCCAGGATAAAAACGAGCTGCAGCCCTAAGAAAAATCAGAAAACAGACCCATTTTGGCGGAACGAACGGTTCCGCCTTTTGTTTTGAAATCGTCAGGAAAAATGCGGCATTTCGGCAAGGAAGGGGCCCTTTGTTGACTTTTCCTGCTGCTTCCTGTATAATGCCTTATGTATTATTCTATGGGTTTGTATGTCCATTGACAAACAGGCTTATCGGATGCCGTTCATAAGCATAGTTTATGCCATGAGCGATCCATGATGCTGCAACGGACGTGGCGCGGCCATAGCCGCCCCGGGATCGGGCAGCTGACACAAAGGCGGAAGGCCCCGAAGCGCATGAGATGCGCTCCGGATGCCGAAGGCATGGCCAAAACCGCATCAGAATGAGAAAGGATATATAGAATAGTATGGAAATACCTGAAAAGGATAGACGACACGGAAAAAAACGCACCTGGGCTTCCGTTGTGCTGGGAGTAGTCCTCGGCCTGGTGGTTGTGGCACTGCTGGTGGGAGGATACAGGGTATATACGGCTTTCCATCGACCCAGCGATCTGTTTATGCCGACGGAACAGCGGACGGCGGAGATCACGGCCCAAGCCACCCCCGTTTTTGATATTCGAGAGTATCTTCCGGCAGAAGAAAAAACGACGGAGGAAGAGGAGGTCATCCCCCCGGAACTGCTGGCGACGGCGACGCCTGCCGCTGTGCAGCCGGAACAGGCTTCGACAAAAGAACCCGCGCAGATGAAGGGGATCGTGAACGTGGCTCTCTTCGGCATCGACGCCCGGGAGGATAACAGTAGCACCAGCGGATCCATGCCCCACACGGACGTGAACATGGTGGTGGCGGTGAACTTCGACACCAAGGAGGTGAGCCTCGTCTCCTTGGCGCGAGACGTGTTCACCTCGGTGCCAGGACATTCGGGCTTTTATAAGTTCAACGGGATATTCAACGTGGGCGGCGGCATGGCGGATCCCAAGGCCGGATTCGAACTCTCCAGCCGGGCGTTGGAGGAGTGGTTGGGCGGCGTCTCCGTGCCCTATTATTATGGCTTGGATTTTCAGGCGGTGATCAATCTGGTGGATGCTATCGGCGGCATCGAATTCGATCTGGACATCGATCTGTATGACCTGAATGGGGAAAGAATCGCCGCCAGGGGAAGCACCCGTCATCTGGACGGTGAAAAGGTTTTAGCGTATTTGCGCGCACGAAAAACCGCAGGCGGCATGGATTATATGCGGACAGCGCGTCAGCGGAAAATGATGGTGGCCATATTCCGAAAGCTGAAAGCGGAAGGAACGATCTCCCTGGTCCCGGAACTGTTGAAGACCATGGGGGACAATCTGTATACCAACACTACCCTGGAACAGACGGCGGCCCTGGTCAACTTCGCCCGGGAAATCGATCCGGACAGCATTCAGACCTACAGTATCTATGGGGACATGGCTGAAAACTATGTCTGGCGATACTCCATGATCGATCAGCAAAAGCGGCTTGAGATCCTTAAGACGGTCTACGGCATCGACGCTCAGCCCATGGCGGTGGATACTCAGCGGTACGAGCACTTTTTGTATGACAGCGGCTTCATGGCTATCCAGTATCTGAACATCACAAAGAATCTCTTCGAGGAGGTCCACGGTTCCTTTTCCCAGGAGACTATGACCGCAGAGCAAAAGCGGGCCTATGCGGATTGCTGGAAAAAGTATTCGGATCTAAATACCGCGTTTGACACGGTGAACCAGTGGATGCTGACGTTCTGGGATGATCAAAAGGCTTTGACCGGCAGTGAAAAAGAGAGGCAGCGGAGCTATTATAAGGCGCTGTCTTCCTTGGAGAACAAGCTTAGGACATCGGCGGAGACCATGAAGGATATCTTTGATTTAAAGACGGAGACCGACTGGAGCCGAAGCGTCAGCAGATGGTTTGAAAAGGGCAGCGTGATTAACGAAGTGTACGTGGATTTTCGATAAGGAGGTTACGAGATGAAAAAGAAGGTATTTGTTGTCTTGATCGCCTTGGCGATTTTGCCCATCACCATGGGAGCGTATCATATCCATAGAATCACGGAGCGACCGGAGTCATATTTTGAACAGGCGAAATGGGTATCGGCAGAAGTTACGCCGGCGCCCACACCCCTCTTCGACATCGCCCCCTATCTGCCGGCAGGGGAGACGCCCCTCCCCGCAGCGCCCAGCCAAGAGGCGGAACTCACAGTGGATCCGGATCCCCTGGGGGAGGGAAAGCCTCTGTCCGGCATCGTGAACGTGGCCCTGTTCGGCATCGATGCTTTCGAAAGCGGGCGAACCACCAGCGGGACCATGCCCCATACGGACGTCAATATGATCGTGGCCATCAATTTTGACACCAAAGAGGTCAGCCTTATCTCCATCGCCCGGGACATCTTCACCGACGTGCCCGGCCATGACGGATTCTACAAGTTCAACTGTGCTTTCAATGTTGGGGGCGGGCTGAAGGCGCCGAATGAGGGACTGGAGCTTTCCTGCCGGACGGCGGAGGAATGGCTGGGGGGCGTGTCCGTTCCCTACTACTTCGGCCTGGATTTCAAAGCGGCCATGGACGTGGTGGACGCTATTGGAGGTATCGATTACGATACGGAGATCGATCTATACGGTTTAAATGGAAAGATCATTGCTCATAGAGGACAGCAGCATATGGACGGCGAGAAAGTATTCGCTTATCTGCGCATGCGGAAGACGGCGGGGGGGCTGGACTATATGCGGACCGAGCGGCAGCGGAAGATGATGATCGCTCTGTTCCGGAAGATCAAGGAATCGGGTCAGCTTTCCCTCATCCCCGACATCCTGGAGGCCATGGAGAAGGATCTGTATACCAACATGTCCACGCCTCAGGTAGCGGCACTGGTATCTTTTGCCGCGGACGTCGATCCGGATCAGATCCGCTCCTACAGTATCCATGGCGACATGTATGAGCAGTACTTATGGCGGTATTCCATGGTCGATCAGCAGAAGCGGATCGACATCCTGAAGGAGGTCTACGGCATCGACGCCGCGCCTATGCCCGTGGACACGCCGGTGTATGAAAAGTTCCTGTATGAGAGCGGGTTCATGGCGCTGCAGCATCTGGGATATGCCAAGCGATTGTTCGCCTACGTTCACAGCGTCGCCGCCGAGGGAGAAATGACCGAGGCACAGAAGCAGGCATATGCCCTGTGCTGGCAGGACTACGAGGCGCTGCGGGCTCAGTACGATCAGGTGGATCAATGGACCAGGGAGCGCTATGACAAGACCAAATTGCCCGCAGAGGAGCAGAATCAGCGGGAGAAATACTATCAAACCCTTGGTCAGCTGGAGAAGCAGCTGCGCAGCTCTGGGGATGCTCTGAATGAAGCCTTCGGTTCCCCGCTGGAGCTGAAATGGAATACTCACGTCAACCGGTGGTATGCGCAGGACAGCGTCATCAACGAGGTGTATGTAGATTTCGCATGAGGAGACACAACGCTGAGAGAGAGGAGTGCTCTGCCCGGACCGTCCGGACAGGCAAAGAGGATCATGAGCGAGCAACCTATGCAATCGAATTATAAGGCAGATCGGAAAGTGCGCTTGCAGTGGCGTATACTGTCTCTGCTGATGGGGGCCTATGACTTTATCACCGTCTGCGGCGCCTGGTTCCTGGCCCTGTTGACACGCTTCGATTTCTCCTACTCCACGGTCGTGAATAAGGAGAGCCTGTACTTTGCGGCCTACCAAAAGATCATCCTGCCCTACGCTCTGTTTACTTTGCTGGTGCTGGTGCTGTTTCGGCTGTATAAGAGCATGTGGCAGTACGCCAGCTTCACGGAGCTGGTGCGCACCCTGGAGGCATCCCTTTTGACCTCCGTGGTCCATGCCATTGGCATCACGCTGCTGTGCCGGGATAGCCTTCCTGGCGGTCGTATGCCCATCTCCTATTATCTTGGCGGGACCATGGCCCAAACCGCCTTTCTGGTATTGATCCGGTTCTTCTACCGATTCATCCGTCATGAGCGACAGCATCGAAGCCTGAATAAGGAAGCTTTGGGCCGGGTCATGCTCATCGGCGCCGGCGATGCGGGACAGATGATCCTGCGGGATGTGAATCTGGCGGAGAAGCCGGAGAACAAGGTGGTCTGTATCATCGATGACGACCCCAACAAGTGGGGCCGCTACATGGACGGCGTGCTGGTGGTGGGCGGCCGGGACGATATCCTGGTCAACGTGAAGAAGTATCATGTGGACAAGATCTTTCTGGCCATCCCCAGCGCCAACGCGGAGGATAAACGGGAGATTTTGAATATCTGCAGCAGCACGGACTGCGAGCTCAAGCAGCTGCCGGGCATGTACCAGCTGATTTCCGGCCAGCTGACGGTCAGCGCCATGAAGGACGTGTCCGTGGAAGATCTGCTGGGTCGTGCACCTATCCAGGCCGACATGAGCGGGGTTTTTGCGTTCATCAACGGCAAAACGGTCATGGTCACGGGCGGCGGCGGCTCCATCGGCAGCGAGCTCTGCCGGCAGATCGCGGCCCACAATCCCAAGGAGCTCATCATATTCGATATCTACGAGAATAACGCCTACGATATCAAGCTGGAGCTGAAATCCAACTTCCCCGGCCTCAAGTTGACCACCCTCATCGGGTCTGTTCGGGACAGTCGAAGGATCTTCCAGGTGTTCGATACCTATCGCCCCCAGATCGTATATCATGCGGCGGCTCACAAGCACGTGCCCCTCATGGAGGACAGTCCCTGCGAGGCCATCAAGAACAACGCCATCGGCACCTATAAGACCGCCTACGCTGCCATGGTCCACGGCTGTGAGCGATTCGTGCTCATCTCCACGGACAAGGCGGTGAACCCCACCAACGTGATGGGCGCCAGTAAGCGGCTTTGCGAGATGATCATTCAGTGCTTCGACGCCAAGATCAAGGAGGGCAAGGCTCGAGATATCCCCCAGCTGTTCACCCATCTTGGGGAGGAGAACGCGGATAAGGATGGCACCGGCCGAGTGTTCGAGAATATCCAAACCGAGTTCGTGGCGGTCCGCTTCGGCAACGTGCTGGGGAGCAACGGCTCCGTGATCCCCCTGTTCAAGCGGCAGATCGCCAAGGGCGGCCCGGTCACCGTGACCCACCCGGACATCATTCGCTACTTTATGACCATCCCAGAGGCGGTGAGCCTGGTGATGCTGGCCGGCACCTACGCCCACGGCGGAGAGATATTCGTGCTGGACATGGGACGGCCTGTCAAGATCGACTCTTTGGCTCGGAACCTCATCAAACTGGCCGGGTTTAAGCCGGGGGAGGATATCAAGATCGTGTACACCGGCCTCCGTCCCGGCGAAAAGCTGTACGAGGAAAAGCTCATGTCCGAGGAAGGGCTCCGCAAAACGGACAACGATCTCATCCATATCGGCAACCCCATTCCCTTTGACCACGATCTGTTCCTGGTGAAGCTGTCCGGACTCATGGATGTGGCCTATGCCAACAAGGAATCGTGCATTCGGGAGAAACTGATGGATATGGTGTCCACCTACCATCCCGTCGATGGGGGAGCGTCCATCCGGTCTGAAGGCGCATCCGAAACAGAGAAAGCCGCCAGCTGACGCGCCTTAGGGCTGCGTCCTGGAGAAAGAATAAGTATCCAATTGAGGAGAGCGCTGTATGAGCAGTTTTCACAACGATCCCCGGTTTGCGGGGATAGAGCCGTTCCCGACCAAGGTATGGCTTGCCACCCCCACCATGCATGGGGAGGAACAGCAGTGGGTCGACGAAGCCATCCGGACCAACTGGGTCAGCACCGTCGGTGCCAACATCAACGAGATCGAAAAGCAGGTCGCAAACTATGTGGGCTGCAAGCATGCCGTGGCCCTGTCCTGCGGCACGGCGGCCCTTCATTTGGCCACGAAGCTGGCCGGTGAAAAGCTGTATGGGCAGGCCCGTCCCAACGCAGGCACCCTTCAGGGCCATCGGGTCTTCTGCTCCGATATGACCTTCGACGCCAGCATCAACCCCGTGGCCTATGAGGATGGGGAAGCGGTGTTCATCGATACGGAGAGCGACACCTGGAACATGAGCCCCGAGGCACTGGAAAAGGCTTTCGAGCTTTACCCGGACACCCGCTTGGTGGTGGTAGCGCATCTGTATGGCACGCCCGGAAAGGCGGAGCAGATCAAGGCCATCTGTGACAGCCATGGGGCACTGATCGTGGAGGACGCGGCGGAATCCTTTGGGTCCAAATATTTGCTGAACGGCCAGTGGGTCGAAACGGGGACTCTGGGCGATTACAACTGCATCTCCTTCAACGGCAACAAGATCATAACCGGCAGCGCCGGCGGCATGTTCCTGACCGACAGCGAGGAGGACGCCAACAAGGTTCGAAAGTGGTCCACCCAGAGCCGTGAAGCCGCCCCTTGGTACCAGCACGAGGAGATCGGCTACAACTACCGCATGAGCAACATCATCGCGGGCATCGTCCGGGGTCAGCTTCCTCACCTTGACGAGCATATTGCCCAGAAGAAGGCGATCTATGAGCGGTACAAGGCCGGCCTTGCCGACTTGCCCGTCAAAATGAATCCCTTCGATGCAGAAAAGTCCCAGCCCAATTTCTGGCTGTCCTGCCTGATCATCGACGAGGAGGCCATGGCGCCCATGGTCCGCGGAGAACAGGATTACCTCTACATCCATGAGAGTGGGAAGAGCTCGCCCCATGAGATCCTGGACGCCTTGGCCGCCTTCAACGCCGAGGGCCGTCCCATTTGGAAGCCCATGCATATGCAGCCCATCTATCGCACTCATGCTTTCATCACGGCCGAGGGCAACGGTCGCGGCTGCACCAACGCCTACATCGCCGGTTCTGGCCAGGACGTTGGCGCGGATATTTTCCGCCGCGGCCTCTGCTTACCGTCTGATAACAAGATGACTCCTGCACGGCAGGACAGGGTGATCGAGATTATCCATCGCTGCTTTATGTGAGGGCATCTTTCTTAAGGAGAATACTTGATGAATATTCTGTTTTTGACTCTGGCTGACATTAGGACAATTAACATGCCTGGTATTTATACGGATTTATTGCGTGAATTCGCAAAGAACGGGCATCATATGTACGTTGTTTCTCCATTTGAGCGACGCTTGAAACAGCAAACGCATGTTATTCGAGAAGATAATTCAACCATTCTAAAAATTAAAATTGGAAATACGCAAAAAACAAACATTATAGAAAAAGGGATATCTACAATTTTGATTGAGCCGATCATCGTGGATGGCGTAAAAAAATTTTTTGCCGATATTCATTTTGATTTGGTCATCTATTCTACGCCGCCTATTTCTTTTGTGAGTGCAATCGAATATGTGAAAAAAAGAGACAATGCACGAACTTATCTTCTCCTCAAAGATATTTTCCCTCAAAACGCAGTTGATTTGGGTATGCTGTCGAAAAAAGGGTTGAAAGGTCTACTGTACCGATATTTTCGAAATTTGGAAAAGCGGTTGTATCGTGTTTCTGATCGTATTGGGTGCATGTCAGAAGCAAATGTCAAATTCGTTCTTGAAAACAATCCGGAAATTGATGCAACACGCGTTGAGGTATGTCCTAACAGCATTGAAGCAAAAGATAAAAGTGTTGATGCAGAGGTTCGAAGGATCATTCGGAATAAATATGGAATCTCCAATGATAAAAAAGTGTTTGTGTATGGTGGAAACCTTGGTAAACCCCAGGGGATTCGTTTTTTGATTGAATGCATAAATAAGTGCAAGGAGATTCATGATTCTTTCTTCCTTGTTGTGGGCAACGGGACAGAATATGGACTCCTAGAGAACTATGCGCGATCTTCTACACAAAACAATTTTATGTTGATGAAAAGAATCCCTCAAGAGGATTATAATACACTCATCGCCGCATGCGATGTAGGACTAATTTTTCTTGACCATAGGTTTACTATTCCTAATTTTCCCAGCAGACTTTTGGGATATATGCAGGCAAAGCTTCCCGTTTTAGCTTGCACAGACGCAAACTCTGATGTGGGTAAGGTGATTACGGAAGGCCGCTTTGGATGGTGGTGTGAAAGCAATGATGCAGAAGGGTTTTCTCGTTTGATACATCAGATCCTATCGGGAACAAGTTGGCCGGACACGGATAATGAATATCGCATTCTACAGGAACGGTATTCATCAAAAAGGTCATATCAGATTATAATGAATTCAATTAAACAATTATGAATAATTGAGATAAAACTATTGGGGTAACAAACATTATTCCAGACATTAAAAAGAAAGAGAGGACAAAGATGTCTGAATTTGGTGGCGCGACATTGATGATAACTGGCGGAACGGGGTCTTTTGGGAATACGGTTTTGAAACATTTTTTGGGGTCAGATATTGGACAAATCCGTATTTTTTCTCGAGATGAAAAGAAACAGGATGATATGCGACATGAATTACAGGCTAAATATCCTGATTTTGCATCAAAGGTTAAGTTTTTCGTTGGGGACGTAAGAGACCAGAGAAGCATTGCCGATGCGATGCCAGGTGTGGACTATATTTTTCATGCCGCGGCGTTGAAGCAGGTTCCTTCCTGCGAGTTTTTTCCCATGCAGGCAGTAAAAACAAATGTTGAAGGAACAGATAATGTTCTTCATGCTGCAATAGATGCAAACGTGAAAAAGGTAGTCTGTCTTTCAACAGATAAGGCAGCCTATCCAATTAATGCAATGGGGATTTCAAAGGCGATGATGGAACACGTCATTTTTGCAAATGCGCGAGTGGCTTCGGAACGAGGGGGAACAGTAATTTGTTGCACGAGATATGGGAACGTGATGTGTTCTCGTGGTTCGGTCATTCCTTTGTTTATTGATCAAATTCGAATGGGGGCCCCAATTACAATTACCAATCCAGAAATGACTCGCTTTTTGATGAATTTAGATGAAGCGGTTGAGTTGGTTCGTTTCGCTTTTATAAATGCGAGTCCCGGGGATCTTTTTATTCAAAAAGCAGATGCAAGCACTATCGGTGATTTAGCAAAAGCAGTCCAGAAACTGTTTGGCGATACAGGTACAAATATCATTGGAACGAGACATGGTGAAAAGTTATATGAAACATTAATGACCAGAGAAGAAAGGTTGCGTGCAGAAGATATGGGGGAATACTTCCGCATTGCAGCTGATAATCGTGATTTGAACTATGATAAATTCTTTGTTCGCGGCAAGGTTGAAACGGAAGCGGAGGAGAGTTACACCAGTCATAATACTTTAAGATTAGACATTAATGGTATCGTAAAGAAACTATTGACGACTGACTATGTGCAAGAAGAGTTGAAGGGCATAAGATACAACTAGAGCAAAGGGCATCAAAGAAAGAGGCAGATGCATATGAATGTTTTGGTTACCGGAGCAGCCGGGTTTTTTGGAAGGAATCTTGTAGAGAATCTAAAGAATATTCGCGATTCAAAAAATCGGATGCATCCAGCGCTGAGGATTAATGAGGTATATGAATATGATTTAAATAATTCGCTGGAACAGCTGGATGAATGGTGCGCAAAAGCAGATTTTGTGTTCAACATTGCAGGGGTTAATCGACCCAAGGATCCTGCGGACTACAAAAGAGGGAACTTTGGCTTTGCCTCCCAACTTCTGGACATCCTTAAAAAGCATCGAAATACCTGCCCTGTCATGTTAAGTAGCAGCATTCAGGCAACCCTTTCCGGCCGTTTTGGTGTTTCAGAATATGGTCTTAGTAAAAAAGAAGGAGAAGATCTTTTTTTTGAGTATGCAGAAAAAACAGGAGCTACAGTGTATGTATATAGGCTTCCGAATTTAGTGGGGAAATGGATTCGACCAAATTATAACTCTGCGGTTGCCACGTTTTGCAACAGTATTGCAAATGATCTTCCAATTCACATAAGTGATCCGAATTTGGAACTTGAACTGTTGTTCATTGATGATCTAGTTGAAGAGATGTTTGAAGCGATGGAGGGTCATCCGCATCGTTGCAATTATCCTATGGCGGGAGAAACGGTTGGAGGGGTTCAATATGATGGAGTGACGCCGTTGTGGACTGCTGAAGGGAAGTATTGTGGGGCAACAGTTACGCACAAAGCATCATTAGGATATATCGTGGAGTGTTTACATGCTTTTCACGATCAGCCAAAAACTCTTTTTATGCCTAGAATCGCATCGAATAGCTTTGAAAAAAAATTGTATTCTATGTATTTGAGCTATTTGCCAAAGGAAAAGATTGTTGTCGACCTTAAAATGCATTGTGATGACAGGGGAAGTTTTACTGAACTCATAAAAACAATTGATCACGGTCAGTTTTCGGTGAACATCAGCAAACCAGGGGTCACAAAGGGGGAGCATTGGCACAACAGTAAATGGGAGTTTTTCATTGTTGTTTCCGGGGAAGGATTGATTCAAGAGAGGAAAATTGCAACAGATGAGGTGCTTGAATTTAGAGTGAGTGGGAAGAAGATTCAGGCGGTACATATGCTTCCAGGGTATACTCATAATATTATCAATCTGAGCAAAACAGAAGATTTGGTGACATTGATGTGGGCAAACGAAGTGTTTAATCCACAAAGCCCAGACACTTTTTTTGAACCAGTTGTGAAACGGTGAGCGTGAAAGAGGCGCAACATGAAAGAAACAGTTACTTGGAAAGAAAACGGAAAGCTAAAGCTTTTAATTATTGTTGGTACAAGACCAGAAATAATACGCTTAGCGGCAGTGATCAAAAAAAGTCGGCAGTATTTTGATACGATTCTTGCGCATACCGGACAGAATTATGATTATTCATTGAATGGGGTCTTTTTTCGCGACCTACAGTTAGAAGCCCCTGAGATATACTTGGATGCAGTTGGTAAAGATTTGGGTGAGACGATGGGGAACATTATTTCAAAAAGCTACCAACTCATGGTGAAGATCGGACCAGATGCTGTGCTTGTTTTGGGAGATACAAATTCTTGCTTATCGGTTATTGGTGCGAAAAGGCTTCATATTCCAATCTTCCATATGGAGGCAGGAAATCGCTGTAAGGATGAGTGTCTGCCAGAGGAAACCAATCGCCGAATTGTGGACATAATTTCAGATGTAAATTTAGCATATTCTGAACATGCCAGACGTTATCTTGCTGATTGTGGTTTGCCTAAAGAGCGGACATTCGTGACGGGTAGTCCCATGGCTGAAGTGTTGTCGGACAGTTTATCGGCAATATTATCTTCGAATATTCACTCGCGGCTTGGGTTAGAAAAGGGGAAGTATATCTTGCTTTCTGCGCATCGGGAAGAAAACATTGATATCGAGAAAAACTTTATCAGCTTGTTTTCGGCAATTAACCGTATGGCTGAAAAGTATGATATGCCGATCTTGTATTCATGCCATCCTAGAAGTAAAAAACGACTGAATGAAAGCGGATTTCAGTTAAACAAAAATGTTATTCAGCATGAGCCATTGGGATTCCATGATTATAATTGTCTACAGATGAATGCGTTCTGCGTGGTATCAGACAGCGGGACGTTGCCGGAAGAAAGCTCATTCTTTACTTCTATTGGTCATCCTTTTCCTGCAGTTTGTATCAGAACATCAACAGAGCGGCCAGAGGCTATGGAAAAAGGTTGTTTCGTCCTTTCGGGCATAAATGCTGCAGGATTATTGCAGGCGGTGGATATCGCAACCGATATGGTGCGAAATGAGCCTTGTGGGGGAGCTGTTGCGGTTCCAGATTATAAAGATGTAAATGTTAGCGATAAAGTGATCAAGATCATTCAAAGCTATGTTGGTATTGTTAACAAAATGGTGTGGCGAAAGGATAGCTAACTAGTGACGCATCGTTTGATGGTACTTGGATGATGTAACTTGTTGAAAATATGTGTGAACAGGAAAAAAAACTATGCTAAAGAGGATTGTTCTGATCGGTGCAGGCGGATTTGGTCGTGAGGTAGCATCCATTATTGAGGTGCTTAACTCCATAAGGCCTACTTATGAGCTGTTGGGTTTTTTGGATGATGGTACTGGATATAAAGAAGGAATGATGATCAATGGCTATCCATGGATTGGAAAGAAAGAGTGGATATTGACTCATAAGGATGTGGTATGTAATTGTACTATCGGCAATCCGGCAGTGAAAGGGAAGATTCAGCGGGAACTGATGGCCCAGGGGGTGCAGTTTGAGACGATTACTGCTTACGGCAGTTTCGTTTGTCCCTATACTAGATTAGGGGCAGGCTGCGTGCTTTATGGAGGCGTCTCCGTTTCAGTTAACTGCACTATCGGCGATGGGGTGGTCCTGAATCAGATGGCGAACATCGGGCATGATGTGAGCGTCGGCGATTATACCACTATTATGCCGATGACCGGTATCAGCGGTGATTGCAAAATCGGAACTGAAGTGCGGATTGGCGGGCACGTGTTTATCCTTCCTGGTAAGAAGATAGGTGACAGGGCTACAGTGGCAGCGGGCAGCGTAGTGTTTTCTAATGTTAAGGCAGGTACCACCGTGCTGGGTAATCCGGCCAAACGGATGCATATGTTGGAAAACTAACTGAGGTACTGAGAAATGATGACAAAGCATAAACCTTATGGGTTTTACGAAAGGTTTGTTAAGCGGCCACAAGATATTCTCTGTGCAGCATTGGCGATAATCGTATTGTCTCCGGCGTTGTTGATACTAGCTGTTTTGGTGAGAGTGAAGTTGGGTGCCCCGGTGATTTTTTCGCAGCAGAGGCCCGGCCGGGAAGGAAAGATATTTAGACTTTATAAATTTCGCTCCATGACCAACGAAAAAGATGCAGAAGGTAATTTGTTGCCTGACGATATGCGACTGACGGCCTTTGGAAAGAAGCTGCGAGCTACTTCTTTGGATGAATTGCCGGAGTTGCTTAACATTTTGAAAGGTGACATGAGTTTGGTTGGTCCCAGACCGTTGATGGTGCAATACCTTTCACGATATAATCCTCGACAGGCCAGGCGTCACGAAGTGCGCCCTGGGTTCACCGGTTTAGCTCAGGTTCATGGGAGGAACAGTATCTCTTGGGAGGAAAAATTTGAGTGGGATGTGAGGTATGTAGATAAGATCACTTTTCTTGGTGATTTGAAAATCATTTTGGATACGGTTCGCGTGGTATTAAAACATGATGGTATTGACTCTGGCACTTGTGTGACTATGGAAGAGTTTATGGGTAGTCCATCGAAGGGGGAGTAACGCTTTTTTACTCAAAAAAGCACTCAATAAATGGAGATTACATGTAGGATTGCAATGATCGTTTGCTGTTAACGAATAATTGTGAATGGAGAATCATTAGATTATGAAGATCGCTTTTTTGTTTTCCGGCCAGGGGGCTCAGTACCCGGGCATGATGAAAGATCTGTGCGATACCGACGAGGCTGCACGGAAGGTGTTTGAGCAGGCCGATAAGGCTTTGGGGCGTTCCATATCGCAGGTATGCTTCGAGGGAACCCAGGAGGATCTGAACCTGACCCACAACACCCAGCCCTGCATGCTGGCCGGCGATTTGGCTGCCGGCATGGCATTGCGGGCCAAGGGTATCGAACCGGACGCCGTGGCAGGGTTCTCCCTGGGCGAGTACGCGGCGTTGGCGTTTGCCGGGGCCATTCCCGTAGAGGAAGCGTTCCGGGTGGTGCAGATCCGGGCCGACGCCATGCAGGAGGCGGTGGCTCCCGGTGAGGGCGCCATGGCGGCTTTCGTGGGTGCCACAGCGGAGCAGGTGGAGCAGCTCTGCGCCAAGGTGACGAAGGGATACGTGGTCGCTGCCAACTATAACAGCCCCGTGCAGACCGTGGTTTCCGGCACTGCCGCCGGCGTGGACGAAGCCTGCGAACTGGCGGAGGCGGAGGGCTTTCGGAGCATCAAGCTGGCTGTCAGCGCCCCCTTCCATTGCGCGCTGATGGAGCCAGCGGCCATGCGCCTTGGAGAGGAATTCAAGTCCATCCCCTTTGCCGATCCGTCCGTTCCCGTGTATATGAATGTGGACGGCAAGCCCATCACTACGGCTGCGCCGGTGGCCGATCTGCTGGTGAAGCAGGCCATGAACCCCGTTCGCTGGGTGCAGACGCTGGAGAACATGCAGGCGGCCGGGATCGATACCTTCATCGAATGCGGCCCCGGCAAGACCCTCTCCGGCTTGGTGAAAAAAACGTTGCAGGGCGTGAAGATCCTCCGCGTGGAGAACCTTAAGACGCTGAACAACACCTTGGAGGAGCTGAAAGCTTGATGGAGATCAGGCGGTTTGAATCGGATCTGCTGTCCTCCAATATGTATCTGATCGTAGAGGGGGATCATGGGATCATCATCGACCCCTGTCGGGACACAGCGCCGGCGGAGGGACTGGTGATCGATTATATCCTTTTGACCCATGAGCACTACGATCACATCTCTGGCGTGTTGGCGTGGAAGGAAGCCACCGGAGCCATGGTCCTGTGCAGTCAGGCGTGTGGAGAGAATATTCAAAGCCCTCGGCGAAACCTGGCAAGTACCTTTACGGCGTTCTGTGAACTGCAGACTTGGGTCAAGCTGGACAAGCTTCCGGATGCCGATTCGCAGTTTTCCTGTCACGCGGATGAGACCTTCGAAGATGAAACGGTATTGACATGGCGGGGCCATGCGTTTAAACTGTTTGCATTGCCCGGCCACTCTCTGGGCAGCATCGGGATCATTTTGGATGATCGGTACTTTTTCTCGGGAGACACGCTGATCGAGGGTGTGCAGATCGCGCTTCGCCTTCCCGGTGGAAGTAAGACAAGATGGAACACCATCGGCGCTCCACGCCTGGCAAAGCTGCCGGAAGGGCTCATCGTCTATCCCGGCCACTTCGACAGCTTTATTTATAAACGAAAGTGAGGGATCCTTTTGGCGTTTTTCCAAAGCAGCGGGATCGGCATCGCGGGCATGGCCTGCGCCGTGCCTGACAATGAAGTGACGGTCGACAGCTTCGTTCCTGTTTTTGGCGAAGAGATCCCAGCAAAATTTACCGCAGGAACGGGGATCAAGGCCATGTTTAAGGCATTGCCCGATCAGACGGCCGGCGATCTTGCCTATGCGGCGGCGGAGAATCTCTTTGTCCATATGCCCGTGGATCGGTCCGAGATCGGGGCGCTGCTGTTCGTGACCCAGTCCCCGGACTACCGGCGGCCGGCCACGGCCTGCGTGCTGCAGCACCGGTTAAAACTCTCCATGGACTGCGCGGCCATGGATATCGGTTTGGGCTGCTCTGGATTTATCTACGGCCTTCAAACGGCTATGAGCATGATGGCGCAATCGGACATGAAGTATTGCCTCCTGCTCATGGGGGAGACGGCTTCCAAATTGGTCCATCCGCTGGACAAGTCCATCGTTATGATGTATGGTGATGCTGGGGTGGCTATTTTGCTGGAGCGACAGCCCAAGGCAAAGTCCATTACGCTGTTGCGCAGCGACGGAAGCAGGTTTAGGACCATCATCCTTCCTGCGGGTGGTTTTCGGGATATGAACCCTCCAGCGGATCGCTTTATTTGCAGCGATGGGATTGAGCGGTCTTTGTACGATATTTACATGGAAGGAACGTCGGTATTCTCTTTCTCTATCTCGGATGTTCCCCAAGCTGTACAGGAGTATTTAGGCTATACTCAAACCACGCCAGACGATTATGAATTGTTTTTGTTCCACCAGGCAAATCAATTCATCATCAAACAGCTGTCCAGAAAGCTGAAGCTGCCCAAAGAGAAGGTACCGATCTCTCTGGATCGATATGGGAATACAGGCGGCATCTCCATTCCCTTGACTCTGTGCGCAAACTATGGAGGCCATGGCATGGGCGTAAAGCGGGTTTTCATGGCTGGTTTCGGGATTGGATTGTCCTGGGGCGTGACCAGTGCCGAAATCAATATGGACCAAGTCTTTCCGATTATTAGAACGAAGGATTGGTATGTGGAAGGAAAGATTACTCCAGAGATGCTGATGTGAAAGGGAAGTAAACAATGATCAATCCTATGGATTTGAGTGGGAAAACCGTATTAATTTCAGGTGCTGGCGGAGGCATTGGACGGGTTACGTCTCAGCAGCTTTCTCGATTGGGCGCACGAATAATCATGATGGATGTGTTTCCGGACAGGCTGGAGGAAACAATGAAGTCTCTTGAGGGGACTGGCCACAGATGTTATGTCAGCAACCTGAAGAAAATAGAGGAATTAGAGCCACTTATAGCGCAGGTCTACGATGACGTGGGCACATTAGACGGTTTCGTCCATTGTGCTGGGATCGCACCTATGCGGCCATTTAAAATGACCAAGTATGAGGATATCCTACCTACGATGCAGATAAACTTTTTTTCCTTTGTGGAGATCGTGCGCTGCATCACGCTGAAAAAGCGGTTTGCTAATGGCGGCAGCATTGTAGCAATGTCTTCCACGGGCAGCATCCACGGCAAGCCTACCAAGGTAGCGTACAGCGCTTCCAAAGCGGCGATCGATGCCGCGATCCGTTGCATGGTTTGCGACTTGAAGCAGAAGAAAATCCGCATCAATTCCATCATGCCCAGTTGGGTAAATACAAACATGTATGCTTCCTTCTTACGGGATTATCCGGACAGCAGGGATATACAGGAGATCCAGGAGCGGCAGTATTTGGGGGTCAGTGAACCCGTTGAGGTAGCTAACGTCATTGCTTTCCTGCTGAGCGATGCGACCAAGACGATTACGGGCACATCCATCCTGATGGATGGCGGAATATTACAGGGATAAAGAAGAGTACATAAGGAGGAGAACAATGCTCGATTACATTCAGATGGAAGGAAAACATATCCTGATAACCGGCGGCGCTTCCGGTATCGGCCGTCAGACGGCTATCACTCTGAGCCAATTGGGGGCTCGCGTTTCGATCATGGATCTGCAAGAGGAGGGGTTGAAAGAGACCCTTTCCATGCTTGCCGGTGAAGGGCATTCGATCCATGTGACGGACCTCTCTAAAATCGAAGAGCTGGAACCGTTGGTGGTGAACATCGTTAAGGAGACCGGCGCTTTTGACGGCTTCGTGCAGTGCGCGGGCATTGTGAAGAACCTGCCTCTGATCAATTATAAATACGATCGTCTGCATAAAATCATGCTGGTCAATTTCTATTCCTATTTTGAGATCGTTCGTATCCTCAGCAAAAAGGGCCGTTTCAATGAAGGCATGAGCATCGTGGGCATCTCTTCTATTGCAGCGACCCATGGAGCAACAGCTCAAGCTGCATACGGCGCTTCAAAAGCGGCTATGGATGGCGCGATGCGGTGCCTGGCCAAGGAGCTTGGAGAGAAGGGAATTCGGCTGAACACCGTTCAACCGGCCGCTACCGCGACGGCGATGTATACTGAGTATATGGAGCTGAAAGCGACGATGAAAGATACGGAGATGAAGATGCAGGCCAATCCCCGTCAGTTCCTGGGCATGAATGCGCCGCTGGACGTCGCGAATGCTATCATTTTCCTCTTATCGCCCGCTTCCCGCACGATCACCGGCGTCCATCTTCCCGTTGACGGCGGATTCGCCTGCTGCTGATCAATCATAGGAAGGGAGAGTAAATTACATGGTTTTTAGCAATTACGAAGGAATCAGGATCGCATCGATCGCTGCCTCAGTCCCTGAGATGGTGATTAATGTTATGAGTGAGTTGGACAACCCCGACCCCAAGTACGTCAAAAGCTTCATGAAGAACACGGGGATCCTGGAGAAAAGGAAAAGCGGATTCTCACAAACTGCGGGAGATTTTTCCTTTTCCGCAGCAAAACAGATCATGGACGCTGGGTATTACAAGCCGGAAGAGATCGGCGTGTTGATCAACCTGACGCAGACGCCCGATTATCGAACGCCCGCTACGGCGCTGGTCATTCAGAAAAGATTGGGCCTCTCCATGGATTGCCTGGTGTTTGATATCAATCTCGGTTGCTCCGGCTTTGTTTACGGCGTTTCACTTGCCGCGAGTATTTTGAAAACATCGACGGCGACGAAAGCCTTGGTGACGGTCGGAGACACGCTTGCCCGCGGCAGGAGGCACAGAAAGAAGGTCATGTCTTCCAATACAGGGCTTTTGTTTGGCGACGCCTGTGCGGCTATCCTTCTTGAAAAGAGCGAGGACAACGGCTTCTCTTCCGCTCTTATGAGCGACGGGACCAGGCATGCAGCCCTGTCGAGTCCATATGGGGCGTGGAGACATCCCGAAGGGCCTCAGAGCATTCCGGGCGACGATGTTGCTGTTTTCAACTTTACCATCGGGGAAGTTCCCATGCTTTTGGAAGAGTATTTGCAGAAGACCGGCACGACTGCCGATGATTATGATGATCTGGTACTCCATCAGGCCAATATGATGATCCTGAAGACCATCGCCAAACGCGTGGGCATGCCTATGGAAAAAGTCCCCGTGTGTCTGGATCGCTATGGCAATACAAGCGGCTGCTCCGTGCCGCTGGCTATCGTGGATAAGTATGGCACCTGCGAGGAGGACAAAGAAGTAAACCTGTTGACTAGCTCCTTTGGAATCGGCCTTTCCTGGGGCGTCGTCGGGTTCAGGATCAACGTAAAGGATATTCTCCCGATCCGCATTGGAAAAGATACCTATGACGATGGGTATTCAGATGATTATACCGATGATGGGGAACTCAAATAAAGCAAAAAGTGCATGGGTACATACAGCGAACGACGTGCTGATGTAGATAAAGAACTATGAAGGAGGATGTCAAAATGACGGAACGTGAAAAGCTGGCCCTGTTGGAGGACATGCTGGAACTGGATGAGGGGGACCTCACCTTGGACAAGGAGTTAGATGATATCGATGAGTACGATTCCATGGCGAAGCTGTCCTTGATCGTTCTCATGGAGGATGAGTTCGGCGTGAAGCTGACCGGAGATATGATCAAGGGCTTTGAAACCGTTGGTGATATCGTTGCTTTGATGAACAAATAAGTGTTTTTTTGAAGAACGTTCAAGGCCGCAGAAGCAATTCTGTGGCTTTGAACGGTTTATTGTATTATTGGGAAAAAGAAGGATGAGAGAATGAGCAATTTAGAAAAATATAACGAGATATTTATGCGCGTGCTGAACGCAAAGAAAGAGCAGCTGGATGACACATTTACTTTTCAAAGTGTGCCTCAATGGGATTCTGTTGCCCATCTGTCCCTCATTTCCGAGCTGGAAGACGCTTTCGATATCATGTTCGACTCGGAAGATATTCTGCACTTTGGCTCCTATGAGAACGGAAAGGCCATCCTTGGGAGAATGGGAATAGAGCTGTAACATACCAGGAAGCAAGCGCTTTTGAGTAACGGTGTATTTCCGAGCAGGTCAGACTGCTTTTTGACAGCATTTTTGTTTGCCTGATATAGGATTGTTTTGAAGGGGATTGTCGCAAAGTGAACGGTGGCATTTCAATCAAAAAAAGCATAACTGTACGAAAAGACTTTATCACAGGCATACTGTTTCTTATGTATTTCTGCAGCAGAGTGGTTTCATCCGTGCTGGCGAGACTGTTCGGAGCAGGAATTATGAGACCTTTGTTTGCTTTGCTTTTCTTCGTGTTGCTGTTGCTTTGTATTGTAAGCAACCCCAAAAAGGCATTCGTCCCTTTGATTGTATATTTTATCATAGCTCTTTGCTTTTTGATAACTTATATATTCCATCCCGAATACATTACTTGGTTCACGCATTCGTCTTACGGTATCGTTCCCGGTTTTCTTTATCCGAGCCGAGGGATATGGGCGTTTTTGGTTGTATGGATTGTTAAGGATGAGAAACAACTTTATTATTATCTAAAAATTTCCTGCTGGGGGTTGTTCCTTTTTTTGTTTCTTCAATTTATTATGGCAAAGGTTCGAGGTTACTGGGTGATAGCTCAGCCAAACGGATCGGTATTAAAAAGTGAATATGATATGGAATTTGGCTATGATATGCTGTTCCCAGTTTCGTTTTTTGGCGCAGAAATAGTTATTCGGCGAAGAAAAATGTATGCTTTCCCTTTTATCGTGGGAGCGGCATCCATTCTTTTAGGGGGATCAAGAGGCGCAATCATTTGGGTGGCTGCTTTGTTCTTTTTTGCACTTCCATTTCGATGGAAATACATGACGGGGAAAAAGCGAGTTATTTTTTGTGTTTTGCTTCTGCTGTTTTTAGCAATTACAATTGTTGCCGTGCTGCAATATGACGCAATTATGAGGGGCTTGGCAACATGGATGTTAAGGCATGGCATTTCGTCAAGGACACTGAATTCATTAGTGTCGGGAACGTTTTCGGATGGAAGTGGTCGTGATGTCATATATCGTATGGCATGGGATTTGATTAAAACGGGAGGCCCGTTGGGCCGGGGAGTATATGGGGACCGTTATTACATTGGTAATTTCTTTCAGTGGGGCTATTCTCACGACATCTTTTTGGAATTGCTCGTTTCCTTTGGTTATATTGGCGGGAGCATACTGATCCTGCTGCTCATATTTGGCGTTTTTTTTGTTTATAGGCATTGTTATAGTTTGGAAAAACAAGTCGTTTGGATCACTTTTTTGACGACCTCCATGAAATTGATATTGTCAAATTCATTTTGGTACAATGCTGCTTTCTGGACACTGCTTGTGATCATAATAAAGACTAAAAAAATGAAAAGCAAAAAGAAAAGAACAATAGAAACAGAATTGGGACTTGCCTGGGAACAATAAGCGCTGGCTGAGAGAAAAAGTATTATTGCAACCCGTTGATAATGTTGCCCGTATTGTACTGCGTTTTATAATAGAAAATGGATAATACTGTTGAAAAAAAGAAGATTAACACGAATGTGTTGATAAAATCCAGCTTTTGGTACACACTGTCCACGTTTTTGCCGCGAGCCATGGCATTCATTACGACTCCGATTTTCACGAGGGTCCTATCCAAGGAGCAAATCGGTGATTTCTCGGTGTATACATCGTGGCAAGCACTTCTTTTGGGGGCGTGTGGACTGCAGCTATATGCAACGATCAATCGAGCGAGATTCGATTATCAAAATGAGTCTGACTTTAATTCATATATCAGCTCATGCCTGTCGCTGAGCACTCTGATTACTGCTTTCCTCTTTGTTTTATATTTGCTCTTTCCGGATATATTTCATCGTGTGCTTTTGCTTGACAGGAAGTATATGATGATCTTATTCCTTTATTTATTTGCGGAACCGGCCTTTATGATGTTTCAATCCAAGCAAAGGGTGGAGTATAGATACAGATTAAGTGCTGCTGTTGCGCTGTCGATCACTTTTGTATCTTCCGGATTGGCCGTGGCTCTTGCCATGACATCAAGCGGGGATCGATTGTTCGGAAGGATAATCGGACAATATTCTCCCAGCATCATCGTGGGCGCGGTTTTTTATGTTTTTTTTCTAAAGAAAAGCAGAACTATCCGCTTGTCGAACTATAAATACGCCCTGCTTCTTGGACTTCCATTGGCATTCAGCTATTTGGGCAGTCATATCTTGCTTTCGTCAGACAACATTATCGTTAAACACATGTGTTTGGGAGAACAGGTGGGGTATCTGTCCCTTTCGCATACTTGCACCAGAATCGTTTTGCTGTTAGTCTCCGCGCTGACCACGGCGTGGTCCCCTTGGTTCTACGATAAGTTGAATGCAAATCAGCATCAGGCGACGAGACGTCCCTTTATGGCATTTATTTGGCTTCTGTTGCTTGGTACGTTTGGCGTGATATTGTTTGCACCGGAGATCGTGGCTATACTGGGCGGAAAGCAATACGCTGAATCGTTGCAGATTGTGCCGGCCAATATTCTGAATGGCGTTTTCACTGCGCTGGTCCTTCAATTCACAAATTATGAGGTATTTAATAAAAAGGCAGGGTATGCGGGGAAGATAACCGGTGGGGTTGCAGTATTCAATATTGCGCTGGACATCATTGGAATAAAGCTGTTTGGATATCAAGCAACATGCTATGCGACAGTTATTAGTCAGATAATTGCTATACTATTGCATTACCATGTGATGAAAGGAATGCGGATCAGTGAGATCCTTCCTTTCAAAGACCTTTTAGCAGTTTTAGTTGTATCTCTGTTGATGATTCCGCTTGGGCTTATTATCTATTCCAGTACAGTCCTTCGCTGGTCGGTCATCGGCGTGTCCTTCGTTGCTATGATTGGGATCGTTTGGTGGAAGAGGAAAGAAATCGAGAGCCTGGTCGGCATCTTTATTAAAAGAAAGCGGATCAAAAAGGATTAATGTAGAAGTCTTTCATGGGAATAAAGGAGCTTTGTATGGGAGAGAAAAGAATAGCATTAGCAGCACCGGAGCAGTGTACAGGCTGTGGGGCCTGCGCGAAGGCATGCCCCAAACAGGCGATTCTGTTTCGAGACGATGAAGAGGGCTTTCCTACGCCTTTTATTCAGGCCGACAAATGCGTAGAGTGCGGACTGTGCAGCAAGGTCTGCCCGGCGTTGAATTCGGCCAAGTCAGAACCCATTCGACAGGCCTATGCAGCTCAGATCCTGGACCGCGATGCGCTGAAGGACAGCACGTCCGGCGGTCTGTTTACCGTGCTTTCCCGGGAGATTTTCCGTAGGGGCGGCGTGGTCTACGGCTGTGTATGGGACGAGCAGTATAACGCCGTGATCAAAAAAGCGGAGAACGAGAAGGAAATGAAGCCCATGCGTGGCTCCAAATATGTATGGAGCTGGGCCGGAGATACTTTCCCGGAGATCGAAGCTTTTTTGAAAGCAGGACGTACGGTGATGTTCACCGGCCTCCCCTGCCAGGTGGCGGGGTTGAAGAATTATCTCCGCAAGGAGTATGACAACCTGTATTTGGTGGACTTCTTCTGCGGCGGATCTCCCAGTCCATACGCTTTTCATGAGTATCTTAAAACGATTACCTGTGATGTGCCTTTGGATAGGTTGAATTTCAAATTCCGGGACAAATCAAAGCATGGTGTGGGTGTGCATATTTCCTACGAGGGAAAGAATGGGCGAATCCATCAATCCTATGTGCGCAATCCCTATTTTTTCTCTTATCACACCAAGGTGTTTCATCGCAAGCCCTGCTATCATTGTCAATATCGCTATTTTCAACGGGTAGAAGACCTGACCATCGGTGATTATTGGGGCGTTGGAAGGTTTCATAAAGAGTTTGACATTCGCGCTGGGGTTTCGACTCTTCTGGTGAACTCTGATAAAGGCGAAGCATTGTTGGCGTCCATCCGGGATCAGCTTCAGCTGTCGCCTACACGGGTAGAGGATATCGCTTTGGGAAACAATCTGACTTTAGGCGATAAGCGAGTGGAATTCCATGCGCCGGCGTTCCGAAGTGCTTTTTTTGCAACAATAAAAACTAGAGGATGGACGGCTGCGGAACGAAAATTCTTATTCAATAAAACGAGACTAAAGCTCTGGCTCAAGCAGAGGATGCCAGATAAGGCGGTTTCAGCGATAAAGAAGATACTCAGAAGAAGAGGGTAGGAGAAAAGCATATGTTGCGAGTGTGCGGTGTTACTTTTGATCATACCACCAACTACGGAAGCTGTTTTCAGGCTTATGCACTTCAGACGGCCATTGAAAATCTACAGATTCGAGGAGAACAGTGTGAATATGGTCTAATTCCAGTGCATACTTTACTGGATTATCCCGTTAAGCGGTCATGGCAACGAAATGTGATTAAGCCGATATTAAAACTTCATAGGACACAATTTGTTCCTTTTGAGAAAAAGTGCATGAAATATGTGCCGGTTTCCAGGCTGACGGATCTTCCCAGCCTGAATGAGCAGATGGATGCATTTGTCTGTGGGAGCGACGTGATTTGGAATCCTGATTTTAACGATAACTTGGGCGTGTTTTTTTTGGATTTTGCGCACAAATACAAATTTTCTTATGCAGCCAGCTTTGGCAAAGCAGATATTGGTGAGAAACAATATTTGACTGTGGGCAAGCATCTTTCCTCGTTCAATGCCATTTCTGTACGGGAAAAAACAGGGCAGGAGATCGCCCGGCGATGCGTAGATAAATCGGTGAGCATAGTGGTTGACCCAGTTCTTCTGTTAGGTTCTCAAACGTGGGATAAACTATTGACGCCTGACAAGAAAGAAGATAAATATATTTTTGTGTACATGACGCATTTGAATGATTCGATCATCAGTTTTATTGAAAAACTGAGAAAGGTGACAGGGCTGAAGGTCATTCGTTCAGCAAATGGACCTAAGCAAACGCTGAAACAAGGAATTTTGCAGGTGCAGAAGCCAGAAAAATGGCTTCAGCAGTTACGGGATGCAGAATATGTGGTTACAAATTCGTTCCATGCCACGGCTTTTTCTGTTTTGTTCCACAAGAAGTTTTTTACCGTCGTCCATGGAGGGAAAAGCCAGGGAATCAATGTTCGCATGAATGATTTCTTGAAATATGTGGGGCTGGAAGATCGGATTTTTTCCGCTGTCCCAGAGACGATAGATTTAAATGAGATACAGTTTTCAGAGGCGGATAAAAAAATCGAAGCTTTGCGGCAAAAATCGTTAGACTATTTGCAAACGAATCTTGAAAAGGCATATGATGAAACACACAGAGCAAGGATGTAAAATGCGGACGATAGAAGGAGAGAAAATATGCTGCGCATATGCGGTGTAACATTTGATCATACTACCAACTATGGAAGCTGTCTTCAAGCCTATGCACTGAAAACAGCTATCGAAAGGATCAGTATAGAGGGAGAATCATATGTATATGATTTACTGCCTGCAACTATACTGGCATCCCAGAGGAAAGCATCGTCACGTTCAGTAACTGCGGTCGCGAAAAGAATCATCAAAAGCATAGCAAAGAAATATCGCAGAGCGCAGTTTAAGTCGTTCGAGGATAAGTATATTCGCTATGCGGATTGTCACAGAAGAGAAGAGCTGTCTCGTTTAAACGACAGATATGACGCTTTTATCTGTGGAAGCGATGTTATTTGGAACTTTGGCTATACGAGAGGCGACACGCTTTATTTCCTCGATTTTGCGACAAAATACAAATTTTCATATGCCGCAAGCTTTGGGAAAGGAAAATTGGATTTTCATGAAGAAGGACTCGAGCTTGATGAGGATCCGAAAAAGATATATGAGCGGTATATACCTCAATTGGATCGAGTGTCCGTCCGGGAAAAAGAAGCGGCAGAAATGTTGAAGGAGTTCGTTTCCAAGCCGGTTGAATGTGCTTGCGATCCGGTCCTTTTATTGACTCAGGATGAATGGACAAAAGTAATTCCAGAGAACATAAAACGCGGCAAGTATATTTTTGCATACAGCACAAGCACAAGACCGAATTACATAAGCTTTCTAAAAATGATTCAGAAAAGCACAGGATTGCCAGTGGTTAATATAACATGGCTGCCGAACGACATGGTTCGTCAAAGAGCATTTACATCCGTTGATCCCGCAAAATGGCTTGGCCTTCTCAAAAATGCCGAGTATGTTGTAACGAACAGCTTTCATGGGACAGCTTTTTCTGTTTTATTCGAAAAAAAGTTTTTTACGGTCATTCAAGGCGATCGGCAGACCAGAAGCAACATTCGTTTATATGATTTCCTGGAAAACCTTGAGCTCGATAGCAGATTAATAAACGAGATGCCCTCTTCCCTTGATTTTGAAGCTCCGGATTTCACAGCAGCAAAGGATAAACTGGAAAAAATACGAGAGAGCTCCTTGAAGTATTTAGAAGAGAACTTAATCGAAGCAAGCCATAGAAAAAAGGGAATGTAAGCTTGCTGCGCTGATTTTTCAGAGAAAAACGATAATGGATTGAACCAAGAGCACACGATCGGAAAGCATTTTGAGAAACGCATAAAACCAAACGGCGCATATCTGCTTCCTTTGAAGACTGTTCTGATCGGATTGGGTTTCAGAAAAAAGATTGAGATCACGCAAGACATCTTTTCGCAACAAAAAATAGATTCCTCATTGTTTTATTATTTGGGAGGTAGGTATGAGGGAGAATCATTGTCTGAAAGACAAAGTCATCCTGGTCACCGGTGCCGGCCGAGGGATCGGACAGGCCATGGCCACCGTGTTTGCGCAAAACGGGGCCGTCGTGTATGCCAACGATGTTCGTCCCGGTACGGTGGAGGCATGGAACGAGTCGGTCAACAGAGAGGGTCCAGGGGAGGTTCGGCCTCTCTATTTTGACATCAGCAGCGAGCAGGAAGCGAAAGCCGCCGTCATGCAGATCAAGAGAGAATGCGGTCGAATCGACGGATTGGTGAACAACGCTGGCGTTGAGTTCAACGAATTGATCGGAATGATCAGTCGCAGCAATATGGAAAAGATGTTCACCGTCAACGTGTTCGGCGCCATCAATATGCTTCAGATCGTCAGCCGGGTGATGAGCCGTCAGGCTGAAGGCGGCAGCATCGTGAACATCGCTTCCATGACGGCCCTTCGCGGCAATCGGGGCCAGCTGGTCTATTCGGCGACAAAAGGCGCTGTCGTGTCCATGACAAAATCTGCGGCCAAGGAGCTGGCGGAAAAGAATATTCGCGTGAACGCCATCGCTCCGGGACTCACCAACACGGAAATGATGCGTCAGGCTCAGGCGGATAAGCTTCAGAGTCGGATCGCCAACATCTGCATGGGTCGGCTGGCGGAGCCGGAGGACATCGCTAAAGCATGCGTGTTCATGTTATCCGATCTGTCCGGTTATGTTTCCGGGCAGATTTTGGCGGTGGATGGCTGCACGATCATGTGATCCGGAGGTGAAGCCATGTTTTTAGATTTAGACAGGCAGGAAAGGTCAAAGCTGGCGATCAAAGACGATTCCGGTTTTGCACTGACATACAGGGAAGCATGCGATCTGATTGGCGGCTTTGACGCTTTGCATTTGCCCAGATGTGTGGTCTTTTGCCTGTGCGAAAACTCTGCCGGTTCCCTGATCGGATATTTGGCCTTGGAGAACAACGGGCAAGTTCCCCTGCTGCTGGGAGCAAAACTGGATACTGAACTGCTGAAGCGGCTGTCGGATCTATATCTTCCAGCGTATTACTGGCTTCCTCAACAGATGAGAGATATTGTTCGAGGGGAGCAGATATACAGTGCGTGCGGATACGTGTTGCTGCGCACGGAAAACGAGCCCTATCCTCTTCATGAACAGCTGTCCTTGCTGCTCACGACCTCCGGATCTACGGGAAGCCCGAAGCTTGTGCGGCACAAATATGGAAACCTGGATGCTAACGCTCGGAATGTGGCTAAGGCTTTTGCCTGGCGAAGTGAGGAGATAGGGATCTGCGATTTGCCCATGAATTACACCATGGGCCTCAATGTGATCAACAGCCATCTAATTGTGGGCGCTACGGTGCTGTTGGTCAAGGCCAATCTGATGGACCCGGCTTTTTGGCAGTTTATCCGGGAGAATAAAGGGACCAGTTTCTGCGGCGTTCCTTTTAGTTATGAGGTCATGCGTCGAATTGGGTTTGATAAAATGGAGCTTCCGGCATTGCATACTCTTGCTGAGGGTGGCGGCAAGCTGACTGATAAGATGTTTAGGTGGATCGCATCCTTTGCCAAGAACAGCGGAAGGCGCTTCTGTGCGACTTTCGGGACCAGCGAAACGAGCGCACGCATGGCGTTCCTAAATCCTGATATGGCGTTGGAAAAAATAGGCAGCATCGGCAAAGCTATTCCCGGCGGCGAGCTGTTTTTGTTGGATGAGCAGCGACAGGAGGACGGGTCAACGACCGGAGAACTTGGATATCGGGGTCCCAATGTGACCATGGGATATGCTTTTTGCCGTGAAGATCTACAAAAAGGGGATGAATTCAAAGGGGAATATCATACCGGAGATATCGCCAGGCGAGATTCGGACGGGTTTTATTATATCATTGGCCGCAAGGGGCGCTTTTTGAAGTTGTTTGGATTGCGGGTGAGCTTGGATGAGACGGAAAGAATACTAAAATCGGAATTCCCGAACACGGACATCGTTTGCACGGGCGATGACAAGATGATGAATATCTTCATAACGGAAGCTTCTTTGAAGGACAAGATCGTCCCGTTCATAAGCGGAAAAACCAACATACATAATTCGGCTTTCAGAGCAATACTGGTGGACGAGATCCCGCGCAATGAATACGGGAAGGTGCAGTTCTCGGTATTGGATGGCTTGGCCAAGGGATAGCCTTTTTCTTCCTTTTTTTCATAAGCATAATAATATGTGCCCGCTTCCTGTTCGGAAGCGGGCACTTGCGTTTTTTACTTGCCTGTGATCATGCTTTCGTAAGACGCTTTTCCTCTTTGCTGCGGCTGCGGACGATAAGGACAATACAAACCATGAAGCCGATGGCCATGATCGGGCCGGCGGTCATGATGGCTTTCTTGATGAACGCGCCCGAGAGAAGAGAGGGGGTCCTGTAATCATACTTTGTGATGGTCACGGACTGTTCATTGATCTTCTGATTGGAATAGGCCTGGAGCATGGTTTTGAACTCGGCAAGGATAGTATCACTTTCCGTGACGAGAGCCTGGATGGCCGATTCCAGCTTGAGCCGCTTCGCTTCCTTTTCACGATCCAATTCAACAGAAGATGCAGTTGAATCTGTTTCAGAGATGACCGAATTAGATGCGGAAATGGGCTTCTGGCCTTCGATACCTCCCTGATTATCCGCAGCATCATCTTCAGAAGCGGACGTCTCCGGAAGATCGGCAGAGTCAGAAGGGGGTTCAACGGAGGCATCCGTCAGCACATCGCTTCCCTTTCCCAGCAAATCGGCCAAGCGCAGCTGGTAGAGGCTGATTTGATAGTTGATGTCCGTGATATCGTTGGCCAGCGATTTGCGACGGCCCATCAGCGTGTCGTAGGTCTCAGAAGAGTTGCCGTCGATTTTAGTGAGCGTTTCCGTGGTGCTCAGATAGAGCACTTCGTTCTTTTCGTAAGAATCGATCAGCTTGTCCAGCCTGGCCAGCGCACGGTTCTTTTTATCCAGCTTGTTGTTGAGATCGCGCAACTCATATTGGTATTGGGTAAGCAAACGTTCCGGATTCTTCGTCAAAGCATTGATCGTCAGATCTGCATTCAACCGGGTAAGGTTGTTGTCGACAAGCGTATTCAGCCGCACACTGATATCGTTGAACCCGCTGCCATCCAGTCGGAAGGCCGGTTCCTTCATATAAAGCTCCTGAGCATAGTTGGAAGCCGTGGTGAGCCGTTCTTCCAGGATTAGCAGCTGCTGCGGATAATCGTACGTATCCAGATCAAAGAGGGTGACGTTGGGATCATAATCATAGGCATAGATACGGGAAAAATAAGCGCGGTAAGCGTCTATAATACCATGCAGCAGGGTTGTCAGATCCTTCTTAGAGATAGACTTATCGAAGCTGTTATACAACACAATATTGAAAGTGGTGGGATGGTAATCACGAATGGCCAGTTCCCGACTGGCGGAAAAGTTCAGCAGTGATTCATAATGCATGGTCTGCTCGACTATGTCGTCTGGATATACCCCGCGGGCCACCAAGCAGGGATGGATCTGTTCCGGGTCATATCGCGTGTCCATAGAAGCGTTTTTCAAACCTTCCGACAGGATCTCCGTCCGCAGGATATCTCTCAGATCAAAGGAGGCGCCATTGGGCGCTTTGCCTGCGGCGGCACCATCAAAGGTGAATACCAGTGTGGCGGAGGCATAGGTGGGGGAGGGTTTTCCAAAGAAGAGAACGGCGCTCAGCACCAAACCGACAATCCCGCAGGCCAGCAATATGAGCAAGGCGTTTCGCAACCAGTGGTTTTTCTTTACCTGTTTCATCCTTCAGCCACCTCCTTTCGAATCGATTCTTCCTCTTTTTTGAGTCTAAACTCCGGAGCGATCCCACTGAGGAGCCAGAGTCCGCAACCGATGAAGAGTCCGGCAAAACCGCCGAGAGCCACCTTCTTGGCAGCGGAGAAGAGGCTTTCGCCTTTGCCTTGGGCGACGGAATGGTCGGCAAAAGTGGTGAAGGAGGGACTGTCGATGATCTCCTGGAACTGCTCTTTGATCTGGTCATAGGCTCGGGAACAGATGTCGATGACTGAGGAGAGCTCAGCATCGGCTTTTGCCGGGTCAATTAAGGATGCGTCCGTTCTTGCGGCATCCAGCTTTTCAAGCTTGTCTTCGATATCGGATATCTGTTCCTCCAGTTGTGCGACAGTATTGAAGTTTTTGGCCTGCTCGATGATCAAATTGTTGTAATAGTCGGTGGTCGTTTTGGTGGAGCGGCTGCTGTCGCTTTCCTGCATGGAGACAAAAATCTCGTCGTTCTTATAGTTATCCAGGATGCCCTGATTGGTGGCGGTCTTTTCTTCGATCGCGGCCAGCCTGGTCTGCAGATTGCGGAGCCGGTATTGATAGCTGGTCGTTACGGCTTCCCGATCACGAACGATATCATTTGCGTACACATAGGAATTGAGGTAGTTCACGCTTACATCACGCACCGTTTGGAGCTCTGCCATAAGGTCGTTCAACGAACGTCCCGTGCGCCAGGAGCGATAGAAACGGACCGTTTCGGGCTCGTTTTCACAAAACGAATACAAATCCTGAACTGCAGTGCGCAGCATGTCCAGGGTTTCCTGGATATCTTGGGCTTGGATGTCGATGGCAGCTATGACGTTATCCGGCAGCTTAAGGTCCGCGTAGGTGGCCACCAGATATTCGTTGTATGCGGTCATCACCCGATCCAGCACCAGCTGCAGTTCCGTATCCGTCAACATGATTTCTTTTTGGCCAAATCCGTTGGTCAAGGAGACCACGAAGCTGTTGATATAGGTGAGATCGATGTTCTGGACCTGGGTATAGGCGCCAGTGTTTTTATCGCTGATCATGCGGGAGGCAACCTCCTGTTTGCGACGGCTATCCTCTGTCAGGATACGGTCGATCTGGATGTTGTCCCGCAGCTCCGCCAGCGTCACTGGCTGGGAGAGGGTCAGCCCATTCATGGCAGCTTGCAGCACATAGGAGGAGGTGACCTGGGTCAGGTCCAAATCCTTGCCGTCCGGCGCTGTCAAGAGCTTCACCGGAGTCCGGGAGGTGACCTGCCCGCTGCTGTCGCGCTTTACCACATCGTACTTGAGCGTCACCACAGAGGAAACGGTCAAGGGTTTTTTCTTGACTTGATACAGCAGCAGCGCGGCGCATACGCCGGCCGTGAAGCAAAGCAGCATTACCCAGAGATAGACGCGCAGCTTTTTCTTCATGTTGTGAAAAACGCGGGCCAGATTGATTTCCGTCACGCCTTCTTCGCTTGGCCGATTGACGACCAGGTTGATCTGCTGGCCACGGTCTGCTATCGGGATCAGGTCTTCCCTACGTTCGTTGTTTTCCAAATAGATACCTCCTATCCGGCCTTTTCAGGCACAGGTATACATACTTATACAAAGTACACTAAATTATAGCATGAGAGGCCAAAAAAAGCAACGGTGCGGCATTTATTTACAGCCTGGCCACTTGCCAGGCTGTGTGCTTACGGCAGCTTTCCTTCCCGCTCTGCCTGGACCACGGCGTCGTAGTCAAAGAGCTCTGTGGCGATGGGGGGAAAGTTGTCCTCATAGAATCGCCAGAAATAGGGTTTGACCTTGCATTGCTGGTTGGTCCACATGAAGCATTTGTGCTTGTGGATCGGGCTGATCAGAGGATCGAAGTGGTACCAACCGGTGCCGATGTTGACGATCAGCCAATAATGGCGGGTTGCGCCGCCCCGACGGGTCACGCTCATGTAGGGGACCTGAAGCTCGTCCAGCAGAGAGCGGGTCAGAGAATACACGGTGAAGCAATCGCCCCGTCCCTCCTGGTTGCCCCGGATGGCCTCCCGGCGCCAGTCCGTCTTGTTGGAGGTCCCGGTGTAATGGACCCGTGCCCGTACGTACTCAAAGACGGCTTTTAGCTTTTCGGCAGCGACCATGTCCGGCGTCAGGATCTGGGAGAGGACGGCTTGGGCCATTTCATGGACCTGTTCCTCGGTCACGGCCGGTTCAACCAGGGTGTAGGTACAGCTCTTGGAGGCGGTGTTTCCGCTTTGGTCCGTGGCGGAGTAGGTGACGGTATACTTTCCCTTCCGGGACAGAATCACCTGGCTGTCCACCATCATGTCCACCCGCCCGTCCACGGCGTCCTCTGCGTAGGCTTCCTGCAGATAAACGATGGGCTCGCCCACATATCCACTGCGGTCCACCACGCCGTACAGGACGGGGGGGGTGTCGTCCATCAGCAGGGTCAGGGGGAAGGTCGCGGTGGTTTCATTCCCGATGGCGTCCACGGCCCGGACGGTGAAGGTTTGAGGCTGGTCACTGGTTTCGTCGGGGGCCTGGAGGAAGGAGAGGGTCGCGCCAGACACGTCCTCCGCATCCACCAGCTGCTCCGGTGACAGGGTATGGTGGGTGTAGAAGGGTCCCTTCTTCAGGGTGAGGGCGGGTCCGGTGGTGTCCACCAACGTCACCATGGCGATCTCGGTCGCCTCGCCGAGTTGGACCCGCACGGGATAGGTCCCCGGCACGTTGGCCATAAAGGGCTCCGGGGACCCCTCGGGATGGCCCAGATCGTCTCCGGTGAGCAGGCCGTTTTTTGCCTCCACGGTCAAACGACCTAAGGAGGAATAGAGGACCTGGGCGGGCACGTCCGTTTGGTTGCCGCCGGCATCCATCACCCGGATGAGGATGTCCTGTATCTCCCGGCTGTCGGGATCGGGCGCCACGGCAAAGAGGTAGTTCAGCGCCGTTACGTCATCGGTGTTCGCCAAAAAATCTTCCGGCGGCACGCTTTCTCCCGGCTGCAGGATCAAAAGCTGTCCTTCTCCGGAGGGGGGCACCGTATCCTGGACCACCAGGGTAGTGGTGAAGACGCGCCCGTTCTCATGGCATTCGATCCGCAGACGGTATTCCCCCGGCGTCCGCAGCATCTCCTCCGTGATGGGGTCCAAAAGAGTCCCGTGGAATCCTTCGGTCAAAAAGGGGTCCACCGTGGGGATGGGGCTGCCCGCTTCCATCAGGACCCGATCCATCGTGGCGCGGATGTGGGCGGTGGATACCACCTCGTTTTGATTGCCGCTGCCGTCCTCCAGATGGATCACCACCGCCTGGGTCCCGGCGGGGGAGAAGTCGTATTCCTCGAAAAAGCTGACGGCCACCTGGTCCGCGTCCTTCAGATTGGCGATGAATTGGTCCGGCGTGGGCTCGTAGCCCGAGGGGAACTCCAGCGTCACCGAATCTGCAGCGGGAGCGGTGGTATCCTCCACGATCAACAGACAGGGCACCACCCGAAAACGGGTGACCACCTGCACCACGTGTCGGCCAATTGTCGTGTCGCTTTCGTCAAAAAGCCGCATGGCCCCTTCGGCCCGACAAAAAGCGGCAGCCGGGGGCACGCCCTCGCCATATTCTCCGTGGACCACGGGGGATACGCCATGGTACATCCAAAGCAAAAATACGCCCAGCACCAACAGCAGGGCCAGCAGGTACAGCAAAACTGTCCGTCCCCTGTTGCGAGGGGCGGCAGCTTCCTCTTTATTCGATTGGCGCACATCCATTTCCATGCCCTACATCATAGCACGTTTCGACAAAAGGGGCCATCCCGAGGGGAATAGTTCACAATTTCGCAACGGTTTTTATGAAAAAAACGGGACAGCCCGGACTGTCCCGCCAAAAGATGGAGAATGGTCACGCCCGGCCGCTGAGGACATCGGGAGCTGCGAGACCCGCTCTGTGGAGCAGGAGGGCGCCGATGAACAGCAGCCCCTCGCCCAGCAGGTTGACGCTTTGGGCCACCCAGTGCATGGAGGCCTGAGCAAAGTCCCGGCTGGACAGGTATCCCATCATCAGGATCAGCACGAAGGAGAGGATGAACAGGGGAACGGCGCTTCGGTTCACCTTCCGGGCGATGTACACCAGGCCGGCGGACATGCCCAAATTTCCCAGCACCATGCCCATGACGAAGACCATGGTGAGGGAATGAACGATCCGGCGCTTGCCGTACATAAAGGCCAGCATGCCCACCCCCAGCAGAACAAAGCCGATGGACTGGCAGGGGAAGAAGGCCCGGTTGAACAGCTCCACGGGGGAGGCGCCCAGGGCGTTCTGCAGCTTCCAGATCGCCTTGAAGAGACCGGCTGCGAACACCGTGGCCGCGCCCAGAGGGAGCAGCAGCCCTGCGCACAGATCCAGCTTGTTCTTCAGGTCCTTGAACAGGACCACCCAGGCTGCGCCAAAGAGCAGTACCGGCACAAAGTCCATCAACGCCATAGGTGTCGTCATATATCCATCCTCCTCGCTTTTCGTTCGATCACAGGGGCATGACCACGGTGCGGAAGAAGTCCTCGGCCCCTTCCTTACCCAAGGTTTTGGTCAGGGCGGCGGTGGAGGGGTTTCCCTCCTCGATCATCCGCCGCTGGAAGGCCTTGAGACCATCGATGTTTTCAGGTTTCACGGGAGCGGTTTCGGCCTGAGCGGCATAGGCTTTCAGGGCGTCCATGGCCATCTGCTCCAGCAACGCCTTGTCCCCGGTCTTGATGAGGGAGCCCTCCATGCGCTCCTGCACATACCAGGCGGGGTTCTCGGCGTAGTCCGGCACGTTCCCATAGGGCGCGCTGGCGGCCAGCAATATATCCTTGTCTGCCCCTTGGACGGTGCAGTCGTAATACTCCACGTAGCATAGGTGCTTCTTGCCCATGTCCATGGTGTCGATGAGCAAAAAGGGCACGTTCTTTCCGGAGCTGGGCGTCACCACCACGGTGGTGAGGTTCATGAGCCCCAGCATGGCGCGGGTCTTGAGCACACACAGATTTCCCAGGCCCTCTACCTGATATTGTTCCAGGTGGAACCGCATCATGAGGCTCCCCATGGTCCGGTATTTCTCGGGCGTAACGTCCTTCAGCGCGAATCTTTCCTTCAAAATAGCGACCGCATCCACGCCGATCACCTCCTTGCGTTCCTTTAGTATACCCTCCTCCCCCTCAAAAAGCAAGGGAAGGGGTCGCCTGCCTATTTCATATCCGGAGGGTATTCCCTGATCGTGACAGCCTCGTTGCTGATCATCTCTGGACGCGCTTTGACTTTTTTGACGTAGGTGTCAAAGAGGTTCCTATGCAGCTTGCACACGTTCTCGTGCATGACGTCCGCATCGAGTTTTCCAGTCAAAAGAGGCATATGCATCATGTGCTTCATATCGGTGAACCCCAAGTGCTGCATCCCCTTGAATACAGCGCCGTAGACAGGTTGGGTGTGATCGATAAAAGCTCGGGTCTCCGCCTTGACGTTTGCCTGGCAGCTGATTTGCAGGAAGGGCTTATGTAAGACCTTTCCCTGGGTATCTCCGAACAAGGCTCCATCCAGATTGACGCCGCAGACAAACTCGGGATAGTCCAGGCACAGGGCATAGGCCGTGGCGCCGCCCAGGGAATGGCCCGTTGCGGCGATGCCGCAGTGAAAGTCGATGAGATCGCCGTACTGCTCCCTGGCGTATCGGACGGCGTCCAGGGTATCCTGCTCCCAGGTCAGGACCCGGCTGAGGATGAGCCGACAATACCGCTGCTGCAGCTCGTCGAATCGCTGCGCCAGCTCCCGGTGGTCGCCTTTGGAACGGGTCAGCCGAAAGGCCTGGATCATGCCGCCCAGAAGGGGATCGTACTGTTTTTTGGAGAGCTCACCGTCGAAAAAGATGTAGGTGCCGTCGTCCAGCTCCGCGCAGCAGGCGTCGTAGGGGTGGCCCACGGCGAGGATCACGTACCCTTGGGAGGCGAGCTCGATGCAGAGGAAGGAATTGCTCTCCCGATAGGAGGACAGTCCGTGATTGAAGACGACCAGCGGGAACGCGGCGCCCTCTATCCGCGGCGCATCGGTATAGCATTCCGATACGTTGTCTCCGGCGGCTTCCCGCTTGTCATAGGGGATGGGCACATGGATGGCCTTGCGCAAGCCTTCCGCCACGTTCCTGGACATATAGCGGGTCCGGTCCATGCCCGCAACGGATCCCTTTTGCACAGGGTAATAGACCCTGACCGGAACGCTTCTTTTGGTTCCGGACGCTCTTAGCTCGTCTCTTTCGGTATATACCGTGTAGGTCGTCGTGCCGACGGCATATGCGCCGGTGGGAAGGGGTCTCTTCATCATAGGTTCATCCTTTCTGGGGCGGTCATATAAAACCGGGAGGCGATTGCCTCCCGGACAGGTCGATATAGAGTTAATCCGCCACGTCCTTCAAAAGGGATTCTGTCAGCTTGTCCAGCCAGGGCCCCTCGTAGAGCTCGATGAGCCCCGCGTCCACGGCGGCGGAGAGCTTGGGGGTGATGGGGATGCGGGCGACCTGGGGGATGCCGTTCTTCTGGGCGATCTCCTCCAGATGGCTTTCGCCGAAGAGATAGTGCTTCTTGCCGCAGTCGGGGCACTCGAAGTAGCTGAGGTTCTCCACGATGCCCACGATGGGCACGTTGAGAAGCCCGGCCATCTTCACCGCTTTCTCCACGATCATGCCCACCAGCTCCTGGGGGGAGGTGACCACCACGATCCCGTCCAGGGGGAGGGACTGCATGACGGTCAAGGGCACGTCGCCGGTGCCCGGAGGCATGTCCACGTACAGCACGTCCACGTCCTTCCAGACCACGTCGGTCCAAAACTGTTTCACCGCGCCGGCGATGACGGGGCCCCGCCACACCACGGGAGAGGTCTCGTCCGGGAGGAGCAGGTTGATGCTCATCATCTGGATGCCGGTCTTGCTTTCAGAGGCGAAGAGGGCGTCCTCGGTGCCCGTGGCCTTCTCATGGATGCCGAAGGCCTGGGGGATGGAGGGGCCGGTCACGTCCGCGTCCAAAATGGCGGCCCGGTAGCCCGCCCGCTGGGTGTTTACAGCGAGGAGGGAGGTGACCAGGGACTTGCCCACGCCGCCCTTGCCGCTCAGCACGGCGATGACCTTCTTCACCTTGGACAGGGGATGGGGTTGTTCGATAAAGCTCTTGGGATCGCGGCTGTCGCAGTTCGCGGAGCAGTTGGAACAATCATGATTGCATTCTTCCATTGTCGATTTCCTTTCGTACTATTGTTACGGTCTATTATTCCTCCAAAAGGAAGGATAATGCTTCACCGATCTTTTCGTGGACGCAGAGGGTGGCGTCGGAATCCCGGTCCGTCCGGCTCAGGTTGATGAGCACCAGCTCCTTGCCCGAGAAGTAGTCGATGAGCCCTGCCGCCGGGTACACCACCAGCGAGGTGCCCCCCACGATCAGGGTGTCCGCCCGCTGGATGTGGGTCACGGCGGAAACGAGGGTATTGGTGTCCAGCCCCTCGCCGTAAAGGACCACGTCCGGCTTGATGACGCCGCCGCAAGAGCAGGTGGGCACGCCCTCGCTTTGCTGGATGTATTCCATGGGGTAGAATTTGCGGCACTTGGTGCAGTAGTTCCGATGGACGCTGCCGTGAAGCTCCAGCACGTTTTTGCTCCCCGCGGCCTGGTGGAGCCCGTCGATGTTCTGGGTGATGACGGCGGTGAGCTTGCCGTCCCGCTCCAGTTTCACCAGGGCTTTGTGGGCCTTGTTGGGCTTGGCTTCCGGATACAGCAGGAACTTCTTATAATAGTCGTAGAAGACGTCCGTATGCCGCCAGAAGAAGTCGTGGCTCAGCAGCACCTCCGGGGAGTGGCCGTAGGCGGTCTGGGCTTTGTAGATGCCGTCCGCGCTGCGAAAGTCGGGGATGCCGCTTTCCGTGGACAGGCCCGCCCCGCCCAAAAAGGCGATGCGGCGACTGTTTTCAATGACTTGTCTCAATTTCTCGTTCATAGGGGCAGTATAGCATATTCGGCGGAGCGGGTCAACGGCTCTTTACCGACGGGCCCCTTTGCGGTATACTTTTTATATATGGAAGATTGGTTGGATCACCGTACATATTTCAACGAGCGGCCCATGCTCTGGGGCATCCCCGGGGTTTTGGCGGGGGCCCTGTTGGCGATCCGTCTGGGGGCGGGCATCCTGTGGCCTATGGGATTGGTCGCCCTGGGCCTGGGGCTGTTCCTGCTGCGGCGGGGGAAGGCGCTCTACGCTTTGCCTTTGTTGCTTGGACTGGTGCTCCTGCGGGGCGCCATCCTGCCCGCCGTGGAGGTGATCCCCGGGGAATACGCCCTTACCGGCACCGTCATCGACGAACCGGAGCGGGGGAAGGGAGAGACGACGCTGATAATGGGCCGGGTGGCTCTGGATGGAAAGCGAGTTCCCGAAGCCTTGGCCCTTACGGTGCCCTTCGACGCCTCCATCGCCTATGGGGATTCCCTCTCCCTGCAGGCGTGGGTATCCCCCGGCGGCCGGGGAGCGGCCCGGGCCCTGACAACGGTCCAATATGAGGGCCGAGCGACAGGGGAGATCACGGTCAAGGCGGGCCGGGCATCCCTCCTTTACGGCCTGGCCCTGTCCTGGCGGGAAAGGCTGGGCCAGGCGGCGGACGCTCTCTTTGCCGATCGGGCGGGGGTGGCCAAGGCCATGCTCTTCGGGGACCGGGACGACGTCCACTATCTCACCTTCCTGGCCTATCGCCGCAGCGGGCTACTGCACCTTTTGACCGTGTCCGGCCTCCACGTGGGGGTGGTCTGTGGGGCGGCCCTGCGCTTCCTCCGGGGGCGGCGGCGGTGGCTGCGGTTTCTTCTGTCCGCCCTGGTGCTGCTGTTCTTCTGTCTGCTGACGGGCCTTTCGCCCTCCTCGGTGCGGGCGGCTATCATGCTGCTGGTGGTCCGCTTCTCCCATCTGCTGGACCGGCAGGAGGATCCCTTGAGCGAGATCGGCTGCGCTTTGACGCTGCTGCTTTTGATCGATCCCTGGTTCCTCTATAGCTCCGGCTTTTGCCTGTCCTTCGGGGCCATCTGGGGCCTTTTCTGTCTGACGGGGCCCTTGACGGACCTGCTCCACGGCCGCAAGGAAGGGCTGGGCGGCCTGGTGGCGGGAGCTTTGGGCGTGTTTTTAGGCACGCTGCCCCTGCTGTCCGTGACGGGCGGCCAGGTCTCCTGGATCGGCGTGCTGCTGTCCCCGCTGGCCCTGCCCGCCGCGCCGCTATTTTTGATCCCCGGCTGGATCGCCGTGCTGCTCCATCCCGTATTGCCTTTCCTGGCGAAGGGCCTGGCTCTGCTGCCCCAGGGGGTGCTCTATTACTTCGACACCCTGGCGGGGCTGGTGCCCCAGGAGGGCCTTGCTTTGCCGCCCTGCAGCGGGATCGCTCTCGTTTTGTGGTTCGCTGGGATGCTGTTTGTCTCGGAGTACTATTTGCCGAACCGGCAGCGGCCCGCCTATCTTGGATGGGGCCTTATGGCGGTCGGCGCCTTGGTCTGGTTTTTCGTGTAAAGGAGGTGCCCCATGTTCCATACTCAATATGACAGCCCCCTGGGGCCCCTGGCCCTCGCCTCCGACGGGACGGCCCTCACGGGCCTTTCCTTCGGCCCTTCCCAGGCGGCGCCGGCGGAGCTGCCGATCTTTCGGGAGACCTTTTCCTGGTTGGACGCCTATTTCGCCGGCCGGGACCCCGGCCCCACGCCGCCCGTCGATCCGGCGGGCACCGCCTTTCAAAAACGGGTGTGGGCGGAGTTGGAAAAGATCCCCTTCGGAAGCACCGCCAGCTACGGGGCCGTGGCCCGGGCCGCGGGCTGCGGCGCCCCCCGGGCCGTGGGACAGGCGGTCCATGTGAATCCCGTGGCCATATTGATCCCCTGCCATCGGGTCGTGGGCGCGGACGGGAGCCTGACGGGGTTTGCGGGGGGCCTGGACGTGAAGCGGCGCCTCCTCACCCTGGAGGAGAGCCGCATGCGCCTGTTGTTCACCCTGGATCGGGGCGACTACCAGGAGGGGAAAAAGGCCTTTTCCCGACCCTCGGCCCGGGCCATCGTCATCGAAAGCGGCCGGGTGGCCATGGTCCACAGCCGGAAGTACGGCCACTACAAGTTCCCCGGCGGCGGCATTGAGCCCGGCGAGAGCCGGGAGACGGCCCTCGTTCGGGAGGCCCGGGAGGAGGCGGGGCTGGTCCTGGACCCGAAAACCGTCCGCCCCTACGGCTTCGTCCATCGGATCGAACGGGGCGATAGGGAGCCGTTGTTCATTCAGGACAACTTCTACTATCTGGCGTCAGCCTCCGCCCTGGTCCCTCAGGAGCTGGACGGCTACGAGGCGGCTGAGGGCTACACCCTTCGCTGGGTGGACCCACGGGAGGCCATCCAACAAAACAAGGCCCTCACCAGCGTCTATGAGCGCAAGCACCACACCATGCTCCTTCGGGAGACCATGGTCCTGGAACGTCTGCTGGCCGAAGGGCTGCTGCAGTAATCGGCATACAAAAAACAGAAGCCTCCTGCATGGGAGGCTTCCGTTTTGTTCAGGGATGGTCCTTATTTGCGCAGGAAGGCGGGGATGTCCAGCTTGTTGGCGGGACGGTTGGTGTACTCCCGGCGGATGTCCTGCTCGGTGAAGGTGCTTTCCTTCTTTTGCTCGGGTTCGGGGGCGGGGATGTCGTCATCCTTCAGCTGGGCATAGGGCCGGGCGCTGAAGGCGTTTTCCGCAGAGGCGGGGACCACCTGGGGCGCGGCGTAGGCCTGGGGCGCGGCGTAGGTCCGGGGCCCAGAGGTGGGGGCGGCGGGACGGCTGCCGAACACCAGGGGCTGCTGGGCGCTCTGCTTGCCCACCTCGGCCTTGTCGAAGCCCGTGGCGATGACGGTGATCCTGAGGGCGTCGCCCATGGATTCGTCGATGTCCGCGCCGAAGATGATGTTGGCGTCGGGATCGGCGGACTGCTGGATGAGCTCGGCAGCCTCGTTGACCTCCAGGAGGCTTAGATCGGGACCGCCGGTGATGTTCATGAGGATGCCCTTGGCGCCGTCGATGCTGGTCTCCAGCAAGGGGCTCTCCACGGCCTGCTTGGCCGCTTCGCTGGCCCGCTTCTCGCCGCAGGCGGTGCCGATGCCCATGTGGGCCATGCCCTTCTCTTTCATGATGGTCTTTACGTCTGCGAAGTCCAAATTGATCATGGCGGGCACGGCGATCAGATCGGAAATGCCCTGGATGCCCTGACGCAGCACGTCGTCGGCGACCCGCAGCGCATCGGGCAGGGAGGCCTTGCCCACCAGAGCGATGAGCTTATCGTTGGGGATGGTGATGAGGGTGTCCACGGCGGGCTTGAGGTTCTCGATGCCCGCTTCGGCGTTGCGCATGCGGACCCGGCCCTCGAAAGTGAAGGGCTTGGTGACCACGCCCACGGTGAGGATGCCCATCTCCTTGGCGCACTGGGCCACGATGGGCGCCGCGCCCGTGCCGGTGCCGCCGCCCATACCGGCGGTGATGAACACCATGTCCGCGCCGCGCAGGGCTTCCTGAATGAGATCCCGGCTCTCGTCGGCAGCCTTGCGGCCGATCTCCGGATCGGCGCCTGCGCCGAGGCCCTTGGTCAGCTTCTCGCCGATCTGGATCTTGTTGTCGCCCTTGTTCATGGACAAAGCCTGCTTATCCGTGTTCACGGCGATGAATTCCACGCCCTGGAGCCCATACTGGACCATGCGGTTCACCGCGTTGCAGCCGGCGCCGCCCACACCGATGACCTTGATCTGGGCAAAGGATGCGCCCTCGAAATCCTGTTCAAACATCTTGAGTCCCCCTTAGTTATTTCATGAAGAAGTCTTTTATCTTTTGAAGCAGACGGGACAAGCGGTCGTCCTGCTGCTTGGCCATGGATTCCTCCGGCGCGCTGTTGGCCTTCAACACGAAGTCCAATGCGCCAAAGGCGCTGCAGTAGTTGGGCGAGGATAGCCGCGGCGTCCAGGGCATGTCCCGCTTCAAAGGCAGGTTCAGCGCCTCCCGCAAAAAGTCCAAGCCTCCCCGCATCATGAGGAGTCCCCCCCCGGACACGTACACGGCGGGCCGGGCGTCCAGATTGACGCCCAATGTTTCCATCTCCCGGCGGATCATCCCCGCCAATTCACCGGCCCTCGCCTCGATGATGTAGGAGATGGCCTGGTGAGAAACCTTTTTGGAGCCGGCAGCCGTGCGCAGCACCTCCGTCTTGTCCCGATAGTCCAGGGAGAAGACGAAGCGGCGTTTGGCCTGCTCGGCGGCGTCCATGGGCACGTCCAACCCAAAGGATAGATCGGAGGCGAACTGGTATCCGCCCACGGGCAGCGTGACGAGACCGGTGAGGGCCGCATTCTCCACCACGGCGATGTCCGTCTGCATGTAGCCGATGTCGATGAGCACCGCCGGCCGGACCCGCTCGCTTTCGGGGATGAGCATGACCGCTTCTCCCAACTGGGCGCTCACGCACATGCTGATCTCCACACCCAGATCGTCCAGGGCGTCCTGGATGGAGCGGATGTACTCGTCCCGGACGAACATGTGGCTCACCAGGGCGGAGATCTCCTCCGCCGTGACCCCATCGGGCATCTCCGTGGAGGATATGCCGTCCACCATGAAGAAGACGGGGGTGGAATGCATCAGCGTCCAGCCATCCTCCTTATTTGCCTTTTGCAGCGACAGGTGGATGAGCTTGTCCACGTCCCCGCTTTCCACCAGCCGGGAGGACCCCAGGGCAATGGTGGCGTCGCACAGCTCCATCCGGGCGAAGGAGGCGGGCACCGTCAGCGCCACGTCCCGGATGCGCAACCGGCTCTCCTGCTCAGTCTTCTGCACGCATTCCACCACGGCGTTGTGCAAACTCTGCTTATCGAGGAACGCCCCGTCCCGAAAGCCGGCGTATGCGCAGATGCCGGCTCCGTGGACGACGATTCCGTCCTTGTCGACCATGCTGCCGCACAGGCACACCACTTTGGAACTGCCCACATCCAGTATCGTTGCGGGTTTCATGCTTCCTCCACGCTTAACTTGCCGGGATTCCGCGCACACGAAACAACACGGGATACCCCATCTATATCTATACGCATGAGATTATAGCACAACTCTATCCCGATGTGCAACAAAAAACAGGGGACAAAATGGTTTTTCGGCGAATAATTTGCCGTCGACTTGTGAAATTATTGAAACATGGCGCTTGCAAGCAGGGCAAGGCAGAGGAAATGCTGGCGCCTTTCGACGGAGACCTTTCCCTTGACAGACGATAAAAAGACGCATAAAATCAAGTAGATTCGAAGGAAAATAACGGTTTGGAAAAGGAAAGAAACGGCATGGCTTCCACTGGATTATGCGCCTACTGCGGGGCGCCTGTTACTTCGGCCAGCTTGAAATGCCCCCACTGTGGGGCGGCCAACCCTCTGTATGCGGCCCCGGTCGGTGGTGGGTTCCTGCGTCCGCAGACTGTGGCGGAGCTCAAGGAGTACTGTGAGGAGAAAAAGTTGCCACTGGACCGGCTGCGGTACTTTATCGGAGAGGATTATCGCCAGCCCAAAGCCTTCGGCATCTATCGGGACGGGGCCGATTTTGTGGTCTATAAAAACAAGGCTGACGGCACCCGCGCCATCCGCTACCGGGGGCCGGACGAAAAGCAGGCCGTGGGGGAGCTGTTCGAAAAGCTTTTGGACAGCTGCCGCCTGGCTGGTCTGTGAGCAAAGGAGATGTAAAGCATGGACAGAGAAGATTCGCAGCAAAAGCCCGTTTCCACCAGTGCATGCGCCTATTGCGGCGGCACACTGCGCTCCGATCAGAAGTTCTGTACCAACTGCGGCGCTTCCAATCCCAATTATGTGGAGGACACGCCCCGGCGGATCTTCCATCCCAAGACCATCGCAGAGTTGAAGGAATACTGCGCCGAGCGGGGCATGCCTCTGCTCCGTATGCGCTTTTTCATCGGTGAGGACTATCGGGAACCCCGGGCCTTTGGTATCTACCAGGATGGGGATCGGTTCGTGGTCTATAAAAACAAGGACAACGGCAACCGGGCCGTCCGCTACGACGGGCCGGACGAAGCCTATGCCGTGAACGAACTCTTTCAAAAGCTGCTGTCCGAATGCCATAACCGGGGCATCTACCCCGACGGGCGACCCACGCCCAGCGCCAGCCGGTCCGATCCTCAGAGCCAGATGTCCAATGGCCAAGCCCTCCGAAAGGGGTGCGGCTTGCTGATTCTGATCACGTTGATCATCAGCGTTCTGGCCGGCGGCGTCCTGGCCCTATTCCTGGGTATCGGCAACTACCGCAGACATAAGGATGACGGATATTATCGTTATGAGGATCAATCCCTCTACTATCGAAGCGGGAGCAGTGTCTATTGCCTGAGCGAGACGGATGACTGGTGGGTCCCTGTGACATACCTGCCATACGACGAGGCAACGCTCTTTATCAAAAAGAAGGAAGCGGCAAACCGAAGCGACATAGTGCCCTTTATCCAGGAGCGGGCGGGCTACCCCAGCACGGGCTATTACCGGCTGCCGGATGGAAGCTTCTATTATTTCTATGGCTCAATCTGGTTTGCGTATGGCGGTGAGGAAGAGGGATGGAAGGAGCTGTACGGCCTCCCCCAGTGTCCCGCGGGATTCAAGCAGGACGGCGCCTTTTTGGGCTGGGATCATGATCCTGCCTGGAACATGCCTGATGTGGACGACGATTTCTACATCGCCACCATGAAGGATTGGCACAGCCGGGACGGATACTATCGTTTCGGCGACGATATCTATTACTATTTCGGCGAGCACTACGACAGGGCCGAGAACTGGTATGCGTATGGAGAGAAGGGCTGGCAAAGCACGGAAGCCCCGGAGGGCGACTACAAAGCTTACAACGCAGCTTTTTTGAGCGCCGAACACGATCCGGCCTGGGGGGTGCCCAAGGCGGAGGATTCCTTTGCCGTGGCCACCCAAAGCGACTGGCACAGCAAGGACGGTTACTATTGGTTTGGGGACCAACTGTTCTATTACTACGGCCAGTCATACGACAGCGACAACAACTGGTACGGCTATGACGACGGGGATTGGGTCAAGACCGATGCTCCCGAAGGTTCCTACGACACGGCCTACGAGGGGGAAAATTGGGACAGCGACTGGGGCACGGAAAGCTTTACCGACTCCGACACCTGGGACGATCTGCATCCCTCCTACTCCAGCTCCGATTCCGGCAGTAGCTACGACAGCTGGGATTCCGGCAGCAGCTACGACAGTTGGGATTCCGGCAGCACCGACTGGAGCAGCGATTGGTAAACGAAAGGACGGCGCTCACAGACAGAATAGGGCTTGTGAGGGCCCAAAAAGCATTGTATAATATCTTGTTATAATATGAAGAAAGCAGGGGGGGTCACCCATGAAATGGCTGGAGATCAGCGTCTATACCACCGATGAGGGCTTGGATTACGTGTGCGCCGCCCTGGACGGGGCCGGCATCACGGGCCAGAGCATCGAGGAGAGCCGGACCGCCGCCGCGGCCTTTCTGCGGGAGAGCGTACTATATTGGGACTTTGCCGATATGGACAAGATCGGCACGGACCGGCCCTGCGTGAAGGGATATGTGGCGGACTGCCCGGAGAACTACGAGAAGGTGGAGGCGGCCAAGGCCGCCGTGGCTCGGCTCGCATCCTTGGGCTTGGGTGTGGATTTGGGTACCCTCGCAATTACCGTCCGCACTGTGGACGAAGAGGACTGGGCCAACAACTGGAAGCAGTACTATAAGCCGTTGGAGATCGGGAAGCGCCTTTTGGTGCTCCCCTGCTGGGAGGAAAAACCGGAGACGGATCGGGTGGTTTTGAAGCTGGATCCCGGCATGGCCTTCGGTACCGGCGCTCACCACACCACCCGCATGTGCCTGGAGTTTTTGGAGCGGGTCATGAGCCCCGGGCAGGATATGCTGGACATGGGCTGCGGCAGCGGCATCCTCTCCATCACCGCCCGGCTGTTGGGGGCCAAGCGGGCTGTGGCCGTGGACATCGACCCCATCGCCGAAACCGTGGCCCGGGACAACGCCGACATGAACGGCCTCGGGGAGGACGGGTACGAGATATATATCGGGAACCTGCTGGACGACGGGGCCCTGCGGGCGAAGATCGGCGGCCCCTATCCCGTGGTGGCGGCCAACATCGTGGCGGACGTGATCATCGGCCTCGCTCCCTACGCAAAAACGGTGGTATCGCCCGGGGGCTGGTTCATCGTCTCCGGCATCATCGACGATCGGGCGGCGGAAACGGAAGAAAAATTGAAGCAGGCGGGCTTCGAGGTCAGGGAGGTCATCTCCTCCGACTGCTGGTACGCCATGCTCTGCAGGAACCCCCAATGAACCGCTTCTTTGTGGAGGACATAGGACCGGATCGGGCCACCATCACCGGGGAGGATCTCAAGCACCTCTCCGCCGTGCTGCGCCTAAAGAAGGGGGACAAGGTGATGCTCTCCGACGGCAAGGGCTCCGAATGCCAGGGGGAGATCGAGCGTGTGGAGCCGGGCCGGGCCCAGGTAAAGACGGGTCCCTGGAGGCCCTGCATCTCCGAGCCCCACCATAAGCTCACCCTGTTCCAATGCCTGCCCAAGGCGGGGAAGATGGAGGTCATCCTTCAGAAGTGCACGGAGCTGGGCATAAACGCCCTGGTGCCCACCCTCAGTGCCCGCTGCGTGGTCCAGCCGGGCAAGGACTTTGATAAAAAGCTCCAGCGGTATCGAAAGGTGGCCCGGGAGGCCGCCATGCAGAGCCATCGGGGCTGGATCCCGGAGGTGCTGCCTCTGGTGGAGCTGAAGAAGGCGGATCTGTCCATCTTCGACACGGTCTATGTGGCCTACGAGGGGGAGAAGGAGACCAGTCTGAAAGCGGCCATGGGGGAGCGCCCCGGCCGCCGCATCGCCCTGTTCGTCGGGCCCGAGGGCGGGTTCGAACCGGACGAGGTGCAGAGCCTGGTGGAAAAGGACGCCCGGCCGGTGTCCCTGGGGCCCCGCATCCTCAGGACCGAGACCGCGGGCATGGCCATGGTGGCCCAGATATTGTTTGAACTTGGGGAATAAGCCCATGAAGGTTGCATTCTACACTCTGGGCTGCAAGGTGAACCACTATGAGACCGCGGCCATGGCGGAGCTGTTCCAGGGGTTGGGCCATCAGGTGGTGGACTTTGCGGAACCGGCGGACGTTTATATCGTCAACACCTGCACGGTGACGGCGGTGGCGGACCAGAAATCCCGGCAGATGCTGAGCAGGGCTCACGCCCAAAACCCCGACGCCCTTGTCGTGGCCGTGGGCTGCTACAGCGAGGTGGCGAAGGAGAAGGTATCCGCCTTGCCCGGCGTGGACCTGGTGCTGGGCACTGGCGGAAGGAAGGATATCGTGTCCCTGGTGGAGCGGGCGATGATGGGGGAGAAGCCGGACCCCGAGAGCGTGCCGCCCTTTTCCAGGCGGAGCTTTGAGGACCTTTCCGCCGTGGCGGACAGCCGCACCCGGGCCACGCTGAAGGTCCAGGACGGCTGCGTCAGCTTTTGCACCTATTGTGCCATCCCCTTTGCCCGGGGGGCGCTTCGGTCCCGGTCTTTGGAGAGCTGCCGCCGGGAGCTCCTTGCCCTGGTGGAGAAGGGCTATCGGGAGATCGTTTTGACCGGCATCGAGCTCACCGAGTACGGCAAGGATTTGGCGGACAAGCCCACGCTGAGAGACCTCATCCGCCTCAGCGATGAGTGCGGGGTGGAACGGCTCAGGCTGGGCTCCCTGGACCCTCGGTTCGCGGACGAGTCCTTCGCTGAGGCCTGTGCGGAAAGCCGAAGCCTCTGCCACCAGTTCCATCTGTCGCTGCAAAGCGGGTCGAACACGGTGCTGCAGCGAATGAACCGCCGGTACTCCGCCGAGGAATATCTTGAAAACGCCGACCGGCTCCGGGCGTACATGCCGGACGCCGCCATCACCACGGACGTGATCGCGGGCTTCCCCGGGGAGACGGAAGCGGAGCATACAGAGACCGCCGCCTTTTTGCGGCAGGTGGGCTTTGCCCGCATCCATGTGTTCCCCTATTCCCGGCGGCCCGGTACCAAGGCGGCGGCCATGCCCGGCCAGCTCACCCGGCAGGAGAAGGCCCGCCGCGCGAAGGAGCTCATCGCTATCGGAGAGGAGCTTGAAAGGGCCTTCATCGACCGCCAGATCGGCACCGTGCAGCAGGTCCTCATGGAGGAGGACGGCACGGGCTACACGAAAAACTACGTCCGGGTGCGCTGCCCGGGACCGGCGGGGGAGCTGGCAAGGGTGCGCATCGTGGGACGGAAAGATACCATCGCCAAAGGAGAATTGCTATGAGTTGCTTATTCTGCAAAATCGCTGCCGGGGAAATCCCCTCCGCCAAGGTCTATGAGGACGAGCTGGTCTACGCCTTTCGGGACATCGCGCCCCAGGGCCCGGTCCATGTGCTCATCATCCCCAAGAAGCATATCGAGAGCGCCCAGGCGTTGACCCGGGAGGACGACGCCCTTCTGTGCCATATGTTCGCCTGCGCCCGCAAGATCGCCGAGAGCGAAGGCGTGGCGAAGTCCGGCTACCGGCTCATCACCAACGTGGGGGACAACGCGGGCCAGAGCGTCCACCATCTCCATCTGCACCTGATCGGCGGCAAGACCCTCAAGTGGGACAACTAAGGCGAGCCATGGTCACCATCAAGGCTGCGAAAACCAGGCGAGAGATCCGGGATTTCGTCCTCTTCCCGGTCAAGCTCTATCAAAACGATCCCTATTACGTCCCCGACATGGTGGGGGACCAGATCAACGATCTCATGCCCGACAAGAACCCGGCCTTCGAGTACTGTGAGGCAAGGTGTTTTTTAGCCTATCGGGACGGGAAGATCGTGGGTCGGGTGGCCGGTATCCTCAACAAGCGGGCCAACGAGAAGAACAACGTGAACTATCTCCGCTTCGCCTTCTTCGATTTTATCGACGATCCGGAGGTGACGGACGCCCTCTATGGGGCCTTGGCGGACTACGCCCGGGAGCTGGGCTGTGTGGCCATCCACGGGCCCCAGGGCTTCTCCGACATGGATCGGGAGGGCATGCTGGTGGAGGGCTTCGACCAGCTCTCCCAGTTCTATGTGTACTACAACCACCCCTACTACCTCGACCACATGGCCCGACTGGGCTTCGTGAAGGAGGTGGACTGGGTGGAGTATCTCATCCACATCCCCAGCGAGGTGCCGCCGCGCCTTGCTCAGCTGGTGGCGCGGACGAAAAACCATATGAATCTGGAGATCCGGGACCTGTCCGAAAAGGGGCAGCTGCCCAAGTATCTCCACGACGTGTTCGAGCTGTATAACGAGGCCTATCAGGTCCTCTTCGGCATGGTGCCCCTGACGCCCAGGCAGATCGAGAAATACACCCACGAATTTTTGCCCCTGGTGAACAACAAGACCACCTGCCTGGTCTATAACGACAAGGACGAGCTGGTGGGCTTCGGCGTGGGGGCCCCGTCTTTGTCGCGGGCCAATCAGAAGACCCGGGGGCGGCTGTTCCCCTTCGGCTGGATCCCCACCCTGCGGGCCCTCAAGGGCAAGAACGATCGGCTGGATCTGTTCCTCATCGCCGTTCGGCCGGATCTCAAAGGTTCCGGCGTCAACCTGGTCATCGTGGAGGATCTGCTGAAGAAGGCCATACAAAACGGTGTTAAATACGCCGAGACGGGACCCCAGCTGGAGATGAACCAAAACGTGCTGTCCCAATGGCGGCTGTTCGACACGGAGCAGCACAAGCGCCGACGCTGCTTCATTCGCATGCTGGACGGAAGCGAGCCCCCGGTGGTCACCCGGCTGGACAATCTTGACGAGCTCAAGGCCCGGAAGCAGGCGAAGGCGGACGAATAAGTTGCTAAATCTGTCGTAAGAGCGTATACTATACAGAAAGTTGGTCGGAGGCATAGAAAGATGGCAGTGGGTTTGGACGACGTGAAGCGCATCCACCTCATCGGGGTGGGCGGCTGCAGCATGAGCGGCATCGCGCTGATTTTGAAAAAGCAGGGCCATGAGGTCACCGGCTCGGACCGGGAGCATTCCCAGTTCACCGATCGCCTGGAGGAGTTGGGCATCCCCGTGTCAGTGCCCCAAAAGGGGGAGCAGGTGGAGGGGGCGGAGCTGGTCGTCTATTCCGCCGCCATCAAGCCCGACAACCCGGAGCGGGCCTACGCCCGGGCCCACGGCATCCCCGAGATGGAGCGGAGCGTAGCCTTGGGGCAGATTTCCGCCCGGTATCCCCATGTGGCGGCCATCTCCGGCTGCCACGGCAAAACCACCATCACCTCCATGCTGGCCTATATCAACGAGGAAGCGAAGCTGGACGCCACGGTCCACGTGGGCGGGTTTGTGGACCTGCTGGGCGGCGGCGTGAAGGTGGGGGACGGGGATCTGTTCATCACCGAAGCCTGCGAATATGTAAAGAGCTTTCTCACCCTGGTACCCACGGTGGCCCTGGTCAACAACATCGACAACGATCATCTAGATTGCTATCGGGATCAGCAGGAGATCATCGACACCTTCGCCCAGTTCTGTGCCCTGGTGCCCCCCGAGGGGCAGATCATCGTCTGCCGGGACGATGAGAAGGTCCAGCGGCTGCTGCCTCTTTTGGATCGGACGCCCGTGACCTATGGCCTTTCGGAAGGGGACTGGCATGCGGACGACGTCGCCTTCGACGAATGGGGTTGCGCCGCCTTCGATCTGGTCCATGAAGGAAGGACCCTGGGCCGGATCACCCTCCATGTGCCCGGCACCCACAACATCATCAACGCCCTGGGCGCCTGCGCGGTGGCCAGCGTCTTCGGCACCGACTTCGAAAGCATGGCCCGGGCCCTGGATCGTTTCCAGAACACCAAGCGCCGGTTCGAATTCATGGGGGAGCGCAACGGCGTCCGCGTCTTCCACGACTACGGCCATCATCCCAATGAGATCGCCGCCACGTTGGAGGCCGCTTCCCGGGTGCCCCACAAAGCCCTCTACTGCGTCTTCCAGTGCAACAGCTATACCCGGGCTCGGACCCTGTTCTGTGAGGACGTGACCTGCTTTGGCCGCGCCGACAAGGTCCTGGTTCCCGACATCTATCCCGGCCGGGAGGTGGACACCGGCATCGTCCACGCCCGGGATATGGTGAAGGGCATCAACGCCGCCACGGGCAACGCCCTGTATCTTGCCACCTTCGAGGAGATCCGCGCCTGGCTGGACGAGAACGCGACCCCAGGCGATCTGGTCATCACCGTGGGAAGCGGCAACGTCTACGCCCAGACCCGCAAGCTCCTCTGACGATCAGACCCTCAGGCGGGTCTGCGGTGCGCGTTGACAATCCGCCGAAATCTGGTATAATACTTCCCGCGGTCACCCCCCGACCGCATCCCTCTCCGTAGCTCAGCAGGATAGAGCGTCCGCCTCCTAAGAAGTAGGCCGACTACCGTCTTTCCGGAAACTGAAAACGGGAACAGCGTTCGGAAGTGACCCGGTTTCCCAGTTGCTCCGACGCCCTTACCAAGCAAGGTCGAAATCAGCATGTGGGAAAATGTCCTACCGCCAAAGTTAGAAAAGCTGATTAGAAATCGACCTTTCCTGATTAGAAAAAGGCACTCCAACCTCCACGGTGAACAGTCACCGAATTCTCGGAAGCCTTGGAAAATAAGGACTTTCGAGAGCATGGTCCCGTACCTCAGCAGGATAGAGGGTCCGCCTCCTAAGCGGAACGTCGCGCGTTCGAATCGCGCCGGGATCGCCATTTTGCCTACCAGATTCGACAGACTTGCCCTCAAAAAGGCAACTGTGAAGCTGGTAGGATTTTTCTTTTACGGGACACTACGGAATGCATAAAAATCTGCTAACAGAAGATGCCCCCTGTTAGCAGATTTCTAATTTTTAAGCCCGATTTCTAATCAACCTTCATGGAAGCCCTTGCTTCAGCGTCTAATTTTTTCGGACGATCGTGCTAATTTTGGCGGACGACGCGAACGGCATCTTTCCTGAATCTGAAAAAAGCGCTCGTAAGCCCTAGTGTTTTGAGAGCTCGGTAAAGAAAAACCAGACGAACATCAAGATGCTTTTGATCTCTGTGAGGACAATTGTCTGCTAAATGTGGAAGGTAGTTGATTAGCAAGATTAATGAGGTTTATTGGCTCTGCTAATGCCTACCGGAATACTTAGCAAGGAGGATGTTAGAAGGATTTGTTCTCTTCTCCAGGACGCCAGGAGTGGCCCATCAGCTGCCGGAACAAGTCGCGAATTCCCATCAGCACAAAACCAAGATGATTGGTTGCCTGAGTGCCATTCTTCGGATTCTTCCAGTTCTCTGGCTGCACTTTAAGCGAGCCATCAGAGTTCAACAAATCGCTTTCAGTCAACCCTGCACCATAGATTCCATCGTAAGGACTGGCTTCAATTAGAACAGCGTTCTCCGTTTCCAGAAGCGCATTCACGAGCACAATATCACTCTGGAATTTTCCAAGATTCCCGTGGAAAATGATTTCTCTCAACGCATTATCCCAGGTTGTGGATTCAAATCCTGATACCAAACGGCCAAGGTCTTTGCATTTCTTCGGAGAAGGCTCCTCCATGATCAAGCCGTAATGATACAGATCCTTGAACAGGAGAGCCTTTTCAGACATCATATACTGCTCCGCCGATAGATATGACCGTCCATTTACAGAAAACGGCTTCCCCTGATACCATTGTGAGAAGTAATAATTTGGATACTCTTTTCCTTCGTGCCAGAAGGTAATGTATTTCAGTTGTGTTCCCGTTTTTACGATATCGATCAACCAATCAATATTGTAACGGTTATAATACTTTACTTTATGAGGCGCAATGACCCCAAGGTTTCCAAGGTCTATCGCTTGGGAAATGCCTTCACATTCAGATTTCATATTAACCTCCGATTACCCTCGTTTTTTTACAGTGCGAGTTTAAACACTCTGTGTCTGATCGTCGGCCAAGTTCATCTTTGCCCGGTAATAAGGGCTAAGATTAATAAACAGCTCTTTTAGTTCCTCTGAATTCTCGTAAAAGCTATTTTGTGCTCAATTCCTTCAACGTTTTTCCGTTTTCGTTGCGCCAAAGAGTTTGCCCGTTGGACTCACCGCCAAGAATTGCAGCTGCGGCAGCAGAGGGGCTAGAAAACGGCGTATCGACAGTAAACACATAATTGACGACCTTACCCTCTTTAACCAGAGCATCACGCATGTTTCTAACCCATGGACGGCATGTTTTTCTTTCAACGGGGCTGATTTGAGAACCTTTTACCACCACAATTTGATCACCGGAGATATAGGCAGTGGCTGTCACTTTTTTTGAAGCAAGGTACAGCAAATTGGCCGGTTGAACTACGGGCTCAAATGAAGAAGTCGGCTTGGAATAGGTTCCTCTCGTATTCGGAGGTTTCTTCTTTCCTGCGCTTGTGCCTTCATTCATTTCCTTCAGAGAAACACCTTCCTTGTTCTTCCACTCAGTCAGTCCATTGGAATTCCTTCCGATGACAAAAGAAGCGGCATAGGATGGACTGCCGAAAGAAACATCTACCTGAAGTATGTTTTCCTGATCAATCTGAGTAGCAAACAGTTGTCGCGATTTTTTGACGCCTGCAGGCAGCGAAGGCGCGATTTTGGGGTTGATTTGGCTACCTTTAAGCACCCAGAAACCATCATCTGCAACTTTTCCAGTAGCCACGATGTTCTTGCCTTTATCGCGGAAAATAAAGAGATTGTTTTCAGTGGAATCATCATTGTTTTCTGATGGTTGGGGTTCAAACACCTTATGGCCAAGTGCAGGCATGATCAGTTGAGTGTTCAGAATAAACTCTTCCAGCATATCCTGAATCTTCTTTTGGACCGGCGACTGTGGAGGAGTGTTGCCGTTTTTGACGATATAGCGACTTGTCTCTACAACGATATGATGGAAACGATTCTCGAGGTATTTGATCTTTGCCTTATCCAGCGAGCCATCCAATGTGATCAGAATCACAACTTCCATCCAATAGCTGCCATTCACAATGATGTGCGCGTGTCCAAGACGGATCTGACCGGCTCGGATTATCTGCCGCACACCCTGATCGAGGTAAAGAGCGCGGACGGTCAGACCGTGCTGAAGGATTACACCGGAGATGACGGCTATCTGCCTGCCTTCCCGGCGGTTCCTGGCAAGTATACCTACCGCGAGGTGCTGGCTCCGGAGGGCTATGAGCTGTGCGTGACCGAGCTGGCCTTTGAGATCAATTCCGAGGGTCAGATTGAGGGCAAAGCGACCGTGGCGGATGACTACACACGCTTCAGCCTCCTGAAGGTGGATGAATACCATAAGCCCCTTGCCGGCGTAGAGTTCGGCCTCTTCCGTGAGGACGGCACGCAGCAGGCTTCGGCGGTATCGGATGAAAAGGGCCTTGTGACCTTTGAAAAGATCCCGTATGGCACATACACCATTCAGGAAACGAAAACCCTGACCGGCTATCTGAAGAACTTCACAAAGGTGCCCATCAAGATTGACGGTACATTCGTCAATCCCAAGGAACCGATTGCCACGCTGGAAAACTGTCAGTCCGTGATCCTGATCCAGAAGGTAGATCAGAACAACACCGCGCTGCAGGGCGCTGAGTTTGGACTGTACGACGAGAGCGGTAAGCTCATCATGACCGCCGTCTCCGATATCGAAGGCATGGCGAGGTTCGTTGGCGCGGATTATGGGAAATATACCATTCGCGAACTGTCCGCTCCGGAAGGTTATCTGGTCAGCCGTGATGTGATCTCCGTCACCATTGACGAGGGCTACACCAACACGGACAAGCCCGCCGCGACTGTGATCGACCCTGAAAAGAAGATCATGTGCATCAAGGCGGACACCTCCGGCAAGCCCATTCCCGGCGTAGAGTTCTCCCTCTACAACGCAGCCACCATGGAAAAGGTGGAAACCGCGGTCAGCGACAAGGACGGCGTGGTCATCTTCCGCAATTTCGATTACGGCGAATGGATCATCCGGGAGAGCGCTGCTCCGGAAGGCTACTCGAAAATGGAGGATATCCGATTCCAGGTGCACGACGGCTGGAAGGAGCCCAAGCCCATCCTGTGCGTCAATATCCCGAACCACTATGAGTTCAGGAAAACCGACAGCTCCGGCAATCCTCTGGCGGGCGTGAAGTTCCGGCTTGAGGATGAAAACGGCAAGGATCTGGGTACCTATGAATCCGGTAAGGACGGTATGGTGCAGATCAAAGATCTGAAGCCCGGCACCTATCTCATCCGGGAGATTGAAACCCTGGAGGGCTACAGCGTTTCGGGCGAAGTCATCAAGCTGAAGCTGGATGAATACTATACGGTGCCTGAAAAGCTGAAGCAGTTCGTCAACTACACCACCATCCAGACCGGCGTGCACATCGCGGTCACCGGTGTCATGTGGGCGGGCCTTGGCCTGATGGCGATCAGCGGCACAGTGGGTCTGATCCGCAGGCGGCGCAAAACGAAATAAGCAAGGAGAGATGCTTGCATGAAGCGTCTGTATTTCCTTCACCGATTGGAGGTGCCTCCCTGGCATCTCCTTTTCCATTCTGACAGAGAAGGGAGATTCCCATGCAGGAAGAGATCGAAAACAAATCGGTTACCCTGATCATCAATACCAGCAAGCTGACGGCCCGTACACTGGCGACGGCGTTCATGAAATTCCTGCGGTATTCCAAGGGAAAGCTGAAGGAACACCATGATGTGAAGCCACAGGGCAAGCAGACGGTCAAGGAGCTGATTTCCCAGAACCAGGGCGTCGAAAAGACAGAACTGGCTGACAAGGCAGAGGTCAGAACCTTCGACCACATTGCCAAGCAGTACGGCGTGGACTATGCCATCAAAAAGGGCGTGTCCCCAGAGGGCAAGCAGCGCTATATGCTGTTCTTCAAAGCCCGTGACCGGAGTGCCATTGATCAGGCCATGTCGGCCTATGCCGCCAGCTATATGAAGAAGCACAAACGGACGCATCCGCCCATCGAGCAGGTCGTGGATCCGCTCAAAGAGATGCTGCCGGGCCGCAAAAAGGACCGTGTCCGAGATAAGGGGATGCAGCGATGAACGGCGATAAGCTGAAAAAGCAGCTGATCCTGAATCTTCCGTATATCCTGATCGGCCTTTACGCGACCAAGCTGGGAGAAGCCTGGCGCTTAGCCGAGGGCGCTGACGCTTCTCAGAAATTCCTCCACCTGATGGACGGCTTTACCGCCGCTTTTCAGTCTGTGCTTCCCAGCTTTCATCCTTCGGATCTCCTGATCGGTCTGGTGATCGGCTGTGTTCTGCGGCTGCTGGCCTATGAGAAAAGCCGGAATGCCAAAAAGTATCGGCGCAATGAAGAGTACGGCTCCGCCCGCTGGAGTGCATAATTTTAAGTGTAAAGGAAGCCTATATGGACGCACAGGAGGTTATGCACATGACTGATTATAGTAAAATTACAGCCCTTTACTCCCGCCTTTCCGTGGGCGACGAGGACAGGGACGGCGGTGAGAGTAACT
>JAFWMS010000027.1 GCA_017545535.1 Clostridia bacterium | reverse complement strand
GGGCAGCGTCCCGTACTGCTGGCCGTACTTCACCACCTTGGTGGTGGGGCTCACCGTGCCGCCGTTGGGGTTGAAGGTCATGGTGTAGCCCTCCGTCCAGCGGGCGTACAGGGTGTAGTTCCCGGAGGCGTAGCAGATGGTAGACGCCGTCACCTTCTTGCCGCCGGTCTTGGCCGTCCACCAGCCGGCGAAGGTGTAGCCCTTCCTCGTGGGCACGGGCATGGTGCCGTAGGCCTGGCCATAGGTCACGGTCTTGCTCCCCGTGCTACAGGTGCCGCCGTTGGGGTTCAGCGTCACGGTATAGGACTTGGGCGTCCAGTGGGCAAACAGTGAATGCCCAAGCAAGTATTCTGGGAAATATCCTTCCACCGCATAGCTGGTTTCGATATATTCATGTTCTGAATCCCATGCTTCATTAACATGAACGATCGAAGAAGATATGACTTTTTCTCCACCTGTTTTCGCTGAATACCATCCTGCAAAAACATAACCAGCTCGTGTTGGGGTTGGAAGCGTCCCATACGACGAATCATATGTTACAGTTTTACTGGTTGGGCTGACGTTTCCCCCATTTGCATCAAAAACAATCTGATAGTTTGGATCTGCATACCAATGCGCATACAAGGTGAAGTCTGCGGTCTTGTTGCAAATGTCCGACGGATTTACTTCGGCCCCGCCGCTTGCTTCAGTATACCAGCCATCAAATACGTATCCCGGACGCTCCAAGCATCCACTAAAAGGAAACGAAAAATAATCATGGTACTCGCCGTCCCAATCGATTCCGTAGGCTGTGCCATAACGCACTCCCATCTCCATCTCTGTTCCTGCGTATCCTGCACTGGCGCCATCATAGTAAAAACCGCCGTTAGCGTCCATGGTGACGGTCAGATCAGCAGTATCCTTCATGCTGACAAAGGTGGTTTTCGTGCCGCCATCCCAATAGGTATGGTATTTCTTCAAATTAGCAAAGGTAATCTTATAATTACAGCGGTTCGTGTTTCGCTGCGAAATCCAAATCGCACTGGACCCAACCTTCGTCACCATCATGACATGGGCGATGCCGGAGCTGTTGTGAATGGCGATCACATCGCCGGGCTTGATTTTGGATACGGTCGAATCCGACACCGTATACTCCGAGCCATATCCGTTATTCTTGATGTATTTTACCAACGTGTCCGTAACGGAATTCCCTGATACGGTGGCATCCTTCAGTCCTCCAGCGGCAAGAGCTCTCTTAACAAAGGTCGCACATTTTCCATTGGTGTTGTTCACATTGTCGGAATTTGCTGCCCAGGCAGCGGCAAGGTCAGGATTATAAACATAGCTTCCGGCCGCTTCCGATTCCTTTATCCCTCCTAAAGAAGCAGGAATCCAGAGAAAAGCAAGCAGCATCAGCGCTGCCAAGAGCAGTCCTATCGTTTTTTTCCTCATTGTTCTCCCTCCTGTTTCTGTCTTTTATATAATTATATAATACAGCGGTTAATAAATCAATGATTTCTTAAGCATTTTTTAGTTCGCTCTTAGTCAATTCCAGTCATATTGGTCCATGTGCTTATAGCAGATGCTGGAACAATCCTCTAAACAGCGTTTGCCTGTCAAACCTTTAGTTTGTTCTGCAGTGCCCTTTCGTTTGCTTTTTTTCTTTTAACTTAGCCCATATCTCCCCACACTCTTCATGCAACATTCTCCCTATTATATACATGGCTTTGATGCATTAATTACCTTTCAGCACATACATTGCAATCGTCACATAAAAGCAGAGAAGGCTGATGGCCTTCTCTGTTTCTATAATAACCTTTTTCGATTACGTCAGGTCATGGTTCTGGTTTCCAACGAGCGTAGAGCGTATAGTTGCTCAATGCGTAGCAGACTGTGTCCGCTTTGACCTCCTTACCGCCTGTCTTGGCCGTGAACCAACCTTCGAAAACATAGCCTTCTCTCGTAGGTTTAGGCATCGTCCCATAGGTTTTACCATACGTCACCTTCTTCGTTGTGACAGAGCAGGTCCCACCGTTCGCATCCAAAGTCACCGTGTATACGCTTGCCTTCCAGTGAGCATACAGAATGGTGTCCGCTGTGATCTTAACGATCGAACTGGCTGTTATCTTAGTGCCTCCCGTCTTAGTCGTGTACCAACCGTCCAGTGTGTATCCTGTTCTCGTGGCGGTGGGCATCGTGCCGTATTTTGATCCGTAGGTCACCGTCTTGGATGTTGAGCTGGGCGTTCCGCCGTTCCCGTTGAAAGAAATGGTGAACGTCTTGGCTGTCCAGCGAGCATACAGCGTGTAGGCGTTCGTTGCATAGCAAACGGTAGAAGCAGTAACCTTATTACCGCCTGTGAGGCTTGTCCACCAACCGGCAAAGGTGTATCCCGTTCTGGTAGCCGTAGGCATGGTTCCATATGCGCTGGCATATGTCACGTCTTTGGTGCTGACCGAGCAGGTACCGCCGTTGGCGTTCAACGTCACGGGGATGGTGATCCCCTTCCAGCGCGCATACAGGGTGTAATTGGAGGTAGCGTACACCTTGGTTGCAGATTCTACCTTTTTGCCGCCAGTCTTGGCCGTATACCAGCCGACGAACGTGAAGTTCGTTCTGGTGGGTGTGGGTAATGCTCCATAGGTGGAGGCATAGGTCACCGTTTTGAACGAGGTCGAGCAACTGCCGCCGTTCGCATTGAAGCTAATGATGTACGTCTTAGGCGTCCAGTGAGCATACAGCGTGCGATCCGATGTCGTTTCCACTTTCGTGGTAGCAGATACTTTTACACCATCCGTTTTTCCAGTATACCAGCCGACAAAGTCATACCCCGTTCTGGTAGGCGTGGGCAGCTCTCCATATGTGCCGGAATAGGTCACAGTCTTGCTCTTCGTGCCGCATGTTCCGCCATTGGGATCAAACACGATCGTGTTCTGTCCAGGCGTCCAATGGGCGAACAGCATGTATCCGCTTGTGGCGTGACAGATGGTGGAAGCCGTCACTTTGGTTCCGCCGGAAGACGCAGTATACCAGCCGGAAAACACAAACCCTGCCCGAGCGGCCGTAGGTAACGTACCATAGGCTTTGTCATAGGTGATCACCTTGCTGTCCGTGCTGCAAGTGCCTCCATTTCCATTGAAGCTCACGGTATATGTCTTGGGCGTCCAGCGAGCATACAGCGTATAGCTGGCGGTAGCGTAGCAAATGGTCGTAGATACAACCTGCTTGCCAGCCGTCGGAGACGTATACCAACCAACGAAGGAATAGCCGGTCCTGACAGGCGTCGGCAGCTCGCCGTATGCACTGCCCTTGGCCACTTTCTTGCTCGCGATCGAGCAAGTGCCTCCATATGCGTTAAATGTGATGGTAAACCCATCGGTCCACCGAGCATAAAGCGTATAGTCGACAGTGGTGTATACCTTCGTGGTGGATTCTACCAGCTTTCCGCCGGTCTTGGCGGTATACCAGCCAACGAAGTTATATCCGGAACGGGTCGGAACCGGCAAAGCGCCGTAGGTGCTGCCATAGATGACCACCTTGCTGGATGTAGACACGGTCCCGCCATTGGCATTGAAGGTGATCGTATACGGTGTGTTCACCGTAAGCATTGCTGCATCGGAATAAACCGATCCGGCTGGATTGGTGACTTTGCAGCGATACATATAACCGTTCATGGCAAGAGTCGCAGTAAAGCTGATGGTGCTGCTCGATCCACTGCCCGTTACGTTCTGCCATACTTCCTCTCCCGGTTTTTTGTATTCCCACTGATATCCCGTTACATCGCTGGTTACGATTTTGAACATCGCAGTGGCGCCATCAGCAACGATCGTATCGGAAGGCTGAGAGGTGATTTTGGGGCTGAAATCCACACTGCCGACATCCACCCAAGTGTAATACACATATCCTTCGAGCGTACCATATTTCACGCGATACCAATCGCCGGACTTGGACACCAACGAACAGGTTTCGCCCACCGGAATGGATCCCAGCTTCTCAGAGGAAGAGGAAGCATCTGCGCGGACAGGTGCAGAGGTCCTGCCGCTGTAAGGAACGATCGTCACTATCGTCCCGGCAGGAATTTCGGAAACGATCTGAATGACAACGTCATCATGGGTCAGGATCTTGATCGAGCTGGTGGCACGGACCTTTACGGTCAGTTTCCCAATCTCTGTCAGGCTCGGAACATTGGTGGTCCAAGTCTTGCCGTTGTCCACGGAATACTCGATCGTATACCCTTCTCCATCGGTCAACGTGGCTACGACCGAATGAGGCGCCCCATCATAAATAAATAAGCCGCCATGAGCAGATAACTCCGCCGTGGGAGAAATCGTGCCCGAAGAACCATCCGGTGGCAAACTGGTGATTTGGACGAACCAGTAATAAATAAAGCCAGTGATGTTGCCATACTGAATCTCTCGCCAGTCTCCGGAGGTACTGATCAGCGTGCAGGTCTCTCCCTCTCCGATAGACCCCACCTTCTGCGAAGAAGCGGAAGGACTCACACGAATCGGCGCAGAAGTGTCGCTTCCATGAGCAACGATCGTGATCGTGCTGCCCGAGGGAGCTTCCTGAAGAACGGTCAGCGTCACAGCATCGTGCGTCAACATAACCGTTCCCTTGTATGCCCGCACGTTTACCGTGATTTTTCCGGGTTGCGTGAGTCCAGGCTCTTCCGTGGTCCAGGTTTTACCGCCATCCACGGAGTATTCGATGATATAGTCTGAATCATCAGATACCCAAGCGGACACCTTGTGGGCCTGTCCGTCGTAAAGATAAGTCCCGCCATCAGCATGGAGCTCAACAGCAGCATACGCATCCTTCAAGGGCATGACTGAAACAAGCGTCAAAACCAGGATCAACGCCAGTATTGCAGAGAGCGTTTTTTTCATTGTGTATTCTCCCCTCTTTCAGACACAACATGTTGTGTTTGAACATATTGGCCTGAATTTTATGAACATTCCATGAACACTATACCATGATTTGCAAAAAAATAAAGCATTATAAATGTGAACTTTTTATGAACATGCAAACAAAAACAGCCTTTTTCCGTGATTTTTCGAGGAAAAAGGCTGCATAATCTGAATGTATACTTATCCTATGCTTGAATGAGATCCTCCATGGAATATAAGCCCGGTTTTTGGTCTAGGATCCAGGTCGCGGCCCGTAGAGCGCCTATGGCAAAGACACGTTTGCTGGTGGCTCGATGGGTGATGATGATCTCTTCGTCAGTGCCTAAAAAGTGCACGGCGTGCTCCCCCACCATGTTGCCGCCCCGCAGGGAATGGATGCCTATCTCGTCCTTGGCCCGCCGCTTGTTGGTCTCATGGCGGCCGAAGATAAGCTCGCTCTCACCGCTCCGAGCGGATTCGATCTGCTCCGCCAGCATCAGAGCCGTGCCGCTTGGCGCGTCCACTTTTTTATTATGATGGATCTCCACGATCTCCGGATCGAAAGCATCGCCAAGTATCTTGGTCGCCGCCTTCACGAGGGACAACTGGAGATTCACCCCCAGGGACATATTGCGGGCATAGAACACGGGGATGAGCTTGGAAGCTTCCTGCAATCGTCCCTTCTGCTCTTCATTGAGGCCCGTCGTTCCGATGACCAAGGGCTGCCTCTCCCGCAGGCACAACTCCAAAACGGCCATGGCTGCCTCCGGTCGGGAAAAGTCGATCGCCACGTCGAAGGGTGCGGTCACCGTCTCTGCAGACAAAAAAAGCTGCCCCGGGAAATCCCCTGTCATTAAATCGACGCCCACCGCAGGGGTCAGATCCCATTCCCCCTCCGTCATGGTGGCCGCTATGGTCCGCCCCATGTGGCCCAGGGCGCCGCTGATTAATACTCTTTTTTTCATGGCCGTATCCTTATGAGATCAATCCGAAGTCCCGCAGCGCCTTCCGCATCTTTTCAACGTTTTCAGAAGAAGGCGGAATCAACGGCAGCCGAAGCTCCGGCGAACAAAGATCCATCATGCTCATCATGGTTTTGATGGGGATGGGGTTCGTTTCGCAGAAGGCCGCCCGCCAGATGGGCAAAAGACTGAATTGGAGCTTGCGGGCGATATCCAGCTTCCCGGCAAAGAAGGCCATGCACAGGTTGTGGACCTCTGAGGGGACCACGTTGGCGATGGTGGAGATGACGCCCTTCCCGCCCACGGACAGGACCGGCAGGATGTGATCGTCGTTGCCGGAATAGATATCGAGCCCCGGACACAGAGCCGCCAGATTGACGATCTGTTCGATGTTGCCGCTGGCCTCCTTGATGCCCACCACGTTCTCGCAGGTATCGACGATCTCCTTCATGGTGGCAGGCAATACGTTCAGGCCCGTGCGGGAAGGCACGTTGTAGACGATGATAGGGATATGGACCTGCTCGCAGATGGCGCCATAGTGGGCCACCAGGCCCCTTTGGGTGGTCTTGTTGTAGAAGGGAGTGACGATCAGCAGACCGTCCACGCCCAGGGCTTCCGCCGTACGAGAAGATTCGATCACAGCAGCCGTGTTGTTACCGCCTGTGCCGGCGATGACCGGCAGCCGCCGGTTGACCCGCTCCACCACGAACCGGATCACCTCCAGCCGTTCCTCCGCCGTCATGGTGGCCGCTTCTCCCGTAGTCCCGCACACGATGATGGCATCCGTGCCGCTGATGATCTGCAGTTCGATCAGCCGTGTCAGGGCGGTATAATCCACCTCTCCGTTGGTGAACGGCGTGACCAGGGCCACGCCGGAACCTTTGAAAACGGTACTCATGCAAAGCTGCCCTCCCTTGCCTTCCATTCTGCATATGATTGTATCGTTTTCCCTATCCTTTGTCAATTCCCGAGCCTTGGGGCGTCAAAGGCAGCGTCACGAACGGGGAAGCTTCCTTCGCCTCCCCATCGCTCATATCGGCCAAGGAAAGGGCAAGGCATTCTGCCAGGGCCGGCACGGCGTTGAGCGCCTGCTCCAGTGTATTGGCGTTGTGCCCCACCTCCACCAAAAGGCTGAGACGGCCCACATGCTGGTTGTACCGCCCCGTCTTGATCCGCACATCCCTCGCAAGGCGTTTATCGATCCGCCTTAGATCCTGCGTCAGCGTGGAGGCCAGTGCCAAATTGTCTTCAAAATCCGGCTTGTCCTCATATTTTGTCCCCTGCCCCACCACGCACATGAGGCGGGCCATGGGTTTCCCGTCCACCACCACGTAATCGGAGGTGTCTGAGCTGGCGTCCCGATGTACGTCGATGAACAGGACCAGGGACGGATACTGTTCAAGGTAGGCTCGCATGGTCTGTTCGCTGCGGGAGTAGGCCGTTTTCAGGCTGGGCGGCTCATGATCCGTGATATCGTGAAGGACGCAAAACCCATACTCCGTCCTGAGCCTCTCCGCCAGGGCCTCTCCCACGGCGATCACGCTTTTGCTGGCGTCTGCCGTGCGGAAGGAGGAGGTCTTCACATAGGGAGAAGTGGGCGTGGCCGTATAGGCCTCCGTAGTATGGGTGTGATAGATCAGTATCCGCGGCTCCTTGCCCCGCAGATCCAGCCCTTTGGAGACTACCGAAGTCTCTGCCTCACAGGCCGGAAGCATCTCCCTTTCGCCAGACATGGCTTCCTCCTCACGCTGCGCCAGTGCGGGTTGAGCCTCCGGCTCCGGCGACGGAAGAAGCTTGATGATGCGGATGACGGACAGATATGCCAACAACAAAAATACCAGCCAAAAAAGGCCTCCCTTGGAAGAAACAGTTTTACGACGATGCATGGGGTATCACCTCCTTATCATTACCCTATGCATAGGGAAGGATGATTATCGCATCAGCCCCTCCAGTGCATCATAATTCTCCCCGAACAGTGCTAAGTTCAGTCCATAGGACAAGATAGACGCGCCATCCTTCACCATAGCGTCGATATCCTTCGGTGTGACGCACATGGAGAGGAACCGTCCGTCCAAAGCCTTCTTCGCCTTGGCGAAGAGCTCCTCCGCTCCCATCCGGGCCAAACCGGAATACAGGATCGCCTCCGCCGTCAGCACCAGGGGGATGCCTATGGCGATCACCGGGATGCCCAGCGTAGCCCGGCTCAGGCCCATGCGAAAGTTTCCCACGCCAGCTCCGGGAGAAATGCCCGTATCGTTGAGCTGGACCATGGTCCCCACGTGCTCGCTGTCAAAGGAAGCCAAGGCGTCCACCGCCACGATCATATCCGGCTTCAAAATGGAAGCGATGCCGGCCACAGCCTCCGCCGTCTCCACGCCGGTCATGCCCATGACCCCGGCAGCGAAAGCCGCCACCGTGCGTGTGTTTTGCGGCAGCAGCTCCGGAAAATTGTTCTGCACGTGACGGGTGACAAAAAGGCTTTCGATGGTTTGAGGACCGAGAGCGTCCGGGGTCACGTGCCGATTCCCCAGCCCGATGACCAAAACACTTTGTCTTTCGCTGAGCAGCAAGGAAAGTTCAGAAGCGAGGCACCGGCCTGTTTCAGCGCGCACCTCCTTGCTGGAAAGGCCGCCGGAGGGCAGCGTCAGGGTGATATAGCTGCCCCGAGGCTTATCCAGCTTTCGCTCCGCCGCCGCCGTCCGTACGCGAATGCGGGAGATGCGGATCCTGCCGCGAGACTCGTTCTCCTCCTCTACCCCCGCCAGCTCCGGGCATTGGCGCAGCGCCTCGTGGGCCATATCGGTGCGTGTGTTCATATAGTCTCCTCCAAGCAAAATACTACCGGCCGTTTCGCCGGTAGTTAGGGTATCCAGATTTCAAAGCAGGATACAGATGAGCCCGTTGCAATCCTCGTTGACCATGCGCTCGATGGTCCCCTGCATCTTCTGCTGCACGTTCACGGGCATTCCGCCCAGTTTTCCCTGCATGTTCTCCGTCACCATATCCTGCAACGTTTTTCCAAAGAAGGAGGTCTGCCAAAGAGCGTTCACGTCCTCCTGACGGGCGGCATTCAGGTGCTCCATCAGGTTCTTTGCCTGCTCCTCCGACCCGATGAGGGGGCTCACCTCCGTATCGATATCCACCTTCACGATATGTAACCCCTTGGCTCGCGCTCGAAGACGTACCCCGCAGCGACCGCCTTGCCGGAACATCTCCGGCTCCATGAGTTCCATCTCCTCCATGGAGGGCGTCACCACTCCGTACCCCGTCTGCTCCGCCTCCTCCAGGGCGTTGGACAGCCGATCGTAGGCCCTTTTGGCGGCAGCGAACTCCCGTATGGCGGAGAACAGGGCAAAATCGTCCGCGATGTCCACCCCTGTCTCCTCGCTGAGCAGGGTATAGAACATGCTTTCCTCCGGCGTCAGAACGAGGGTCACCGTTCCGGTACCCAGGTCCGCTCCCTCCCATTCCGCCTTTTTGAAGTGATCCAAGGTCTGCATGCCTTTCACCAACTTCTCGCAGTCCCCCACGGTCTGCACCTCAGGAGACAGCTCTCTGAGCATGGCCAATACCCCTTCCATCAAAGGGCTTTCTCCCGACAGGGCCCGCAAAAAGCCGGGCACGCTGATCTCCACCAGCTTCACCGGGAAGGCATACAATATCCTCGTGATAAGGTCCCGCAGCTCCTGACCGGACATGGCCTTCACATCCATGGCCACGGTGGAGACACCGTAGTTTTCTGCCAGCTCCTCCGCCAGAGATTTGGCTGTTTCCGATTCCGGTTCCACGCTGTTCACCACCACAACGAAAGGTTTTTGCGCCGCCTTTGCCGCTTCGATGGCCTGTCGCTCCGCCTCCAGATAGCTTTCCCGAGGGATGTCCGTGACGGTACCATCGGTGGTCATGACGATGGATATGGTGGCATGTTCCTCGATGACCCGGGTCGTGCCCACCTCCGCCGCCTGGGAGAAGGGTATATCATGGTCGAACCAGGGGGTGGTGACCATCCGAGGGCCCTCTCCCTCCCGATCCCCTACGGCCCCGGGGACCATATACCCCACGCAGTCGATGAGTTTGCACCGACAGGACACGCCCTCCTCAAAGGTCACGTTCACCGCCTCCGCGGGCACGAATCGAGGCTGGGTGGTCATGATGCTGCGGCCTGCGCCGCTCTGGGGCAGCTCGTCGGTGAGCCGATCCTTTTCATACTCGTTTTCCATGTGGGGCAGCAGCAGCAACTCCGAAAACCGCTTGATGAAGGTCGATTTCCCCGTGCGCACGGGGCCGGCAACGGCGATATAGATATCGCCCCCGGTCCGCTCCGCGATGTCTTTATAGATATCTTTCATACCGTTCCTCCGCCTGTTTGCTATATCTCACTGTATGCGTTTTTTGCCGGGGTATGCGGCATACTTTTCAATCTTTGCCGGCCATGGTATACTATGTTTATGAAAAAAACCGTTCGCAACATCTCCATTGGGACAACCGCTGCCGCTGCCGCCGTCTTTTGCCTGTGGGCCGTTCGGCACGCCATGGGGCTGTCCTGGGAACTGCTGACGGCGCTGTGCAGCCTGTGCCTGTTCACGATCCCTTTGATCGCCGCCCTCTGTCGGCTGGCGTGTCCGGAGCAGGCGTCACTCTCGATCGTTTCAAACAAGGACACTGTGCGGGAAAAGCTGACGACATGGGGCGTCCTTATGGGATTCGGCGTCGCGGTCAGTCTGGCGGAATATGTCCTCGTATATCTGCTCGCCAAGCCTGAATCCGATTTTTTGCCCTCCTTCCAGGAGCTGTACTACCGTTCCGACGTAGGTCATTATATGTGGATCGCCCGGAATCGATACGTGGCTGAAGGGCCCGATCGGCTGCGGCTGGTGTTCCTGCCCCTGTATCCAATGACGATCCGGCTGTTTGCCGCAGAGGGGGATCTCTTTTCGGGAGCTTTCCTGACGACCCAGATCTTTTCCCTGGCCTGCCTCCCCTCCGCCTACGAACTGTTTCGCCTCGACAGGGACCGCAAGTCCGCCGCAGCCTGCGCCCGGATTATGTTTTTACTGCCGGGAGCCGCCTTTTTGCGGGTGCCCATGAGCGAAGCGCTGTTTTTGTTTTTGACGCTGAACGCCGTCTATCAGGCGCGAAAAAAGCGGTATTTGGCCGCGTCGATCCTGGCGGCCCTCTCCGCCCTCACCCGTTCGCTGGGCATCCTTTTGCTGGCGCTGATTGGGATCGAGATGGTGTTGGACTTCCTCTTTGCATATCGACAGGACAAGCGTCAGGCGTGGCGCATGGTCCCCGGATTCCTGGGCTGCCTTGTGGTGGGCTGCACGGGCACCCTCGCCTATCTTCTCATCAACGTCTATTACACGGGCAGCCCCTTCACCTTCCTCACCTACCAGCGGGAGAACTGGAACCAGGGTCTGGGCCTGTTCTTTAACACCACCGCCTATCAGACGGAATATGCCCTCTCCTTTTGGAAGGCCGGGGATTTGGAGGAGCTGCTTTCCCTGAGCCTCCCTAATCTGCTGTGCTGCTTCGGTGTCCTGGGGCTCCTGTGCTACGATCGCAGGCGGATGCGACTGAGTTATCTTGCCTGGATGCTGATCTATTACGCCCTGTCCGTGGGCGCCACCTGGCTGCTGAGCGGGCCGCGCTATCTGGCCATGCTCTTCCCCCTGGCCCTCTCCATCCAGCGGCTCACGAAAGCGAAAGCAGGGGATCTGATCACGGAAACGGCGCTGTTCGCCCTCCAGACCGGGTATCTGCTCATGCTGGCCTTGGATATGTCCGTATATTAATTAGCGTGGACAAACCCGGCTCCATCCGGTATACTGTTCCACATGGAAAAGCTTCGTCGTTTTTTAGCCTATTATGGGCCCCATAAGGGCTTGTTCGCCCTGGATCTCACCTGTGCGCTGATCGTCGCCGCCGTGGACGTATCGTTCCCCCTGGTGACCCAATACATTTTGCGCACCCTCATCCCCGCCATGGCCATGGACAACGCCCTGGTGAAGACCTTTGTGCTGCTCTTGGGCTGCCTGGTCTGCGCCTATATCATGCGCGCCGTTTTGCAGTTCATCATCGGCTACTGGGGCCATCGGCTGGGCACCTTCATCGAGGCGGACATGCGGCGGGACATCTTCACCCACATCCAGACCCTGCCCTTCTCCTTCTACGACCGCATCCGCACGGGCAAGCTCCTCTCCAGAATCACCAACGACCTCTTCGAGGTGACGGAACTGGCCCACCACGGGCCGGAGGACGTGCTTATCTCCACTATGACCATCCTGGGCGCCTTTATCGCCATGTTCACCATCGAATGGCGGATCGCCCTTTGCATGCTGATCCTGCTGCCTGTCATCATCTATTTTGTAATGAACACGCGGTTAAAGATGCGGCGAACCAGCCGCGTGGTGAAGGAGCGGATGGCGGAGATCAATGCAGACATCGAAAGCTCCATCTCTGGCGCCCGGACGGCCAAGGCCTTTGCCAACGAGCGGTATGAGATCAAAAAATTCGAGAAGGGCAACAAGAACTTTCTGTCCGCCAAGAAGGATTTCTACAAGGTCATGGCCGTCTTCAACAGCGGCACGGAGTTCTTCCTGGCCATGTTCAACGTGGCGGTCCTGGCCTGCGGCGGATATCTGATTTATAAAAAGCAGCTGGACACGGTAACTCTCATCACCTTCACCCTGTACATCTCCACCTTCACCTCCCCCATCAAGCGGCTGGCCTCCTTCGCGGAGCAATACATGATCGGCATGGCCGGGTTCACCCGCTTTCTGGAGATCATGAACACCAGGCCAGCCATCGAGGACAAGCCCAACGCTGTCGATTTGAAGGACGTGAAGGGAGATATCGACTTTTCCCATGTGTCCTTCGCATATGACGAGGGGCAGAATGTGTTGCAGGACGTGAATCTGACCATCCCCGCAGGCAAGACGTTAGCCCTGGTGGGGCCTTCCGGCGGCGGCAAGACAACGTTGTACCACCTGCTCCTTAGGTTCTACGATATCCAGAATGGCAGCATCACCATCGACGGCAACGACATCCGGGACGTGACCATGCGCTCCCTGCGGGAGAATGTGGGCATCGTGCAGCAGGACGTATTCCTGTTCGCCGACAGCATTTTGGAGAACATCCGCTACGGGCGGCTGGACGCCACGGATGCCGAGGTGGTGGAGGCCGCCAAACAGGCCCATATCCACGAGGAGATCATCACCTTCCCGGATGGGTACGAGACCAACGTAGGCGAGCGGGGCATGCTCCTGTCCGGCGGGCAAAAGCAGCGGGTCTCCATCGCCCGTCTGTTTTTGAAGAATCCGCCGGTGCTCATCCTGGACGAGGCCACCTCCGCGTTGGACACCCTGACGGAGGCGGACATCCAGCACGCCTTCGACGAGCTGAGCCGCGGCCGGACCACGCTGGTCATCGCCCACCGGCTCTCCACCGTGAAGAATGCGGACGAGATCGTGGTCATCGACGAGCACGGCATCCGGGAGCGGGGCACCCACGAATCCCTGCTCGCCCAAAAGGGGTTATACGCCGGCTTCTATCAGGCCACGCTGCGGGACTAAAGCAGCATATACTCTTTGAATATGGGAACGAGCTCGTCCGCCGCCTGAGGAGCGTACCGGGGCGAGATGGCCAAGGAAACAAAATCATAGGGGGCGGCGGCGCGGAAGCTTCCGTCCTCTTTATATTCGCGATATGGAATGAGGGGCTCGGGGCCGTTCGCCCGTTCGAACAGATCCGGGAAGGCCTGGGGCAGGCGAATGTAGGCCCCATCGTTCAGCAGGATCTGCTGCGGCACGTCGTTTCGGGAAAAGGGCCGACGCACGTTGTCTAGGGAGAAGACGATCCGAGCAGCCAGGGCAAAAAGCAGATAATTGGCTTCGTCCAGCTTCTTCTCCTGGTAGAACCGATCGATCTCCATCCGGCGATGGGGCGGCAGGGAGAGCACGTTGTACAGCACGTACCCGGGGCCGGGATAGCCGATGCCAAGGTCGCTGTGAGCGTCCACATGGGTCACGTGAAAGGGAGCCTTCAGCCGTCCCGCCTCCATCAGCTCTTTCCAATAGGCCAATGCCCCGTCATGGGTCTCGAACACCCGGCCCGGCAAGGGATGGTCCCTCGACAGCATACAGTCCTCTTCCATGAATCGGCGCACCGCCTCCGCCGCCCAGGGCTCGTGTCCCTGAACCGACGGCCGATGCCCCACCTCTGCCAAGGGGCAGCATTCCGCCAAAAAGAAATCCAGATCGATATCCAGTACCCGCTGCATGACGCGTCCCCCCTTTTTTCAAGTATACCACTTTCCATTCCCTTTTTGACGTGCTATACTGAATAAAAATTTTGGAGGTAGGCCCGGCGTGAGGACGATATTCGTGATCGCATATCTGGCTCTGCTGGGACTCTATCTTTTTGTGGAGACCGGGGACAGCTTTCGCCGCCGGGCGGTGAACAAGATCGTCCTTTCCTCCCTGTTCCTTTTCTTCGGCCAATTCTGGTTTTGGACCAACGGCTATGCCCACGGCTGGCAGTTCATGGCGCTGGTGGGCCTGTTCTACACCTGCATGGGCGATGCCCTGCTTTTGTTCAGCTTCGGCGCGGGCGGGGCCGCTTTCACGGTGGCCAATCTGTGCTTCATCGGCTATACCGGCTGCAGCCTCTGGTTCGGCGGCGCTTTCTTCACCGTCCTCCCCTGGTGCGTCGGCTTTCTCGTTCTGTACCTGATCGGTTTTTTCTGGACGGTGAAAACCAAGCGGATCGATTTTGAAGGAAGGACGGCCGTGGCCCTGTTCTATCTTCTCACCGTAAGTCTCCATGCCACGTTGGGCGTGGCAGCGGCCCTTTTTCTGCCCAACACCCACACCCGGCTGTTGGGGGTGGGGCTGCTTTTATTTATGATCAGCGACCACTTCTTAGTGATCTATAAATTCAAACGAAAGCAAAAATGCATGCTTCGCGCCAATACCGCCAGCTATTTCATCGGCATGATGCTGGTGGCCCTAAGCTTTAGCGTGCTGAGCTAAAATCGATGAAAGAAGGCCTTCTATGAAACATATCTTCATATTCAATCCTGCCGCCGGACAGGGACGCGCGTTGACAACTATCCAAGACGCCCTCCTTCGCCATGGGCAGTGCGAGCTGTATGAGACGCGATGCCCAAGGGACGCCACAGCGTACATCCAAAAGCGGATCGCCGCGGAGCCGAACGAGCGGCTCTGCTTCGTGGCATGCGGCGGCGACGGGACCATCAACGAAGTGGCTTCCGGCGTGGCCGGCCACGAGAACGCCTGCTTCACCGTCTATCCCTGCGGCAGCGGCAACGACTTCGTCAAAGCCTTCGGCGGCCGGGATAGGTTCATGGATATCGATGCGTTGATCGCGGCGGAACCTGCCCCCATTGACATCCTGCGGGTGGACGACCACTGGTGTATCAACGTGTTCAGCTTCGGCTTCGACACCAGCGTTTTGAAGACCATGAACGCTGTGAAGCGCAAGCCCCTGATGGGAGGCAAGCGGGCCTATTATGTGGGCATCCTTCATGCCCTGATGAAGTCCATGAAGACGGGCTGCACCGTCACTGTGGACGGAGAACCTTTCTTTGCAGGGGACATCCTGCTGTGCACCTTTGCCAATGCTCAGTATGTGGGCGGCTCCTTCAAATGCGCTCCCCGGGCCAAAATGGACGACGGGCTCATCGAGGTCTGCCTGGTGAAGCCCATTTCCCGTCTCTCCTTCGTGAAGCTCATCGGCACCTACACGGAAGGGACCCATCTGGAGGACCCGCGGATGAAGGACATCGTGCGCTATACCCGGGCCAGGAAGCTGACCGTAACCAGCGCCAAGGGGCTGCTCCCCGTCTCCCTGGACGGCGAGGTCATCGAGAGAAAATCATTCACTGTTGAGATCGTGCCGGGCTGCGTGAACTTCGCCCTGCCAAAGGCAAAGGAATAAAAAGCAAAGCCCTGCGACGCAGGGCTTGTTTTAGAATCGCGTCATCTGCTTTTCATGGCGGCATGCTCCGCCACCAGTTCCCTGTAGAGCCGGATGGGCGTCCAGGAGAGGTTATGTTCCGTGGTCACCGCCTTGTAGGTAACGGGCGCCCGAAGGGCCTGCATGCCGTTCAGCAGGCCGTGGAACTGCTCCGCGCTTAGTCCGTGGAGCACCAGCATCTCGTCCACAAAGGGTGCGGCCGCTTCCGGCGCAGCAGCATACCCGCTGAGCCCCAAGAGCGAACCCAGGGACCAAGAATAGTCCTTCTCCGCCACTTCGACGGCGGTGATGCCATGCTGCATCAGCAGGAACAGTATCTTCATCCGCTTTGTATCGGTGATGTTGAACAAAAGGACCTTTGCCATTCGCACACCCTCCCTCCTTGCATTATAGTATACGCTTTCCCGGCAAAAAGCGCACGCAAATTTTTCGCAAAAAATCCTTGCTTTTTTCTTCCGGACGTGTATAATACTTATTGCGTTCACGCGTGGGGCATTAGCACAGTTGGTAGCGCGCAACGTTCGCAATGTTGAGGTCAGGGGTTCGAATCCCCTATGCTCCACCACAAATAAAAACACCGCCACCTGGCGGTGTTTTTATTTGTACCTGATGAAGGGGATTCGAACGGGTGCGGTAGTGAATGAAGCCCCGGCGGGGCTTCAGAGCCGCACCCTGACCGAGCGCGTCGAGCGCGAGAGCGAATCCCCTATGCTCCACCAATCAAAATGGACACCCATTGGGGTGTCCATTTTGATTATTCGGAATAATGGGGATTTGAACGTGCGCGGTAGTGAATGAACATCCGGGGGACGTTCAGAGCCGCGCCCTGACCGAGGCCGCAGCCGAGAGCGAATCCTTTATGTTCCGCATAATAAAGGATCCGCCCATGCGTCACATGCGCAGCGGCGGATCCTCTAAGTCCTATTTCATTCAGCAGTTTCTTATCTCCCCATGATGGAACGATAATAATCATGCAACCGCTGCAGCACCGATTTCGACTTCGCGTCGGACTGGTTCGCTTTTTCCTTCCGCACGGACTCAAAGGCCTCCAAATAGGCCTGATTCGTATCCTGCAAGCGCTGGGAGAACTGACGCAGAAGGTTCAAAACGGTATCCGGATCATCTTTCAGTATCCTCTCGAAATCGGAGGAGTCGAACTCGATCACCTCAGCCGTTTCCGAGCTTACGATGGCCGTGGCGCTGCGCGGATAGCACTCCACCAGGCCCATTTCGCCGAAGAAGCTGCCGGATTCCAGAACAGTGATCTCCTTCTCGCTCTCTTTTTCGTAATCGGAGACGATCCGAACGGCGCCGCTTTGGATCTTGAACATGCTGTCAGCAAATTCATTCTGACGGAAAATGACATCGCCTTTTTTGAAAGTCAGTGTATTCATGGCCTTCTCCTCTCTCAGTTCGATTTTCCGGCAGGCGCCTGGGCATCCTTTTCGATCAAGACGTAAGCTTCACGGCACAGCTCAAGATATCTGCGGGTAATCTTCCTCAACCGGTTGCTCATCTGTTCCATCAGCTGAAACGCCCTGACCGGATTCTTCTCGAAGAAGCCGGCAAAATCCTCATCGGACAGGTGCTCAACCTGGGTGCCGTTCATGAGCGATACCACCGTCGCATTGCGCGGTTTGCCGTTGATCATGCCCATCTCGCCGATGAACTGATCGGAATACAGCTCAGCGATCTTGACCTGCTTTGCCGTGCCATAGTCGGTGTATATCCCCACTTCTCCCGCATGGATATAATACAACCCATCGCCGGGATCTCCCTGACGAAAGAGGATCTCATTTTTCTTCAGAACTCTTACTTTCATAGTTTTCCCCTTTGCTGTTTTCGAAGATGGTGCCACTTCCCACAACATATATATTTTATCAGTAGAACCATGAAATGGCAAGACTGTTTTTTTCGATCACGGCAGCGTTTTCGTCCCAAAGCCGCGGACATCGTGCAGAAGGATCTGGCCCTTGACGCCTTTGAGCCGCGCCAGGCGCTGCCGCTGCGGATCGATGCGGACCTGTTCACCGGCCTCGTGCAAGGTCTCCGTGGAGATAAGAATATCTCCGCCTTCGGTCTGTCCTTCGATCCGCGACGCTAAATTCACGTTCCGCCCAATGATATCGTACTTCGTCCTGGTCTTTGAACCGATGTTGCCCACGATGGCGTCCCCCGTATGGATGCCGATGCCCATGGCTATATCCGGAAAGCCCCGATCCCGGTTCCACCGGTTGACTGCCTCCATGCGGCACTGCATGGCGACGGAGCAAGCCACGGCGTTTCTGGCCGCGTGGTCGTCGTCCTGCGGCGCGCCGAAGACCGCCACGATGGCGTCCCCCACGAAGTCGAGAATGTTCCCGCCCCAGGCGTTGACAAGCTCGATCATCTCCTCAAGATAGTGGTTCAGCATGGCGATGAAATCCACGGCGCTCATCTTCTCGGATAGCTCCGTGGACCGGCGCAGATCAGTGAACAGGATGGTCACATGGCGGCGCTCCCCGCCGATACGCAGATCGGCCTCGCTGCTCAGGATCTCGTCCAATATCTCGTTTGTGAAATAGGGGGTAAACGTATCCCGAATGAGGCGGTTATTGCTTTGTATGGTATTTTGAAGCCTCCGGTTTTCTTCCTCCAGCGCTTGATTCCTTGCTTCCAGCTCCCGGCATCTCTCCTGAAGCGTAAGGACAGTGGATCCTTCCTCGTTCATAGTTCGATCGTCTCCCCTTCTCTGGCATATCGCACATTTTCAAGGCCCAGTCGGGTTTCTCTGTCCAGCAGAATCTTATCGGTACTGCCGGGATCGTGGTGGATGAGCAGCATCCGCTTCGCGCCGCTTTGACGTATCATGGTCAGGGCATGGTCCGTGGCGGAGTGACCGAAGCCTTGCCTGGACGCGTACTGCTCCACGGAGTACTGGCCGTCATAGAGCAGCAGATCCGTTCCCTCCGCAAAGCGGGACAGCGCCTGAAAGGAAGCGGGTTCCGGCTCGTAGTCCGTAAGATACACCAGGGACTTGCCCCGATACGTAAGTCGAAACGCCATACACCCACCGGGATGGTTTCCGAGCATACCGTCCACCCGAGCCTCGCCGATCTCAACGGGGAATGACAGCCGATCGAGCCGCAGCTCCCCTCTGTACGCCGTAAGGCTCAACGGCCAGTACGGCGGCGAATAAACGGCATTCAGAACGTCCAGAGGACGTGCCCCCTCATCGGCCGGCACGAGAAGCTTCGTTACCGATCCCTCGCGCAGCAGCCGCGGATAAACGCCTAACCCGAGGATGTGATCGAGATGCAGGTGGCTCAACAGGATGGTGGGCGGATTTGGCAGATCCTCCGGCGCATGGATCAGCCCCGATCCGGCGTCCAGAAAGATACGCTCCTCACCCGCCTCCACCAGATAACAGGAGGTGCTGCCGCCGAAAATGCTGTATTCCCGGCCGCTGACCGGCATCGATCCGCGTGTACCTAATATTCTCAGGCGAAAATGGTCTCCGTCATTCATGGCCTCTTTTTCATGTCCCCTCCACTTTCCTTGCTTCGATTGTACCACCCCGTGGTGCGGCTGACAATCCCGCTGCAGATTCTTTTCTTCGATCTGGGCCCTTTCGTTCGACCGGCATTTGAACCGGCAGAGGTCCCCGGGGACAGCCGATCCACCCTGTATCGCCCATCTATATAACTCCTTTTGCACAGCAAAAGCAAAGGAAACGGGTTGTGCTTTGTCAGGATTGTTTATACAGTATATGCAAAGAAAAGGAGCAGGCTATGGCTGTTATTCGAAAAGCTGTTTGTGAAAACGACGTTTCAAATATAGGGGATCGGGGAGGCGCTTTTGGAATATTTGCTGAGAAATACCCCGGCGAACTCTCTGCTGGTCCTTGAAAAGAATGAGGGAGCGATCAAACTGTATACAAGATACGGCTTCCGTTTGACAGAATACAGGCAAAAAACGGGCGATACAAAAGATGATCTTGTGCGGATAGAAAGGAAATAAATATAGGGTTCGAATTCGCGCCTGCGGGTTTGGCCGAGGCGTGGCTCTGAAGCCCTGCCGGGGCTTCATTCACTACCACGCTTGTTCGAATCCTCACGGAATTTCGATATATTTTTACTGTTTGCCCACCGGATTCTATTGTCAAGCGCCGTTTTTTTTGCTATAGTATTGTGGCATAGGAGGAAATAGGGATATGCCGAATTTTCTCGATGGGCTTCCCAAGGAAAAGGTGCAACTGCTGTATATCCTGGACGCCGCCAAAGCGGCGCTCACGGAACAGCAGTTTTATCAGTGCGCCTTTGAATGCACGGGGATGAACTGGTTTTCCTTCCACAATGTGGCGGGCGAACTGGAAAAGAACGGGGATATCGTTCGCCAGCGCCGCCCCTTTGGTACCTGCGCCTTTCTCACCGAGCAGGGGAAGGTCACCCTCTCCCTGTTTGAAAAGGGACTTACCTACTCCCTGCGGGAGGGTATCGACCGGTATTTACAGCAGAACGCTCCCCAATTCCGCCAGGAAAAGGAGATGGTCTCCTCAGAGGAAGCTTTGCCCGGCGGCGGCAGGCTCGTCCGGCTCAAGGCCTTGGAGGGCGACAGGACGCTGCTGGAGATCGATTTGTCCGTCGCGTCCCTGGAGGAGTCCTTGCAGGTCCGCAAAAACTGGCAGCAGTGCAGCGCGAAGCTGTATGACGCCATCTACGACGCATTGACCGGGAAAGAATAACAGAGGTGCTATGGAAATAGATCTGACGAAACTGAATCCCCCCCAACGGGAAGCGGTCACCTGCACCGAGGGGCCCTTGCTGGTGCTGGCCGGCGCCGGCAGCGGCAAGACCCGGGTCCTCACCACCCGCATCGCCTACCTTATCGCGGAAAAGGGCGTGGCCCCCTACCATATCCTGGCCCTGACCTTCACCAACAAGGCGGCCAAGGAGATGAAGGAACGGGTGCAGAAGCTGACCGGCGAGGAAGCCGGCGTATGGCTGTTCACCTTCCACGGTTTCTGCGCCCGGCTCCTGTCCATGGAGATCGAAGCCCTGGGATTCGACAAGCGGTTCAGCATCTACGACGAAGACGACCAGCAGTCCCTCATCGGCCACATCATCAAGGATCTGAATCTGAACGACAAGGTGTTCTCCAAGCGCATGCTGGCGGGCATCTTCTCCGATGCCAAAAACCACTCCCTCCGCCCTCAGGAGTACCTCATCCAAAGTTATCAGCCCCGGCAGGTGACGGAAGCCTTCGCCCTCTATCAAAAGCGGCTGAAGGAGGCCAACGCCCTGGATTTCGACGACCTGCTTTTGAAGACCATCGAGCTCTTTGAGAAGCGGCCGGAAATTTTGCAGAAGTATCGGGACCGGTTCCGCTACATCCTGGTGGACGAGTATCAGGATACCAACATGGCCCAGTACCATATCGTGAGCCTGCTTGCCAAGGAGCATCGGAACCTGTGCGTGGTGGGCGACGATGACCAGAGCATCTACGGCTGGCGGGGCGCGGACATCCGCAACATTTTGGAGTTTGAGAAGGATTTCCCAGGCGCCTACGTGGTCCGATTGGAGCAGAATTACCGTTCCACCGACAGGATACTGGAGGCCGCCAACCGTGTCATCGAAAACAACCACGGCCGCAAATCGAAGCGCCTATGGACGGACAAGAAGGACGGCTTCCCCATCACGGTCTACGAAGGCCGGACGGAGCGGGAGGAAGCGGTGTATATCTGCGACCGCATTCTCAACGGCCGACGCATGGGCAGCCGGTACGACAGCTTTGCCGTCCTTTATCGGACCCACGCCCAAAGCCGCATTTTGGAGATGATCCTCCAAAGCTACAGCATCCCCTACAAGGTCTACGGCGGCACCTCCTTCTTCAACCGGTCCGAGGTGAAGGATGTGCTCTCCTACCTGAGGCTGCTCAGCAACCCCAACGACGACGTGGCTTTCACCCGGATCATCAACGTCCCCCGGCGGGGCATCGGCAACGCCGCTTTGGAGGAGTTCAGGACCGAGGCCCAGCAGCGGGACTTGTCCCTCTTCGCCGTGGTGCTGGACCCCCAGACCCTGTCCCTTCGGACCAGGGCCAAGTTCGCCTCCTTTGCCCAGATCATGGAGACTGCTTTTGAGGAATACGGGCAAAAGCCCTTCTCCGTGTTCGCGGCGGACCTGCTGAAGCGCATCGGGTATGACGCCTATCTCAAGGAGGACAAGAAGGAGAATTACGAAGTCCGCTCGGACAACGTCAAGGAACTTTTGGGGTACATGAGCGAGTTTGAAGAATCCTTCGACGATCCGGACGGAGACTTGCTCCAATCCTTCCTGAACACGGTGGCCCTGTTTATGAACGCGGACAACGTGGACGAGCAGAACGGCTGCGTGAATTTGATGACCCTCCACGCCGCCAAGGGCTTGGAATTCGACACCGTATTTCTCTGCGGCATGGAGGAAGGGCTCTTTCCCTCCTCCCAATCCAAGTTCGACCCCGAAAAGCTGGAGGAGGAGCGACGGCTCTGCTATGTGGGCGTGACCCGGGCCAGGGAAAAGCTGTATCTAACCTTTGCCGGCAGCCGCATGCTCTACGGACAGTTCACCGCTTCCCAGCCCTCCTCCTTCCTGCGGGAGATGGGCGACGCCATCCAAATGCCCGGAGAATACCGGAGCCGGGCCGATCGCAAGGAGCCGGCGTCCAAACCTCCCGTGGAAAGCTTCCACGCCCAGCCCGCGCCCGCCCGCACGCCGCCTCAAGTCTTCCTGGGGACCAAGCCGGCCGCCGCCCCCAAAGCCACCGACAAGGTCCTGGATTGGCAGGACGGGGATCGGGTACGCCACGCCATCTTCGGCGAGGGCGTTGTGGAAGGCGTAGAAGGCAAAGGCCCCTCCCAGATCGTGCGTGTCCGTTTCAAAAACGGCGTGGAAAAGCGGCTGACGGCCCTGTATGCGCCCCTCACCCGCCTGGAAAACTAAGCTATCATGGAAAACAACGAATCAAAACGCATGCAGGAGCTGGTGGATCAGCTCAACACATACGCCCGTGCCTACTATGTGGAGGACGCGCCGCTGATCTCCGACGGGGAGTACGACGCCCTGGAGGCGCAGCTCATCGCCCTGGAGAAGGAGACGGGCATCGTCCTGCCGGACAGCCCCACCCACCGGGTGGGCGGAGAGCCCTTGGCAAAATTCGAGGAGCACCGCCATCTTGGCCGGCTCTGGAGCCTGGACAAGGTCCGCACCGTGAACGGCATCCGGGAATGGATGGATCGGGTGAAGCGGCTGCTGGACTTGGCGGAAGACCCGCTCTACGCCCTTGAATATAAATTTGACGGACTGACCATCAACCTGACCTACGAGAATGGAGTCCTCGTCCAGGGCGCCACCCGCGGAAACGGCGTGGTGGGCGAGGCCATCCTGCCTCAGCTTCGGACCATCCGCACCCTCCCCCTCTCCATCCCCTTCAAGGGCCGGATGGAGGTCCAGGGCGAGTGCATCATGCTCCTGTCCGTGCTGAACAAATACAACAAAACCGCCAAGGAACCCTTAAAAAACGCCCGGAACGCAGCCGCCGGGGCCCTCAGGAACCTGGACCCGCAGGTGACAGCGGAGCGGAATCTGAGCTGCTTCTGCTATAACGTGGGATACATCGAGGGAAAGGTCCTGACCGATCACAGGGAAATGATGGCCTTTCTGCGGGAAAACGGCTTCCCCGTCTCCCCCTTCGTCCAGTACGGACGCACGGCGGACGAATTCATCGAAACCATCGATCGGGTGGCCGAGGAGCGGGACGGGCTGGATTTCCTCATCGACGGCATGGTCATCAAGCTGTGCGACTTTGCCCAGCGGGAACAGCTGGGGTACACGGAGAAATTCCCCCGGTGGGCCATGGCGTATAAGTTTGCCGCCGAGGAAGCGACCACCACCATCGAAAGCGTCACCTGGGAGGTGGGACGTACAGGTAAGCTGACGCCGGTGGCCCACGTGACCCCGGTGGACCTGTGTGGGGTGACCGTAAGCAACGCCACGCTGAACAACTGGGACGACATCGGCCGCAAGAAGGTTGGCATCGGCTCCCGGGTGTTCATCCGCCGCAGCAACGACGTCATTCCTGAGATTTTGGGCGCGGTGCCCGGGGACACGCCCCAGGCCCCGGTGGAGAAGCCTGAGGTCTGCCCCTTCTGCGGCGCCCATGTGGAGCACCGGGGGGTGCACCTCTACTGCACCAACCCCCTCTCCTGCCGTCCCCAGATCATCTCCCGTCTGGCCCACTTTGCGAGCCGGGACGCCATGGACATCGACACCTTTGCGGACAAGACCGCCGAACAGCTCTTCAACGAGCTGAACGTGGCCACCATCCCGGAACTGTACACCCTACGCCGGGACCGGCTGCTGGGATTGGAAGGATTCGGGGAAAAGAAGGCCCAAAACCTGCTGACCGCCCTGGAGAACAGCAAGCATCGCCCCCTGAGCGCCTTTTTGAACGCCTTGGGCATCCCCAACGTAGGGGTAAAGACGGCCCGGGATCTGTCGCTCGCCTTCGGCTCTTTGGATAAGCTCAGGAACGCCACCTTCGACGAGCTGATCGCCATTGAGGACGTGGGCGATATCGTGGCGGAGAGCGTCCTCTCCTTCTTCCATGACCCACGGATCAGCCAGCAGATCGACGATCTCATCGCTTACGGCGTCTCACCTGAGGCGGATCGGGCGGCGGTGGACTCCCCTATCACCGGGAAGACCATCGTGGTCACCGGCACCCTGCCCACCTTGAGCCGCAAGGAAGCGGAGGATCTGATCCAAAGCCACGGGGGCAAGGCGGCGGGCAGCGTCAGTAAGAAGACCGACTATGTTCTGGCAGGGGAGGCGGCGGGCAGCAAGCTCACCAAGGCCCAGGTGCTGAACATCCCCATCATCGACGAACAGACTTTATTGGATTGGCTCAAATGAGGATCGGAAAACTGGAGAACAGCGAGCTCGAATCGCTGATCCTTTCAAAATTCAAGCGCATCCGCCCCGAGTCCCTCACCGTGCCTCGGGTGGGTGAGGACTGCGCGGCGTTGGACTTCGACGGGGATCTCATCGTCATGAGCATGGACCCCATCACCTCCGCAGGCGATAAGAGCCTGGGGCTTTTAAGCGTCCACGTAAACTGCAACGACGCCATCTGCATGGGTGCGGAGCCCGTGGGCCTTTTGGTCACGCTCCTGCTCCCGCCGGACTACCCCACGGAGGGGATCGGGCGGATCGCGGATGATCTGGCCGCCGCGGCCCGGGTGGCCAACGTAGACATCTTGGGCGGTCACACGGAATATACCGACGCCGTGACCCGTCCCGTCACCTGCACCAGCGTGGTGGCCCGGATGCCCAAGGATCGGAAGCTCCCCGGCCTTCAGGCGGGGGACGATCTGGTCATGACCAAGTTTGCCGCACTGGAAGGCACCGCCATCCTGGCTACGGAGCATGAAAAAGAGCTCTCCTCCCTTCCCCCTGCCCTGCTGCGGGAAGCCGAGGGGTATTTCTCCCTCCTGTCCATCGTGCCGGAGGGAACGGTGGCCATGGAGCACGGGGCCCACGCCATGCACGACGTGACGGAGGGAGGCGTGCTGGGAGCGTCCTGGGAGATCGCCTACGCCGGCGGACTGGGGCTCGTGCTCGACAGGAACGCCATCCCCCTGACGGAAGCCACCCGGCAGATCGCTCAAAAGGCCGGCATCGACCCCCTGCGCCTGCTGGGCAGCGGAAGCCTCCTCATCGGGTGCGCGGATGGTACGGCCATGGTCAAAGCCCTGCAAGCAGCGGGCATCCCTGCCGCCGTCATCGGGCATGTGGTGGAAAAGGGCGTCGCTTTTTCCGACGGGGCCATCGTCGATCCGCCCCAGGAGGACGCGCTCTATGACGCCTTTCGCCCGTAAGATAGGGCTTGCATAATGCGGATACGTCGTGCTATAATACGATGATTTTGGGAGGTAGCCTATGTACAGTATGACCGGATACGGGCGTGGCACGGTATCCATGGACGGACGGGAGCTCACCATCGAGCTCAAGAGCGTCAACAACCGGTTTTTGGACATCGGCATGAAGCTGCCCCGGCAGCTCTCCTTTCTGGAGGATACCTTCCGCAAGCTCCTTTCCGGCGCCCTGAGCCGCGGACACGTGGACGTGTTCGTGAACTATCGCAACCTCAGGAGCGACGCCAAGGCCGTGCGTGTGGACGAATCGCTGCTGCAGGCGTATCTGACCTCCGCCCGGGAAAGCGCCAAGGCCCTGGGCCTTGACGACGACCTCACCCTCTCCAAGGCCCTTTCCCTGCCCGACGTGACCACCATCCTCCCCGCCGACGAGGATCAGGATGCCCTCGTCGAATTGGGAAAACAGTGCATGCAGCAGGCCATCGAGGCCCTCAAGGTCATGCGCTATAAGGAGGGAGAGCGGCTGAAGCTGGATCTTGCCGCCCGGATGGACACCATGACCGGCTACGCCGCATCCATCGAGCAGCGGGCCCCCGCCGTGGTGGAGGAATACCGCACAAAGCTTACCGCCCGGATCGAGGAACTTTTGGGCGAAACAGAGGTGGATCGGGCGCGGCTCGCCACGGAGGTGGCCATCTTTGCGGATCGGGCCGCCATCGACGAGGAGATCGTTCGGCTGAACACCCATCTGGTCCATTTCCGGGAGCTTTTGGAAGCTTCGGAACCCGTGGGCCGGAAGATGGACTTTTTGGTCCAGGAGATGAACCGGGAGTGCAACACCATCGGTTCCAAGGCCAACGACGGGGAGCTGACTTCAATCGTGCTGCTTTGCAAGGCGGAGATCGAGAAGCTCCGGGAACAGATCCAAAATATCGAATAAGCAAGGGGGATCCCATGAAAGAACAGAGAAACGGTTTGCTTTTGGTGGTTTCCGGTCCGGCCGGCGTCGGCAAGGGAACGCTGGACAAGGCTCTGATGGAGCGCAACAACCGCATCAAGATGTCCGTGTCCGCCACCACCCGTGCGCCCCGTCCGGGGGAAGTCGAAGGCGTCCACTACTTCTTCAAAACGGAGGAGGAGTTCAAGGCCATGGTGGACCAGGGTGAATTCCTGGAATACATGCACGTGTTCGGCAGCAATTACTACGGCACCCCCCGTTCCTTCGTGGAGCAGCATCTTGCAAACGGCTACGACGTGATCTTGGAGATCGACGTCCAGGGCGCCATGAAGGTAAAGCAGGCCTTCCCCGACGCAGTTTTGATCTTCATCACCGCACCCAGCATGAGCGAGATCAAATCCCGTCTCATCGGCCGGGGAACGGAATCCATGGAGCAGGTGGAAAAGCGGTTCGCCACCGCCTTCGAGGAGGTCAAGATGATCCCTCGCTACGATTACGTAATCGTCAACGACGTGGTGGACAAGGCCGTGCACCACATGGAAGCTATATTGGAAGCGGAGCGCTGCCGCGTCTCTCGCAGCAGCGATTTGATCGAATCTTTTATGGAAATTGGGAGGTAAAACGCTATGATGAATCGTCCGCCGGTCAGCGAACTCGCTGAAAAAGCCGGTTCTCGCTATCAGTTGGTGACCGCTGTCGCCAATCGGGCCCGTCAGTTGCAGGATGATCCGGATGCTCTGGGGAACAACAAGCCTCTGTCCATGGCAGTGGAAGAGCTGTATGAGGACAAGCTCATCGTGATCCCCCCCAAGGAAGCATAAGGATTTCAGCCCAACGTAACGGCCCGCTTCGCACGTCACGACGAAGCGGGCATTCTTTACTCCAACAAACAGGAAAGGAGGGGTCGAATGTTTGCCAAGGTGATCGTGGACATCGCCCATGCGGCGGTGGACCGGGCCTTTACCTATCGCATTCCCGAGGGGCTGGACGTTCGGCCCGGCCATCACGTGCTGCTGCCCTTCGGACAGGGCGACCACATCAAGGAGGGCTTCGTCCTTTCCGTCATGGACGAAAGCGGCCTCAAGGATGAAAGCATCCTCAAGGACGTCCTTGCCTGTGCGGAGCCCTATACGGTGCTGCTGCCGGAGCAGCTGGCTCTGGCTGAGTGGATGCAGGAGGCGTATCACTGTCTCCTGGTGGACGCCCTGCGGGCCATGATCCCCGCTCAGCTAAGAGGCGGCCGCATCCACGAGAAGCGGGAGCGGATCGTGTTCCTTTCCGACCCGGAGGCCGACTTCGTCTCCAAGTCCCACATCCAAAAGGACGTGGTGGATCTGCTTAAAAAGACGGGACAACCCATGTCCGTAGGGGATATCCGGGCCTTTTTACCCAACGCCGGCCCCGCCATCACAGCGTTGCTCAAGAAGGGCGTGCTATCAGAGAGCAGCTTTACCGTGTTCCGCCGCCCCGAGTATACGACTCAGGCGGACGCTCTGCCGGTGCTCACAGCGGAGCAGGCGGCGGCTTTGAACGCGGTGGACGAACTGGAGCCCGGTCAAACGGCCCTGCTGTACGGGGTCACGGGCAGCGGCAAGACGGAGGTATACCTGCGCTGCATCGAACAATGCCTCCAAGCCGGGAAAGGAGCCATCGTCCTGGTGCCGGAGATCGCGCTGACTCCCCAGACCGTGGGCCGCTTCTCCGCCCGCTTTGGGGACAGGATCGCGGTGCTCCACAGCCGTCTCTCTCCCGGGGAGCGGTTTGACGAATGGCGGCGCATCCGCCTGGGCAAGGCGCCCATCGTCATCGGCGCCCGCAGCGCCATCTTCGCTCCGGTGGAGGAACTGGGCCTTATCATCATCGACGAGGAGCACGAATCGAGCTACCAAAGCGAGACCGCGCCCCGATACCACGCGCTGGATATCGCCCGCCGCCGGATCCGAAACTGCGGCGGAAAGCTGCTGTTGGGCAGCGCCACGCCTTCGCTGCTGAGCTACTATCGGGCACTGAGCGGCAGCTATCGGCTCATCGAGCTCAAACACCGGGTGGGCGGACGACCCCTGCCCACGGTGTCCATCGCGGACATGCGGGCGGAGTTTTTGAACGGCAACAACGGAATCTTCTCCTCCCTGCTGCTCTCGAAGCTGGGCGCCTGTCTCAAGGGCGGGCATCAAGCCATGCTGTTTTTGAACCGGCGAGGGTATTCCACCTTCGTCTCCTGCCGGGCCTGCGGCTATGTGCTCACCTGTGACAACTGCGACATCTCCATGACCTACCATAAGGCTCAGAATGCCGTACGCTGCCACTACTGCGGCGCGAAAAAGCCCCTGCCTCCCGTCTGCCCCAACTGCGGCAAACCCTTCATCAAGTACTTTGGCGTGGGCACGGAGCAGGTGGAGGAACAGATCCAGTCGGCCTTCCCCGGCACTTCCACCCTGCGCATGGACGCGGACACCGTGGCCCGCCGGGACGCCTACGATCAGATCCTCTCCGCCTTCGGACGGGGCGACGCCCAGATCCTGATCGGGACCCAGATGATCGCCAAGGGACATGACTTCCCCAACGTGACGCTGGTGGGTGTGATCGCCGCGGATACCACGCTGAACTTCCCGGACTTCCGCAGCGCCGAACGGACCTTTCAGCTCCTTACCCAGGTGTCCGGCCGGGCCGGGCGGGACAAGGAACCGGGGCAGGTGGTGATGCAGACCTATGCGCCCGATCATCCCGTACTTCGCTTCGCCGCGTCCCAGGACTATGCCGGGTTCTATCAGTACGAGATCGCCCAGCGGAAGAAGTGCCTCTACCCTCCCTTCTCCCTGTTCATTCGGCTCCTGTTGTCGGGGGAGAACGAGGAGGAGCTGATCCAGCGGGGCAAGGACTACGCCAAAGCCCTGGAAGCTGACCTAAGGGCCGCATTGGGTGCGGAAGGGCAAGGCGATCTGCTGTTGTTGCTGGCCGCCCCCGCCCCCATCGCCCGGATCGCGGGACAGAACCGGTATCAGATCCTGGTGAAGCTCCTCAGGACCAAGCGGCTCCCTCAGGCGCTCCACGCCGTATATGACTTTGAGACCTCCCACCGGGAGGACGGATTTTTGAAGATCGAGATCAACCCACAGGACATGTTTTGAGGTGTCTTAATGACAAATACAGCAAACACAAAAAGAAAGCGATCCCCCTGGCGCCTGTTCTTTCAGGTGCTGAAACCGTACTGGGGGCATTTGATCCTGGCCGCCCTCTTCGTGCTGCTGGCGGCTATCTGCGTATATCTCGCGCCCTTTGTGACCAGCTTCACGTTGGATTACGTGATCCGGGGCGTGGATCCCCATATCCCTGAGCCCATCTTCCAGCTGGTGAAACGGCTTGGCGGGCGGGAGTACTTTGCCGAGCATCTGATTCTCTGCGGCGTTGCGTTCCTGCTGTTCACGGTGCTGAACGGCCTGTTTACCTATCTTCGCCGTCGGTCCACGGCCTACGCCGCCGAGGGCATGGCCAAGGGGCTTCGGGACGCCCTCTACGCCCATATCAACGCCGTGCCCTATGACTATCACAAGCACGTGTCCACCGGCGATCTGGTCCAACGGTGCACCTCCGACGTGGAGACGGTGCGCCGGTTCCTCAGCGTCCAGATGATGGACATCCTGCGGACCGCGGTCATGTTCTTCACGGCCCTGGTGATCTTGATGCGCATCCACGTGCCCATGGCCCTCATCTCCATGGTGACGCTGCCGCTGCTCGCCATCGCCTCTTTTATCTACTTCCGCTACGTACAGCGATACTTCAAGGACGCGGATGAGGCAGAGGGCCAGCTCTCCGCCGCCCTCCAGGAGAACCTGACCGGCGTACGCATCGTGCGGGCCTTCGGCCAGGAGCGAGCGGAGTATGAGAAACTGACCCGGCTTAACGCAAAGACCCGGGACACCAACATCCGGCTGAACCGGCTGCTGGGCTACTATTGGGGCCTGTCCGACGCGGTGGGCTTCTCCCAGATCGGCATCTCCCTGGCCGCCGGTGTGTACTTCTGCGCCAAGGGCACCATGACGCTGGGCCTGGTCACCCTCTTCTCCACCTACACCGCCATGCTCACCTGGCCTGTGCGGCAGCTGGGCCGCATTTTGGCCGATATGGGCAAGGCGTCCATCTCCCTGCAGCGGCTCACCGAGATCATGGACGCGGAGCCGGAGAAGGAGCCGGGCAAGGCCCTCACCTGCGACATGACCGGGGACATCTGCTTCGACCACGTGTGCTTCGGCTACGACACCCCCGACGACGTACTGAAGGACATCAGCTTCACCGTGCATCCCGGGGAGACCGTGGCCATCCTGGGCGCCACCGGCTCCGGCAAGAGCAGCCTCGTGCAGCTCTTACAGCGGCTCTACACCTGCACCAAAGGCAGGATCACCATCGGCGGCGTGGACATCAACGACATCGACCACGCCTGCCTCCGCCGGAACATTGGCATCGTCCTGCAGGAGCCCTTCCTTTACTCCCGGACCATCCGGGAGAACATCCGCATCGTGAACCCCACCGCCTCCGACGAGGAGGTGGAGCAGGCGGCCCGCATCGCCGCCATCCACGACGTGATCATGGGCTTTGACAAGGGCTATGACACCCTGGTGGGCGAACGAGGCGTCACGTTGTCCGGCGGCCAGCTTCAACGGGTGGCCATCGCGCGGACGCTGATGCAGAAGGCACCCATTCTGATCTTCGACGACTCCATGAGCGCCGTGGATACGGAGACCGACGCCAAGATCCGGGATGCCCTCTACGGCATGAAGCGGGATGGAATCCTGTTCATCATTTCCCACCGAATCACCACCCTCTGCGAAGCGGACAAGATCCTGGTCTTAGAGGGCGGTCGGCTGGTGGATGTGGGCACCCACGAAGAACTTATCCGAAAGCACGGTCTCTACCGGCGCATCGCCGAAATCCAGGACGCCCTGCCGAAAGGAGGTGAAGAGGCGTGAGTTATCAGAACGAAGAGGATTTCACCAATGAACGGGTTGATCCCAAGCTGTGGAAGCGGCTCTACGCCTACGCCTGGCGCAACAAGAAGATCTTCCTCATGACCATCGCCTGTCTTCTCTTTGTGGCGACGGCGGACTCCCTGTACCCTCTCTTGACCAATTATGCCGTGGACAGATTCATCATCCCCGGCAAGAGCGACGGCGTATGGCTGTTTATGCTGATCTACATCGCTCTCGCTTTCAGTCAGGGCTTCGGAACGCTGGGATTCATCACCCGCTGCGGCAAAATGGAGATGACCATCTCCTATGACATTCGGCAGGACGGGTTTTGGAAGCTGCAGAATCAGTCCTTCGCCTACTATGACAAGACGGCCGTGGGCTATCTCATGGCCCGGATGATCAGCGACGTGAGCCGGCTCTCCGAGATGATCGCCTGGAGCATGGTGGACCTGCTCTGGTCCTCCTGCTACGCCGTGCTGTGCCTCATCATCATGCTGATCAAAAACTGGAAGCTGGCCCTGCTGGTGCTGCTGGTGGTCCCGCCCCTCGCCGTGGCCGCCCTGTTCCTGGAACGAGCCATCCTGAAGTATCAGCGAGAGGCCCGCAAGCACAACAGCCGCATCACCGGCGCCTTCAACGAGGGGATCATGGGGGCCATGACCACCAAGACCCTTGTTTATGAGGAGGAGAACGGCCGAGAGTTTCGGGAGATCACCCAGAGCATGCGCAAGGCTTCCATCAAGGCGGCCCTGATCAACGCCATCTTCTTCCCCCTGGTCATCTCCCTGGGCGCCATTGGCACCGGCCTCGCTTTGTTCCTGGGCGGCAAGGGGGTGCTGGACCCGGAGCACGCCTTCATCGGCCCCATCTCCGCCGGCACGCTGGTGGCCTTCGTCACCTACGCCTCCAGTCTCTTTGACCCAATCCAGCAGATCGCGTCCATCTTCGCGGACTTCCAGAGCGCCCAGGCCTCGGCGGAGCGTGTCATCAGTCTCATCGACGCCCCCATCGAGGTCCAGGATACCCCGGAGATCATAGAGAAATACGGCGACATTATCGACCCCAAGCGGGAGAATTGGGAGCCCATCACCGGGAACATCCGTTTCGAGCATGTGGACTTTGCCTACAACCCGGAGGAGCCGGTGCTCCAGGACTTCAACCTGGACATCCAGGCGGGTCAGACCATCGCCCTGGTGGGCGAAACCGGCGCGGGCAAGAGCACCATCGTCAACCTGGTCTGTCGGTTCTATGAGCCCACGGCGGGCACCATCTATATCGACGGCAAGGACTACAGGACCCGGTCCCAGCTGTGGCTTCAAAGCAGCCTCGGCTACGTGCTCCAGTCGCCCCACCTGTTCTCCGGCACCATTGCAGACAACATCCGCTACGGCCGGCCCAACGCCTCCATGGAGGAGGTGAAGCAAGCCGCCCGTCTGGTCCACGCGGATAGGTTCATCACGGAACAAGCAAAGGGCTACAACACGGAGGTGGGCGAAGGCGGCATCCGCCTGTCCACGGGCCAAAAGCAGCTCATCTGCTTCGCCAGAGTGATCCTGGCCGACCCCCGCATCTTCGTGCTGGACGAGGCCACCAGCTCCATCGACACGGAGACGGAGCAGCTCATCCAGGAAGCCATCACCACGGTCCTCAAGGGGCGCACCAGTTTGGTGGTGGCCCACCGGCTGTCCACCATCCGCAACGCGGATAAAATACTGGTCATCCGCGGCGGCAAGATCCAGGAGAGCGGCACCCACGAGGAGCTCTTGGCCCTGGGCGGCTACTACCACGACCTATACGAGCACCAATTCCGGGAGGAACGGCTCCACAGCGCCATGAAGGACGCTGGGATGGAGTAAGCAGAACATAAAAAAGGAGCGAGTAACACCTCGCTCCTTTTTCTATATCGAGATCAAACGTATTCCACTTCGATCTTGCCGAAGGAGACGTCGCCCTTGATCAGGACCTCGATCTCGGCGTCGGGATTCCCCGGAGGACAGTCGTAGCCTCCAAAAGATGAGTCGCACATGGCCCTGGCGCTCACGTTTGCGGGCAGACGAATGGTGAGAGAGCCGAAGGATACGTCGGCGTCGATCGAAGCGCCGTTCACGATCTCCGCCTCGGAGAGGTCGAGGACGAGACTCCCGAAGGAGGAGTCCACTTTGGCGCCGGTAAAACGAACGCCGCCGCTCACCCGCTTCTCCTTGCTGGAAAAGGCGGAATCTATGCGGATGAAGCCGTCATCGTCCGTGCAGTTGAATACAGGATCGCTCTTTTCCACCTCGAAGAAACCGCCTTCCTTCTTCTTCCGCTCGGGCAAAATGAAGCGCAGAAGGATGGTAATGCCCACCAGGATCAGCGCCACCGGCCATGCCATGGCCCAGGTCAGCTTATACTGGGCCGGAATGATGCCCAGGTTGAAGAGAAGCATGTATACGCCGAACAGGAACAGACCGATGCTGACCGGGTTCAGTTCGGAACGGCAGGCCAGGACGCCGATGCAGGCCACCAGGAAGGGCCAGAGCACGCTCCCGAAAGTGACCCCCTCCCCCAGCTCGATCACGTGGAACGCGTTCAATAGGAAGACGACGCCGATGCCCATCAAGAGCAGAGCGAAGATGACCTTCTCGGCCTTGTTCATCCTCAGGCGCACGCTTACGTGGGCTTTGCCGGATTGCTTTTCCGTTTCCGGTGCCACCGTCTGCAAGGGCGCTTTCCCCAGCAGCTCATCCGTAGTGACGCCCAGCGCCTCGGCCAGCTGGGGCAGGATGGATATGTCGGGGCAGGATAGATCGTTCTCCCACTTGCTCACCGCCTGTGGCGTGACGCCCAGCAGCTGGGCCAGCTGCTCCTGGGTCATGCCCTTGCCCTTGCGCAGATCGCTGATCCGCTTGCCCATGGTCTCCTTATATTCCATAGTGACCTCCCGTGTTTTTGATGGCCTCATCATACCATATACAGGCCGGTTGGACCATCATCCGAACGGATATTTTGCAAAAAATTGTATCAACCGACGGTTGAGCGTCACTCAACCGGACAAAAACGACTGGCTTTCTTTACAAAAGGATGGCGACAGGGTATAATAGCATAATGTATATAGGAGGAGTATGCCATGGCGATCAGAACCATTCGCAAGGACAAGGACCCTTGTCTGTATAAGAAATGCCGGGAGGTAACCAATTTCGACGGTCGGCTCTCCCAGCTCATCGACGATATGTTCGATACCATGTACGAGGCGGACGGCGTGGGTCTGGCCGCCCCCCAGGTGGGGGTGCTTCGCCGGGTGGTGGTCATCGACGTGGGCGGTCCTGAGGGCGAGAACGCCCCTGTGGAGATGGTGAACCCTCATATTTTGGAATCCTCCGGAGTCCAGGGCGGCATGGAGGGCTGCCTCTCCTTCCCCGGTCAAAGCGGCTACGTGGAACGCCCCAACTACGTGAAGGTGGAGGCCTACGACCGCAACGGTGACCTGTTCGAATACGAAGGCGAGGGGCTTTTTGCCCGAGCGGTCTTCCATGAGTGCGACCATCTGGATGGGAAGGTATATCTGCCCCTGGTGAAGGAACCGCCCGCCGACTTCAAGGGGGAGGAAGAATAATTCCATGCGTATCGCTTTCTTCGGAACGCCGGAATTCGCCGTGCCCACCCTGCGAGCCCTGGCCAAGTCCGATCACACCTTGTCTGTGTTCACCCAGCCGGATCGGCCCGTCGGCCGAAAAGCCATCCTGACGCCGCCGCCGGTAAAGGCCGCGGCGCTGGAGCTGGGGCTTCCGGTCTATCAGTTTGAAAGGATCCGGAGCGCGGAAGGCTGCGCAGCCATCCGCGCCTTAGCGCCGGATCTCTACGCTGTGGTGGCCTTTGGGCAGCTGTTCAGTGAGGAGAATCTGTCCATCCCACCCCTGGGTGCCATCAACGTCCATGGGTCCCTCCTGCCCCTCTACCGGGGCGCCTCGCCCATGCAGCAAACGGTGATCGACGGGCAGCCGGTGGCCGGCGTGTCCACCATGAAGCTGGTGAAGCGGATGGACGCCGGAGACGTGCTCTTGAAGGCCGAAACGCCTTTGGGAAAGAACGAAACCTATGGGGAGCTGGCCGTCCGGCTGGCCGAGTTGGGGGCAGAGCTGTTTATGCGGACCTTGGACGCTCTGGAACGGGGAGAGCTCTCCCCCGTGCCTCAGGATGAAGAGAAGGCCACCTATTGTAGGATGCTCACCCGGGACAGCGGCAAAATCGATCTTTCCGCCCCGCGGCAGGCGATCCATGACCTTATCCGGGGCACCAACCCCTGGCCCGGGGCCTACGCCCTGCTGGGCGAGGAGAAGCTGAAGCTGTGGCGCACGGTCCTTTCCGATGCGGAACCGCCGGAAGGGCTGCCTGTGGGCGGTCTGTTTGGGGACGCAAAGAAGGGCCTGTTCCTGCGCTGCCGGGATGGCGCGCTGGAGATCACGGAGATGCAGGCCCCCGGTGGCAAAAAACTGGACGGGAAAGCCTTTTTGCGGGGCAAAAACATTGCGGGGAGCGTGCTTTCATGAGCAGCCCCCGTCGAGACGCCCTGCAGGTCTTCATGGACGTGGTGGAGGACGGCGCCTACGCCAACCTGCGGCTGAAGGAGGTGCGGCGGGAACCATCGGAGCTTGCCTATATAAGCTCCCTGGTGTACACCGCTCTTGAGCATTTGCGGTGGACGGACTACATGCTCTCCTTCTACGTGAAGCCCCAGAAGAAGGTGATCCGCAATATCCTGCGCCTCGCTATGACGGAGCTGTTCTTCATGGATACCCCGGATCATGCCGCCGTAAACGGGGCCGTAGAGCTGACCCGGGAATGCGGCAAGGGCGCTTTGGCTGGGCTGGTAAACGGGGTCTTGCGCCGGGTGCTGCGGGAAAGAGACAATCTCCCTCCCCTGCCCTCGGACCCGGTGGAACGGCTGTCCATACTGTTTGGCTGTCCCGACTGGATTCTGCGGGAATGGCTGGATCGGTTTGGGGAGACGGAGACCGTGCAGTTTCTGTCCCGGGAGCTTCCGGCCATGGAGGTTCGGGCCCAGTGGCCCTTTACCAACGAGGAGCTGGCAGCATCGCTGCCGGTCCCCTTCACCCGGGGACGGGTGGACGACAACTGTTTTCGTCTGGAGCGGAGCATCCCCCTGTCCTCCCTGTCCCTCTTTCGGGAGGGGAAGATCGCCGTCCAAGGCGAAGGGGCCATGGCCATCTGCCGGTTTATGGGGGATATGCGGGGCAAGAAGGTGCTGGACGCCTGCGCCGCCCCCGGCGGGAAGGCCGCCTACCTGTGGTCCCTGACGGCGGGAGATATCGACCTCACCTGCTATGAGCTCCATCCCCATCGGGTGGAGCTGATGGAGCGGACCTTCGCTCGTCTCCACGTCCAGGCGAAGTGTGAGGAGAAGGACGCCTCCCGGATCCCCGAGGATGCCGCCCCCTGCTTCGACGGGGTGCTGCTGGACGTGCCCTGCTCCGGTTTGGGCCTGCTTCGGGAGAAGCCGGACGTGATGCTGCGCCGAGAGGAGCAGGACGTAGCCGCCCTGTGCAGCGTCCAGGCCACCCTGCTCGAAAGCTGTTCCCGGCTGGTCAAGCCAGAGGGGATCCTGTGCTACAGCACCTGCACCATCTCCCTCAGAGAAAACGAGGGGCAGGTGGAAAGTTTTTTGAAGGTGCACCCTGAGTTTACTTTGGAGGACCAACGGCAGCTGTTGCCCCAGCGGGACGGCACCGGCGGATTCTACATGGCAAGGATGACGAAATGTATTTGACGGACCTGGACAAAACCGGCATTTCTGCCCTCATGACGGAATGGGGCCAGCCGCGCTTTCGCACCGATCAGGTGATGGCGTGGCTCAACAAGGGCGCCCGGCCGGAGGAGATGACCAATCTGCCCAAAGCTCTGCGGGAAAAACTCTCCGCCCTGCCCTACGGCGGCAGCGTCATCGAGCGAAAGCTCATCTCCCCCAAGGATGGGACCATCAAATATCTGTTCCTGCTGGAGGACGGCAACCTGGTGGAAGGGGTGCTCATGCACTACAGCTACGGGAACACGGCCTGTATCTCCACCCAGGTGGGCTGCCGCATGGGCTGCAAGTTCTGCGCCTCCACCCTGGAGGGCTGCGTACGGGACCTGCGTCCCGGGGAGATGCTGAGCTTTCTCAAGCTCATGGAGCAGGATGAGCCGCCCCGGGAGGGTTGGAGCCGGTCCGTGACCAACATCGTGCTTATGGGCAGCGGCGAGCCCTTGGACAACTATGAGAACGTGGTCACCTTTTTGAAACGGGTGACCAGCCCGGAGGAGCTGAACATCAGCCCCCGGAACATCTCCCTGTCCACCTGCGGTTTGGTACCGAAGATCTACCGTCTGATCGAGGACGCGCCCCACGTGACCTTGTCCGTGTCCCTCCACGCCCACTCCGACGAGGTGCGCAAGACCATGATGCCCATCGCCAACGTGTACCCCGTCGCCGACCTTATCCAGGCGGCCAAGACCTATGCCGAAAAAACGGGGCGTCGCGTGGTGTTCGAATATGCTTTGGTGGAGGGTGTGAACGATTCAAGGCAAGACGCATCGGCCCTTGCAAAGCTCCTCCGCGGCATGGTCTGTCATGTGAACCTGATCCCGCTGAACAGCGTGAAGGAGCGATCATTGCTGGGTGTGAGCCGGGCCCACGCGGAACAATTCGCCGGGTGGCTCGCTGAGGAGCATACCTCCGCCACCGTGCGGCGGGAGATGGGCGCCGATATCGACGGCGCCTGCGGACAGTTGAGAAGGAGGGTGATCCATGAGATACAGTAGCCTATCCATACAGGGGCGCCGCGCCAACAACGAGGACGTGGTGTTCACCCGATTCGATCCCCACTATCCGCTGATCGCCGCCGTCTCTGACGGCATGGGCGGTCACGCCGCCGGAGAGGTAGCCAGCCGTATCTCCATCGAAGCGCTGGACACCTGGACCCGGGAGCTTTGTGACGCGCCGCAAAACGTGCTGGTGGACGCCTTCTTCAACGCCAACGCCCAGGTCCTCACCGCCTCGGAAGGCGACAGCTACCTACGGGGCATGGGCGCCACGCTGGTGGCCGCCATCTTCTATCACGACCATTTCATCACCGCCAACATCGGCGATTCCCGGCTGTATCACGTCTCCGGTGACGAGATCCGGCAGGTCACCTTCGACCACTCCTATGTGCAGGAGCTGGTGCGCCGTGGCTTCCTCTCCGCCGAAGAGGCGAAAAATCATCCCCGGAAGAACGTGATCACCCGCTGCATCGGTTCTGAGTCCTCCTTCGAGCCTGACGTTTTCTATACCCGCTGGAATCCCAAGGATACGGTCCTGCTCTGCTCAGACGGCCTGTGCGACGTGCTTTCCGAGGCGGACATCCTGTCTGAGGTGCAAAAAAAGCAGGACTTGGACGAGCTCTGCCATACCCTGGTGGAGCAGGCCTACGATAGGGGCAGCCAAGACAACATCTCCCTGGTCATCGTGCGGAACGAAGGAGGTGTTGAGCTTTGACGCCGGATATCATCGACAACAAGTATCGCGTCATTCGCGAGGTAGGCAGCGGCGGTATGGCCCGCGTCTATCGCGCCATCAACATGTCCACCCGGAAGGTGGTCGCCGTCAAGATGCTGCGGGAGGAGTTCCTGAACGATCAGGAGTTCCTGCGCCGGTTCGAACGGGAAGCCCGGGCCAGTCTGGAGCTGTCCCACGAGAATATCGTGCGGGCCTACGGCGTGGGCGACGACAACGGGGTCCCCTATATCGTTTTGGAATATGTGGAAGGAAAGACCCTGAAGCAGCTGATCCAGGAGAGCCCCAGTGGCCATCTGTCCGTCCAAAGGGCCATCGGCATTTGCAGCCAGATTCTGGACGCCCTTTCCTATGCCCACGCCCATGGGATCATCCATCGGGACGTGAAGCCGCAAAACGTGATCGTCACCAACCGGGGCAAGGCAAAGCTGGCCGACTTCGGCATCGCCCGGGAGGTCACCGCCAGCACCATGACCTTCTCCGGCAAGAACGTGATCGGCTCCGTCCATTACATCTCCCCGGAACAGGCCAAGGGGCTGCCCGTGACCGCGGAGAGCGATATCTATTCCGCCGGCATCTCTCTGTATGAGATGCTCACCGGCACCGTTCCCTTCATCGGGGATACCACCGTGTCCACGGCGTTGATGCACCTGTCGGCCACCCCCACCCCGCCGAAGGATCTGAACCCCGCCATCCCGCCGGCGCTCAACGACATCGTGCTGCGGGCCATCGAGAAGGATCCCCAGCAGCGATATGCCAGCGCCAAGCTCATGCGTTCGGACCTGATCCGCTCCCTCTCCCACCCCAACGGCACCTTTGCCCGGGACCGAGAATCGAAAGAGCAAAAGACGCCCGGCCGCCGCATGTCCCTATCCGTGTACGCCTGGATCTCCATCTCCGTATTCACGCCTATTCTGGTGATCTTCCTGGCCTACCTGGGCTTCGTGAACCACTGGTGCTCGGGCAGCGGGGAGCCTGTGGAGGAGATAGACCCCGCCACGGCCGCACCGCCCACCGTGGCCAGCGTCACCGTGTCCAGCCAGCTTCCCACGCCGGACGCTAGCCGGATGCCCTCCGTGGTCGGATTCCGGCTGGACGACGCCCTGCGGACCCTCCATGTGGCCGGGATCTCCAACATCTTCGTCGCCCCGGAATACGCCTCCGGGGACAGCCGTGCCGGCACCATCATCGCGCAGAGCATCCCCGCCACCGCCCCGGCCGACGCTACGGACCAGGTGCGTTTGACCCTGCTTTTGGAAAAACACGGCAAGTATAAGGCCGACGTGTCCTTCATGCTGGATATCGCCGAAAACGATTCCCTGGTACAGATCGTGTACCGTACCAGCAATACGGAGAACATCGACTACTCCGTGATCGTCTATGAGACCGTCCGCACCAAGGAGACCATGGTCTCCATCAGCGCCACGGTATACAGCAACGACCCTGCCACCCGCACCCTGTATCTGTTGGTGAACGGAGAGGAAGTGCGGACCCAGGACGTGAAGTTTTCGGAGTAAAAAGCCATGGAAGGGTCTATCATAAAGGGAGTGGGCGGCTTCTACTATGTGTCCACGGATCAGGGCGTGATCACCTCCAAGGCGCGAGGCGCCTTTCGCAAGGAGGGCATCACGCCGGTGGTGGGCGACCGGGTCACCCTTACCCTCCACGCCTCCGGATACGCCCAGATCGACGCCATACTGCCCCGCCGCAACCTGTTGATCCGGCCGGCGGTGGCCAACGTGGATCGGCTGCTCATCGTGATCTCCGCCCATCTGCCGGAGCCGGATTGGCTGCTGTGTGACAAGTTGATCGTCCAGGCGAAGCTGAATCACATCGAGCCGGTGCTGGTGCTCAACAAGGCGGACGAAGCCGACCCTTCCATACGGGAGGCCTTTGAACGGGACTATCGCCTCTTTCCCCGGGTCGTGGTGTCCGCCAGGACAGGGGAAGGGCTCCACGCCCTGCAGGACGCTATCCGGGGCAAGATCTGCTGCTTCGCGGGCCAGTCCGCCGTGGGGAAGTCCTCCCTGATGAACGCCCTGCTCCCGGAGCTGGACCTGCCTGTGGGGGAGCTGACCCGCAAGACGGACCGAGGCCGCCACACCACCCGTCACGCCCAGCTATGGCCCTGCTTCGGCGGGGCGCTGCTGGATACGCCTGGATTCTCCCTGTACGAGCCGGACAGCTTCGACGAGCAGCTGCTCTTGGGCTGCTATCCCGAGTTTGCCCTGGCCGACCCCTGCCGCTTCCCGGGCTGCATGCATCGAAGCGAACCCGGCTGCGGCGTGAAGGCGCTGCTGACGGACGGACGCCTCTCCCCCGCCCGATATGAGCGATATGTCCAGATCGCCAACGATTTTACCTTTAGGAGGAAACACCAGTATGATTAAGATCGCCCCCTCCATCCTTTCCGCCGACTTCGCCCGCACGGGCGAGGCCGTGAAGATGTTGGAAGAAAGCGGCGCGGACTGGGTCCACTTCGACGTGATGGACGGTCATTTCGTGCCCAACATCACCTTTGGCCCCGCCATGTGCAAGGCCCTCCGGCCCTATACGAAGCTGCCCTTGGACGTACACCTCATGGTGGAGCGGCCGGGGGATTGGGTGAATCCCTTCCGGGATGCCGGCGCGGACATCCTCACCTTCCATGTGGAGGCGGAAAAGCATATCCATCGGGTGCTCCAATCCATCCATGCCGCCGGGATGCGGGCGGGCGTGGTGCTGAATCCGGCCTCGCCCCTCGCTCTCTGTGAGGAGGTGTTGGCAGATTGCGATCTGGTGCTGCTCATGAGCGTGAACCCCGGCTTCGGAGGGCAGAAGTTCATCCCCCAGGTCCTGAAAAAGATCGAAGCTTTGAACGCCCTCAAGGCGGAACGGAGGCTGTCCTTTGAGATCGAGGTGGACGGCGGTGTGAACGTCCAGACGGCGCCTCGCTGCAGGGCCGCGGGGGCCACCGTTTTGGTGGCGGGCAACGCCGTGTTCACCGCCACCGACCCCAAGGAAATGATCCGGCTGCTTCGTGGCTAAACTGTATACCCGGTTCAATCGAGTCAGAAGGTTCGCCGAGGCGTTGAGCAGCCGGGGTTTGGCCACCTATGCCGCCTCCTGCGCCTTCTACATGTTCCTGTCCCTGTTCCCCATGGCTGCCTTGGCCGCTTCTCTGGTGCCCTGCGTGGGCGTCTCCGAGGCGGCTTTGCTGCACCTGATGGACGGCATTGCCCCGGCGGCTGTGGCGGGACTGCTGAAGGGCATCCTGACCAACGTGTACGAAAACGTATTCCCCGCCCTGCCCATTTCCATGGTGGTGCTGCTCTTTTCCTCCGCTCAGGCTTTCTCCAAACTGCTCAAAGGCATGACGGCCATGGTCGATCCTGAACGAAGGACCAACTATCTGCAGCAAAGGTTCAGAGCCATCCTGCTGACTATGGCGCTGTTGACAGCGCTCCTGCTGTCCCTGGCGGTCCTGGTTTTCGGTTCTCGGATCGTTCTGGTGATGGGGCTGATGTATCCAAATCTCGCTGCGCTTCTGGGCCCTGTGCTGTGGCTTCGATACCTGGTCATGGCGGTGCTGCTGTGGCTGATGTTCGTCTTTCTCTATCGCTCCATCCCCGGCCAGCAGCTTTCCTTCCGCGAGGTGCGCGCAGGCGCAGCTCTGTCCGCCATGGCCTGGATCCTCTTTTCTGCCCTGTTCTCTCTTTACGCCGGCCGCTTAGTCGACCTGACCCTGTATGGAAGCATGGCGGCCATGGTGCTCACCATGATGTGGCTGTTGTATTGCCAGTATATCGTCCTGATCGGCGCCGGCCTCTGCGGCTGGAAGCGAAACAATGCCTATTGGGCTGAATCGCTCAGCACGTAAGCAAGCACGGTGTCGATCCCGTTCCAATAATCTTCCAGGGTCTGGTGCACCAAAACATCCGGCATCAGGGTAGGATCGTCATTTTCCGGCCAGCAATAATAGCAGTCGCGTATGGCCATAGTCACCGACAGGTGCATGTTTGGCGTTGTGAAGGTGCAGGAACCAAAGGCACCGTTGGGCGGCATGCCCGCAGGTTCGCCCACCAGCACCACGTCCGGGCAGAAACGTTTAAGGCCCACCGGGATCAATACCGCCGCCGAAAAGGCCCCTCCATCGATCAGCACATACTTGCCGTCGGGAGCATCCAGGGCGTTGATTTGTCGGATTATATCCACCGCGGTCAAGATGGAGCCACCGCTGTTGCCGCGAAAATCCAGGATCACCTTTTTGACACCGCCCGCCTGCTTCGCCGCGGTGACGGCTTTTAGTACCGTTTTGTCCGCTTCACTGGCGCACTGACGCAGACGGATGTACAGGGCCTGGCCTTCGTCAATGAGCTCGTACCAGACGTCCTCCTCCCAGTAGGAATCCGTAAGACGGATGTCGACGCTTTCATTGGGCACTGCAGCAGGCCAATATGCTATCAATTTAGGCATGCTCTTTTGGGTAAAGTATGCCATCTCCACTTGACGAATGGCGCCTGTCTCGTCCGTCAGGGAGAGGATGGCCGTCTTTTCCTCCCCCATGATGCCGAAATAGCGAAGGATGGCCACATTCAGCAGGGATGGGCAGCATCTGGGAGAGGTGTAGTGAAACGCGATATACTGGGCCCAGGCGATATGTTCATGGGAAAAGAGCGTGCAGACATCGTCCAGTATCTCGGAAAGGGGCACGCCGTTGATGGCATCCAGGCGGCACAGGAGCAGATCCTCCCGCCCCTTGGGCACAGCGTAGATATAGGCCCCGGGGACGCCGTCTGCATACAGGGGACAAAGGCCCAGAGGAAACGCTTCCCTGGCCGTGTCGAGGATGGATGCGATCAGGCCGGTATGTCCGTCGTGCAAGACGGCAGCCGCCTGGGCGCAGCCGAATAGCAGTTCATCGTCGCTCTTTTCGCCGATGGACAGGAGCAGCTCGTTGATGTGTCGGACAAACTCTTCCCGAAGGGCAGGTTCGTACAGGGATTCATACTTGTTTTCATAATCCTCATAGCCCGCCCTCAGGTCCTTCAAGTAATGGAGGCTGCAACCCTGCTTGACCAGCTTGGGATGGCCTGTGCCCCATGGGTCCAAAAAACGGTTGGTCAAAAAGACGATGTCCTCCTCCCAGGCCCTGTCCCGGGTGCCGGCGGCATAGCGATAGACATATCTGGAGCCATCGTCCTTGTAGGGCACGTCGACAACAGGCGCAGGCGAAGCTTCGGCTTCCCCTGCCGTGAGCACTGGTATGGCGCTGATGGCGGGAACGCAAGCCGTCAGCGTGCTCAGCAGCAGGACCGCCATAAGGATGCAGGCCATGATGCCCGTTTTCGCTTTGGTCATCGTTTTTCCTCCCTCCTCCAATGTCAAGAAAGCCGCTGACCAGGCAGCAGTTTTCCGATCCGACAAATTATTTCAGCGTGACCACGGTCACGCCCGCGTCCCCCTCCCCGTATGCGCCGATCCGATAGGATTTGACCCGGGGATGGGTCTTAAGGTACGCCTGGATGCCCGCGCGAAGGGCGCCGGTGCCCTTGCCGTGGATCACGTTGAACTCCTTTCGACCGTTTCGGGCGCACAGGTCGATGTATCGATCCACCTCCAGCATGCCGTCGTCCACGGTCATGCCCCTGAGATCCAGATCCATCTTCACTTCCTGGATATCCTGAAGGATAGGCTTCCCGGTGATGGGCGCCCGCTTCTTTTTGACCTTGGGCAGGGGCCGAAGCTCCGACAGCGGCACGTTCATCTTGATGACCCCCGCCTGGATCTGCACCATACCCCGGGCGTCGGGAGCCTTCAGCACGGTGGCGGTGTTATGGATGCTGATCACATGGTAGCTCTCCCCCGCCTTCACCGTCGCAGGCGCCTCTCCCAGATCGTCCTCGGGGGCCGCCTCGTCCATAAGATCGTTCTCCGAAGCGCGCATAGAATCCCGGGCTTGCTGAATGGCCCGCTCTAAAATGGAGGGGTCGATGTTCTTGATGTTGCGCAGCTCCGTGATGAGGCGCTCCATCTCCCGCCGGGTCTGACGAACGATGTCCCGGGCGTCCTCCCGGGCCTTGTTCCGGAGAAGTGAACGTTCCTCGTCCAGCTTGCGCTTCTCCTTCTCGTAGTCGTTCCGCAGCTTTTCCGCCTCCCACAGGGCCAGCTGGGCGTCGTGACGGGACTGCTCGGCGATCTTTCGCTGCTCCTCAGCGCCGCTGAGCACGTCCTCGAAGGCCAGATCCTCCTTCTTCAAGAACTGCCGTGCCCGGTCGATGACCCCCGGATCCAGGCCCAGCCGAAGGCTGATCTCGAAGGCGTTGGACTTGCCGGGGATGCCGATATAGAGCTTGTAGGTGGGATAGAGCCGATCCACGTCGAACTCCATGGAGGCGTTCTGCATCCCCTCCCGGGACAGGGCGAAGGCCTTGATCTCGCTGTAATGGGTGGTGGCCATGGTCCGACAGCCCATGGCCTGCAGCCGCTCCAAAATGGCCTGGGCCAGAGCCGCCCCCTCCAAGGGGTCGGTGCCCGCCCCCAGCTCGTCCAACAGGACCAACGTGTGGTCGTCCGCCTGCTCGATGATGGAGACCAGGTTGGTCATGTGGGCGCTGAAGGTGGACAGGCTCTGCTCGATGGACTGCTCGTCGCCAATGTCGGCAAAGACCTGGTCGAAGGTGGAGACCTGGCTCCCCTCCTCCGCCGGGAGGAAGAGGCCGCACATGGCCATGAGGGTGAACAGGCCCACGGTCTTCAAGGTTACGGTCTTGCCGCCGGTATTGGGGCCGGTGATGATGAGGGTGTCGAAATCCTCCCCCAGCCACAGGGTGACGGGCACCACCTTCTCCTTGTCGATCAGGGGATGGCGGGCGTTCACCAGACGGATGCGTCCCTCGTCGTTCAGCTTGGGCCGGATGCCGCCGTACTCCCGGGCCAGGATGGCCTTGGCGAAAATGCAGTCGAGGCGTGCCAGCAGCTGAAGGCTGGTATAGAGCTCGTCGGCGAAGGGCTGCAGCAGGGCGGTGAGGCCCGCCAGGATCCGCTCCATCTCCTTTTGCTCGTCCAACAACAGCTTTTTATACTCGTTTCCCAGCTCCACCACCGCCGCAGGCTCGATGAACAGGGTCTGACCCGTGCCGCTCTGGTCGTGGATCAGGCCCGGGATCTGCCGCCGATGCTCCGCCTTCACGGGGATGGTGTAGCGGCCGTTGCGCATGGTGATGATGGGGTCCTGCAGATACTTTTGGTCCCCGGCGCTGCGGATGATGCTGTTGAGCTTGTCCCGCACCTTCTCGGTGGTCAGCTTCATCTGTCGCCGTATCCGGGCCAGCTCCGGCGAAGCGTTGTCCGCCATCTCCTCCTCCGAAAGGATGCAGCGGGCGATCTCGTTCTCGATGGTGGGCTGCGCCGTGAGCCGGTTGGCAATGAGGCACAGCAGCCCGTCGCCTCCCTGCTCCTTGCCTCCCAGGATGCCCTCCCGGGCCCGGCGGGAGACCTTCAAACACCGCTCCGCCGCCAACAGCTCCCCCATGGACAGGGCCAGCACCGCGCTCATCCGGCGCAGGGACGGGCGGATATCCGGGAAGACGTCGATGGGCGTGTGCCCCAGCCGCCAGTAGATGGATTCCGCCTCGGTGGTCTCCTGCAACAGCCGCTCCGCCTCCGTCAGGGACACGGTAGGCGCAAGGGCATCCACCGCTTCCTTCCCCATGTCGGAAACCGCATGGGTCCGCAGCAGCGCCAGGATCTTGTTCAATTCGAGAGTGTGTACCGTTCTATCAGAAATCATCAGTCATTGAATCGATTCATGTCCCCCACCGTGACGGGGATGGTCAAATACTCCCCGTCCCGATAGACCGTAAAGGCGATGGTATCGCCCACCCCCTTGGAGCGCACGTAGTCCACCACGTCGTCGTTGACCCTTACCTCGATGTCGTCCGCCTGGGTGATGATGTCGCCCACCTTCATCCCTGCCAAATGGGCAGGAGCGCCTTCGGTCACTTCCTCCACCCGGCAGCCCTCGGGCACACCGTTCTCCGCCGCCGTCTGCTCGTCCACTGTCCGGATCTGTACGCCGATGCCGGGGCGGACCATGCCGCCCTCCCGCAAAATGACGTTGGCGATCTCGATCACGTTTTGGATGGGCAGGGCAAAGCCGATGCCTTCTGCGGAGATGGCGTTCCCCTGGGTGTCGTAGCCCGCGGTGATGCTCTTGGCGCTGTTCATGCCGATGACCTGCCCCGCCATGTTGATGAGGGGACCGCCGCTGTTGCCGAAGTTGATGGCGGCGTCGGTCTGCAAGTAGGTGTTGACGAAGCCGTCGATGTTGATCTCCCGGGCCGTGGCGCTGATGATGCCGAAGGTGACCGTCCCATAGAGTTCATAGGCGCTCAGGGGGTTGCCGATGGCGATCACGTATTCGCCCACCCGCAAAGCGCCGGAATCGCCGATGGGCAGGGCGGGATAGCCCTCCCCCTCCATCTTCAGCACAGCGATATCCGTGGTCACGTCGGTCCCCACCACCAGGGCCGGGGTCTTTTCGCCGTCGCTGAAGAGCACGTCCACCGCCGCCGCGCCGGTCACCACATGGGCGTTGGTGAGCACGTATCCGTTTTCAGAGACGATAAAGCCCGAACCGCTGGCATATTCCTCCAGCTTGCCCGTGCGGGGGTTGGGCTGATAGTGGATGATGCCCACCACAGATTCGGAAGCCGCCTCCACCACGTCGGGGATGGACGCGAAGGTTTTCATTTCATCAGACTGCTGAATGTTCAGCTCCAGCTTGGGCAAAGCCTCCAGGATGCCGGGATCCACCGTAGGCTGAGCCGAAAGCTCCGGCGACCTCGTAGGCACCGGTCTGACCTCCGGCGTGGCCCTCGGAGTGGCCTCCGGCGTGGGCAAGACCGGCAGCGTCGCTTTCTGAGAGGGAACAGTCTGGGCCTGCTCCCGAGCGAGGGCGGCCTTCGCCCGCACGGTGCGGCCGAATCCCACCCCGACCATCAGGAAGATAACGATCGCCACACAAAACAGGATAGATAGGGTCCAGATGAGCGCCTGCACGCCCCTGCTCCGCTTGGGTTCAATTGGTCTATACGCTTCCATTCTTTCTGCCTCCGTCCGTCACACGCTTGAGCGTGTTGGCTTTCTCTAATGTAAAAGTGAACTGGGTCCCCTTGCCCCGGGCGCTCTTCACCGTGATGGACTGGCCGTGGGCCTCGATGATCTTCTTCACGATAGCGAGGCCCAAGCCGGATCCCACCTGGGGCGAGGGCGTATGGGCCTTCTCCACCTTGTAGAACCTATCGAAGATATGGGGCACGTCCTCCGCAGGGATGCCCACGCCGGTGTCGCGGATGGTGACGTACACCTCCTTGCGCAGGGCGTAGGTGGACACCAGAAGGGAGCGCCCCTGGGGGGAATACTTGATGGCGTTGTCGATCAGATTCCGCAGGACCTGAGAGATCTGATTGCTGTCCGCGTAGACGAAGCTCTGTTCGTTGGCAAAGCGCACGTCCAGCTCCATATTCTTTTCGGAGATCCGGGCTTCAAAGGTGATGAGGGTCCGGCGAATGAGCTCGTTGATATCAAAGACCTCGTAGTTGACGGTGATGATGCCGCTTTCGATCCGGGCCAGATCCAGCAGATCGTTGACCATGGCGGTCATGCGCCGGGTCTCCGAAAGCACAATGTCGATGTAGTGTTCGTGCTCCTCGGGCGGGATAGTACCGTCCATCATGGCCTCCAAAAAGCCCTTCATGCTGGTGAGGGGCGAGCGAAGCTCATGGGACACGTTGGCCACGAAGCTTTGGCGGGTGACCTCCAGATTCTTCAGCTGATCCGCCATCTCGTTGAAGCTCCGCCCCAGCTGGGACGCCTCATCCTTCCCCTGAACGGGGATGCGCTGGGAAAAGTCGCCCTTGGAGTAGCACTGGACGATGTGGTTCATGTCCACGAAGGGGTTGATGATCCGCTTGGCGATATAGTAGGAGGAGAACAAAACCACAAAGGCGGCGACGACGCAGATGGCCAGCGTCCAGAGGGCGATCTGCCGAAAGGCCTCGTTCAGGCGGGAGATGTCGCCATGGACCAGGAGCACCCCGTCCTTATCCTCTGCGCCCAAACGAACGAAAAGGGTATACACCCGAAACGATACCTTGGAAAAATACCGCTCCATGGTCTCCGGCGTCTCCCCGTTCCGCCGCAGGGCCTCCGACGCCCGGGTTTTGTCCGCGGGCATGGCCACCAGGGGCTGCCATTTTTCATCTCTGTATACGGAGACAATCCCATCGGGATAGAGGACTTGGATGAGGAGCTTCTTCCCCTCCGTCAAAGGCTGCAGCGACTGGGGCGGCTCTCCCGCCTCCAGCGTTGACGCGGCCTGGCGCGCCGTTTCGATCAACGATTCCTTCTCCATATTCAACCCCTGCATACGGGCCACGTATCCGATCCCCAGGCCCAAAATGAGCAGCAGAGAAAGGACCGTCACGCATTGCAGGAACAGCATGCGGTCAAATATGGATTTGAAACGGATTTTCGCCATGAGGAGAAAGGGACGTCAGGAATGGATCTCGAATTTGTATCCCACGCCCCAAACGGTCTTCAGCTGCCAGCTTTGCCGCTCGCCCAGCTTTTCACGAATACGCTTCACATGCACGTCCACCGTGCGGGAATCGCCGAAGAAATCGAAGCCCCAGACCTGCTCCAAGAGCTGCTCCCGGGTAAACACTTTCCCCGCGTGGGACGCCAGGAAGTACAAAAGCTCGATCTCCTTGGGCGGCATCTCCAGCTGGATCCCGTCCAGGATCACGGAATAGTTTTCCAGAGAGATGGAAAGGTCGGGCAGCACGATGGCCTTTTCCTGATCCGCCGCGGGAGCGCTCCGACGCAGCACGGCCTTGATCCGGGCGATGAGCTCGTTGCTGTCGAAGGGCTTGGCGATGTAGTCGTCCGCCCCCAGCTCCAAGCCCCGGACCCGCTCGCCGGTGTCGCCCTTGGCGGTGAGCATGATAACCGGCGTGGAGGCTTCCTGGCGGATGTCGTTCAGAATGGACCAGCCGTCCCGACCGGGCAGCATCACATCCAGCACCACCAGCGTGGGTTTAACGCTGCGGAACGCGGACAGCGCGTCGTATCCCGTGGCGCAGGTGACCACGTTGAACCCAGCCTTTTTCAAATATAGCTCAATGATAGAAAGAATGTTTCTGTCATCATCGATCACGAGAATGGTGTTGTTATCCATAGGACCTCCTGTTTGTGTATACCAGTTGAATGAATACCGTTAGCTCCCGCCCCGCGCCGCCTTCCGGCGAAAATGGAGGCAAAGGGAAGCCGATAAAATGCACGGCATACTACCACCTATTTATAGTCATTGCATTCTACCATAAAAACAAATATTTGTCCAGTATGTGAACGCCTTGCTGTAAAATATTACAAGGGCCGCTGTTCGCGGCCCTTGTAGCAAAAAGAAAAGATCAACCCTTTACGGCGCCGGCGGCCACGCCCTTGATGATGTGCTTCTGGCAGAGGAGATAGAAGATCACCACCGGGATGATACCCAGGAAAATCAGCGCCATGGTGGCGCCCCAGTCCACCTGACCATAGCTGCCCTGAAGGTACTGGATATGGATGGGGATGGTCCGATACAGGTTCCTGTCCAAAACCAGGTACGGGAGCAGATAATCGTTCCAGACCCACATGATCTCCAATATGCCCACGGAGATCATGGTGGGTTTCAGCATGGGGAAAACCACCAGGAAATAGGTCTTCAGGGGCCCGCAGCCGTCGATGACCGCCGCCTCCTCGATCTCCAGGGGGATGCCCTTGACGAAGCCTACGAACATGAAGATGGCGAGGCCCGCCCCGAAGCCCAGATACACGATGGGGATGGTCCAGGGGGTGTTCAGCTTCAGGGTGTCCGCGGTCTTGGAGAGGGTGAACATGACCATCTGGAAGGGGACCACCATGGAGAACACGCACAGGTAGTAGATGATCCGGCAGACCTTGGAATCCACCCGGGCGATGAACCAGGCGGCCATGGACGTGAACAGCAGGATCATGGCGGAGCTCAGGATGGTGATGGTGAAGCTGTAGAGCACCGTCTTCCAGAAGTCGTAGTTGCCGAAGGTCATGCCCTTCACATAGTTGTCCCATCCCACGAAGGACTGGGCGTTGGGCAGGGCGAAGGTCTCGGACTTCACGTAGGTGCTGCCCTTGAAGGTGTTGATGATCAGCGTGCCGATGGGCAGCATGTAGAGGATGCAGATCACCGCCAAAACGATGGAAAGCACCGTCTTGAAGGTCTTTTCCTTGGCGAGACTCTTTTGACTCATTACTGCTGCACCTCCTTTCTGCGGGTGGCGGAGAGCTGGATGAGACCGAGGCCCGCCACCAGGATGAAGAACAGGACGGCCTTGGCCTGGGCGGTGCCCCGGGCGGAGGTGTTGCCCACATAGAAGGTGTTATAGATGTTCAGGGCGATCATCTCCGTCTGCCCCACGGGCACCCCGTTGATGAAGGGCTTGGGCAGACCGTTGGTCAACGCCAGGTTTTGATCGAAGAGCTTGAACCCGTTGGTCAGGCTCAAGAAGGTGCAGATGGTGATGGAGGGCATCACGTTGGGGATGGTGACCCGCCACAGGGTCTGCCAACCGGAGGCGCCGTCGATCTTGGCCGCCTCCAGCATGTCGTTGGGCACGGCCTGGAGCCCCGCGATATAGATGATCATCATGTACCCGATCTGCTGCCAGGCCACCACGATCACCAGCCCCCAGAAGCCCCAGACGGGTTCGGTCACCAATGTCTTGCCGTAGATGTGCAGGATGCCGTCAAAGATCATGGACCAGATGTATCCCAAAACGATGCCGCCGATCAGGTTCGGCATGAAAAACACGGTCCGAAAAAGGTTGCTGCCCTTGAGCTCCTTGGTGAGGAAGTAGGCCACCGTGAAGGCCAGCACGTTGATGATGATGAGGCTCACCACGGCGAACAGGGCCGAATACCAGAAGGAGCGGACGAAGGTGGGATCCTGGAAGGCCTTGATGTAGTTGTTGAAGAAAGCCTTGTTGTTCATCACCCCGTTGAGCTTGGCGTTGGACGTGGTGGTGAAGGTGCAGAAGGACAGGTAGATGCCCTGAATGAAGGGCCACACGAAGCCGATGGTGAAGGCTGCCATCAGCGGCAGCAGGAAGATCCACCATTGCTTGCGGATGGGCCCCTTCCTTAGATCGTACGGTTTTCTTTTCAAATGAAACACCCCTTGCTTTACAGAAAAGAAAAGTACGAGGGACGGGCGAAGCCGCCCGCCCCTCTTAAGTCACATGGAATGGTAGATTAGCCGTTCACCTGGCTGTACTGATAGGCCCAGCCGTCCACGATGGCGGAACGGACCTGCTCCCAGTTGGCGTCGGACTGATCGGCGTTGTAGGCGTTCAGAGCGGACACGAAGGCAGCGCGGTAGGCGTCCACGTTGGGCTGATAGTTGGTGGCCCAATCCATGACGTAGCAGCCGTTATTGGCGTAGTCGTTGGCCATGGCCAGGAAGCCGTTGGTGGATGCGGCAGCCTGCTTATAGGGCATGACGCCGAAGGAATCCACCAGGATGCGGGAGGCTTCAGGATCGGTCACGCACCAGTAGAGGAAGTCCATGGTGGCGTCGATGTCGGCCTGCTTGGCGTTGGCGTTGATGGCCCAGCAGTTCTCGGTGCCGCAGTTGAGACCAGCCTTCTCCTCGCCCTCTACACCGCAGTAGTAGGGGATCATGGCCACGTTCTTGCCGCCCTCGGACACAGCGCCGTACTCCCAGGAGCCGTTCACGAAGAACACAGCCTTGTCGGCCTTGAACTCGCCCTCAGCGTCATGACCGCCGGCGGCGAAGGTAGCGGGATCGAACTCGCTGTTGTTGATGGCCAGATCATACAGGTTCTTGAAGTTGGGGACGAACTCGCCGGTGATGGTGGCGGGGCACTCGGTCCAGACCTTGCCGGCCGCCCGCTCTTCATAGAAGTAGTCCAGGTTGATCATGTGGCCGGTGAAGCGCCAGCTGGAGGAACCGTCCATATCGGAGGAGGTGAACGCATCGAAGCCCAGCTCAGCGGCGCGGGCGTGGATGTCCTCCACCACGGCCTTCAGGGTCTCGAAGTTGGTGATCTCATCCAGCTTGTGGCCGGCCTTCTCAAGGAGGTCAACGTTCACGATGATGCCGTAGCACTCGTAGCAGTAGCCGATGGAGCAGAGCTTGCCGTTCTCGTCATAGAGGTTGTAGGCGTCGGTGTTCAGCTCGTTGGCGATCTTGGTGCCGGTGAGGTCCAGGCAGTACTCGGACCAGGTCTTCACACCCTCCTGGTTGCCCACGATGAACAGGGTGGGCGGGGTGGACTTGTCCATCTCGGCGGTCAGCGTCTGGCTGTAGGTGCCGGAGGCGGCGGTGACCACGTTCACGGGGACGCCGGTCTTCTCGGTGTACATCTTGGCGATCTGCTGCAGAACTTCATCGGATTCGGGCTTGAAGTTCAGCCAGTAGACGGAGCCGGTTTCCGCCGTGGTCACAGGGACCAAAGCGAACATGAGGCACAGCACAAGAGCCAAAGCAAGGATCTTCTTCATTGTTGTTTTTACTTCTCCTTTTTTTATTCTCCCTCCGCTTGGGAAGGAGTTCTACATCAATAATTTTTACACTAAGTATTTTTTCTGTCAAGGGTGTTTTGGCAATTTTTTCTCGATTATCCATCAGACGGCAAGATTCTGCGGCATATGCAGTTTTTTCCTGTAATAAATCCGGGCAGGCAGGGAAAAGTAATCGCGAAAAGCAAAGCAAAGGAGGTGAAACGTAAATGGCACGCAACAGCTCTATGGTTCCTGAAAACCAGGACAAGCTCGGCAACTTCAAGTCTGAGGTGGCTTCTTCCCTGAACATCAACCTCAAGCAGGGTTACAACGGCGATCTGACCTCTCGTGAGGCCGGCAGCATCGGCGGCGAGATGGTGAAGCGCATGATCGAGTACGCGGAGAAGAACATGCACTAAGCATAGTCGAAAAGCAATCGGGAGCGTATGAAAGCATACGCAAAAATGACATGACCGCACGACCGGCGTCATGATGAGATACAAACGGCAGAAAGGCCGTCCGGAGAGGACGGCCTTTCTTATTAGTTCATAGTGATGTTGCCCATGGCTCGATACCGCAGGCGGGCGGCCTCCATGAGCTGCTCGTTTTTCAGGGAGGGGACGCTGTAAACCTCGGCGGCGTCCACGGAAGCCGCCTCCAGGAGCGATACGGGGCAGTCCTTCAAAAAGCCTTCCTCCCGCTCCTCCCCCGCCTGGCGGATGCCTATGAGATCCCCTGCGCCCCTGAGCTCCAGATCCCGCTCGGCGATCTTGAACCCGTCGCTGGTGTCCAGCATGGCCTGGAGCCGTTCCATGGCGCTTTTCTTTTGCTCGTAGACCACCAGATAGCAGTGGGCCTGTCCCTCGCCCCGGCCCACCCGGCCCCGAAGCTGGTGCATGGCGGAGAGGCCGAACCTCTCCGCCCCCTCGATGACCATGCCGGTGGCCCTGGGCACATGGACACCCACCTCGATGACCGTGGTGGAGATGAGGATGGGGACCTGACCGGAATAGAACCGGGCCATGACGGACTGCTTCTCCGCCTCGGACATGCGGCCGTGAAGCTTCAGCAGGGGCACGTCTCCGGCTATCTCCCGCACCTCGTCGTATACCTCGTCCACCGAAAGGCCTTCCAGCCCCTCGGTCCTTTCGATGAGGGGGCAGACCACATAGCACTGCTCTCCTTCCCTGGCCCGGGCGGCCAGGTATCGGTACATATCCTTCCTTTTGGCGGGCCCCACCAGATGGGTCTTCACAGGCTTGCGCCCAGCAGGCAGCTCGTCGATGACGGACAGATCCAAATCTCCGTAGAGGATCAATGCCAAAGTCCGGGGGATGGGCGTGGCGCTCATGACCAGCACGTCGGGGCGGGACCCCTTCTGCTCCATGGCGGCCCGCTGGGACACGCCGAAGCGGTGCTGCTCGTCGGTGACCACCACCCCCAGCTTATGGAAGCGCACGTTTTGAGAAAAGAGGGCATGGGTGCCGGTGACGGCCTTCCATGCGCCGCTTTCGAGCTTTTCCAAAGCCTCCCGCTTCTCCCTGGGGCTTTCGCTGCCCAACAGGAGCCCGCATTCGTCCCTGAAAAGGGGCTTCAGAGACTCATAATGCTGCCGGGCCAATATCTCCGTGGGGGCCATCAGCGCCCCCTGATACCCATCCCGGGCGGCCGCGTACAGGGCAAAGAGAGCGATGCCCGTCTTGCCCGAGCCCACATCCCCTTCGATCATGCGGTTCATGGGGCTGTGGGAAGCCATATCCTTCGCCACCTCAAAAAGGACCCGCTGCTGGGCGTGGGTGGGCGTAAAGGGCAGGGTCTTCACGTATTCCGGCAACGATTCCACCGCGGAAAAGGCGATGCCGTTCCGGCGCTTGCGCTCCTCCTTCAGCTCCTGAGAGGCCAGGAAATAGTAGAGCGCGTCCTCGTAGGCCCGGCGACGGCGGGCCGCCTCCAGACGCTTTGTGTCGGTGGGGAAATGCAGCTCCCAAAGGGCCTCGGTCCGCTGGGGAAGGTCGTGCTTTTGAAGCAACTCCAGCGGCAGCGTCTCCTCCAGGCTCGATCCCTCCAGGGCCGAGCGGATACCGTCCCTGAGATTGGTCTGGGTCAGCCCCTTGAGGGTGGCATACACGGGCACGATGCCCCGCAGCTCCTTGGCGAGCAAGGGATTGATCAGGGCCGGAGCCCCTTTCTCCCCCATATGGACCCGCCCGGAAGCGATGAAGGTCTGCCCCGGCTCCAGGCCCTTGGCCCGATAGGGCTGGTTAAAATAGCGCAGAGCGATCCGCTTGCCCGCCTCGTCCCGGCCGTAAAGGGTTATGGTGGTCAAGCCCTTGCGGGAAAACCAGGAGGGGCCGGAGGTCAGGGTGACCTGAACGGTGGCGAAGGCCCCGTCCTCCAGCTCCGACACCGGGGTGCAGGCGGAGTAATCGAGATAGCCGCTGGGATAGTATGTCAACAGATCGCTGAGGCTGTGGATGCCCAGCTGATGCAGCAGTTCTATCCTTTTGGGGCCGATGCCTTTGATGTCCGTCAATTCCATGCCTTGTAAAAAAGCCGCCCTGAAGGCGGCTGGATGCAGTTCGGTTATACCACCGAGAAGTAATAGCTGTAGAGGGGTTGTCCGCCGTTGCGGCTCATGAATTCGGACTCCGGATATTTCTCCTCCAGCTTTTCGATGAGAGCGTCCGCCCGCTCCTCCGCCACGTCGGCGCCGAAGTACACGGTCACGGAGCACTCGTCGTCGCCCAGCTTCTCGATCATATGCTCCACCAGCTCGAAGGCCGCTTCGTCCGCATCGACGTTGACCGTGTTCAGATCCCCGTCCAGCATGCCGATGAAGTCGCCCTGGTGGATGACCTTGCCATTGAGTTGGGTCTCCCGGACCGCGAAGGTCACGGAGCCGGAGATGACCGTCTGGTATGCCTCGGTCATGTTGGCCACGTTGGCCTCCAAGGATTCGTCGGGATTGAAGGCCATGGCCGCCGCGATGCCCTGGGGGATGGTCTTGGTGGGGAGCACCTCCACATGGCAGTCGCACAGGGCGGAAGCCTGGGTGGCCGCCAGGATGATGTTGCTGTTGTTGGGCAGGATGAACACGTTCCGGGCGTTCACCTGATGGACCGCGTTGACGATGCTGTCGATGCTGGGGTTCATGGTCTGCCCGCCGGAGATGATCTTGTCCGTGGACAGGGCCTTGAACACTTCATCTACACCGGCGCCGGAGCTGACGGAGATGAGGGCGAACTCCTTCTCGTTCTTCTTGCGCTGGGCGACCAGCTGCCGGTTCTGCTCCCGCATGTTTTCGATTTTGATGCGGTCCAGCTCGCCGTAGCGCATGGCCATCTGCAGCACCTTGCCGGGGCAGTTGGAATGGACGTGGATCTTCACGGTATCGTTGTCGCAGGCCACCACCACGGAATCGCCCACCCGTTCCAGATGCTTGCGGAACTGATCCAGATCCTTCTCCTCGAAGCCCTCATAAAGATGGACGATGAAGAACTCGGTGCAGTAGCCGAACTGGATATCCTCGGCGCTGAACTGGTCGAAGCTAGCCGTCTCCTCCTGGGGCGCTTCAACGACGGGCTTTTCCTCCGCCGGCACCGCCTCCAGGTCCACCTCGCCGTTCATGGCCATCATGAAGCCGTGGTAGATGAAGAGCAGGCCCTTGCCGCCGGAGTCCACCACTCCCGCCTCCTTGAGCACGGGCAGTAAATCGGGGGTCACGCGAAGGGCTTCCTCGCCCCGCTGGATGGCCAGCGTCATGATGCCCATGCAGCCCACGTCCGGTTCCGTCTCCAAGACGCCCTGCAGCGACTCGGAGATCATGCGGGAAACGGTGAGAATGGTGCCCTCCTTGGGCTTCATCACGGCCTTGTAGGCCGCCTGGGTGCCCTGGACCAGGGCCTCCACGAAGCCATGGCTGTCCAGTTCCTCGTTGCCTTTGGCCGCCTTGTAGAATCCGCGGAAGAGCTGGGAAAGGATGACGCCGGAGTTGCCTCGGGCGCTGCGCAGCGCGCCGGAGGAGACCTTGGCCATCACCTCTTCCACCGTGGCCGTCTCGGGCATGGTCCGCAGGTCCTTGACGGCGCCCTGCATGGTCATGGACATGTTGGTGCCCGTATCCCCGTCGGGGACCGGGAACACGTTCAGCGAGTCCACCAACGCCCGGTTCTTTTCAAGCAGCGCCGCGCCAGCCAGGAACATGTCCCGAAGCAGGGCGCCGTCAATCGTATCTTTGATCAAAATCCTATCCTCCCGCGTCGATCAGACCACTCGGATCCCTTCTACGTGGATGTTCACACTGTTCACGCTGACGCCGGTCACTTCCTCCACCCGATACTTCACGTTGCTCTTGCAGTTGGAAGCCACGGCGGGAAGGGAGACGCCATACTGCAGGATGACATACAGATCGATATCCACCAGACTCTCGCCCAGGGGAGTGACCTTGATCCCCTTCTTCAGATTGTCCCTGCCCAAAAGCTCAGCCAGGGTGTCCCCGGTGCGCTTCGAGCACATGCCAACGATCCCGTAATTTTCCACGGCGGCATAGCCGGCCACAATAGAGACCAGATCCTCCGCCATAGAGATCTTGCCGTATTTATTCTTGACCTCGATCGTCATGCTGCGTCTCCTTTCTCGTATCTATTCGAGCATACGCTCCCTCAGGATGGGAGTATGCCTTATTCCTCTTCCTCGGGCAGGTTGCCGTTGTGATAGACCTCCTGCACGTCGTCGTTGTCCTCCAGGTTTTCCAGGAAGCGGTTCACCTTCTCCACCGTCTCAGGATCGCTGATATCCACGGTGTTCTGGGGGATCATGGCCACCTCTGCGCTCAGGAAGGTATAGCCCTTCTCCTCCAGGGCCTCCCGGACCGCCGAGAAATCGGAGGGCGCGGTGTAGACCTCGAAAGCGTCCTCCTGGGGCACGAAATCTTCGGCGCCCGCGTCCAGAGCCTCCATCATGACCTCGTCCTCGTCCATGAGGGCGGTGCGCTCGATGATGATCTGGCCCTTCTTGTCGAACATCCAGGCCACGGAGCCGGTGGCGCCCAGATTGCCCCCCGCCTTGGAGAAGATGTGCCGCATCTCCGCCGCGATACGGTTCCGGTTGTCGGTGACGATCTCCACGTAGACCGCCAGGTTGCCGGGGCCGTAGCCCTCGTAGGTGATCTCCTCGTAGTTGACGGAGCCCGCCTCGCCGGCCGCTTTCTTGATGGAGCGGTTGATGTTGTCGTTGGGCATGTTGGCCGCCTTGGCCTTGGCGATCACGTCGCGCAGCTTGCTGTTGTTGGCCGGATCGGGACCGCCGCCCTCTTTGACGGCGATGACGATCTCACGACCGATCTTGGTGAATATCTTGCCGCGGGCGGCGTCGGTCTTTTCCTTCTTGTTCTTGATGTTTGCCCATTTAGAATGTCCGGACATAGTAACCTCCTAATGATTTATCCCAATAAAGACGCGGCTTCCTCATCCAAAAGGAAGGTGGCAGCCGCATGCAATTGCAGCAAACTGGCGGGAACGGACGTGTTCACCGCCCCCTGGATGGCCTGACGGGCCGTCTCGGCCATGTCCTTGCCGGTCATGAGCACGATGAGCTTCTTCGCCGCCATCAGCGTGGCGAGGCCGGCGGTGACGATCTTGTCGCCCTTATACAGCTCCACATGGGTGGTGGGCGCGATCTCCCCGTCCGCCGAGTTGTAGAGCACGGCGCCGTCCGGCTCCACCGTCAACAGCACCACGTCGAGGCCTCCCGCCTCCAGGATGCTGTCCTCAAAGGCTCGGCAGCTGTCCGCCCAGTTCACGGAGACGCCGGCCGGTGCCACGACCTTCTCCTCGCTCAGGGACAGCTCCCCGTACAGAGACTCCTGCATATAGGCGCGCAAGGGTTCCCGCCCCTCCTCCAGAACACGCTCGGACAGCTGGAATAGGGTGGCCTTGCCCCAGCTCAACAGCCCGTTGGCCGTCATGGCCCGCAGGGACTGGAAGGCCGGGATCAGGGCCCGGTCCACATCCACCCCCAAGGTCAACGACGGCTTCTCGATGAGCTGACCGCCCAGCAGCGTGGCGGCAGCGGCGGCGGCCGTCTGCGCGTCGGAAAACACCAAAACGCTCATTCTATCTCTCCTCCGGCGGCCACGGCCTCCAAAAAGAGGAGGACGTCCGCATAGACCTCTTGCCGGTTGGTCTCGTTCAAAATCTCATGGCGCGCCCCGGGATAGAGCTTGAAGGTCACCCGGGTGTGGCCGGAATTCTCCAAATACCGATCGACCTTTTTGACGCCCTTGCCCATGCCCCCCACCGGGTCCATATCCCCGGAGATGAGCAGGATGGGCATGTTGGGCACCTTGGCGGCCCACTTGGCGTTGGCGATATGGCCCATGGCCCCCATAAGATCCGCATACCCATAGGGCGTAAAGGGGAAGCCGCACAAAGGATCGGCCATATAGGCCTTCACGTTCTCCTCGTCCCGGCTGAGCCAGTCGAAGGGGGTCTTGGCGTTGGGGATCTTCTTGGCGAAGCCGCCGAAGCAGAGCTTGTCCAACTTGGGGCTGGGCGCCATGCCCCGGCCCGCCTTGATCTCCCGGCTGCAGAGGAACCGGCCCACGGCGGCCATGGGGTTGGGACCGGAGGTGCCGCACAGGACCACCGCGTCGAAGTCGTTGGTGTAGCGGGAAACGTAGTCCTGAGACAGCAGAGAGCCCATGGAGTGGCCAAACAATGTCACGGAAAGCTGAGGATTCTCCTTGCGCGCCGTAGCGCAAAGGTTCCGGATGTCCAGAAGGGTCTTGCCCCAGCCATCCTCCGTGCCGAAGTAGCCCCGGGGCATGCCCTCCTTCCAGCTTTTGCCATGGGAAGGCAGATCGAGACCGGACACCAGAAAGCCGTTTTCCGCCAAATACCGGGCGAAAGCGTCATACCTGGCGATATACTCGGACATACCGTGGACCAGCACCACCGCGCCGCGGACCTCCTCGGGGATCCACTGCCGGTATACGATGTCACACAAACCCGTCGCCGATGGGAACCGACGCTCTTTTTGGACGATGCTCATCCCCAAGCTCCTCCACTATACATAAGATATAGTATTTTAGCACATAGTCCAGGAAATTTCAAGGGATTGTATCCATCATTCAGACAATATCAATATGATGGGCCCATCCTGCAGAATGCGGCCCTCTCCGTTCAGGGCGTAGAGCAGCGCTGCCAGCTTCCCCACGCTGATGCCCAGCTCCTCCGCAAGCTGCTTCAGATCGTCGATGCGGCACGCTCCCCGACAGGCCCTGGCCCGCAGAGCCGCCAACAACTTTTCTTCCATGGTATCCTCCGTTTTTTGTATCTTATTGCTTTTGTCCGTTCTTGTCAACAAAGGGGGCAGATGGTATAATGGGCCCATGAAACTGATTTCATGGAACGTAAACGGTCTCAGGGCCTGCCTCGGGAAGGGTTTTCTCGACTTCGTCCAGGCGGAGCAGCCCGATATCCTGGCCCTGCAGGAGACCAAGATGCAGCCCGAGCAGGTGACCTTCGACCTGCCCGGTTATACGATGTATTTCAACAGCGCCGAAAAGAAGGGATACTCCGGCACGGCCATCCTTGTGAAGGAGGCGCCCCTGTCCGTCACCTTCGGCATGGGCATCGAGGAGCACGACCACGAGGGCCGGGTGATCACGGCGGAATACCCGGGTTTCTATTTCGTGACCGTGTACACCCCCAACTCCCAGGACGGGTTGAGGCGGCTGGACTACCGCATGGCCTGGGAGGATGCGTTCCTTGCATACCTGAAGGGGCTGGACGAGAAGAAGCCGGTCATCGTCTGCGGGGATCTCAACGTGGCCCACGAGGAGATCGACATCAAAAATCCCAAGTCCAACCGGATGAACGCTGGGTTCACCGACCAGGAGCGGGCAAAGATGACGGTCCTTCTCAGCAGCGGCTTTGCGGACACCTTCCGCCGCTTGTACCCCGAGGCCCGGGACCGGTACTCCTGGTGGAGCTATCGCTTCCACGCCCGGGAAAACAACGCCGGCTGGCGCATCGACTACTTTTTGGTCAGCGAGCGAATCATGGACAAGGTCCAGGATAGCCTGATTTTGAGCGATATCTATGGCAGCGACCACTGTCCCGTGGCGTTGCTGACGGAGGCCCTATGAAGATCATCCTCGCCTCTCAGTCCCCCCGCCGCCGGGAGATCCTGGAGCTCATGGCCCTGCCCTTTGAGGTGATCGAAAGCCACGTAAAGGAGATCCCCCCCGAGGGCGCCACGCCCGAGGAGCTGGTACGGGCCCTGGCGGAGCAAAAGGCCCGGGCGGTCTTCGCCCTCCATCCCCAGGACTGCGTCATCGGCGCAGACACGGTGGTGGACCTGGACGGCCGGGTGCTGGGCAAGCCCCACACCCCGGAGCGGGCCCGGGAGTATCTGCACCTCTTACAGGGGCGGAGCCATATCGTGTACACCGGCATCTGCGTGCTGACCCCCGGCCATAGGGACGTACGCTCAGTTCGGACGGACGTGACCTTCCGGCCCATGACCGACGAGGAGATCGACTGGTACGTGGGCACCGGGGACCCCCTGGACAAGGCGGGCTCCTACGGGGTCCAGGGGCCGGCCAGCCTGTTCGTGGATCATCTGGAAGGGAACTACTTCAACATCATCGGCATGCCCGCCCCCACCCTCTACGAGATGCTCTTGGACGCCCAGGTCATCGACCGGCGGCACCGGGTCCTATGAACCAGGTCATCGCCGACAAGCTGAAGCTGTTGCCCGACACCCCCGGCGTCTACAAGATGCTGGACGATAGCGGCACGGTCATCTATGTGGGCAAGGCTGTCAGCCTCAAGAACCGGGTCAGCCAGTATTTCCAGGCGGGCAAGGACCATACGCCCAAGGTCCGGGCCATGGTCAGCCACATCGCGGACTTTGAGACCATCGGCGTGAACAACGAGACGGAGGCACTCTCTTTGGAGAGCAACCTCATTAAGGAGTTCATGCCCAAGTACAATATCCTGCTGAAGGACGACAAGCACTTCCCCTACGTGCGGATCGACCTGAAGGCAGACTTTCCCCGGGTGGAGGTGGTCCGCCGCATCAAGCGGGACGGGGCCACGTACCTGGGGCCCTATCTATCCGCCATCGCCCTTCGGGAGCAGGTGGCCATCATACGGGCCCACTTCCCCATCCGGCCCTGCCGGAAGGACATGGCCCGGGCCATCGCCCGACGGGAGCGGCCCTGCCTCATGTACCACATCGGCAAGTGCTGCGCCCCCTGCTCCGGACAGGTAAGCCGGGAAACCTATCACGGGTACGTGAAGGAGGTCGTCTCCTTCCTGGAGGGGCACACGGACAAGGTGCTCTCTGAGCTGCGAGAGCAGATGTCGGAAGCGGCGGAAGGACTGGAGTTTGAGCGGGCCGCCCGGCTCCGGGACCAGATCCGGTCCATCGAGGGGCTGAACGAGAAGCAGGTAGCCATCTTCCCCAAGGAAGCGGAGGCGGACGTTTTCGCCCCCGCCAAGCTGGAGGACCAGGCCATGGTCTTCGCCCTGTTCCTCAGGCAGGGGAAGATCGTGGGCACGGAGCATTTTTCCATGAGCGCCGTCAGCGAGGACGATCCAAAGGAGATCCTTTCCGCCTTCCTGACCCAGTTCTACGACCGGGAGGGCATCCTGCCCCCCAAGGAGGTGCTCCTCTCCTGCCCCGTCCCAAACGAGGATGCCATCGGCGAGATGCTCAGCGCCCGGGCGGGCCGGAAGGTGAAGCTGTCCGTACCCCAGCGGGGGGACAAGAAAAAGCTGACGGAGTTGGCGGAAAAGAACGGCCGGGAGCTTTTGGAGAAGGAGAAGGTCCTTCGGGAGAAGGCCTGGGATCGGGACGAGGGGGCTGCGGTGCAGCTGGCCGGGCTTTTGGGCCTGGACGAATTTCCCACTCGGATGGAGTGCTTCGACAACTCCCACATCATGGGCACGGACACGGTGTCCTCCATGGTGGTGTTCACCGACGGGAGGCCGGACAAAAACGCCTACCGGCGCTTCCGCATCCGTTCTGAGGCGGGGGGCGACGACCTCATCGCCATGGAGGAGGTTTTAACCCGCCGGTTCAAGAAGGGGCCGCCCTGGCCGGACCTGGTCATCATCGACGGCGGAAGGACCCAGCTTGCCGTGGCGGAGAAGGTGCTGAACGAGGCGGGGCTCCCCTACCTCAACGTGATCGCCCTGGCGGAGAGCCAGGAGCTGATCTACACCCCGGACAGCGACGAGCCCATCGCCCTCCCCCGGAGCAGCCCGGTGCTGCACCTCTTACAGCGGATCCGGGACGAGGCCCACCGGTTCGCCATCTCCTACCACCGTTCCTTGCACCAGCGGAACGCCCTGTTGTCGGTGCTGGACGGGATCGAGGGCATCGGGGACACGCGAAAGCGGGCCCTGTTCGACGCTTTCATCACCCGGGACGCCATCGCGGGGGCCAGCGTGGAGGAGCTAACAAAGGTCAAGGGCATGAGCCGACCGGCGGCGGAGGCGGTGTACCGCTTCTTCCACCCGGCAGACGATACAAACGAGACTGAAACGAAAAAGGAAGGGTAAACCTATGGAAAACAAGGCACAAAAACAGATCATCCTCACCGGCGATCGGCCCACGGGGCGGCTCCATCTCGGCCACTATGTGGGCTCCCTGCGGCGGCGGGTGGAGCTGCAGAACTCCGGGAAGTTCGACGCCATCAACATCCTCATCGCCGACGATCAGGCCCTGACGGACAACGCGGACAACCCCGGGAAGATCCGGGAGAACATCGTGAACGTGGCGTTGGACTACCTGTCCTCCGGCCTGGACCCGGAGAAAAGCACCATCTGCATCCAGTCCGGCCTCCCGGCCCTCCACGCCCTGACCTTCTATTATATGAACCTGGTGACCACGGCCCGGCTCTCCCGGAACCCCACGGTGAAGGCGGAGATGCAGATGCGGGGCTTTGCGGACGAGGGCTTGCCCGCCGGGTTCTTCTGCTATCCCGTGTCCCAGGCGGCGGACATCACCGCCTTCGACGCCACGGTGGTGCCCGTGGGCGAGGACCAGCTGCCCATGATCGAACAGACCCGGGAGATCGTGGAAAAGTTCAACCGGACCTATGGTGAGACCTTGGTCATGCCACGGGCCATGATCCCGGAGAACGCGACCCAGCGACGGCTGCCCGGCATCGACGGCAAGGCCAAGATGAGCAAGTCCCTGGGGAACTGCATCTATCTGTCCGACGATTCTAAAACGGTGAAGAAGCAGGTGAACGGGAAGATGTTCACGGACCCCCAGCATCTTCGTATCGAGGACCCGGGCCATATCGAGGGGAACGTGGTGTTCACGTACCTGGACGCCTTCTCCACGGACGATCATTTCAGGGAGTTCCTGCCCCAGTACGCTAACCTGGACGAGATGAAGGCCCACTACCAGAGGGGCGGTCTCGGGGACGGCACCTGCAAAAAGTTCCTGATCCAGGTCCTGGAGGAGACCCTCTCCCCCATCCGGGCGGAGCGGGCCAAATGGGAAGCGGGCCTCGACACGGTCTACGACATCCTGGAGGCGGGCACGGCCAAGGCCCGGGAGACCACCAACGCCACCTTGGAGCGGGTCCGGGCGGCCATGCGCATCGACTACTTCGCCGACCGCCGCATCGTGAAGGAGTGGGAAAAGCAGCTCAAGGCAGCGAAGCTGTAACGACCGACGCGAATACGAAAACGGGGAGGGTTTGACCCTCCCCGTTTTTTATTATGGTTCACACCTGATCCAGATGAAACACCCGCCGGATGTGCTCGTCCACATAGAGGCCCACCACGATATAGACCCTGTCCGCCGTGGTCAGCTTCAGGGCGTTCAGCGGCGTCTTTTGGGTCATGGGCACGGTGGTGAGCTCCGCCCGCTTCACGCTGCCCGCCGGGATGTCGAAGGGCGCGCCGTGGCGCAGCTTCCCATCGGCGGCAAAGCCGCGGGCCCGATCGTCCCCCATCTCGAAATAGGCGTTTTTCCACAGGCCGTAGAAGCGGATGAACCGCAGCATCCGCACGAGCAGATACACCGCGCAGACCACCAAAGCCGCAGCCATGGGGAGCTTAGGGGGCGTGTCCAGCATGACCTTTACGCACAGGCCCACCGATACCAGGATGAAAACGGCATGGGCGATGGTGTTCACGCGGATGGTGATCCCTGCCTGATCGTCTCGTTCAAATCGCATAGCAGATAGAAAAACAGGAGGGAGCATCCTCCCTCCTGACGGGTCCTTTTCTTATTCGTCCTCTTCGTCCTCGATCTTGGCCGCCTCGATGATCTTCTTGGCCTTGTCGCCGGGCACGTCCTCATAGCGGACGAACTCGCTCTTGAAGGAGCCGCGGGCCTGAGTCATGGCCAACAGGTCGGTGGCGTACTTGGTCATCTCGGCAAGAGGCGCTTCGGCCACCACTTCGGTGAGACCGCCATCCACGGGGTTCATGCCCAGCATGCGGCCCCGACGACGGTTCAGATCGCCGATGATGTCGCCCACGTTGTCGTTGGGCACCAGGATGTCGTACCGGTAGATGGGCTCGATGAGGGCGGGAGACGCCTGAACGCAGGCCGCCTTGTACGCGAGGCGGGCGGCGGACTTGAAGGCGACTTCCTTGGAGTCCACGGGATGGTACTTGCCGAAGAACAGGGTGGCCTTGACGCCGATCATGGGATAACCGGCCAGGACGCCGTGCTTCATGGCCTCGCGCAGGCCCTTGTCGACCGCGGGGATGAACTCGCGGGGGACCACGCCGCCCACGATGGCATCCACGAACTCGTAGTCCACGCCCTCGTCGGCGGGCTCGAACTTGATGTTGACCACGCCGAACTGGCCGCTGCCGCCGGTCTGCTTCTTGTGCTTGCCTTCGGCCTCCGCAGTGGAGCGGATGGTCTCACGATAGGGGATGCGCTGCTCGTTCAGGGTGGCTTCCACGTTGAACTTGTTCTTCAGCTTGCTGCACACCACGTCGATGTGCTTCTCGCCCAGACCGCAGAGGAGCACGTCACCGGTCTCGATGTTCTTCTCGATGGTGATGGTGGGATCCTCCTCACGGATGCGGTTGAGGCCGGCGATGACCTTATCGTCCTCGCCCTTGTTCTTGGCCGCGATAGCCAGGGCGATGCAGGCCTTGGGGAAGTCGATGGGCGCGACCTTCACGATATCGCTCTGCTCGCAGAGGGTATCGTTGGTGGCGGTGTACTGGAGCTTCGCAAGGGCGCCGATGTCGCCCGCGTTGAGCTTATCGAGGGCGATGGTCTTCTTGCCCCGGATCAGGAACGGCGCGGAGGGCTTCTCAGCCTTCTCAGCGGTCACGTTGTAGGGGGTCACGTTGATGTCCAGGGTGCCCCGATGGACCTTGACGATGGAGTACTTGCCGAACTGGTCGTTGATGGTCTTGGCCACGGTGGCGACCATCTTGCCGTCACGGGTGAGCTCCACGGCGTTGCCGTCCACGTCGGTGGCGGCGGGGAGCTTGGCATCGGCGGCGGAGGGCAGGTAGTTCACGATGTTGTCCAGCAGGGTGAACACGCCCGCGTTGTTCAAAGCGGAGGTGCAGACCACGGGGGTGACCGTGCCGTCCTTCACGCCCTTGCTAAGACCGAAGAGGATGTCCTCCTTGGGGAGCTCCATCTCCTCGAAGTACTTCTCCATGAGCGCCTCGTCCGCCTCGGCAGCGGCCTCGGTGAGCTTCTCATAGAGGGTCTGGGCCTCGTCGCTGAGGTTGCCGGGGATGGCCACTTCCTTCAGGTTCTTGCCGTCGAAGAGGTACGCGGTCATGTTGATGATGTCCACGAAGCCCTTGAAGTTGTTGCCTTCCAGGATGGGCAGCTGGATGGGGACCACGTTGGGGCCGAACTTCTCGTTGACCGCCGCCATGACCTTCTCGAAGGAGGCGTTCTCCCGATCCATCTGGTTGATGACCATCATGCGGGGCTTAGCCTGGGCCTGGCACATGGCCATGGCCTTCTCGGCGCCCACCACGGGCCCGGACACGGCACCCACCACGATCAGAGCGCTGTCCGCCAGGAACGCGGCGGAGGCCACGTCGCCATAGAAGTCGTAGCCGCCCGGGGCGTCGATAAAGTTGATCTTGGTGTTCTTCCACTCCACCGGCTCCACGGACATGTTGATGGAGCAGCCGCGCTTGGCTTCTTCGGGATCGAAGTCGGAAACGGTGGTGCCGTTCTCCACCTTGCCGATACGATCGACAAGACCGGTGTCGAACAAAATGGTTTCAACGAGAGTGGTCTTTCCTTCGCCGGCATGGCCAAACACGCCTACGTTGCGAATGGATTCAGCGGTATAGTTCTTCATCCTGTTTCCCCCTATCGGTTTGTTTCTCTAATGTATATCCTCTGTGGAGAAGGACTTCTCCACGCAAATACCCATTTTAGCTAAGGCATATAGTAACACAGGTGGGCCCTTTTTGTCAAACACTAAACCCGCCAGCTTTGCAAATATTCGGCCTGGATGGAGGTGAGTTCGTCGATCCTCACGCCCATGGAATCAAGCTTCTGCCGGGCCACCCGTTCGTCGATCTCCTTGGGCACGGCGTAGAGCTTCTTTTCCAGCCTCTCATGCTCCTGGGCGATGTAACGGGCGGACAGGGCCTGGATGGCGAAGCTCATGTCCATGATCTCCGCCGGGTGGCCGTCGCCGGAGGCCAGATTCACGAGCCGGCCCTCCGCCAGCACGTAGACCCACCGATCTTCATCCAGCCGGAAGCCCTCGATGTTGGGCTTCATATCCCGACGCTCCAAGGCGTGCTCCCGGAGCCACTTCACGTCCACCTCCACGTCGAAATGGCCCGCGTTGCAGAGGATGGCCCCGTTCTTCATGCAGGCAAAATGCTCCGCCGTGATCACGTCCCGATCACCGGTGACGGTGACGAACAGATCCCCCACCTTGGCTGCCTCAGCCATAGGCAGCACGGCGAACCCGTCCATGATGGCCTCGATGGCCTTCACCGGGTCCACCTCCGTGACCACCACGTGGGCGCCCAAGCCCTTGGCCCGCATGGCCACGCCCTTGCCGCACCAGCCGTAGCCCGCCACCACGCAGGTCTTCCCCGCCACGATCAGGTTCGTGGTCCTGTCGATCCCGTCGAAGACGGACTGGCCCGTGCCGTACCGGTTGTCGAAGAGATGCTTGCAGTCGGCGTCGTTCACGTCCATCATGGGAAAGGGCAGCACGCCGGCTCTCTCCATGGCCTTGAGACGGATGACGCCGGTGGTGGTCTCCTCGCAGCCGCCCAGGATGGTGTCCTTCAGCTTCGGATGCCTGTCCATGACCCCGGAGACCAGGTCTCCCCCGTCGTCGATGAGGATGTCCGGCCGGTGGGCGAGGACCCGGTCGATGTTCCGCTCATATTCCTCTGCCGTGCAGCCGTGAAGGGCGTACACGTGCATGGGAGCGCTCTCCCCGTTCCCCTTCGCCAGGGCCGCGGCCACGTCGTCCTGGGTGGACAGAGGATTGCTGCCGGTGACGATCATGTTGGCGCCCCCCGCCTGCAGCACCCGGCAAAGATAGGCGGTCTTGGCCTCCAGATGGACCGACAGCCCCACGGTGAGCCCCAAAAAGGGCTTCTCCCGTTCAAAATCCGCCCGGATGGCGTTGAGCAGCGGCATGTTCCGCCGGACCCACTCGATCTTCTTTTCCCCCGAGGGGCAAAGGGTGATATCCCTGACGACGCTGTCCATAGGTTCCTCCTTATCCGCAAAAGTCCAAAATGATGTAGGCGATCCTGTCGCTGTGGTCGATGTAGCTGCCGTGGTCCTCCCCCGGCAGGATCAAAAGCTCCGCATTGGGGATGGTCTCGGCGATAAAGCGGGTGTTCCGCTCCCGGATGATGTCCCGGCTCCCCGCCACCACCAGGGTCCTGACTTCGATGGCCCTAAGGTCCTCCGCCGGGATGTGGGGCTCCGTCAGCAGGATGGTGTTGTAGATGTTGGGGTCCTGCCGATGCTCCCAGCGGATGTCCATATAGGCCCGCCGCTTCAGGGCTCGGGGCCGGGTGTTGGCGCCGCAGACGATGAGGTCGCTGATCCGATCCGTCCACCGGGCCGCCATGAGGGCCACGATCCCCCCGTCGGAGTAGCCGCAGAGGACCACGTCCCACAGATCCAGCTCCTCCAAAAAGGCCAGCAGGTCCGAGGCCATGTCCTCGTAGTGGAGCTCGTCCACCATGTCGCTGTCCCCGTGGCCCCGGCTGTCCAAAGCAAAGCAGGTGAAACGATCGCTCAGGACCGATACAGCCTCGTCGAAGATGGTGTGGTCCTCCCCGTTGCCGTGGAGGAGCACCAGGGGCCGTCCCTCCCCCGTCTGCTCATAGAAGAGCCGTATGTCGTTCACGAAAGCGTCCATGGCCTTCTCCTTCAAAAAAGCCGCCTTGAGGCGGCAGGATCACGCAAGGTCATCTGTCCAGGCCCTTCAGATATTCCACCGCCGCCTGCAGTTGGGTGTCGCTCTCATAGGGGATGGAGGGGATGGAATAATAGGTCAGCCCCTCAGGCAGCTCCACCACATGGTCAGGAGTGATGCCGGTGCCCTGGATGCACACGTCGGAGGGGGTATAGTAGGCGTCGGTGGTGAACTTGATGGTGCCGTCCCGACCGAAGTTGATGTTGAAGAAGGTCTGCACGATCCCCTTGCCGAAGGTCACCGTCCCGAAGAGCTCCGCCACGCCGTTGTCCTTCAGCGCCCCGGAGAGAAGCTCGCTGGCGGAGGCGGAATAGCCGTTCACCAGCATGGCGATGGGCATGTCCAAACCGTCGGAATGGGTCCGGTACACGGTCTCCTGGTTGACGCGGCTCTTCACGGTGGTGATGACGCAGTTCTTGGGCAGGAAGATGTCCGCGATGTCGCACACGTCGGAGAGGGACCCGCCCAGATCGTCCCGCACATCCAGCACCAGGGACGTCATGCCCTGGGCTCTAAGATCGGCCAGGGCGTCCTTCACCTCCCGGACCACCTGGCCGTGGAAGCCGGAGATGTAGATATAGCCGATGGAGGAATCCAGCATCCTGTAGGTCACGTAGGGGGAATAGACCTGGCGCATGGTGACGGTGAAGGTGAGCTTCTCCCCGTTCCGGAGCACCGTCACGGTGTTCACGTCCCCCTCCTCATGGGTGATGAAGCCCAAAAAGTCGTTGAGGGTCTTCCCTTCGCAGGGCTCCCCGTTGGCTTCGATGAGCTGGTCCCCCACCAGGATGCCCGCCTCCTGGGCCGGGGTATTGTCGTACACCTCGGTGATGATGAAGGTGCTCTCGCCCTGATCGGACACCAGCACGCCCATGCCGATGAAATTGCCGGAGTTGCTGGAAAGGAGATCCTCATACTCCGCCTTGGTGTAGTACTCGGCGTAGTCGTCTCCCATGTAGGAGGAAAGTCCCTTGAGGGCGCCGGTGACCATGCTCTCCTGGGTCTTCTCGTCGAAGAAGTAGTAGTTCTTCTTCACCAGCTCGATGGCCTCCGAGACGGGCTGCAGCTCGGAGAACCGCTGGACGAAGAATAGCGAGGTCAACAGCACGGCAAAAACAGCCGTCAGCGCAACGCACAGCAGGCAAAGCCATACGCTGATCCGGCGGCCCCGTTTCTTTCTTTCCAGGGGAACAGATCCGGAGGGAACGGGTTCAAAGGTCAAACGAGGGTCTTCCATGGACGAAGGATATCACGCCATCACGTAGGGGCGCAGGAACGATGGCAGATCCTCCTCGCCCTTGCTGACGGAAAGGATGATGTGGAGAGAATGCTGCTTCGACAGGGTCTCCAGCTGCTGGAAGAAGGACATAAGCTCGCTGAGGTCGGCGTGGACCACGTTTTCGAGCTTATCCACGAACACATACTCCAAGTCGAAATCCGACGCGCACAGGCCGCACAAAAAACCCAGAAACATGTCTGGATCGCTCAAAGCATAGTCCGTCACGTTGATGAAGCGGATGCTGTACCCCAGATCGTACATGTAGCTGTTGTCGTCGTCGATGAACACCATGCTGCCCTTCGCCTTATCGGAAACGCCGTTGGCCAGGGAGATGATCCGCTTGGTCTTGCCGGTACCCTTTTCTCCACAGATGATCTCGATCAATTCGCATGCCTCCTTCGGTTGATACTTGTATTGTACGCTGAACGGACATTTTTTGCAAGCATAGAAAACGGCGCCGGCAAAAACAGTTTTTACCGCCCGGCTTCCTTTTCCTCGTGATAGCTTTGCTCCGTGTTCACCTGCCAGAGGGCCGTTTTATCCCCGCCGCCACGCTCCAGGATCTCCACGGCCGCAAAGGCGGTGGCCATGGAGTGGTCCATGTTGTTGTAGCGATGCTGGCCGTTGCGGCCGATGCAGTAGAGATTTTCAAAGCCGTCCAGGAAACGGACGATGGCGTCCATATGGGCGTAGCCGTCGAAATAGGCGGGATAGGCCTTCCTGATCCGTTCGGCGTGGGCGTCCAGCACGTCCGCCGCCCGGGCGATGCCGATCCTCTCGATCTCCCCCTTGGCCAGGTCGACGAGCTCCTCATCGGTCTTGGACCACAGCTCGTCCCCCTCGTCGCAGAAGTATTCGAGACCCATCCACACGGTGTTTTCCGGGTCCTTCACCATGTAGGGGGACCAGTTGTTAAAGATCTGGACCCGGCCCAGCTTCACGTCTTTGTCCTGAACGTAGATCCAGCAGTCCGGGACCCGGTTTTTCACGGTCCGGCGCTTGGTGTCGTTTCGGATGAGCAGATCCTTCACCAAAAGGCCCACGGTGATGAAGTCCCGATAGGGCAGGGTGTCCGCGGCCTCCTTGATCTCCTTGGGCACCTCCACGCCGGAAAGATCGTCCATGAGCTCCCGCACGGGCATGGAGGAGAACACCGCGTCCGGGGTGAGGCGACGCTCCTCCCCCGCCTCCTCGCAGCGAAGGGCTACGATCCGGTCGTCCCGCGCCTCCAGGGCGGTGACGGGGCAGTTCATCTTGATCTCCCCGCCCAGAGTCTTCACCTCCGCCGCCGCCAGCTCCCACAGCTGGCCGGGGCCCAGCTTGGGGTAGAAGAACCGCTCGATGAGGGAGGTCTCCACCTCCCCGCCGGTGCCTAAGAGCCTGCGAAGAATGTCCTTCAATATGGCGCGGATGGAGAGGCCCTTCACCCTCTGGGCGCCCCAGTCCGCAGAAATTTTGGAGGGGTGGCGGCCCCAGACCTTCTCCGTATAGCTCTCGAAAAACATGGAATACAGCACCCGGCCGAAGCGGTTGATGTAGAAGTTCTCCAGGGAGGTTTCGGGAAGCTTGCGGACGCAGGAGAAGAGGTAGCTGAAACCCGCCCTGAGCGTGGTGATCAGGCCCATGCTGCGGAGGGTGGACCACTTAAGCGAGATGGGATAGTCGAAGAAATGGCGCTGGAAATAGATGCGGCTCACCCGGTCCCGGACCAGCATGACCCGATCCGTCTCCTCCGGGTCCGGGCCCACCGGAGCGAACGCCTTTTCGGCGTTCAAAAGTTTGTCATCCCAGGCGGGCGCCCCCTGCAGGGGCATGAGCTCCGCCCACCAGCGGTTCACCCGCTCGTCCTTGCTGAAGAAGCGGTGGCCGCCGATATCCATCCGGTTGCCCCCGTAGCGGACGGTTTGAGAGATGCCGCCGATGCGGTCGGTGGCCTCCAAAACGGTGACGGCGTGTCCCCGTTTCAACAGCTCTATGGCGGCGGTCAGGCCCGCGGGCCCCGCGCCGATGACGACGATCTGCTTCGTTTCCATGAGGGTATCATACCCATAGAAAAAGGGAGAGTCAATCGGACTTCCCCATTCTTTACCGTTCGTTTGCTTTCTTGACGAAATGTGAAGGATTCAATCCATGTCCAGGGCTTTGAGCTGCTCTAAAAGCATGGCCTCCTGCTCGGCGCGGGAGCGGGAAATGAATTCGAAGGTGAGGTACTCCGGGTCGATCCACCTGATGAAATCCCGGACCCCGGGGCAGGTGAAGGGCCGGTGCCGGTCGCAGCGAAAGGCGTGGGTATACACCTGCTCCATCCGCTTTTTAGGATCGGCGGACAGGACGGGCGGATGGGCCGCCGTTTCGGCCATATATGTCCCCGTGAGGGACTGATTGAGATGGATGCCCCGGATAGCCCGACGGACGGCCTCCCCCTGCGCCTCGATCCGGCGGCGGATATAGGCAAGGGCCTCCGCCTGGGTGCGCAAGGAAAGGTCCGTGTGCATGAGGTGGCCCGTGTCCAGCATGATCCCTTTGTTTCGGTAACGGATGCCCGAAAGCAGCTCCTCCGTCACCTCTGGCTCCGTCAGGGTGAGGCCCGGGTGCCACAGGTTTTCCATGAGCAGGAGAAGATCCCCCTCCGGCTCCGGGAACAGGGTGTTCAACAGGTCGACGGCGGCTTCCGCCACCTCCCCGCTGGTGTGCCGGTAGCGGAGGGTGAAGAGCTCCTCGTCGGAGCAGTCGGCCACATGGAAGACCACATACTCGGCCCCCTCGGCCCTGGCCTTCTCGATATCCCGGCGATAGGCGTCCACGAGCGCTTCCGGCCCGTCGCCGCCGTAGAGGGCACGGATTGCCTCCCGGCTGCCCAGATTCCGTTCGCAGGCCGCCAGATCGCCCGTATAAAAGTCGTACCAATAGGGGAAAAAGCAGAGGTGGACGCCGATGATCCTCTCCTTGGGCACTATGCGGCGCACGTCCTCGCCGCAGTGCATGAGCTCCAAGCCGTCGAAGCCGTCAAGGGCGCGCAACAGGTCCTCCCGGTCCCGATACCGATCCAAATCGTCGCTGAAGGTGGTGAGATTGAAGGCGCGCTTCATGGCTCGACCCTGTGGAGCAGCCGGACGTCCGTGAGCTCCAGCCCCTCCGGACCCATGTGGGCTTCGCAGCGATACCCCTGGCAGTTGCCCAGCCGCCAATCGAAATAGTCGGCCTCCGGACGAGCGAACCGGCTCATGATGGACATGATGGTCCCTCCGTGGACCACCAGATGGAGGCGCTCCGCGTTCGCCTCCATGGCCTTCTCCACCTCCCGCAAAAAAGCGGCGCACACCCGATGCTGAAAGACCATCCTGGCCTCTCCGTGGGGGCAGGGACCCATGCACCGGGTCTGCTCCACCCACCAGCGAAAGTCCGGATCGTCGCTCATCTCCCGGGCGGAGCGGCCTTCAAAGGCGCCGAAGTCCATCTCCCGAAGACCCGGGCAAACCCGCTGCCTGGCCTTGGGGAACAGGATGGCCGCGGTCATCTGGGTGCGCAGAAGGGGCGTCACCAAGACCTCCTCCACGGTGGGGTCGCAGCCCGCCGCCTGGGCCGTTTGGATGCCCAGCTCGCTCAAAGGCTCGTTCGTGACGCCTAAATATCGGCTGGCCGCGTTCCCCGGCGTCTGACCGTGGCGAAAGAGATATATTTGCATGCTATGCTCCTTTGATGACGGTGGGGATGCCCGCCACCAGGCGGACCACCTTCTCGGCCCGGGCAGCCAACAGGATGCAGAGGCGGCCCGTGGCCTCCCTGGCCCGGCGCTGTTCGTACCGGATGGGGATGACGCCGCTGCCCACCTCGCAGCAGGCCACGGCCTCCTTTTCAAGGAGCGCCGGCAAAAGCCCCTCCGCCCCCTCCGGGTCGGCGGCCACCAGCTTTTCCAGGCCGTACAGGGCCTTTTTGTCGTCCAGCACCCCGTCGGCCACGTCCTCAATCCCATAGCCCAGGGATGCAAGATAGGTCCGTTTGCCCGAGGCGGCGCCCCCAAGGATCAGTATCATAGCGCAAGCATCCTTTCCGTCACTACCAGCAAAATCAGCATGACCAACTCCGACACCTGGAGCTGGAACCCGGCGATGTCTCCGGACATGCCCTCAAATTGTTTCATAGCCATGCGGCGCACCAGCAGCCACGTCGCCGCCGCACCCAGGGCCATGACCAGGCCAACCAGGGGCCAAACGGTCACCATGGCGGCAGCGGACAGGACCACCCAGCATACGGCCATGACGGCCACCTTCTTGTCGGCGGCCTGGTGAAAGAGGTTCAGCGTCCCCTTCCCCGGCCCCACGGGAAGCACCGTCCCGGACACGGCGGACAGGCTCCGGCTCATCACGTGGATCAGGCCCAGCAGCAAGACCGTTTTGCGGAACAGGGGCAGCTCCGCGCAGAGGCCGAAGTAGGCCAGCAGATAGGCCCCGAGGCCGATGACGGCGAAGGCGCCCGCGTGAGGGTCCTTCAAAATGGCCCGCTTCTTCTCCGGGGCGGCGTGGCTCTTGAGGGCGTCCACCGTGTCCATGAAGCCGTCCAAGTGGATGCCGCCCGTGATCAGCACCGGGATCAGGGTGAAGCCCACGGCGGAAAGGACCATGCCGAAGGCCAGTCGGCTGCACAGCCGGAGCCACAGATATTCCGCGAGCCCGACGACCGCCCCCACCAGGGGCAGGGCCGCCAGCATATAGCGGATCTTCTCCTTCTCCCAGGGCACCTGGGGCATGGGCAGGGCCGAGAACATGGAGAAGGCGGCCAGGATGGAATAGATGAGGTTCATACCGTCTCTCCTTTCAAACAGATAGGGATCCCCGCCACCAGCTCATAGACCCGGTCCGCCATGGCGGCCACCCGGGCGTTGATCTCGCCTAAGGCGCGGATATAGGCGCGGGTCTGCTCCGAATAGGCTTCATCGTCGCTCCCCACGTCATTGGTGATGACGATGAGGGTGTCGGTCTGCCCCATCAGGTTCTCCACCCCCGCCACCACTTTTTGGACCGGGTCCACGGGCGCGTCCGGCTGTATATACATCTCGTTGGCAGTTAGATTGCATAAACACTCCAGCAGGACCGTGCCCCCGGTCTCAGGCAATTTCAGAGTGTCCACCCCGGTGTACCGTTCGACGGTCTCAAAGCCCTTGTTTGCCCGCAAGGCCCGATGGCGGGCGATCTTTTGCAAGCATTCCTCGTCATAGGGCTCCATGGCGGCGATGTAATAGAGGGGTTTTGGCCCCTGGACCGCCAGTGTTTCTCCGTATGAACTTTTCCCGCAGGCGGACCCGCCGGTGAGCAGGATCAGCATCCCTTTCCTCCCTGGGGCCTGTAGGCGTCGATGCCCACCGCGTCGAAGGTGGCGTTTCCCCCGTAGACGGCCAGGGCCATGTCCAAAAGCGGCAGCAGACACACGCCGCCGGTCCCCTCGCCCAGCCGCATGTTTGCAAAAATTATTGGATTTTTATTCAATATGGTCAGCACCCGTTTGGCGGCCGGCTCCTCGGAACAGTGGCTGGGCAGCATGGCCGCGTCCGCCCCGGGGCAGAGCCGCTGGGCGATCAGGGCCGCCACGGCGCTGATGAAGCCGTCGATGACTACGGGGACGCCCTCCATGGCGCCGCCGATGAACAGCCCCGCCATGCCGCAGATGTCCAATCCCCCCAGCTTGCTCAGCACGTCCAAAATATCCTTAGGATCGGGCCGGTTCACGGTGATAGCCCGTTCGATGGCCCAGATCTTCCGCTGCAAGCCCGCGTCGCTGAGGCCCGCGCCCCGGCCCGTGACGGTCTCCGCCGGCAGATTCAGCAGGGCGGCCACCAGGGCGCTGGAGGTGGTGGTGTTGCCGATGCCCATCTCGCCGGACACCAGGAGCCTGTAGCCCTTATCCTTCAGCTCCTTCACAAGCTCCACGCCCACCGAGACGGCGTCCAACGCCTGATCCCGCGTCATGGCGGGCCGCCGGGCGATGTCCCCGGTGCCATCCATCACGTGGCGATCCAAAACCCCCTCCACCCGCCGGACCATCCCCAGGTCCACGGGGAGCACGTCCGCATGGGCCGCCTGGGCCATCTTGCAAACGGAGGAGTTCATCTTCACCATCTCCCCCGCCATGCGGGCGGTGACCTCCTGGCCGGTCTGGGTCACGCCCTCAGCCACCACGCCGTTGTCCGCGCAGCAGACCACCACCGCCCGCCGGGAGATATCCACCTGAGGCGTCCCCGTCAGGGCGGCGATGTCCAAGATGAGCTTCTCCAGGGCCCCCAGGCTCCCCAGGGGCTTGGCGATGCTGTCCCACTGGCGTCGGGCGGCGGCCCGGGCCCCCTCGTCAGGCGTTCGAATGCTTTCTTTCCACCGCTGCAACCGCTCCTCCACGGCTATGCCTCCTTCCATTGGGCCAGCATGCGGCCCATCCAGGCCCGCACGTCCATGCCGTAGACCCGGTTCAAAACTTCGTCGGAAAAGACCTCCGCCATGGTCCCGTCCACCACCACCTGCCCGTGATCCAGGAGCAGGGCCCTGGTGCCGTAGGCCCGAGCCATGGACAGATCGTGGACCACGGAGATCACGGCCCGATCCTCCCGCCTGCGCCAATCCTGGATGAGCTCGAACACCTGCTTTTGGTACACCAGGTCCAGATGGTTGGTGGGCTCGTCCAGCATCAGCAGCCGGGGATCCTGGCAGAAGGTCTGGGCGAGGAAGGTCCGCTGCAGCTCCCCGCCGGAAAGGGTGAGCACGTTCTGGTGCCGCTGCTCGTAGAGTCCCGTCTCCTCCAGGGCCTTTCGGATGGCCTCCTCCTCCCCCCTGTGCCCGGAAAAGATGGTGGGGGCGTAGGCGTAGCGGCCCAGGCGGACCACCTCCTCCACGGAGAAGGAATAGCCCACCGCGTGGCTCTGGGCCAACACGCCGATGCTCCGGGCGATCTGCTGGGGCTTCATGGACCGTATCTCCCTGCCCTCGAAGCGGACGCTGCCCCGGGCGGGGGCCCCGCCCACGATGGCGTTGATCAGGGTGGACTTCCCCGCCCCGTTGGGGCCCACGATCATGAGCCATTCCCCGGGCGTAAGATCAAAGGAAACGTTGTTCAGGATGGTCAGCTCCCCGTAGGAGACGGACAAATTTCTAACAGTCAGCATGGCCGTCACCGTCCCTTCCGGGCGGACCCGTAGATGAACACGAAGGCCACCGCCCCGATGATGGAGGTGACCACGCCGATGGGCAGCTCCTTGGGGTTCAGCAGCGTCCGGGCGATCAGGTCCGACAGCATGAGGAAGATGCTGCCCCCAAAGATGGACGCAGGCAGCAGCCGCTTATGGTTCGGCCCCACCAGCAGCCGGACCATATGGGGCGTCACCAGGCCCACGAAGGCGATGGTGCCGCCGATGGACACGCATACGCCGATGAGCCCCGAAACGGCGATAAGGATGATGAGCTTCACTCTCCGCACGTTCACCCCCACGTGGCGGGCGTTCTCCTCCCCGATGGCGAAGGCGTTCAGCTCCCGGGCGTGCAAAAGGATCACCCCGCCGAAGAGGAGCAGGGCAAAGAGCAGCACCAGCACGTTCAAATAGCTGCTGCCCTGAAGGCTCCCCATGGTCCAGAAGGTGATGCTCCTGAGATGCTCCCCGGAAAAGGTGATGACGATGCTCATGACGCTGGAGGCGAACATGGAGAAGATGACGCCGATGAGGATGATGGTGTTGGTGGACAGGGAGAAATCCAGCTTATAGGCCAGGCCCAAAATGATGAGCAAAGAACAAAAAGCGAACACCATGGCCATGACCATGGTGCCCGCAAAGGGCAAACCGGGTATAGTGACGCCGAAGGCGATGGCGATGACCGCCCCCAGGGAGGCCCCGGAGGACACGCCCAGGGTGGACCCGTCCGCCAGAGGGTTCTTCAGCAGCCCCTGCATGGCGCCGCCGCAGAGGGAGAGGCTGGCCCCCACCAGCATGACGGCCAGCACCCGAGGGAGCCGGGAGGTGAGCAATATGGCGGGCGCGGTGCCCGCAGGCTGAGGCAGGTTCCAGATCCCCCGCCAGATCACCGAAACAGTGGTCCGAAAGGGGATGCTCACGCTGCCGACGCAGACCGAGAGGAGCAGCGTCAACACCGCTGCCGCAGCAAAGAGCAGATATTCCCATCCGCGAAAGCGCTCGCCGTTCCGCTCGGTCATGATGCCGTGATCTTATGCGGCAGGCGCGAGGGCCACGGCCGCTTCGCTCTCCGCCACGAAGTCATAGAGCATCTGGGCGCCCTCCGCCAGGCTGGGGCCGGGACGGGTCAGTTCGTCGTTTTGGAGATTCAGGATGTTTTCATTCTTCACGGCGGCTATGTTCTCCCAGCCGGCCCGACCCATGATCTCTTCCTCAGGCGTAGGACCTTCCCCATAATACGGGGTCGTGGTCACGATGAAGTCGGGATTCCGCTCGATGACCTGCTCCTCGGAGACCTCAGCCCAGAGCTGCACGTCGGCGAAGCAGTTCTTCAGTCCCATCATTTCGGCGACTTCGTTCATAAAGGTGCCGGAGCCTGCCGTCCAGAGGCCCCACTGCAGCGGGTTGATCTCAAAGTATACGGTCTTCTCCCCCTCGATGGGATGAGCTTTGATCTCATCAAAAACAGCCTGCATCTCGGCAATTTTGGCTTCGGCTTCAGCCTGCTTGCCCATGACCTCGCCGATCAGGCGAATGTCGGTGTAGATCCCCTCGATGTTCTGAGCGTCGCTCACCACCACCTTGATGCCGGCCTTCTCCAGCTGTTCCACCTGTTCCGTGGTCTGGGCCATGGTGGCCATGAACAGCACGTCGGGCTCCAGGGCGATGATCTGCTCGATGTTGGTGTCATAGCCGGACTGCACAGAGGGGATGTCCGTGGCTTCCGGCGGATAGATGCAATATTCGCCGCGGCCAACCAGCGCTTCCTCGGCGCCCAGGGCAAAGATGATCTCGCAATCGGCGGCGGTGAGGGCCACGGCCTTCTCCACGGGCTTCTCGAAGGTGATCTCCCGGCCCGTCATGTCGGTGACGGTGAAGGAATCGTCCGCAGCGGGCGTCTTCACAAAGGACACCAGCAGCAGGGCCGCGAACAGGATCGCCAACAGTTTCTTGAGTTTCATGACTTTTTCTCCTTTCTGTACTTGTCGAATAGAGCAGGAGTCGAAAAACGCTCCCCAGAATTGAGGAGCGGCAGATGCTTCGGGCCTTTGCGCCCGACGGTTCACTCAATCCCAGAAGTTTACATGTTCAAACAGGTCTCCCGGCTTGGCTTCGTCCTACTCGAGCCCCTTCCCGTCCCCATAGGAACAGTGGGCATGCGCTCTTTCGTCCACCTGACGGTTACTGGGATAGCCCGGGATTCTCACCCGGTTCCCTCGGCCCGAAGGCCGCTGCTCATCGCAGATAAGAACACGCTATTCAACTGGTGTCATTATAGCCCCGTCCCCCTTTTTCGTCAAGGTCTCGCCGCTTTCCCGCCCCCGTGTGTGTGCCCCTTAGATACACACACATACTCTTTTATCATACTCCTATTTATTCTCTTACTCTTACTCATTCTCTTTGTCATATTCTTATTCTTTAGGATGATACCAGTTTGGCTTTCCTTGGTATCAACCCTCTTTTCCGTTGGTATCAGCGAGGCCGGGTTGAAACCAACGTCCCCCTTGCCTCCCCGTGTCCTGGTGTGGTATGCTGGGTGCATCAAGGAAAGGAGGCGCGGACCATGGATATCCGGGAATACGGGGCGTACGACGAGGAGGAGATCCTCTCCCTCTACCAAAGCGTGGGCTGGACCGCCTATACGGACCATCCCGGGGTGCTCAAAGCGGGGTTCGCCGGATCGCTCCTGTGCCTCGCTGCCTACGAGGACGAACGGCTGATCGGCCTGCTGCGGGCCGTAGGCGACGGGCAGACCGTGGTGCTGATCCAGGACATCCTGGTGCGGCCGGAGTATCAGGGCCGGGGCGTGGGCCGGGCCCTCCTCGAAACCGCTCTGGACCGGTTCAGGAGCGTGCGGCAGGTGCAGCTGCTCACCGACGACAGTCCGGAGACGGTGGCTTTCTACCAGGCCCTGGGGTTCAAGCCCGTGAACAGCTTCGGCTGCAAAGCCTTTATGCGGGGCTGATCGAACGCATGTGAAAAGACCGCCCACCTGGGCGGTCTTTTGCGTTTTATCCTCTTATTTCCGGGCGAGGACGGCCTTGGCCTGCGCCTCGATGTGGGCGGCGGTGAGGCCGAAGCGCTGCTGCAGGTAGCCCTGGGTGCCCACCTCGCCGAACTCGTCCTCCACGGACACGTTGGCGGCGGGCACGGGGCAGTTCTCCGCCAGGACTTCCAGTACGGCGGAATAGAGGCCGCCGTGACGGTTGGCGTTCTCGGCCACCACCGCAGCGCCGGTCTTTTTCGCCATGGCGATCACGGTCTCCCGGTCGATGGGCTTGATGGAATAGCAGTCCACCACCGCCGCCGAGATGCCCTGCTGCTCCAGGGACGCGGCGGCTTGCATGGCCTCGTGGACCATGATGCCGGCGGCGAAGATGGCCACGTCGGTGCCGTCCCTAAGGACGGGAGCCTTGCCGATTGGCAGCTCGCTGCCCTCCTCATAGACCCGGGCCAGGCTCTTGCGGCCCACCCGAAGGTACTTGATGCCGGGGCGATCCACGCACTGCTTGAGGAGGCTTACGAGGCAGGTGGGGTCCGAGGGCTCCAGCACCGTGGAGCCGGGGAGGACCCGGTAGAGGGCCACGTCCTCAAAAGGCATGTGGGTTCCGCCGTTCATGGCCGCGGTGACGCCAGGGTCGGAGCCCAGGACGGTGATGTCGTTCTTGGCGTAGCCGCCGGAGAGGAAGATCTGGTCGAAGATGCGCCGGGAGGCGAAGATGCCGAAGGAGTGGATGAGGGGCTTGAAGCCCGCCATGGCCAGGCCCGCCGCCACGCCGGCCATGTTGGCCTCCGCGATGCCGCAGTCGATGGCCCTATCCCGATGCTGCTGGCCGTATTTCAGCGTGCCGATGCAGCTCATGAGATCCGCGTCCAGATAGATGGTGTCCGGATCGCTCTCCAGGATGGCGGGGATGGTCTCCCCCAGGACTTCCTTGCACAGGCGCTTGTCCATTTCGCCGTTGTATACGATCTTCATATGGTTAGCCCTCCAGCGCGGCGAGCTCCGCCTTGAGCTCAGCGGTCCATTTCTCGTACTTCTCATCGTTCACCGGGATGCTGTGGTTCATGAGGGTGTTGGCCACCTCCTCCACGCCGGCGCCCTTCACCGTGTCCAGCACGATGGCATAGGGCTTGTCGCCCCCCTGACGGGTACGCTCCAGGGCCGCGGCCACGGCTTCCACGTCGTTGCCGTTCACCTGAACGGTGTCGAAGCCGAAGGCTGTCATCTTATCCGCAAAGCTGCCCATGGGCAGTACGTCGTCGCAGTAGCCGTCCAGCTGCTTCTTGTTCCAGTCGATGAGGACCACCAGATTGGAAAGCTTGCGGGCCGCGGCGAAGGCAAAAGCCTCCCAGCACTGGCCCTCGTCCATCTCTCCGTCCCCCACGATGAGGAACACCCGATTCTTTCGACCCTTGAGCCGATCGCCGAGAGCCAGGCCTGCCGCCTGGGAGGTGCCCTGGCCCAGGGAGCCGGTGGTCACGTCGATGCCGGGGGTCTTGTTTCGATCACAATGGCTGGGGAGCCGGGTGCCGTTTTTATTCAGGGTCCTAAGCTCCTCATAGGGGAAATAGCCCTTGAGGGCCAAGGTCCCATAAACACCGGGGCCGGCATGGCCCTTGGAGCAGACCAGCTTGTCCCGATCGGGCCACTTGGGGTCCTCCGGCCGCACGTTCATCTCCCGCCCGTAGAGGACCGCCAACGCGTCCGCGATGCTCAGCGCTCCGCCCACATGGCCGGAGCCGATGGAGTGGATGGCGTCCAAGGCTGCCAGGCGGATGCGCAGGGCAAACGCTTTGAGCGCCTTTATTTCTTTTTGATCCATTTGCATCTCCTTATTCTTGCAGTATTTCTGTTGCCTTACGTTTTATTGTACCCGAAAATTGAGGCGGTGGCAAGGGCCAATCACAGGCTGAGCTCCACCCTTTTCTGAATTTCCATCAGAGCTCGGATGCCGTCCTCGCCCAGGGAAAGCAGCTCGCTCAGCTCCCCCCGGGAGAAGGCGCGGCCCTCCCCCGTGCCCTGGACTTCGATGAAGGCCCCCGCCTCGTTCATGACCAGGTTCATATCCACCTGGGCGGCGGAGTCCTCCCCGTAGCAAAGGTCCAGCATGGGCTTATCATGGACGATACCCACGGACACCGCGGCGATGCGGTGGATCATGGGGTCCTCTTCAAGGCGCCCTTCCTTCAGCCATTTCTGCACCCCCAGCGCCACGGCCACGTAGGCCCCGGTGATGGAGGCGGTGCGGGTGCCGCCGTCGGCCTGCAGCACGTCGCAGTCCACGTAGACGACCCGCTCCCCCAGCTTCATAAGGTCCACCCCCGCCCGCAGGCTCCGGCCGATGAGCCGCTGGATCTCCGTGGAGCGGCCGTCCTGCTTCAAATAGTCCCGCTTCTTCCGATTGCCGGTGCTGGAGGGGAGCATGGCGTACTCCGCCGTGAGCCACCCCTTCCCCGTCCCCTTCAAAAAGGGCATGGCCCCCTCCTCCAAAAGGGCGGTACACAGCACCCGGGTGTTGCCCCAGTTAATGAGCACGGAGCCGCCCTTGGTGTCCGTGAAATCCCGGACCAAGGTGATGGGCCTCAGTTCGTTGTCCTCTCTGCCGTCCCTACGCATAGCTGCTTGTCCTCCCGATCTTCTTTTCTGCCAGATATTGTATCACATGGGCGGAAAAAGGCAATGCGGACGCTAAAAAACTCCTCCAATATTTCCGCATCATCGCCCAAAAGCTTGACATAAGCACTCGCCTGTGACATACTTAAAATCAGTAATTTGCGACCCATTACGACAAATCCGGACGGAGGTACAACATGAAAAAAACCGTTGCTTTCCTTATGGCGCTCAGCCTTATGCTGTGTCTGACGACCTTGCTCCCGCTCCGCAGCAGCGCGGCTCTGGACGTGCTCGGCGAGGGCCCCGATCCTACTCAGGTATCCGTTGATCCCCTGCTTACGGAAGCTTTTTCGAATCTCAATGCCCAGGACAGCATGCATATGGATATGAAAATAGCGCTCGAGATCAACATCCTCGTCTCCGCCGGCGGTCAGACCATGAGCATGCCCATGAGCATTGACCTGACGGTCGACATGGACCAGCAGAAGGAGCCTGCCTGCATCTCCAGTCAAATAGAGATGAGCATGAGCTCCATGGGGCAGACCGAGAACAAGCAATTCCTGCTCTATATGGAACAGGATGATGAAACGACCACGACCTACTCCTCTGCGGACGGCGGAGCGAGTTGGAATGCGAACAAGGCGGATCGCGTCCCCGTCGATCCTACGGAAGTGTTTTCCATCATCATCAACAACTCCAAGGGTTTTCAGCAAGTCGGCACCGATACCCTCGACGGTCGTGAGGTCCTGGTGTACACCGGCGCGCTGAGCGGTGAGTTCTTGCAGCAGATCATGAACATGGCCGGTTCCGGCTCCTCCCTATCCGAGCTGATCCCCACGGACGGTGCCGAGGCGAGCGCAGTCGAATTCGGAGATTTGCCCATCACCATGTTCATCGACGCACAGACCCATCTGCCGCTTCGATACACCATGGACATGGGCGATATGATGAAGGATCTTCTGGGGAACGTTCTCAAATCCCTTATGGGGCTGGAGGGCATGGACGGCATGGAAGTAGACGTGGATTTCCCCGCGGCCTCCGCCGAGTGCTTCCTCTCTGAGTTCAACAGCGTCCCCCCCATCGAGATCCCCGCGGCCGCCAAAGCTGCCGTTCCCGCAGCCGCTTAAGGCAATTAAAGCTTTTCGAGCAAGAAAAAAACACCCCGTTGGTACGATCCCAACGGGGTGTTTTTCGTTCTGTTTATTCCGCCTTGGGGGCCGCCGTTTTGGGCTCGATAGCCTTGCGGTGGCGGGTCTTGGGGGCGTCCAGACGGATGGCGTCCTGGCGGAGGATGACGGGCTTCTTCAGCTTGCGGATCACGTCCCCGTCGATCTTGCAGGCCCGGATGTTCTCCTCGGAGGGGATGTCGTACATCACGTCCAGCATCACGTCCTCCATGATGGCCCTTAGGCCCCGGGCGCCGGTCTTGCGCTCGATGGCCTCCTTGGCCACGGCGCGCAGGGCGTCCTCGGTGAGGATCAGTTCCACCCCGTCCATCTCGAAGAGGCGGGCGTACTGCTTGGCCAGGGCGTTCTTAGGCTCAGTGAGAATGTGCATGAGGGCGTTCTCGTCCAGGCTGTCCAACGTGACGATGACCGGCACCCGGCCCACGAACTCGGGGATCAGGCCGAACTTCAGCAGGTCCTCGGGCAGGATGTCCTTGAGCACCTGGCCGATGTCCTTCTCCTCCTTGGACTTGATGGCCGCGCCGAAGCCCAGCATCTTCTGACCCGTGCGCCGCTCGATGATCTTGTCGATGCCGGTAAAAGCGCCGCCGCAGATGAAGAGGATGTTGGTGGTGTCGATCTGCAGGCACTCCTGCTGGGGATGCTTGCGGCCGCCCTGGGGCGGCACGTTGGCCACGGTGCCCTCCAGGATCTTCAAAAGAGCCTGCTGGACCCCCTCGCCGGACACGTCCCGGGTGATGGACACGTTCTCCCCTTTGCGGGCGATCTTGTCGATCTCGTCGATGTAGATGATGCCGCACTGGGCCCGGGGGATGTCGTAGTCGGCGGCCTGGATCAGCTTCAGAAGGATGTTCTCCACATCGTCGCCCACGTAGCCCGCCTCGGTCAGGGAGGTGGCGTCGGCCACGGCGAAGGGAACGTCCAATATCTTGGCCAGGGTCTGGGCCAACAGGGTCTTGCCGCTGCCCGTGGGCCCCAGCATGACGATGTTGCTCTTTTGCAGCTCCACCCCGTCCTCCTCCATGGCCTGGCCGGAGCGGATGCGCTTGTAGTGGTTGTAGACCGCCACGGCCAGGGCCCGCTTGGCGGCCTCCTGCCCGATGACGTACTGATCGAGGGCTGCCACGATCTCCCGGGGTTTGGGGATCTCGGTGGCCGGCGCGGGGGCTGACGCGGCCCGCTCCGACTCCATATCCTCCTGCACGATCTCCCGGCACAGCTCCACGCACTCGTTGCAGATATACACATTGGGACCGGCGATCAGCTTCTTCACCTCGCTGCGGGGCTTGCCGCAGAAGCTGCAGCGCACCTTGTCGAAGCTGTCCTTGTCCTTTGTGCCGTTGTAACCGTATTTGCTCATGTGGTTTCCTTGTTTCCTTTCTCGTTACCGGCGGGGAACGATGACCTCGTCGATGATGCCGTAGGCCTTGGCCTCCTGGGCGTCCATGTAGTTGTCCAGCTCCGTATCGTGCTCCACCTTCTCCACCGGCTGACCGGTCCGCTTTGACTGGATCTCGTTCAGGCGGCGCTTGATCTTGATGATCTGCTCCGCCACGATGGAGATGTCGGTGGCCTTGCCCTGAGCGCCGCCGGAAGGCTGATGGATCATCACCTCGACGTTTTCC
>JAFWMS010000026.1 GCA_017545535.1 Clostridia bacterium | reverse complement strand
TGAGTTCAATCTATTACAGCGTTTCCGCTGTCTGGTTCTTTTTAACTTCGCTTGGTCGTTTCGCTTTTCGCGCTTGTTGTCTCTCAATTACTAAGAATCAACTTGGCTTGTTTGTTGTTTCGCTATATAGTTTTCAAGGTGCTTGCTGCCCCGTTTCCACCGGCGCTCGCGCTCGTTTCTCGCGACAGCTTTGACAGTATACCTCCGACCCCTTCGCTTGTCAACCCCTTTTTTTATTTTTTTCTCAAAAACTTTTTGGGGGATTTTTGACGCCCTTTTAGGGGGGAGTGGAAAGTATTTTACTATATCAAATTGACAAATGCAAGCCTTTTCGTTAAAATATCTTCGACTATTTTCTATACTATGCTTTTAGGAGGCAAACTATGCGCAATCTGTCCAGCCGTGAGCTTCGGCAGCTGTATCTGGACTTCTTTCGTTCCAAGGGCCACGCGGTGATCCCCAGCGCGTCCCTGATCCCCGAAAACGATCCCACGGTGCTCTTCACCACCGCGGGCATGCATCCCCTGGTCCCCTATCTCATGGGCCAGAAGCATCCCGCCGGCACCCGGCTCACCGACGTACAGAAGTGCGTCCGCACCGGCGACATCGACGAGGTGGGCGACACCTCCCATTGCACCTTCTTCGAGATGCTGGGCAACTGGTCCTTGGGCGACTACTTCAAGAAGGAGTCCATCGCCTGGAGCTGGGAGTTCCTCACCGACGAGAAGTGGCTGGGCATCCCCAAGGAGAAGCTGTCCTTCACCTGCTTCGAAGGCGACGCGGACGCGCCCCGGGACACCGTCTCCCACGACCGCTGGGTGGAGATGGGCGCGGACCCCTCCCACATCGTGTACCTGCCCAAGAAGAATAACTGGTGGGGCCCCGCCGGGCTCACCGGCCCCTGCGGCCCCGACACGGAGATCTTCTACGACACCGGCCGCCCCGCCTGCGGTCCTGACTGCAAGGCCGGCTGCGACTGCGGCAAGTATCTGGAGATCTGGAACAACGTGTTCATGGAATATAATAAGGTAGGCGAAGGGAAGTTCGAGCCCCTTGCCCAAAAGAACGTGGACACGGGCATGGGCCTCGATCGGACCATCGCCACGCTCCAGGGCGTGGAGAGCGTGTTCGACACCGACGCCTTCTCCGGCATCATCGAGCTCATCGGCAAGCTCAGCCACCATTCTTATAAGGAAAGCGACGCCACGGTGAAGGCCTTCCGCATCATTGCGGACCACATCCGCTGCGCCACCTTCATCCTGGGCGACCAGCGGGGCGTGACCCCCTCCAACGTGGACCAGGGATACATCCTGCGCCGGCTCATCCGGCGGAGCATCCGCTACGCCATGCAGCTCAACATCCCCCGGTACGGCATCGTGGAGATCGCCTCTGCGGTCATCGACCAGTACGGCGATATCTACCCCGAGCTGGAGGAGAACCGGGAGAAGGTGCTCTCCGAGCTGAAGCGGGAGGAGAACCGGTTTGCCGACACCCTGAAGAAGGGCATCAAGGAGTTCAACAAGACCGCCGCCAACGCCCAGGACGGCAAGATCGACGGCATCTCCGCCTTCCACCTGTACGACACCTACGGCTTCCCCATCGAGCTCACCATGGAGCTTGCCCAGGAGAAGGGCATCACCGTGGACGTGGACGGCTTCCACGCCGCCTTCGCCGAGCACCAGAAGAAGTCCCAGGCGGGCGCGACCCAGCGCTTCAAGAGCGGCTTGGCGGACCATCAGGAGGCCACCACCGCCCTCCACTCCGCCACCCACCTGCTGCACAAGGCCCTCCGGGTGGTGCTCAACGACGACACCATCTCCCAGAAGGGCAGCAACATCACTGCCGAGCGGCTCCGCTTCGACTTCAGCTTCCCCCGGAAGCTGACGCCGGAGGAGCTGAAGGCCGTGGAGGATCTGGTGAACGAGCAGATCGGGCGGCACATGCCCATCACCTGCGAGGAGATGACCGTGGCCGAGGCCAAAGCTCAGGGTGCCATCGGTCTCTTCGAGAGCAAGTACGGCGAGCGGGTCAAGGTCTACACCATGGGCGATTTCAGCAAGGAGATCTGCGGCGGGCCTCACGCCCAGAACACCGGCGACCTTGGTCACTTCGTCATCAAGAAGGAGGAGGCCTCCTCCTCCGGCGTTCGCCGCATCAAGGCCATTTTGGAGAAATAAGCCGGCGCCATGACGGACTGGCTCACATACGAATGGGAATTACACGGGGAGCGGGCCACCTTCCGGGTGGACATGCAGTATTGGGAGCTGCTCCCCGTGCTTTCCTATTCCCAGCTGGTCTACGTGTGCGTGGCCCCCAAGGACCCCTTCGCCAAGGGGTTCAGCAGCATGGAGCAGTACCGGTTCCGTAGCCTGCGTCACCGGCTCATCGACGAGCTGGAGGGCCGGGCCATCCACGTGGGGAGCGTGTACACCGACACCCTGCGGACGTTGTATTTCTACGCCGCCGAGGCGGATGTGATCCAGCAGGCCTCCGCCATCTGCCGGGATTTCGGCTCCCTGGCCATCACGTGTGCCCACGCCTCCGAGCCCCACTTCACCACCTACTACCGGTTTTTATACCCGGACGACGCCCGGCTCCAGTCCGTGGAGAATGCGGTCTACATCGAGGCCATGCGCAAGAAGGGCGGGGACGTGGATTCCGTCCGGCGGGTGACGCTGACCATGTGCTTTTTATCCGTGGAGGACCGGGGCGCCTTTTTGAAGGAGCTGCCCCGGCTGGGCCTGGCCCCGGGCCACACCTTCTGGCAAAAGGACAGCACCCATCCGGCCTGCTGCACCGTCAACGGGTTCACCGCCCTGTCCCTCCCCCAGCTCAACCGCTTCACCGCCCGGGCCATCGGCGCCGCGGCCCCTTTGGAGGGGATGCTGTCGGACATAGAGGCGGAGTTCGTGAAGCGATATTGAACGGAAAGAAAAACCCACGCCGTGCGCGGCGTGGGTTCCTTTTTTGAGTGCCGTCCGCCTGGGAGGCGAGCAGCCGTTTTCCCCCGCTCCCGTGATGGCTTTATTCGGCGGCAGGTTCAGCGGGGGTGAAATAGAGGACCATAGGGCTGTCGCTGGAGATCAACGTCAGCTTAAGCATCCCATCCTCCAACAGTTCCCCATCGACGGAGAAATCGGGATTCAGCGCGTCCGCGGCCGCCTTGGCGGTGAGCTTGCCCTCTGCAAAGACGGGCGCATCCAGCTTGTTCATCTTGAGAATGAGCGTCAGCGTCCCATCCTCCTCATCGAAAAACTTCATGCCGTCTTCAGAGATGGCAACGCTGGGGACCCCCATGCCGACAACGGCGATCTCCATCACCATGCCCTCCATCTCCACATAGACGCTGGTCCAGTTGCCATAGAATTCCTCAGCGCTTTCGGCGGCTTTCACCTCCGCCAGGGTGATCGTGGATACCTCGTCCCGAGTGAAGACCATCTCCCCGCCGTCCTGCTCCAAAACAATCGCGCCTTCAGACACGGTGCCTTCCACGGGATCGTCATCGATGGTCACGGTGATCTTGTCGCCGTCCAGGACCCAGGTGCCCGTCTCCGGTTCCTGTTCGGGCATGGCCATGACCACGCTGCCGTCCTCATTCAGAGTCATTTGAATCACATAGCCGATGGAGGCGGCATCATACTCCTGATCGCCCATCTTCATGGTCTTCAGGTACCAGTCGCCAGTGACTTCCTCCTCCGCCATCGTGGGAATCGCCATGCAGATCAGCAATATCACAAGAATGAGGGATATGAGTTTCTTCATGTTGGTTCCTCCTTTTTTGTATGGGTGCATCCCCAGGATATCTGAAACAGCGATGCTCTCGCTGCGTCACAGAAAAAGCTTATCATATCGCTTGCGAAAGCGCAATCCCTTCGGAGTTTTTTCATAGACCCGAGGCCCTGTCTACCGCAGGCATGCGTTCAGAAAGTCCTCCGTCATGGCCTGATACCGGGGCGTATCCACGAGATAGCTCATGCCGTGGCCGGCGCCCGCGAAGGTGACGCGGGTGACCAGGATGGGGTTGGCGGCGGCCATGGGCTCGGACATGTAGGCGGGGACGAAGCGGTCGTCCTCCCCGTGGACGATCAGGATGGGGACGTTGGCGTGCTTCACGGCCTCATGGCAGCAGACGTTCCCAAAGCGGAGGCCATTGCCGAAGAGGAAGGCGCCGACCGTCAAAAAGGGCCACAGAAGCCCGGCCAGAGGACCGGCATGCTTCTTTGCCGTCAGGACGATGATGTCCTTGGGCACGTCGTAGGGGCAGTCGGCCAGGATGCCCTTCACCGCCGCAGGCAGGGGCAGGGCCGAGGTCATGAGGACAGTGGCGGCGCCCATGCTGATGCCGTGAAGGAAGAGGGGCGTGCCGGGGAAACGCTCGGCGCAGTATTCCGCCCACTGGGCCACGTCCTCCCGCTCCCGGATGCCGAAGGTCATGGTATGGCCCTGGCTGTCCCCCTGGGCCCGCTCGTGGATGAGAAGCACGCCGTCGCCCCGGGCAAGCAGACTTTGGGCCCCGCCGCAGAAATCCCGGACGCCCAGGCCCCGATAGCCGTGGCAGCAGATGTGGACCGGGCGGCCCGGTTGGCCGGGGTACCAGTCCCCTGCCAGTTTCAGCCCATCCCGGGAGGTGATGTGCACCCGCTCATGGGGCAGGGCAAGGAGCTCCTCGATGAGGCTGACCATGAGATCGTGCTTCGGGTCGTACTGCTCCCCCGTGGGCAGGTGCTGGGGCACGTTTTGCGCGCCCAGGGGGGAATAGAGCACGAAGCGGTAGACGCCGAAGGAAGCGGCCAGCAGCAAAAGCAGCAGAAGGGCAAGGATGAGCATGGAGACCTCCGATCGTATTGTGGATCCAGTATACCGTCTTTTCCCCGAAGGCGCAAGATGGGCTCCTGCCACCGGGTGCGCGCGCCCCAAGGGATAGAAGAAATGGCGCCCGGGAGCGCCATTTCTGCCGGCCGGTCTCATGCAAAACGGATCGGTCCGGCCCCTTTGGGCAGCCCTACTCCATCTGCTCCTGGACGGAATGGTAGCTGCCCACCGCCGCCATGGCCACGATGACCCCGTTGATGAAGCAAAGCAGCACGTCCTCCGCCCGGAGGCTGTCCCCGGTGAAGATGGCCGCCGCCAGCAGGATCACCAGGGCCACCAGGTACGCCCACAGCCGGGTGGACAGGCGGCGGATGCCGGGCAGGTCCTTGGTGAATTCGGTGATGATGAGCACGGCCATCACCGCGCCGCCGTAGGTCATAAGATCGGTCCAGGTAAAAAAGCTATCCATCGTGTTCCTCCTTTGTGTACAAAAGTTTCGTCAGTTCCGCTTTGAGGCCGGTCAGATCCCCGTTGCCGCCCAGCAGCTCGTGATAGATTTGATGGCCCCGGTTCCAGTTCCTAAGCTCCTCGTAGCTGATGGCGCCCTGGGCAAGATACCCAAGGGCCTGCTGCTCCAGCCGATCCTGCAGCAGCCAGCGCATGCCCTGGCTCTCCCCCGTCTCCGTCCGGCGCGCCAGAGCCCGCCGCTCCAACAGCGCGTTCACCAGCGCCGTGGCCGCGCCGCTGCCCAGCAGGGCGCATAGAATGGTGATGATCCCGTTCATAGTTCCTTTCCCCCGCCCATGGACGAGGGTCCTTCGTCCTCCTCGTATATTTCTGACCCCGGATACAGCATACCCCAGAAAGGGGGCCCGTGCCTCCGATAATCCGTTCATATTTCAAAGAGGAGGAAAGGGCCGGCCTCTCCCCCCGTGTGTGTGCGCCCATAGACACACACACATCTTGGATCATGTTCCTGTTCATCTTCCTTTTCTTTTTCATCTTCTTATTCTTTTTCCTGTTCTTTTTCTTTGCCATCTTCCATATGGCAAAACATGGCCTGGCCATCCTTCGCCATGCTCAAAAATGGCATATCTATGGATTCATAGTTGCAATTCGGATGAAAATGGGGTATGATGCCTGTCTATGAGGTTGCAGCGATTCAAGGAAAAGTATATCGGGGATAGAGCGTTCTACAAGCTGGTGCTGACCATCGCCCTGCCGGTGATGATCCAAAACGGCATCACCAGCTTTGTGAACATGCTGGACAATCTGATGGTGGGCGGCATCGGCACGGAGCAGATGTCCGGCGTGGCCATCTGCAACCAGCTCATCTTTGTATTCAACCTCTGCGTGTTCGGTGGCCTCAGCGGTGCGGGCATCTACGGGGCCCAGTTCTCCGGCAAGCGGGATCTGGAGGGCGTGCAAAACGTGTTCCGGTTCAAGCTGTGGTTGGTGGGGCTGCTGTCCATCCTGGGGGTGCTTGCGCTGCGGATCTTCGACGAGCCGCTGCTCTCTCTGTTCCTGCATCAGGGCAGCGAGCAGGGGGATCTGACTATGACGCTCCGGTGCGCCAAGGCGTACCTGGCCGTGGCGCTCATCGGACTGCCGGTGTACGCCCTGTCCCAGGCGTACGCTTCCACACTGCGGGAGACGGCCAGCACCACGTTGCCCATGGGGGCCGGCATCGCGGCGGTGCTGGTGAACTTAATGGGGAACTGGATCCTCATCTACGGCCACTTCGGGGCGCCGAAGCTGGGCGTGGTGGGCGCGGCCTGGGCCACGGTCCTCTCCCGGTTCGTGGAGCTTGCCATCATCCTGCTGTTCACCCACCTGAACCCCAAGGGCCACCCCTTTGTTGTCGGGCTGTACCGGACGGTGAAGGTGCCCGGGGCGCTTGCAGGGACCATCCTTAAGAAGGGGATGCCGCTGCTGCTCAACGAGGCGTTTTGGTCCTCGGGACAGACAACGCTGGTGCAGATCTACTCCACCCGGGGCCTGGCGGTGGTGGCGGGGATCAACATCTCCAACACCATATCCATGCTGTTCAACATCGTGTTCATGTCCCTGGGCTCCTCCATCGGCATCGTGGTGGGGAATTTGCTGGGGGCCGGAGAGATGGAGAAGGCGAAGGACACCAACACCAGGTTGACCGCGTTCTCCATCCTGTGCTGCTTCGCCATCGGCGGGCTGCTGGCGGCCACGGCGGGAGTGTATCCCCGGCTCTACAATACCACGGAGGAGGTGCGGCATGTGGCCACCATGCTGATCCTCATCAGCTCGCTTGTCATGCCGGTCCACGCCTACACCAACGCCTGCTATTTCACGCTCCGGTCCGGGGGGCTGACCCGGCTCACCATGGTCTACGACTGCAGCTTCGTCTGGTGCGTGTGCATCCCCCTGGCCTTCGGGCTCTGCCGGTTCACGGCGCTGCCCTTCGTGGTCTGCTACGCTGCCGTCACCGCCACGGAGGGCTTGAAGGCCCTCTTCGGGTACTACTTCGTCAAGCAGGGCAACTGGCTCCGGAACATCGTGGACGAGCGGTAAAGACTATTTTCCTCTTGTTCCTTTTTTCTCTTCAGGTGAAGAAGAAAAAGGAACCGAAAAAAGAGAAGCCCACGGGAAAGACATGGGCTTTTTCCCAACTCGTTTCTTCAGCATTATCCATAATCCTTTTGTGCTTTTCTTTTTTGGCACTTTTTCCCTTTTCACCGAAAATAAAAAGGAAAGCCCCAGGGCCACGCCCGGGGCTTCGTTTTTACATGTCGTCAGTGCGACGACTTCTTCATGGTTGCATCAGTGAACTGGCAGCGGACGATCCCGTCCTGGGTGTAGGTCTCCAGCACCCCGACCACAGTCACCTCCGTGCCCACGGCGGGCAGCTTCGTCCCCTCCGGATCCTTCAGCACGAACTCCACCACCGCCGCACAACAGCCCGCCTGATCCGGCATCTCCAGAGCGATCCGGCCCGTGGTATAGGTGCCGTTCTTGTCCCCGTCGGGATAGGGCCGAAAATACCCCACCAGCCGGGCGGTCTTCCCCACGTACTTCGCCGGGTCCTGGGACACCTGGGTGATCTCGGCGTAGCGCATGTTCGGATTCATCCGGCTCAGGTCGATATCCACGTCCGAAGCGCCGCCGCTCCCGCAGCCCAACAGCAGCGGCAGCGTCAGCAGCCCCACCAACAACAGCGAAAACCATTTTTTACCCACGAGAAACGCCTCCCTTCAAGCGACCGATCAGAGAAAAGATACCGAACGCCACGGCGTTCACCGCCACGATGGTGGACCCTACCGGCGTGCCCCCCAGTATGGAAACGAGCAGCCCCGCCAGCGCACAGGCCACGGACAGGATGGCGGAACAGATCGTGACGGACAAAAACGTTTTATGGACCCGCATGGCCGACAGCGCCGGGAAGATGACCAACGCGGAGATCAACAGCGACCCCACCAGATTCATGGCGAGAACGATGATCACCGCCACGATCACTGCGATGACCAGGTTGTACGCCCGGGCGTTGGTGCCCGTGGCCTGGGCGAAGCTCTCGTCGAAGGTCACGGCGAAGATCTTATGATAAAAGAGGACGAACGCCGCCACCACCGCCACGGAGAGCACGATGCACAATACCACCTCCCGAATGGTCAGTGTCAGGATGGAGGTGGACCCGAACAGGGTGCTGCACACGTCCGCCGACAGGTTCGACGAGGTGGAAAAGATATTCATCAGCATATACCCGAAGGCCAGCGCCCCCACGGACACCATGGCCACGGCTGCGTCCCCCTTTAAGGCGGCCCGCTGCCCCGCGCTGAGCAGCAGCACCGCGCACAAAACCGTCACCGGCAGCACCAGCGTCATCTCGTTGGTCATGTCCAGCACCGTGGCCACGGTCATGGCGCCGAAGGCCACGCTGGAGAGCCCGTTGCCGATAAAGGAATACCGCTTCAGCACCAACGTCACCCCCAACAGCGACGAGCACAGGGCGATGAGCACCCCCACGACGAGGGCATAGCGGACAAAGGGATATTCCAGGTAATGCAGCAGCGTCCCGATCATAGGCTATCCCCCTCCCGTTCCACGAACCGCCGTCCCACGGCGCTGTTTTGATACGCCTCCCGGGTACCGAAGAAGACCTGCTGCCCCAGGTGCAGGATGTGGCTCGCATAGGTCAGGGCGGCGCCGATGTCGTGGGAGATCATGATGAGGGCCAGCCCCTCCCGGTTCAGCCCCTCCAAAAGGTCGTACATCTCCCCCGTGGCCTTGGGGTCCAGCCCGGACACCGGCTCATCGAGGAGCAGCACCTTCCTGGCGGCGCAGAGGGCCCGCGCCAGCAGCACCCGCTGCTGCTGTCCCCCGGACAGCTCCCGATAGCACCGGTCCCGCAGGTCCAGGACGCCCATGCGCTCCATATTCTCCCGGGCCATAGCCTTCTCCTCCCGATCGTAGAAGGGACGCAGGCCGCACCGGCCCTGAAAGCCGGAGCGGACGATCTCCTCCACGGAGGCGGGGAAATCCCGTTGGATGGGCGTCTGCTGTGGCAGATAGCCCACATGGCTGCTTTTGAGTCCCTCCCGAAAGAGGACCTGGCCGCTGACGGGGGGCTGCAGGCCCAGGATGGTCCGCATGAGGGTGGACTTGCCGGAGCCGTTCTCCCCCACGATGCAGAGATAGTCCCCCTCCTCCAGGGAGAAATTCAGATGGGAAACCAGTGTCCGTCCCTCGTATCCCAAGGTCAGATCCTGTACGGTGAGCAACGCCATGCTTTTATCCTTTCCCGATCAGCGCCTCGCGGAGCACCGATAGATCCTTTTCCATGATGGCCAGATAGGACGCCCCGTCCTGCACGTCCCGAGCCGTGACGGACTGCATGGAATCCATGGCCAGGATGCGCTGGTCCTTCGTTTGAGTGCTTTGGACGATGGTCTGGGCGATCCGCTGGTCCGCTCCCTCGATGACCATCACCGCCGTGAGCCCCAGCTCGTCCACCTTCCCCGCCAAAAATGCTACGGTCTCGAAGCTGGCCTCCGTCTCCGCGGAGCAACCCCGGAAGGCGGCGTAATAGCCGAGCCCGTAGTCCTCCGCCATGTACCGGAAGGGGAACCGATCCCCGAAGAGCAGGGTCCTGATCTGCCCCGCCGCCACAGCTTGGGCGTACTTCTCGTCCAGGGCGGCGAGCTTCTCCCGATAAGCGGCGGCGTTAGCGCGGTACTCGTCGGCGTAGGCTTCGTCCAGGGCAGCCAGCTGTTCGCAGATCGCCTCCACCAAAACGTCCGCGTTCCTAAGGGACAGCCAGATATGCTCGTCATACTCCGGCCCCTCCTCCTCGGGCGCTTCAGCTTCGGGCGTCATGCCCTCCGTCGTTTCCTCTTCCCTGGCCCGGTCTCCCAATGCCTCCATCAGGTTCAGGACCGCCGTCTTTTGGCCGTCCGTTTCCCGCAGAGCGTCCGCCACCCATGCGTCGGACTCGCCCCCCACGTACACGAATAGGGAGCAGGTGGCGATCTTCAGGATGTCCTGGGCCGTTGGCTGAAAGCTGTGCAGATCCACACCGGAGTCCAGCAGCATGGACACCGTCACGTCCGCCCGGTCCCCCACCACGTTTCTCACCCAATCGTACACGGGGAAGATGGTGGTGACGACGCTGAGCCCCGGTGGCTCCGCACCCTTCTTTGCCCCTGAGACGCATGCGCAGACCATGCCCAAGAGCAGCAGACACGCCAGCAACAGGGCGACCGGTTTCCTCATAGCGACACACTCCTACAAAAGACCCATGAATCTAATATGCTAAGCATACACGGAGCCCATGGCCTTGTCAATGGTCTGCGGCCTTACCGCACGGGCACGATCTCGATCCAGTACCCGTCCGGGTCCTCGATGAAGTAGATGCCCATCTTGGGGTTCTCGAAGCAGATGATCCCCATCTTTTGATGCTTTTCGTGGACGGCGTCATAGTCCGGGGTGCGGAAGGCCAGATGGAACTCCCCCTCGCCCAGGTCGTAGGGCTGTTCCCTGTCCCGAAGCTCCGTCAGCTCCAGGGAGAAGGGCGAGCCAGCCTCGTCCTGAAGGAACACGATGTGGTAGGACCCGTCCGCCGCCCGCTTTTCCCGCTGGGGCGTCAGGTTCAGCGCCTCCTTATAGAAGGTCAGGCTTCGCGCCATATTCAGCACGTTGAAGTTGAAATGATTGAATGTCAGCATGTTTCCTCCTCCTTGGCGATGGTGTATAGATAGGCTTTCCCCCGGGCCCCAGCCCGGCGAAGGACGCCCATGCACGAGAGCACGTTGGCGGCGGCGCTGCCCCGTCCCCCCGGCAATCCCAGGGCCCCGGCCAGCTCCCGGGCGGTGAAGGCCTCAGGCAGCCCCTCCGGCACCAGGGCGGCGTAGTCGGCGGCGGTCTTCAAGGGGACCGCGCCCAAAAAACGGGTGGGTGCGAACTCCAGCCGCCGGACGGGGCGCCACTTGCTGTCCGTCCGGATGCGGACCTCCTCCCCCTCCAGCCGCACCAGCAGCAGCGAAAAATTTGGGTCCCGCAAAAAGGGCTTCAGATACGCCAGCTCCGGCAGCACCCCGGCGGGCCGCTCCCGCTTGGGGCTCTTGCGGCGGCCCGTCAGCTCCCCCGTCTCCGGGTCCATGGTGAGAAGACACTTGGTCTCGATCACCGGTACCACCACGGTCACGGGATAGTACGGGAGCAAAGCGCTGAGCTTCGGCTTCAGCTTATGGAGGTTCCGGGTCTGGACCTCGAAGACGCCCCGATCGTTCAGCACGTCCGCCACGTAGCTGCCCAGCTTCACCTCGTGGCGGGCCGCGTCCGGCTCGATCATGCGCTTGATCACCGCGTGGAGGGTCTTCTCCCCCAGGGTGCCCACGCCCTGATCCGCCCGGCCCACGGCCTCCACCGCCCGGCAGGCGGCGGCGAAGCTCGTTTCGCCCATGCCCAAATTCGTTTCCATATGGATGAGTATATCCTAAACGAAAGAAAGAGTAAAGAAAAAGAATCCCCCGGCACGGGCCGGGGGATCGCATTAGGTGAGGTTTTCTATCAGGCCATCAGACGATGCCCTGAGCCATCATGGCGTCGGCCACCTTCAGGAAGCCAGCGATGTTGGCGCCGGCCACCAGGTTGTAGCCCAGGCCGCACTTCTCGGCCGCTTCCACGGAGGCGGCGTAGATGTTGTCCATGATGTTGTGGAGCTGAGAATCCACTTCCTCGGCCTTCCAGCTGAGGCGCTCGGAGTTCTGGCTCATCTCCAGGCCGCTGACGGACACGCCGCCCGCGTTGACCGCCTTGGAGGGGGCCACGGTGAGGCCCTTATCCATGAGGAAGTACAAAGCCTCGTTAGTGGTGGGCATGTTGGCGACTTCGATGTAGTACTTGATGCCGTTGTCCACCATCTGCTGGGCTTCCTTCATGCCGATCTCGTTCTGGTAGGCGCAGGGCATGCAGATGTCAACCTTGACGCCCCAGGGCTTCTGCTTGGGGAAGAACTGTACACCGAACTTGTCGGCGTAATCCTGAACCCGGTTCCGGTTGGAGGAACGCATCTCCAGCATGTAAGAGATCTTCTCCTCGGTGACGACGCCGTCGGGATCGTAGATGTAGCCGTCGGGGCCGGACAGAGTCACGACCTTGGCGCCCAACTGAGCGGCCTTCTTGGCCACGCCCCAGGCCACGTTGCCGAAGCCGGAGACCGCGATGGTCTTGCCCTTCATATCCTCGCCATCATGCTTCAAAACGTTCTCAGCATAGTAGATGGCACCGAAGCCGGTGGCCTCGGGACGGATCAGGGAACCGCCGTAGGAACGGCCCTTGCCGGTGAGCACGCCGTTCTCATAGGCGTTGCGGATGCGCTTATACTGGCCGAACAGGAAGCCGATCTCCCGGCCGCCCACGCCGATGTCGCCGGCGGGCACGTCCAGGTTGGGACCGATGTGCCGATAGAGCTCGGTCATGAAGCTCTGGCAGAACCGCATGATCTCAGCGTCGGACTTGCCGGTGGGATCGAAGTCGGAGCCGCCCTTGCCGCCGCCCATGGGCAGGCTGGTCAAGCTGTTTTTGAAGGTCTGCTCAAAGCCCAGGAACTTCATGACGGACTGGTTCACGTGGGAAGCGAAACGGAGGCCGCCCTTGTAGGGGCCGATGGCGCTGTTGAACTGTACGCGGAAACCACGATTCACCTTCACCTCACCGGCGTCGTTGACCCAGGGCACCCGGAACTGGATGACCCGCTCGGGCTCCACCAACCGCTCCAGCAAGCCGGCCTTCTCGTACTCGGGGTGCTGCTCAACGACCTTCTCCAGGGAACGGAGAACCTCTTCCACGGTCTGAATGAATTCCTTCTGATCCGGATCGCGGCGCTTTACATCCTCAATAACTCTCTCGATGTATGCGTTCATAAAGTGACCTCCATTAAAAATTAGTTGCCTCCGCCTGCACCGCATCATGCAGGTTTCATTGCATTCTTATCATATCACAATGGGGAAACTTGTCAACCCGAAAAAGTGGCTGAGGATAACGAAAAAAACGCCGGGAGACTGCCCAAAGCCTCCCAGCGCAGGATAATATATTTTGTCAGGCCCTTACTTGATGAGCTGCTGGGGCTTGGGCTCCTCACCCTCCGCGGCGGCGCCCTTGCGGACGATCAGGTTGGTGACGATGCCCAGGATCAGAGCGCAGGCCACGGTGGTGATGGTGATGGTGCCCATGCTGGTGGCGAAACTGAGGGACAGACCGCCCACACCGGAGATCAGGATGACGGAGGCCACGAACAGGTTCCGGTTGTCGTTCAGGTCCACGGGCTGGAGCATCTTGAGGCCGGACACGGCGATGAAGCCGTAGAGGGTCATGCACACGCCGCCCATGACGCAGGGGGGGATGCTGTCAAGGAACGCCACCAGGGGGCTGACGAAGGCCACCAGGATGGAGAGGAAAGCGGCATAGGTCACGGTGACGACGGAGGCGTTCTGGGTGATGGCCACGCAGCCGATGGACTCACCATAGGTGGTGTTGGGGCAGCCGCCGAAGAAGGCGCCGGCCATGGAGCCGATACCGTCGCCCAGGAGGGTCTTGTCCAGGCCGGGGTCCTTGGTCAGATCCCGCTCGATGATGGTGGACAGGTTCTTATGATCGGCCAGGTGCTCCGCGAAGACCACGAAGGCCACGGGAACATACGCCACGAAGATGGTCCACACGTAGGTGCCGTTCAACTCAGCAAAGCCGTCCTTGGCGATCAGGAAGGAGAACTGAGGCAGGCTCAGAAAGGTCTTGAGGGAAACGCCGCCCTGGAACAGGGAGGTGAAGGGCGCAAAGTCGATGACCTTCAGGGCGTCGTTGCCGCTGCTGTTGCCGATGAGGGTGAAGACGGCGGCCACGGCGTAGCCGGCCAGGATGCCGATGATGAAGGGGATCAGGCGGACCCGCTTGCTGCCGTAGACGGAGCAGAGGATAACCACGAACAGGGTGACCAGGGCGCAGATCAGAGCCACGTAGGGGGAGGTGGCGGCGCCGTCGCCCTTGACCATGTCGCCCACGGCGTTGCCCGCCAGGCAGAGGCCGATGATGGCCACGATGGGCCCGATGATGACGGCGGGCATCAGCTTATTGATCCACTGCACGCCGAAGGACTTGACCAGAATGGCGAAGACCACGTAGACGAGACCGGCGAACACAGCGCCCATGATCAGGCCCAGGAACCCGAGGCTCATGGAGACGCCGCCCGCGAAGGCCGCGAACATGGAGGGCAGGAACGCGAAGGAGGAGCCCAGGAACACAGGGCTGCGGAACTTGGTGAAGAGCTGGTAGACGAGGGTGCCGATGCCGGCGCCGAAGAGGGCGGCGGAGGCGGTCATGCCGTTGCCGATGATGGCGGGGACGGCGATAGTGGCGGCCATGATGGCCAGCAGCTGCTGGAACGCGAACACGATGCGCTCGGAGATTTGAGGCTTGTCCTCCACGTTGTAGATGAGTTTCATGGTTTGTACTCCTTTTCTTTTCCTATATTTGACCCGCCTTTAGCGGATACTGAACAGCTTGACGCCCAGGGGCTCGTTGTCGATCTCGGGGACGGTGACGAAGATCATCTCGTCCCGGGAGGTGGGGATGTTCTTGCCCACGTAGTCGGGGCGGATGGGCAGCTCCCGATGGCCCCGGTCCACCAGGACACAGAGCTGGATGCTGGCGGGGCGGCCCAGGGCGAAGATGCCCTCCATGGCGGCCCGGGCGGTGCGGCCGGTGAAGATCACGTCGTCCACCAGAATCACGTTCCTCCCCGTCACCTCCACGGGGAAATGGGATTCCCCGGCGTCGGGAAGCGAATTGATCTCGGAGAGATCGTCCCGGTAGAGGGTGATGTCCATATAGCCCACGGGGCAGGCCGCGTCCTCGAACTTTTCCATGTTGGCGGCGATGGCCTGGGCAAGGGGCAGCCCCCGGCGACGGATGCCCACCAGGAGGACGTTCCCTACGCCCTTGTTCCGCTCAATGATCTCGTGGGTGAGTCGAGCCAGGGACCGCTGCACCGCAGCTTCGTCCATGATCTGGGCCTTGAACTCCATGGGCATCCTTTCCGCGGTGCAGGCAACGAAAAAGCCTGCCGACGAGTTCCGGCAGGCTGATTGCACCCTTTTACGCTTGTTTGCGCCTCGAGTTAGCTGACCTTACCGGCATCTCTGTACCGCTTAAAAATCATTGGAGGTATATTAGCACGGGTTTTCGGTTTTGTAAAGGGTCTTTTTCAACTTTTTCCCATACATTTTGTGGTCCCCTTCTTCCCTGGCCACTATTTCTGCCGTTCAGCTCCCGTAGCCGTAGACCTTCAGAAAGTAGCGGTAGAAGGGCATGAGCTGGGAGAGGCCGTCGCAGGCCAACGTCACGAAGTCGTGGGAGAAGAGCTTCTCGTTGAAGGGTTCCTTGTGGCTTACCCACAGATATTTCCTGTTGTACCAGGGACCCAGCTCATCGTCCGCGTGGCCCTTTCTGCGCTTGAACTCGGGGCCGTTGAGGGTGAAGTAGTCCTGCTTGTTGAACTGGCGGACCAGCTTCAAAAAGGTCTCCGGATCGTCGTCCATGCTCTTTCGGAAGCCCGCCATGCCCGGGGCGTCCCGCCAGTAGTCACCTCCGATCTCCCAGGAGAGGGCCGAGAGGCCGAAGAACAGGGTGCCGCCCCCCTCCATGCTCCGGGAGGGCTTCAGGGAGAACCAGAGCTCCTCCTTGTAGGGGCCCCGGCCGAAGAGGCGGCGGGCGTCCCTATAGATGCGGGAGACGTGGAGCTCGAAGGGGTCGTCCGGGAAGCGGCGGACCATCTCGGCCATAACGTCCTTCGCCAGCTCGTCCATGGGCTTCTTCAAACTCCGCTCGTAGACCTCCCGATGGTGTTCAAACCAGGGACGATCGTTGTTCAGCGCGAGATTCATCATGAACTCGCTGGTTTCGGGTGAAAAACCGGTAAACACGGAGGAGGCTCCTCCCTTTCTTAATGGTGCCTCATTTTAGCGTTACTCCTGCGATGCTGTCAAGGGCGGCGTTTTGAAAAAAGTGGGCGGTCAGGAAAGATTTTGCTTGCATTTTCCACGGTATACCGTCATAATAATACATATTTCAAAGCAGGAGGAGATCAGCATGGCAGAGGTGAGCAAAGGGTATGCGCCCCTTCAGGAACGGATCCGCAGAGAGGGCCGGGTCCTGCCCGGGAACATCATCAAGGTGGACGGTTTTGTGAATCACCGGGTGGATATGCAGCTCATGCACGAGCTGAGCCGCGAGTTCATCCGCCGGTTCGATACCTCCAAGGTGACGTTAATCATGACCGTGGAGGCCAGCGGCATCGCCCTCGCCTCCGCCGTAGCCGCGGATCTGGGCGTCCCCCTGCTGTACGCCAAGAAGGCCAAGTCCGACAATATCGAGGGCGGCCTCTTCCAGAGCGAGATTATGTCCTACACCTATAAAAAGAAAGTCACCCTGCTGGTGTCCCGGCAGTGGCTGCACGAGACCGACAAAGTCCTGGTCATCGACGACTTTTTGGCCATGGGCGAGGCGCTTCGGGGCGTGACGGAGATCGTGAAGCAGTCCGGCGCGGAGCTGGTGGGCATCGGCGTGGCCGTGGAGAAGGGCTTCCAGCCCGGCGGGCAGAAGCTCCGTGACGCCGGCCACCACGTGGAGTCCCTGGCCATCATTGAGAGCGCAGACCCGGAGAAGGGGATCGTGTTTAGAGGAGAGTAACCATTTTTTCTGCGACTTTTTCTCTTTAGAAAAAGGAGAAAAAGTCGCCCAAAAAGAGAAATCAAAAAGGGGAAGATGGTATGTATACGAACCATCTTCCCCTTTTTTGAAAGGTCTTTGGGTCTGCTCCCTTTCTTTCAAGAAAGGGGGCGGGCTTTCAATCCTTCCTCTCACTCCTCCGGCTCGGCTTCCATGGCCTGGCGCCGCCGCTTGTACACCGCCGCCATCAGGGACAGCAACCCGAAGCATAGAGCAAAGGAAACCGCCGCACCGAGGAAGGCGGCAGCAGCCACACCCCAGGGCTTCCCGGGGAAGCGAGTCAATCCCATCGCAAGCGTGAAAAGGCCCACGGCCAACCCCGCCACCAGGGATACCGACAAGTTTGTCTTGGCGTTCGGCTGAAAATGCCGATCCCAAATGCCGTTCTTCAGGCAGGCTGCCACCAGATAGATCGACAGGATCATGAATACGATCCACTCCCCTGCCAGCCGACCTGCATCGGGTCCAAATGCGATAAGCTGCACCACCAGCGCGATCAGCAAGCCCCAAAAGGCCAGCCAGCAGCCCACATGCTCGATCTTCAGCAGGGCCTGTTCCTGCCGCTCGTCCAGATTATTTTTCCACTGTTTCATTTTTTTCTTCCTCCCAAAAGATATCGTTCAGTGTGACGCCCAGCGCCCGGCAGATGGCCACGCATAGCCTGATGGAGGGGTTGAACTCCCCCGCCTCGATGAGGCCGATGGTCTGCCGGGTCACCCCGGCCCGCTGGGCCAGCTCCGTCTGGGACATGCCGCGTTCGATGCGTTTGAATTTCAGTTTCAGATTTCTCATGTCCTCGTCTCCTTTCGATGTACAGTATATATTGCATCTTCCGTTTTGTCAACTATATTTTGCATTTTTACTTTATAATTTACTTTTTACGTTTTTCTTTTCAAAAAGAAAAGCTTAGGAAGGGGCATTGCCCTGGTTCCTAAGCTTTTTTGTATTCCTGAGTTTCTCTTTTCCCGCCGCTTTTGCTCTTTGTATAAAGAGAAAAAGCGGCAACACACCGGTCAACTCAATTCGAACATGCCCGTGTAGAGCTGGTAGTAGCGGCCCTTCTGGTCCAACAGGTCCCTGTGGTCGCCCCGCTCGATGATCTCCCCGTGCTCCAGGACCATGATGGCGTTGGCGTTGCGGACGGTGGAGAGCCGATGGGCGATGACGAACACGGTCCGCCCCTTCATAAGCTCGTCCATGCCCTTTTCGATGTGAGCCTCGGTGCGGGTGTCGATGGAGCTGGTGGCCTCGTCCAGGATCAGCACCGGCGGGTCCGCCACGGCGGCCCGGGCGATGGCGATGAGCTGCCGCTGGCCCTGAGAGAGATTCGCCCCGTCGGCGGTGAGGACCGTGTTATACCCCTCGGGCAGATGGGAGATGAAGAAATGGGCGTTGCTCCGCTTGGCGGCGGCCACGCACTCCTCGTCCGTGGCGTCCAGCCGGCCGTAGCGGATGTTCTCCATGACCGTGCCGGTGAACAGATGGGTATCCTGGAGCACCATGCCCAAGGAGCGGCGCAGATCGTCCTTTCGGATGTCCTTCACGTTGATGCCGTCATAGGTGATGGACCCCTGCTGCACATCGTAGAATCGGTTGATCAGGTTGGTGATGGTGGTCTTCCCCGCGCCGGTGGAGCCCACGAAGGCGATCTTCTGGCCGGGCTTGGCGTACAGGCTCAGATCCTTTAATACGTCCACCTTGCCGTCGTAGGAGAAGGTCACGTGGTCGAAGCGCACGTCGCCCCGGAGGGGGATCCGCTCCTCGCCCCGGACCCAGGCCCACTGCTCCTTCCCCACCCTCTCCAGGCGGAACTTCCCTTCGTCCACCTCCACGGGGGTGTCCATAAGGTCGAAGATCCGCTCCGCGCCGGCCAGGGCGTTGAGGACGCTGGTGACCTGCTGGGAGATCATGTTGATGGGCCGGGCGATCTGCTTGCTGTACTGCAGATAGGCCGCCAGGGTGCCGATGTCCATGAGGCCCCGGATGATGAGGCTTGTGCCGGACATGGCGGACACGGCGAAGAGGATATAGCTGGTGTTGCCCATGATGGGCATGAGGATCATGCCGTAGGAGTTGGCCTTGGCCGCGGCGTCCTTCAGGTTTTGGGCCAGCTGGCCGAACTCGGACTTCACCTTCTGCTCATGGCAGAACACCTTCACCTCCCGCTGGCCCTCGAAGTGCTCCTCCACGTAGCCGCTGGCGGCGGCGATGGCGGCCTGACGGGCCCGGAAGTATTTGGCGCTGAGGCCGGTGAGCCGGCCAACCAGCATGGTCATGACCAGCAGGATCCCCAGCACCAGCAGCGTCAGCTTCCAGTTCATGAGGAACATAGCCACCAGCACGCCCAGCAAGGTCACGGAGCTGCTGATCATGTTGGGGAGAGCGTTGCTTAGCATCTCCCGGAGGGTGTCGGTGTCGTTGGTGAACCGGGACATGATCTCGCCGTGGGTGCGGCTGTCGAAGTATTTGAGGGGCAGCTTTTCCAGATGCTCATACATCTCGCAGCGAATCTCGTAGAGCACTTGGATGTTCATCTTCATCAGCAGGCGATTGACCCCGTAGTTGGCCGTCACGCCCACCACGTACACCAGCGCCAGCAAAAAGATGCTGCGGAAGATGGGGCCGAAGTCCCGGCTGCCGGTTTTGAACATGTCGGAGGCGATGTTGAAGATGGGTTTGAGCAAATAGGTTCCCAGCACGCCGCTCAGGCTGTTGACCACCAACAGCACGGCCACCACCAAAAGGGCGCCGATATGCGGCCTGAGATAGCCGAACAGACGGGCGAAGGTCTTGCCCACGTTTTTGGGTTTGGAAAAACCTTTAGCCATTTTGATCCCCCTTCCTTGTCACCAGTTTGGGCGGTTTCGCTTGCGAAATTGTCGCGTCGATCCGCGGCAAAGTCACAAACTGCATGCGGGAAAAAACTTGTTTTTTCACGCTATGCTACCTCCTTTCTCATCTGGGACTCATAGACCTCCTGATAGATGAGGTTCCTGGCAAGGAGTTCCTCGTGGGTGCCTACGTCGTTGATCCGCCCCTCGTCCAGAACCACGATCCGGTCCGCCTCCATGACGGAGTTAAGCCGTTGGGCGATGATGATCTTGGTGGTATCGGGGCAGACGGTCCGGAAGGCCTCCCGGATGGCGGCGTCGGTGGCGGTGTCCACGGCGCTGGTGGAGTCGTCCAGGATCAGTATCTTCGGCTTTTTCAGCAGGGCCCGGGCGATGCACAGCCGCTGCTTCTGTCCGCCGGACACATTCACGCCCCCCTGTCCCAGGTCCGTGTCGTAGCCCTTGGGAAAGGACATAATGAAATCGTGGGCGCAGGCCACCTTGCAGGCCGATTCGATCTCCTCGTCCGTGGCGTTGGGGTCGCCCCACTTCAAATTCTCCCGGATGGTGCCGGAGAAGAGCACGTTTTTCTGGAGCACCATGCCGATGGCGCCCCGCAGCTCGTCGGAGGAGTATTTCTTCACGTTCACACCGCCCACCTTCACCGCCCCGGCGGTGGCCTCATAGAGCCGGGGGATCAGCTGGACCAGAGAGGTCTTGCCGCTGCCGGAGCCGCCGATGACGCCGATGGTCTCGCCGCTTTGGATGTGCAGGTTGATGTCCGTCAGGGTGGGGTTCTCGTCACTCCCCGAATAGGAGAAGTTTACATGGTCGAAGTCGATGGAGCCATCCTTCACCCGGACGGTGGAGGACCGATTCTCGTCGATGTCGGGGACCTCCTCCAACACCTCGCCGAGACGCTTGGCGGAGGCGGAGGACATGATGATCATCATAAAGTACATGCTGAGCATCATGAGGGAGATGAGGATGGAGCTGATGTAGGAGATGAAGCTGATGAGTTCGCCGGAGGTCATCCGCCCCACCGCGATATGGGTGCTGCCGATGCCCACCACCGCCAGGATGCAGGCGTACATGGTGAGGGTCATGAGGGGGCCGTTCAGGATCAGGATCTTTTCCGCGTTGAACTGGGCGTCCCGCACGTCCGAAGCGCTCTTCTTGAACTTCTTCGTTTCATAGTCCCCCCGGACGAAGGCCTTCACCACCCGAATGGCGATGAGGTTCTCCTGGGTGGAGGCGTTCATGTCGTCGTACCGGTGGAGCATGGCGATGAAGCGGGGGTATGTGATCTTGGCGATCAGGGCCAGGCCGATGGCCAGCACCGGCAGAACGCAGAGGAGCACCAACGACAGCCGGCCGGAGATGCGGATGGCCATGAATGTGGCCAGGATGAGCTGGGCCGGGGAGCGCATGGCCATGCGGATGGTCATCTGAAAGGCCTGCTGCACGTTGGTGATGTCGTTGGTCATACGGGTGATCAGCGAAGGCGTGGTGAACTTGTCCGTGTTCTTGAAGGAGAAATCCTCCACCGCCCCGAAGACCGCATTCTGCAGGTTCATGGCAAAGCCCGTGGAGGACCGGGCGCCGAAGATGACCCCCAGCATGCCCAGGGCCATGGCCCCCAATGTGAGCAGGATCATGACGCCGCCCATGCGGTATACATAGGCCGTGTCCCCCAGGCTGATGCCGTTGTCGATGAGCAGGGCCATATACTTGGGGATCAGCACCTCAAAGACCACCTCGCCGATCATGCAGGCGATGGTGAGGAAGGCCGGGTACTTATATTTGCCCACATAGCCCAAAAGCCGCCGAATCGTTTTCATCCCTTCTTCTCCTTCCGCTTGTCCGCTTCCAACAGCGCGCTGAAAACCTGATTGGGGTCCAAGCCCCGGCCGCCCAGGTTGTCCATCATCCTGTCCAGCACCCGGGAAAACGTTGCGAGGTCCTCTTCGTCGATGTCCGCAAAGGTCCGGGCGTTCACCCGGTTGAGCATGGCCCGCTTCTCCTTTGTCAGGGCCGCCCCCTCCTCGGTGACGAACAGCTGGTTTTTGCGCCGGTTCCCCGGGTCCACCCGCCGCTCCAAAAGGCCCTCCTTCTCCAGGCGCTTGCAGCTGGTGGCCACGGAGGCCGGGGTGACATAGAGCCAGTCGGCCACCTCCCCCTGGGTGCAGCCGGGGTGCTCCAGGATATAGGCCATGAGGGGCACCGGGATCAGCTTCTGCCCCAGCCGCTCCCGCTCCCGGTTCAGGGCGGTCCGCCGCAGGGCGCTCACCAGAACCATCCGTTTGGCCAGTTCCTCGATTTGCATAATCTGTTCCTTTCTGCATAAAATTAAATGGTTAACTGTTAATCAGTTAACCATTATAAACCTAACTGTGGGGATGTCAATGGGGAAAATGTGGCAGGAATGGGAACTTTGCTTTATTCCGCCAACAGGTCCCGCAGGATGCGCTTCCGGTCGGAGAGGAACAGGCTCGTGATCTGATAGCTGTCCGTGTCCTCATAGGCGATGGGATGGATGGGCCCCTCGTCGAAGGAGAGGATGGCCGCGCCCGGCAGACCCAGCAGGATGGGCGAATGGGTGACCATGAAGAACTGGGCCCCGGCCTGGGCGCATGTATAAATCTCCCGCAGCAGGGTCAGCTGCCGCTGGGGGGACAGGGCCGCCTCCGGCTCATCCAGAAAGTAGAGGCCCCCGGGGCGAAAGTTGCTCTGGGCCGTGGCCAAAAAGCTCTCCCCATGGGATTTTTCGTGGAGGTGCTGGGGGGTGCCGCCCATTCGGCTGTATTCCTCCTCCGCCGTGGCCACATTGTAGAAGCTTTCCGCCCGGAGGAAGTACCCCCACCGGGGCTTCTTCACGCCCTTGACTAGGCGCATGCTCCCACACAGCTCGGAGTGGGAATCGAAGGTGGAGAAGGAATAGTTCTTCGTACCGCCCTCGGGATTGAAGCCGGCGCTCACGGCCATGGCCTCCAGCAGGGTAGATTTGCCGCTGCCGTTCTCCCCCACGAAACAGGTGACGGGGCTGTCGAAATCGATCCGGTCCACCCCGGCGATGGCGTTGATGCCCCAAAGATAGCTGCTTTGAGGGACAGCGGCCCACTCCATGCAGGCGGCGCGGATGAAGAGGTCGTTCATGGCCGCCCCCTAGTCCAGGGAGCCCAGATAGGTCGGGACGGCGTCCGCACGGGCCACCGCTTCCTCCAGCGTCATGCCGTGGAAGTCAGGGGCCACGAAGCAGCGTCCGGAGCGTTTGTCGTCCACGAAGACCCCCACCGCCACCCCGGGCAGGGAGCTTTCAGGTGAGTTGGGGGCGTGGGGCCCGCCCAGATCCGTTCGGCACCAGCCGGGGTCCGTCAGGCTGAGTATCACGTCCGTTCCGTCATACACCGAGGCAAGGTCCATGGTCACCTTGTCCAGAGCCGCCTTGCTGGCGGAATAGCCCGCCTGCTGAGGTTCCCGCCGGATGCCGCTGGTGGTGTTGACGATGCGTCCGAAGCCTCTCTCGGCCATCTTTGGGAGAAAATGGTAGGTGATCATCATGGGCGCGATGGTATTGATCCGGAAGCTGCTCTCATAATCGGAGGGCGGCGTCAGAAGCGGGTCCTGACGGTAGGCCACCTGCATCCCGGCGTTGTTGAGCACGATGTCCACCGGCACCCTCAGCCCGTCGATGCGCCGCAGCATACCCGCCACCGCGTTCAGGTCCGACAGCTCGCAGGCTACGGTCCGCGCCTCCACGCCCCGCGCCTTCACCTCGTTCAATACTTTTTCGAGATGGGCCTCCTGTCGGCCGTGCAGAATGAGGTTGCAGCCCCGTTCCGCCATGAGCAGCGCCACGCCGTATCCAATCCCCCGGCTGGCGCCGGTGATCAGCGCCCACTTTCCTTTGACATCCACCATTATCTTCTTCCTCCCCTTTGTCCCTGTATTTACTCCAAGCTCTGCTTGACCTTCCACAGCCTGTCCTCGGCGATGAGGACCTTGATGCGGGTGCCGGTCTCCTCGTGGGTCTCTTCCAGGATGTTGCCCGCGGCACGAAGCGATTGCATGGCGTCGTACTTTTCATAGGGGATGAACAGCTCCATGAGCCGCTGACCCTGGTTGAGCTTCTCCTCGGCCTTGGCGAGGAGCTCCTCCAACCCCTGGCCCGTGAGGGCGCTGATATGGACGTAGTCCCCCCGGTGGGCGGGCAGGGCCCCCTCCTTGTCCACCTTGTTGTACACGTCGATGCGGGGGGTGTTCCCGGCGCCCAGGGAGGTGAGGACCTGGTCCACCACCTGCATCTGAACCTCGTAATGGGGGCAGCTGCTGTCGACGACGTGAAGGATCAAATCCGCCTCCCGGACCTCCTCCAAAGTGGAGCGGAAGGCCTCGATCAGGTCCGTAGGGAGCTTGTTGATGAAGCCCACGGTGTCGGAAAGGATGCAGGCCGTGCCCTGGGGCAGGGTGATCTGGCGGACCACCGGGTCCAGCGTGGCGAAAAGCTTGTCCTCCGCCAGGACCGAGGCGTTGGTCAGGGCGTTGAGGAGCGTGCTCTTGCCCGCGTTGGTGTAGCCCACCAGGGCGATGAGGGGCACGCCGGTCCTCTTCCGGGCGGTGCGGCGCAAAGACCGCTGACCCTCCACCTCCTTGAGCTCCTCCTTCAGTTCGTAGATGCGGCGGCGGATCCGGCGGCGGTCGATCTCCAGCTTCTTTTCGCCGGGGCCCCGGGCCCCCACGCCCGCCCCCTGGCGGGACAGGGCCAGACCCGTGCCCAGCAGCCGGGGCAGCCGATACTGGAGCTGGGCCAGCTCCACCTGGAGCCGCCCCTCCCGGCTGGTGGCCCGGGTGGCGAAGATGTCCAGAATGAGCATGGTCCGGTCGATGACCGGGGTGCAGAGGATGTCCTCCAAATTGCGGATCTGGATGGCGGAGAGCTCGTCGTCGAAGATGAACAGATCCGCCTCGGTGGCGCTGGCCAAAAGCCGCAGCTCGTCCGCCTTGCCGGAGCCGATGTAGGTGGCGCTGTCGATGGACCGCTTCTTTTGGCTCTCCCGGCGGATGACCTCCACCCCGGCGGTCTTAGCCAATTCCTCCAGCTCAGAGAGGGTATCGTAGCCCGCGTTGTTCTCGATGCCTACCAGAATGGCCCGCTCGGGCCGGGCCCCGGCCACATCCACGGCGGGGGCTTTCAGCCGCTGGTCCGCCTCCAAAATGGCGTCCAGCAGGCCCCGCTGGGGCAGCCGATCGTAGCGCAGGGGGCCGTAGATCAGGGGCTTTCGCTCCTGGTCCACCACCTCGCCCACGAAGGCAGCATAGAAGCTGGTGGGCTTCCCCTCCCTGACGCCCACAGCGCACATGGCGTCCAGGCGCATGGCGTTCAGGGTGCCCAGATCCACGTCGGACAGGTATCCGCTGCCGTTGGGGTGGGTGTGGATGCAGCGAACGCCGCAGAGCCTATCGATGTTGCGGACCAGGCGCATCTCGGGCATGGAGACCGTGCGATCGTCCCCCACGGACACGTCCTTGATGAGGCCCGCCCGGGAGATATAGACGCTGATCTCCCGGTTGATCCGGCCCGTGAAGGCGCACAGGGCCTCCAGGAGCTCCCGGGAGGCGAAGGTGCCCGCGGGCTGGTCCATGTCGTACAGCGACTTCATTTCCTCCAGCAGCACGTCGCGAATGCCGCTGATGTTTCCGTTGATCTTCTGTTCCATGGGAAAAAGTATACCATGCTCCCGGGGGATTGTAAACGAAAACCGGTTGTATGTTCTCCGAAACCTGCTATAATGGAAACAGCAAATGATGTCGGAGGTAGCTATGAAACAGGATATCCAGGCGTTGATGGACTTTTTGACCCGATCCGTGTCCCCCTATCACGGGGTCGCGGAGGTGCTGCGCATCCTGGGGTCGGAGGGCTTTGCCGATTTGCCCCTCACCGGTGACTGGCAGCTTGTACCCGGGGGCAAGTATCGGATCGACTGCCGGGGGACCATGGCCGTTGGGTTCACCGTGGGCGAGAGCTTCCGGCCCCAGGACGGGTTCCGGGTGGCGGCCAACCACATGGATTGGCCCTGCTTCTATATCAAGCCGGACCCGGAGCAGGTGGCGGCCGGTTGTCTGAAGCTGTCCGTGGAGCCCTACGGCGGCCTCATAAACAACACCTGGATGGATCGGCCCCTGTCCTGCGCGGGGTTGGTAACGCTGAAGGGCGAAAAGGCCATGGAGCCGGAGCGGCGGCTGTTCGATTTTGGGCGGCCCCTGTTCACCATCCCGAATCTCGCTATCCACATGAACCGGGAGGTGAACAAGGGCGTGGCCCTGGACCCGGCCAAGGATCTTTTGCCCCTCTGCGCCACGGTGGAAAAGGAGTTCAATAAGGACGGGTTCTTCCTGAAGAAGGTGGCCGAGGCCATGGGCACGGCCGTAGAGGACATCCTCTCCTTCGAGCTGGTCCTCTACAACGCCGAAGCGCCCCAGCTCATCGGCTTCGAGAACGAGTTCCTCTCCGCGCCGCGGCTGGATAACCTGACCTCCGCCTTCGCCTGTCTCGCGGGCATCACCGGTCCCCAGCGGAAAGCGGGCGTGAACATCGCCGCCTTCTTCGACAACGAGGAGGTGGGCAGCCGCACCAAGACCGGCGCCGACAGCGATACGTTGACCTTCATCACCGAGAAGATCGCCTATGCTCTGGGCCTCGATCGGGCCGGGTATCTGAACGCCCTGCTCTCTGGGTTCCTGCTGAGCTGCGACGTGGCCCATGCCCTCCACCCCAACAAGATGGAGGCTTACGACAGTTCCGTCTGCGCTCTTATGAACAAGGGCGTCACCGTAAAGATGAACTATTCCCAGCGCTACGCCACGGACGCCGTGGGCGTGGGGGCCGTGGAGGGGCTGTGCCAAGCGAAGGACATCCCCTACCAGCGGTTCATGAACAAGGCGGGCAGCCCCGGCGGCGGCACCCTGGGCAAGTTCACGGCCACCAACCTGTCCATGCGGTCCGCGGACATCGGCGTGCCGATCCTCGCTATGCACTCCGCCCGGGAGCTCATGGGCGCGAAGGATCAGCAGAGCATCAACGATCTGGTCAGCGCCTTTTTTGCGGAAGAGTGAGGGAATAGAACTTTTCTGCGACTTTTTCTTTTCAGTGAAAGGAAAAGCCGCGCAAAAAGGAAAGCTCAAGAGGACATCTTGGGCTTCAGGTGAAAAGAATACAAGTATTTAAGCTTTTTGTGCCGCTTTTCTTGAGAAAGATAAGCGGCACACTTTTGTTCATTCCTTTGGATATGCTATGAGGGAAGCGGCCTCCAGCACGTTCCGTACAGGGATCATCTTTAGGCCGGGGAGGTCCGTTTTTACTCCCTCCGGCACGATCACGCTGGTGTACCCCAGACGCAGGCATTCCTTCAACCGAGCGCTCATCTGCCCCACGGGCCGCACGTCGCCGGTGAGCCCCACCTCGCCGATAGCAGCGGTGTGGGGCGGCACGGGCTTATCGCAGCTGGCGGAAACCACGCAGAGGACAGCCGCCAGGTCCGCCCCCCTGTCCTGGAGCCGCAGACTCCCCGCCACGGAAAGATAGGCGTCCTTGTCCGACAGCCGCATCCCTGCCCGCCGTTCCAAAACCGCCAGGAGCATGTTGAACCGGGGCACGTCCATGCCCACCGCAGTCCGGCGCGGCGCCCCATAGACCGAGGGGCACAGCAGGGCTTGGACCTCGGCCAGCAGGGGTCTGGACCCCTCCAGCACGCAGCCCACCGCGCAGCCCGGGGCCGTCCGCACGGAGGAAAGGAACAGGCCGCTGGGGTCCGGCACGGGGGCCATGCCCGTGTCCGTCATCTCGAAGACTCCCAGCTCGTTGGTGGAGCCAAATCGGTTCTTTTCGGAGCGCAGCAGCCGCAAGCCCTCTTGCCGGTCCCCTTCGAAATAGAGCACCGTGTCCACGATATGCTCCAACACCTTGGGCCCGGCCAAAGCCCCCTCCTTGGTCACATGGCCCACCAGGAACACGGGCGTGCCCGTTTCCTTGGCGAAGCGGGTGAACTTGGCCGCCGAGCCTCTGATCTGGGTCACGCTCCCAGGAGACGAGGGGGCGTCCTCGGTGAACATGGTCTGGATGGAATCCACGATGAGGAAGGATATCTTCCGGCTTTGGGCCTCTGAAAGGATGGATTCCACGGAGTTCTCGCACAGCAGCAGCACCTCGCCGCCGAGGCTTAGCCGATCCGCCCGCAGGCGGATCTGGTGCCGGCTCTCCTCCCCGGAGGCGTAGAGTACGGGGCCCACCTTGGACAGGTGGTCGGCGCACTGCAAGAGCAGGGTGGACTTGCCGATGCCGGGGCTGCCGCCGATGAGCACGGTCATGCCCGAGGTGAGGCCGCCGCCCAGCACCCGGTCCAGCTCCCCGATGCCCGTGGAGGTCCGCTGACCCGCCTGGGCGGAGACCTCCTTGAGAGGCACAGCCTTGCTGGGGGCGGAAGGCGCTTTCAGGCTCACCCGCTCCTCCTCCACGATGGTGTTCCAGCTACCGCACTGGGGACACTTGCCCATCCAGCGCGGGGTCTCATAGCCGCACTCCCCGCAGACGAACACGCTCTTTGCCTTCATGGCTCTCCCTCCGTTTATCCTAAATCCTCTGAGAAATCGTTGAGATGCATATACTCGATGATGTCCTTGTCCCGCCAGGTCACGTCCATCCACACAACCAGATCGCCGCCCCCCGTGAGGAACATGGCCTTCTCCTTGCCCCGGGTCAGGGCAAAGGTGGCCCCATCGTCCAGAAAATACACGTACATCCGATCCAGCGTGCCATAGACAATGGCCCCGTCGGCCAGGGCAAAATCCTCCACCCCCCGGGCCACGGTGACGGGCTGCCCGTCCTCCCCCACGTACATAAGGTCGCTGTCCTCCCCGTGGTAGCCGGTGAGAAAGGCGGTGATCCGCCCGTCGGTCTTGGGGTCGTGGACGGTGAGCCCGAACCGGTCCTCCCGGCTTTCGCCGGTGACGAGATCCAGGGTCTTGAGGGTCCCCGGGGCGCTCACATAGACCAGCTTCCCGCCCCCCGCATCGAGGGCGGAGATGCCGGTGTCCACGCTGTCGAAGAGCTCCAGCGTCACGCTCTCCCCGGTCAACAGATCGCAGCCGAAGAGCTTGTCCCGGCTGGTGCCCGTGCGCTCGATCCAGAAGACGGTGTCCTGCCACAGGGCCAGGGTGGGCAGGCCCAGATGGACGGTCTTCAGGATGCGGTCCTCCCCCGTCCGCCTATCGTAGACGCGGATCTGTCCCCCGCCGGAGGCAGCGGCGTCCAGATAGACGATCCACCGCTCGTTCATCCTGAGGCGGCGGATGGATTTATAGCTCAGCGCAAGAGGCACGTAGGAAGCGTGTTTCGTTTTGGTATCGTATACGATGGCCCGAACGAAGGCGGCTGTGCCGTCCTGGGTGTAGTTGCCCGCGGCAAAAAGGATGGTGTCCCCGAACACGGAGAAGTCCGCGGCATACTGATACTCCCCCACCAGAATCTCATGCTGGACCTGGGCCAGGTCCACCCCGTAGATGGGCCGTTCCATCCCAGGCTGAGGGGTGGGGCTGGGCCGAGGCGTGGGCACGGGAGACGGGCTGGGTGCCGGAGTGCCGAAGCCGAGGCAGCTCAAGTCCGCCGGACGGTCCGACGCTTCCCGAAGGACGGGCAACCCGAAGCGCACAAAGGCCGCCAGGCCTCCCGCCACCAGCGCCAGCATCAAAAGCACCTGGACCAGAGGCCCGAAGCGAGTGCCCATGAGGGGCAGGGGCCGCCTGCGTTTTTTCGGTTGTGATTCCCGGGTATCCATATATGTGGTATTGTACCCTTTTCTCTCCGCCAGGTCAACAAAAAGCGTCATTCTCCCATACGGTCGAATCTTTTGGAAACTGCAGGAAAAAATGCAGATTACCGGTTGCCATGGGTCCTCAGGCGTGGTATACTACACGTGTTTCCACGATATTTCTTTTTTTGAGGGAGGGATCTATGTTCAGCGGATCAGGCATCATCCGAGTTTACGCCGGCCAGTCCGGCCGTCCCTTTGCCAAGCGCATGTGTGCCTATCTGGGCGCTCAGATAGGCGACTCCGAAACCATCATGTTCTCTGAGGGCAACCTGTTCGTCCGCGTCAACGAGTCCATTCGCGACAAGGATGTGTTCCTGGTCCAGCCCATCGCCCGCCATCCCAACGACGAGTTCACGGAGCTGCTGTTCTGGATCGACGCCTTCAAGCGCTCCTCCGCCAACTCCGTCACCGCCATCATCCCCTACTTCTCCTACGCCAAGGGCGACAAGATGGACGAGCCGCGGGTGTCCATCCGGGCCCGGGTCTGCGCGGACTGCATCGAGGCCGCAGGCGTAGACCGGGTCATCTTCATGGACCTGCACGCCGCTCAGATCCAGGGCTTCTTCAAGAAGCCGGTGGACCATCTGCGGGCCGAGCCCCTGCTCACCGAGTACGTGAAGCGGTCGGGCATCCTGGACGAAAATCTGGTGGTGGTCTCCCCCGACGCCGGCTCCGCCAAGCGGGCCAGGGACTTCGCCAAACAGCTGGGCTGCCCCGTGGCCATCGGCGACAAGACCCGGACCGACCACACGGAAAACGCCAAGGTCCTGGAGGTCATCGGCGAGGTGGAGGGCAAGAACTGTTTGGTGGTGGACGACTTCTCCATCTCCGGCGGCACCATGATCGACATCGCCCGAGGCCTCAAGGAGAAGGGCGCCAACCGGATCTTCGGCGCGCTCTCCCATAACTGCATGAACGAGAAGGCCCTGAACCGGTTCGACGACAGCCCCTACGAGTTCATCGTCACCACGGATACGGTGGAGTGCCCCGAGGCCCGCAAGCACCCCAAGATCAAGATCATCTCCGCCGCCCCCATGTTCGCCCAGGCCGTGAAGATCATCCACGACAAGGCCCCCATCTCCACCCTTTTCGACCAGCGCATCAGCAAGCGCATGATGGACATGAGCTTCGCCGAGCAGCTGACGCTGCTGGGGGACTGAAAAAGCAAACTCAATACTGCAGGAGGCCGCTGCGAGGCGGCCTCTTTTTTTGCGCGGTTCCTTTATTGATATATCTCCATCAGCGTGCCTTTCTGCCAGCCGCGTTCCATGATCTCAGCCGTATGCCGATAGATGGGATAGCCCTTGAAGAAGGCGATCATCTCCCGGGCCTGCCGGTCGATCTCGGATTTTGCCTTTTCGTCGGCCGCCTCCTCCCGGCGCATGGCCAGCATACAGATGAGCTTGTCGATGCACAGATCCTCCATATGCGCCACGTTTTCCAACCGGTCCTTTCCCCGTCGGATGGCCGCCGCGATCTCGTAGAAAAAGAAATGCAGGGCCGGGATCTTCGTGAGATAATACTCCGCCATGGCCTGTTCGCCCATGCTGTGATACGTCTCCGCCAGGATCCGCAGCACGTCGATCTTCAGCTCGTCGTCCCTGGTGCAGGTCAGGACCCGCTCGCCGATCTCCACGATCTCTGCGCAACGGGCTCCATCCTGGTTCTGCTCCTGCAAAAACTCCAGCAGACAGGTCAGCAGCAGGTCGTTGTTGGGATACTTCTCCAGCGCTTTGCGCAGGAACGCTTCCCCTTTCTCGGGGTCTCCCCCGGTCTGCTTGCCGCATTCGGCCACCAGGGCCGTCACCGCCGCGTCCACCTGGCTTTGATCGAAATCCAACAGATGATCCAGGGAGGTCCCGAAAAAGATGGCCAGCTTTGGCAGCATGTCGATATCCGGGCTGGACGCCCCCGTCTCCCACTTGCTCACCGCCTGGGCGGAGATATGCAGATAGTCCGCCAGCTCCTCCTGAGTCACTCGTTTTTCCTTCCGCAGCAGCTTGATCTTCGCTCCAATGTGCATTGTCTTTCTCCTTATTTCATGATCTTCGAACCGGTTCGATAGGAGTATACCCGAACCGGGCGGCAAAAGCAATACGCAACCATTTAGAAATAAATCAACCGTTGGTTGTGAAATGGTCAAAGGACCGCCTCATGCATAGAGTAATGTTTATGCAAAGAAATGAATGAAATTACATTGGAGTTTTCAGTTGAAATCCTGAGAAAAAATTGATATGATTTATGTATGAAAAAGCTTTTGCTCATCTGCATACTGCTCGTCCTCGTTCTGCTGGGCTGCGCCCGGGAGGCGGCCGCGCCGGCTGCGGAGGCTGCGCCCACGGCGGTGGCGGTGACCATGGCGCCTGTCACGGCGGCGCCCACGGCCGTGCCGGAGCAGCAGATCAGCATCGACGTATCCCTGCAGGCCACGGACACCCCCGCGCCACTGGACAGCCCTACCCCCGCCCCCACGCCGTCGCCCACGGCTACGCCCGAGGCCGCGCCGACTCCCTTTTCCCTAGTGGTGATCCCGGACACCCAAGCCCTGGCCTATCATCATCCGGAAGCCTTTCCCCTCCTCAGGGATTGGATCGAAGGGCATCGAGAGGATGACAACATCCTGGGCATCCTGCATACGGGCGACATGGTGGACAACGGATTCAAGGATTGGGAGTGGGACAATATCGCCCCTCTGCTGGAAGCCGCGCACGACGGAGTGTTTTTACTCCCTGTAGCCGGAAATCACGACATGGGTACCACCGCCAAGAGCTATTCCGCGTATTTGAAGCAGCCCTTTTTGGACGCTTACCCGGCGGAGCAAAGGTTCGAAGGCGGAAAGATGCTCTATCGGGTCCTGTCCGCCGGGGGACAGGATATGCTGTTGCTGGGAGTCGGCTGGGATTCCTATCTGTCCAACGATGCCAAGCGATGGCTGGATCAGGTGATGACCGAGCACGGAAGCATGCCCTGCATATTGATCACCCATGGGTTCCTGCGCAGCAACGGCACGTACATCCGCGGCGTGGATCAGTTGATCGCCCGGTATCCCGCCATACGCCTGGTCATCTGCGGTCACGCCAGGGCGTATCAAACCCGCGTCTTCTCCTATGACGACGACGGCGACGGCATAGCGGAGCGGACGGTCAACGTGCTTATGCTGAACATGCAGGACAGGAAGGACTACGCCTTCCGACTGCTCACCTTCGATCCCTCCACTCGATCGATCCACGTGAGCACCTGGATGCTGGACGGGTCTCCCGCTAAGGAAATTCCCGACGCCGGTCCCGTCAGTTTCACTTTGGAAAGAGCGTATTGATGGAAATGACGTTTTCAATCCCGAAAAAACGGAGGGTTGGTCCCATGAAAAAGCTGTGGTTCATCGCGATCCTGCTGCTTGCGGGCTGCAGTCGGGGGAACGCGCCCGTGTCCGAAGCCACGGCCCCCGGCATTTTGCCCACCGTGTCCCCTGTGGCGGAAGCATCGCTCCCCCAAACACAGCCCATCGACATCCGCGTCGAGGCCATGATTACGCCGGAGCCGGCGCAAATGCTCGCGCCCACGCCCGAACCCACAAACACTCCGGAGCCTACGGAAACTCCGGAACCCACGCCTGCACCGACGAGCACCCCGGAACCCACGTCGACCCCGCTACCGCACCCAGTGTTTGAGGCGTCCCTGGAGATGCCACTCCCCACTTTAGGCACCCAGGTCCAGCGCAGCCGATACTTTTGGATCGACGGCACTGTCAGCGCAGGGGAACCGTTGATCCTCGTACGGGTGGAAGTGCTCAACGGCAAGGGTTCCGTATCGCTGGAAGCGGAGCAGCGCTTCAGCACGGAGGAAAACGTGCGAACCGTTCGGCTGCTGGACGAGACCTTTGCCAAGGATACGGACGCCGTGGCAAATCGCCTGACCTTTCAAAAGCTCCCTGCGGGCACCTATACCTTGCGAATCCTGGGACAGGATGCCGCCAGCGAAGCACAGGTCCTGACTGAGACCCAGTTCAAGGTGACCAACGAAAGCTGGCTCCAGCTGCAGCCCAACAATCTTCGGCTGAACTACACCACGGCCCTCAACTTTTTCGGCTCCCCTGAACGGTTCCTGTTCCGATACAAGTTCTCCGGCAACTCCCAAAAGATCACCATTGATCCCGACTGGTCGAAGCAGTATGTGGGGCACGCCACCTGCCTGAAAGGGAAGAAATGGGAGTGTCACGTGGATGCCATCCCCTATTTCGAGCAGGCCTGCCGCTATATGGAAACCACCTATATCCGCGTCACAGGCAAAAACCTGGATACCGGGCCGGTGCTTCTTGCCGATCTGGTGGGAAAGATGGATGGGACCATGGTCCGGCGCTTCACGAATTCCGGCCAGTTCATCAGTCACCATTCCTTTGGCACCGCGGTGGATATAAACGCCCATTATCCCAGCAACAAGGACAACCTGACCAACCGCGACAAGATCTTCGCTGAGGTGCAGAAGCTGACCTACAACGGCATCGTCACCATCAAGAACAAGCCCTGCTACGACTTCACGTATACGGGCACTTCCCGCAACGGCGGGATCCGGAACGTACCAGAACCGCTGCTGAACTACTTCCTCTATGAGCTGGCGTTCTATCGGGCGGGCTTCTCCTGGGGCGTGTACTATCCCCATAAGTCTGACGCCATGCATTTTACCCTTACGGAGCTGTCACCTGCGCTGTTTACCGATGGGCTCTACGCCATGCGCAAGGTGTTTGCGTATGTTGAGGACAAAGTGACGGAGACGCCGACGGCCACGGCCTCCGCGGACCCCTCGTAAAACCACGAACATGCAGATCGTACATTCGTATATCTGCCGAACCCACTATACTATTCTTTTGAAAAGGAGCTACTGTCCACCATGGAATCCCCCATCAGCGTTCGTTCCGAAGTCGGAAAACTCAAGACCGTCCTGCTCCACCGCCCCGGCGTGGAATTGGAGAATCTGATGCCCGACTATCTGTCCCATCAGCTCTTTGACGACATCCCCTACCTGATCTACGCCCAGCAGGAACACGACACCTTCGCCTGCATCCTGCGGCAGTGCGGGGTGAACGTGGTGTATCTGAAGGATCTGCTGTGCGAGGCGGTGAACCGGGCCGGCGTCCGGGAGGAGCTGGTGAACGACTACGTGCGGGAGGCCCATCTCTACGGCTCCTACATGCAGGAGGCGGTGAAGGAATATCTATTGGCTCTGCCCACGGACAAGCTGTTCGACGCCATGGCCGGCGGCGTGCGCAAGAGCCAGATCCCCAAGCTCACCAAGTACCATCTGGTGGATTACGCCCAGGAGGACTTCCCCTTTTACGCCGAGTCCATGCCCAATCTGTACTTCACCCGGGACCCCTTCGCCTGCCTGGGCAACGGGGTCATCATCTCCCATATGGCTAACGAGATCCGGCAGCGGGAGACCCTGTTCGCGGATTACATCTTCCGGTATCATCCCATCTATAAGAACGTGCCCCACTGGTACGAGCGGAACAAGGCCTGGTCCATCGAGGGCGGCGACACCCTGGTGCTGAACGAAAGGACCATGGCCATCGGCATGAGCGAGCGCACCAGCCCCCAGGCCATTGAGGACATGGCGGAGAAGGTCCTGGGCGCCGACATGGGCGTGGAGCAGATCCTGGTCATCGACCTGCCCAAGTTCCGCACCTTCATGCACCTTGACACGGTCATGACCATGGTGGACGTGGACAAGTTCGTGGTGCATCCCAACATCCAGCGGTCCATGCGTTCCTTCCTGCTGACGAAGGGCGACGGGAAGCGGAAGCTGAACATCGCCGAGACCGATCTGCCTATCGACGAGGCGCTGCAGAAGGTCATGGGCCTGGACAAGATCACCCTGATCCGCTGCGGCGGCGCCAGCACCATCGACGCGGCCCGGGAGCAGTGGAACGACGGCGCCAATACCTTGGCGGTGGCTCCCGGCGAGGTGATCACCTACATCCGCAACCACGTGACCAACAGCATCCTCCGGGACCACGGCATCACCGTCCACGAGATCCCCTCCTCCGAGCTCTCCCGGGGCCGGGGCGGCCCCCGCTGCATGAGCATGCCTTTTGTCCGGGACGGGATCTGATCCCGCAAACGACGACCCCATATCGACCCAAAACAAAACACGGCCCGGAGCCCCTGCTAATCAGGCTCCGGGTCGAATTATTTTTGGGGTTGCCCCCTTTAGCCGTTGATCAGCTTCATGAAGGACTCGGTGAAGCCCGTCATGTTCTTGAAGGCGATGAGCAGGGTCAGCGCCAGCACGATCACGCCCAGGATGTTGATCACGATGCCGTTGTTGTGACCGTCCATGTACTTCTTGTCGTTGCAGACGATCATCAGCAGGATGGCGGTGATGGGCAGCAGGAAGGCGTTGGCCGCCTGAGCGAAGAGGATGATCTCCGTGGGGGAAGCGCCGATGGTGCACACAGCCACCAGACCGAAGACGATAACGATGCCCCAAATGGCCATGAAGCGCTTTTTCTTCATGTCCTCGCCCCAGCCCAGGATGCCGGAGCTGGCGAACGCCGCGGCCAGAGGCGCCGTGATGGCGGAGCTCATGCCCGCCGCGAACAGGCCGATGCCGAAGGCCACCGTGGCCCAGTTGCCCAGGATGGGCTTGAGCTGCTCCGCCATGGCCTTGCCGTTGGCGATGGCAGCGGTGCCGGAACCGTCGTAGCAGACGGCGGCGGTGATGACGATGCACATGGAGATGATGCCGCCCAGACCGATGGACAGGATGGAGTCGGTGAGGGAGGTGCTGAGCGCTTCGTCCTTGTCACCCTCCTTGCCCCACTTCTTGGCGGAGGAGGAGGCGTGCAGGTAGATGTTGTAGGGGACCACGGTGGTGCCGATGAGGCCGGTCACATAGAACCAGGCCCGGTTCATCTGGGGCACCCGGGGCACGAAGAGGCCCTTGAGCACTTCGCCCCAGTTGGGCTGCACGGCGATGGCGGTGATGAGGAACAGCACGCCCATGAGGACCACCAGGGCGGTGAGCACCTTCTCCACGATGTCATACTTGCCGGAGAGCAGCAAGCCTGCGGCCACGGCAAACACGAAGATGGCCACCGGGATCTTGCCCAGGGAGGGCCAGATGGCCTGCAGACCCAGGATACCGCCGGAGATGTTGCCGGTCTCGTAGGCTACGTTGCCGATGAACACGGCGCCGATGACCAGGATCGCCAGCAGGATGCGGACACCCTTGCCGGTGTACTTCTCCCGGAGCGCCTCGCCCAGGCCCACCTTTTTGACGATGCCCAGCTTGGAGGCCATGCTTTGCAGAACGATGACGGAGATGGTGGAGAACAGCAGCGCCCACAGCAGGGTGTAGCCGTAGCTGGCGCCGGAGACGGTACAGGTGGTGACGGTGCCAGGACCGATGAAGGCCGCCGCAACTACGGCGCCGGGGCCCACCTGCTTGAGTCTTTTCCAGAATTTGCTCATAGTTTCCCTCCTTGTTTTTTCGTTCGGTTCTATCTGAAGACAGGCAGCTTAGCAGTTTCCGCCTGATCTATCCTTTTATGCCTTCTGCTTCTTTTGTTCCAGATAGTCGTTCAGCTCGCTGTTGAGGATATCGGTCACGAACATGTGCCCCGGGGAATGGGTGATGACGATGGGGGGCTTGGCGTTCTCGATGGCAGCCTGGGGCGTAACGCCGCAGGGCCAGAACACGGGGACCTCCCCGGGATAGATGTCCACCGCCTCGCCGTAATCGGGCTTCATCACGTCCCGGACGCCGATCTTCTCCGGCTCGCCGATCTGGATGGGGGCCCCGTGGACGTTGGGCATGGCCGAGGTGATCTCATAGGCCCGCTGGGCGTCCGCCGGAGTCATGGGCCGCATGGAGCACACCGTTGGCCCGCAGAAGGGGCCGGCGGGCTTGGTCATGACGCTGGTCTTGTACATGGGCACGTTCCGCCCGGTGGCGATGTGGCGGACCTCGATGCCGGCCCGCATCAGCGCCTCCTCGAAGGAGAAGCTGCAGCCGATGAGGAAGCCTACCATGCCCTCCTGCCAGTAGGGGGTGGCGTCGGTGCACCGATCCACCAGCTTGCCGTCCTTATAGATGAAGTATTCCGGGATGTCGGTGAGGATGTTGCCGTCCTCGCCCATGTCATGGGTATGGGGGTCGCCGTCCAGCACCTCCAAAATGGGGCAGGGGCCGGGGTTCAGCCGGGCGAACTCCTTGAAGTCTTCGGCGTATTCCCGGGGCAGGATCACCAGATTCGCCTGAGCGTAGCCGGCGCACATGCCGGCGGTCGGGATGCTTTTCACCTGTCCGGCGCGAACCAGACGGCGCAGCTCCACGGGGGGGATGTTCACATATTGGCTGATGTCAAAATTGGGCATGGCTTCCTCCTTTACGCGTCGTACTGTTCCTCGAGATAGATGTCGTATTCCACCCCATTCACACGAATGAGGAATCGGCCGCACAGGGGCTCCGGCTCAGGTTCCGGGAGAGCCAGGCGCTTTTCCAGCTTGTCAAGGATCTTCTGCTGCCGGCGATACACCGCCTGGGCCGTCGCCGCGGACACGGGGCGGAAGCGGACCTTGTCCCCGGCCTTGAGCTGGGCCAGCAGCGGCAGATCCGCGGCGATCACGCAGCCCAGCTTGGGATAGCCGCCGGTGGTCTGCCGATCCGCCATCATGACGATGGGCTGGCTGTTGGTGACCTGGATGGCGCCGAAGCAGATGCCGTCGGAGATGATGTTGCCGTCGCTTCCCGCCGCCCGCTCCACCGCTGGGCCGTCCATGCGGAAGCCCATCCGATCGCTCTTGTCGCTGAGGGCGTATTCGCTGGTGGTGAAGGTCCGTTTGCCGGCGGGGCTGAACAGATCGTCCTGGGGGCCATAGGTGAAGCGGACCTCCACCTCATCGCCATACTTCGGCAGCAGCTCCTGGGGAACGAACCGCTCCTCCAGATCCCAAATATCGTCGATGGGCGCCCTGAGGCCGATCACGCTCCCGTCCTGGATGGGCTTGCCGTCAAGGCCGCCGATGCCCCCCTTCAGGAAGGTGGAGCGGCTGCCCATCACCTCTTCAAGATCCAGGCCGCCCGCAAAGGCGATGTAGGCCCGGGCGCCGCTCTTGGCCATGGGAAGGGCCAGGGTGTCCCCCGCCTCTGCACGGTAGGCCCGACTATTCTCGATGGGCTCCCCGTTCAGGGTGGGACCGAAGTCGCCGCCGGTGACGGCGAAGATCTCCGGCTCGTCAAAGACGATGGTGGGGCCCAGAACCGTGGCCTCCACGACCGCCTCCCCTCGGGGGTTGCCCACCAGCAGGTTCGCCAACGCCATGGCGAAATGGTCCATGGCGCCGCAGACGGGCATGCCGTAGCGCTGATAGCCGATGCGGCCAAAGTCCTGCACCGTGGTCAAAAGGCCTTTTTTTCGGAAGGAGATCATGCCTTCTGCCCTCCCTCCTGAGTGTACTCCTCGGGATAGTTTTCCCGACGGATGCGCTCATACTCTTCTTCGTCGATGGGATAGAATTTCATGGTCATGCCCGCGTCCACCAGGATGGCCTTTTCCCGCTTGGGATCATAGAGCCGCAGGGGCGTCTGCCCGATGAGCTGCCAGCCTCCGGGGGAGGTCAAAGGATAAATGCCCGTCTGGGAACCGGCGATACCCACGGAGCCCGCCGGAATGCTCACCCGAGGCGTGGTCAGCCGCGGGGTATGGATGCGCTCATCCAAGCCGCCCAAATAGCAGAAACCGGGCAAAAAGCCCAGCATATAGTTGAGGTAGACGGGAGCGGTATGGATCTTGATGACCTCTTCCGGAGTCATGTCATGGAGCTTGGCCACGTTCTCCAGGTCAGGTCCATGGGACCCGCCATAGAGCACCGGCACTCGAATCTCACCCGCCGGGGGGATCTCCGCCGCGGTGAGGTCGTTCAAAATATTGTTCAGTTTTTCATAGAGCCGGGCATAGCCGATGATCTCCGGCCGGTAATGGACCGTGACGGAGCGGTAGGTGGGGACCAGCTCTGTGATCCCTTCGATCTGGGCTGCCTCGACCGCCACAGTGAAGGAACGTACCTGCTTGTTGATCTCCTCCGAGATTGCGTTTCCGAATTCAACGCACAACGAACAATCGGAGGAAGTTAGGATCCTTGCCATAGCTTCCTCCGTATCTTATGAAATGAATGTGTGGAACGGAGCCAGGGCGATGCCTTCCTCCGTTAATTTCGCCCGGATGCGGCTGGTGAAGGCCAGAGCCTTGGGACCGTCGCCATGGACGCAGATGGAATCGGCCTTCACGGGGATGTCCTTGCCGGTGATGGCGGTGACCTTCCCCTCCTTGATCATGCGGACCACCCGGGCGATGGCCTCCTCTTCATCCTCGATCATGGCGCCGGGCTTCTTCCGGTTCACCAGGGAACCGTCCTCCTCATAGGCCCGGTCGGCGAAGATCTCGCTGGCGGCCTTGAGGCCCAGCTCCTGGGCCGCTTCGATGAGCTTGGAGCCGGAAAGCCCCAGCAGGATGATCTCCGGGTCGAAATCCTTCACGGCTTTACAGATGGCCAGGGCCAGATTGATGTCCTTCCCGGCGGTGTTGTACATGGCGCCGTGGGCCTTCAGATGCTGGATCTCCAGGCCGTTCTTCTTGGCGAAGGCGGCGAAAGCCCCCAGCTGATACAGGGTATAGGCATATTCTTCGTCAGGCGTCAGCTTCATGTCCCGCCGTCCAAAGCCCATGAGGTCAGGATAGCCGGGATGGGCCCCCACGCACACACCCTTCTCCTTCGCCATAGCCAGGGTCTTGTTCAGCACCACCGGGTCCCCAGCGTGCCAGCCGCAGGCCACGTTTGCAGAGGTCACCTGCTCCAGCACCTCGGCGTCGCAACCGATCTTGTACGCGCCGAAGCTTTCTCCCAGGTCCGCATTCAAGTCGACTCTAAACATGATACGCTCCTTTCCTTATTGGGCCCATGCCGTCCGATACCCGCCCGCAAAAAATGTTGCAGCATTCATATTGCTTGCATATAGTATACAAAAAAAGCATCTGTTTGTCAAGATATCCCGATAAAACGCGGCAAAACACCCCGCATCCTGTGGCCCCGGAGGCGGCGGCGCTGCATATTTAGACACATAAACTGCATATGGCCGGGCCGCAAATTGACAGAACGCGCCCTTTCCTATATAATATGATATATCATCTTTCACATCCCCCGCCGGGGAGAAGGAGGGCCCATGATCGAGGTACTGTTCTTTCTCGTGATCCTGTTCGGCGTGTTTCTGCAGTCGTCGGTGGGCTTCGGCACCGTGGTCACCATGCCGTTGGGCATCCTGCTCATGGGCATGGGCGTGACCAAGCCCGTGGTGACCTTCATCGCTCTGCTGACGGGGCTGACGGTGGTGATCACGGAGTGGAAGCACATCAACTGGCGGGAGCTTGCCAAGATGGCGGCGGTCATGCTGGTGGGAGTGCTGGCGGCCCAATGGGTGGCCGGGCAGGTGAAGATGAGCTTCCTGCTGGCCATCTACGGGGCGGTGGTCATCGGCATCGGCGTGAAGAAGCTCTTTTGGCCAGCCGCCAAACCCGCCTCCAAAGCGGTGCAGAACCTGGCGCTGGCCGTTGCCGGCATCATGCAGGGGCTGTTCGTGTCCGGCGGGAGCTTTTTGGCGGTGTACGCCGTGGACCGGATGCCGGAGAAGCGGGAGCTCCGGGCCACCAACAACGCCCTCTGGGCCATTTTGAACACGGTGATGCTCTCCCTCACCTTCGCGGGTGGCCAGGTTGACAAAAAGGTGATGGTCATGGGGGCCATCGCCATCGTGCCCATGTTCCTGGGGACCTGGCTGGGCGGTGTGTTCGCCCATCGGATCAAGCAGCAGACCTTCCTGAAAATGGTGTATGTGATTCTGATCGCCTCCGGCATCGTGCTGTTGGTTACCAATCTGTGATCCTTCTTTCACGAAAAAGGACCCCTTGCTCAAAGGGGTCCTTTTTTGATCGGATCACTGTTCCTGACCGAAGGTGACTTCCTTTATGTCCCTTCGGGTGATGTCAGGATAGCTCAGAAGGCGGCGGGCGATGGTGATCTGAGCCGTACCTTCGGCCGGAAAGTCCTCGGGCCGGGGCACGATCAACAGATAGGTATAGAAGGTGGTCCCTTCGTATTCAAACGTCTCCGTCTCCAGGCGACAGTCGTCCCCGGGAAGGGCCCGGCCGTCCACGGTGATGGTCACCGCCACGCCGCCGGCGGGCAGGTCCCCCTCCTCCCCGTAGGCCACATGCAGATCGCCATAAGGGGTGTCCTCGATGCGGACCACGAAGCAGTCGGGATAAGTGGTCTGCTCCATGAAATAGGCCAAGAAGTCCTCCGAGGGGTCCTGAAGATCGTAGCGGGCGCTGATCCAGGGCTCGTAGGCCGGTTCTGCCTGCTCCGTGACGGTCTCGGTACCGGTCTCGGCGCGGAAGGTGTAGATGACCTCCAGCACGGGATCTGGCTCGTACCCCTCCCGGAGCTGATCGAGGTGCTTTTCCACATAGTCCCCGGAGAACAGGTCGTAGTCAGAGAACGCGTATTCGCCCCGACTTAGCTCCTCCTGTGTAAGATCGTGCGACCAGATCTCCTCCTCCAGGCCCCGGTCCCACATGCGGACCACTACCGTTTCCAACAGGGCCGGAACGGTGAACCGGACCTGCCCGTGGTAGACCTCGGAGGTGCGGTAGAAGACGATCTGGGCCTCCGGTCTGGGCATCTGGGTCGGCGTAGGTTCGGGGGTCGGCGTGGGTGTAGGTTCCGGCGTTGGCGTCGGTGTTGGCGTCGGTGTCG
>JAFWMS010000025.1 GCA_017545535.1 Clostridia bacterium | reverse complement strand
TTTGGGATGGTTGGTCATGGGGACGGAGATGCCGTACAGATCCATATGCTGAGCCTCCTGATTTTTTCTCATCATACCGAAAAACCTCTCTTTTGACAAGGCGTCTTGCGCGAAAAAACAGCCTATGATAAAATAAGCCAAGTACAGATAAAGGAAGGATGCGTTCACGAAAGAAAGGTTTCAACAGGCGCACCGGTGGGTCCGGGACGAACTCAAGGGCAGCGCGGACTTATGGCTTCGCCACGGCCTCGAGGAGATCACCGACGGCGAGCTGCTCATCGACGGCAAGCTGGTCAACGACATCCCGCCCAAGGATCGGGATATCGCCATGGTCTTCCAGAACTACGCTCTGTACCCCCACATGACCGCGTACGAGAACATGGTCTTCTCCCTGAAGCTCCGCCACGTGCCCAAGGCCGAGATCGACAAGAAGGTGAAGGAAGCGGCGGAGATTTTGGACATCCCCCAGTACCTCTTGGGCGTACGGCCTGAGCACACGGACGTGGCGGAAAAAGGCGTGGCGGCCCGGGTAGACGTGGCCGAGAGGATGGGTTCCTCCGTGCACCTGCATGTGAACGCCGAGGGCCGGGACGTGATCATCATCGTGCCCACGGTGGACATGAAGGGCAACTACGAGATGGGCGACACGGTCCACTTCTCCTTCGACGGCAAGGTGGCCCACGTCTTCTCCAAGGAGACCGAAAAGAACCTGGAGTTCTGAACCCCGTCCCCTCTTTCGCCATAGGGCGAACCACAATAACCCCGGCCAGGGCCTCTCCTATCCCGGCCGGGGTTTCCTTTGGGTCCTTCCTCAGAAAAAGAGACGATAATCTTTTGTCTTACAAAAACGTAAGCTGCTCGTAAGTCAAACGAATGGCAGCCCCCGATCCAAGGGGGTATACTTGTCCCATCAAATGGGATCGGAGGAAAAACATATGCCCCTGTTGGAAGTGAAAAATCTCAGGAAAGTCTACACCACCCGCCTGGGCGGGACCGGTGTGGAGGCGCTGAAGAACGTATCCTTTGCCGTGGAGGCGGGGGAGTTCGTGGCCATCATGGGCGAAAGCGGCTCCGGCAAGACTACCCTGCTGAACATCCTGGCGGCTCTCGATCGCCCCTCCGGCGGCCGGGTGCTGCTGAACGGGGAGGATATGGCCGGCGTCCGGGAGCGGGATCTCACCGCCTTTCGCCGGGACAACCTGGGCTTCGTGTTTCAGGACTTCAATCTGCTGGACGCCTTCACCGTCCGGGACAACATCTTTTTGCCCCTGGTCCTGGCGGGCAAGGCGTACGAGGAGATGGACCGGCGGCTCCAGCCCCTTGCCAAGGCGCTGGGCATCGGGGACCTGCTCAACAAATTCCCGTATGAGCTCTCCGGCGGCCAAAAGCAGCGCACCGCCGTAGCCCGGGCCCTCATCACCCGGCCGGCGATCCTCCTGGCGGACGAGCCCACGGGCGCCCTCGATTCCAAGGCGTCAAACAGTCTCCTTCAAAACTTCGAAGCCCTGAACGACCAGGGCCAGACCATCCTCATGGTCACCCACAGCGTCACCGCCGCCAGCCACGCCAAGCGGACCCTGTTCCTCCGGGACGGCATGATCTATCACCAGCTCTACCGGGGCCAGCGGACCCGGGAGGAGATGTTCGCCGAGATATCCAATACCCTGACGGTCATGACCGCCGAAAGCGGGGAAAAGAGCCATGCGTAAGTTCGGCTTCTATCCCAAGCTGGCCGCCCGGTCCCTGCGGCTCAACGGCAAGTTCTACCTGCCGTACCTCCTCTCCGGCGTGGTTTCGGCGGCCATGCTCTACGACATCCTGTTCCTCAACATGAACCGGGGCGTCTACGCCATGAAGGGCGCCAACGCAGTCCAGGGGCTGCTGGGCTTTGGCGCGTTGGTGGTGGCCATCTTCTCCTTCGCCCTCATCTGCTACACCAACGGCTTCCTTATGAAGCGTCGGCAGAAGGAGCTGGGTCTCTACAACATCCTGGGCATGGAGAAGCGGCACATGGCTCGGCTCCTGCTGTGGGAGACGGTCTATTCCGCCCTCATCTGCATCCTGGGCGGCATCCTGGTGGGGATCCTCCTGTCCAAGCTCTTTTTGCTCCTGCTTTGCCTGGTGATCCAGGCGGACGTGGTCTTCGGTTTTGAAGTGCCGGCGGAGGCCTTGGCCTACACGGCGGCGGCTTTCGGGGCCATCTTCCTGCTGAACTATCTGCTGAACCTGCTGCGCCTCAACCGGGTGAAGCCCATCGAGCTCCTCAAGGGCACAGAATCCGGGGAAAGGGAGCCCCGGACCAAGTGGGTGTTGGCGGCCCTGGGCCTTATCACCATGGGTGCCGGGTACTTCCTTTCAATCGCAGTGAGCGATCCGCTTCAGGCCATGATGCTGTTCTTCATCGCCGTGCTGTTGGTCATCGTCGGCACCTACTGTCTGTTCACCGCCGGAAGCATCGCCCTGTTGAAGGCCCTCCGAAAGAACAAAAAGTACTACTACCAAACCCGGCACTTCACGGCGATCTCTGGCATGCTCCACCGGATGAAGCGGAACGCGGCGGGCCTCGCCACCATCTGCATTTTGTCCACCATGGTGCTCATCACCGTGTCCACCACGGTGTGCCTCTACATGGGGGTCAACGACATCCTGGATCAGATGTACTGTCGGGATGTGCAGACCTATGTGAACCACGGCGCCCCTGAGGACCTTCCTAAGGTCAAGGCTCTTTACGAGCGCAAGGCCGCGGAGCTGGGCATGGAGATGAAGGACTTTGCCGCCCTCTGCTTCTACGCTCCGGCCACGGCGTACGCCAATAACCGGACCAGGATCGACCCCTACTTGGCGCAAGCGAACGGCAGCGACGTGGTGGGGGACCCAAATGACGGGCCCATGCGGGTGTACGTGGGCTGCAATTTGCCCGCCGACGCGGATGCCAGCCTGTTCGCCGCTTCCGTGGAGGTGGGGACCAGGGATCTGGATCTTTCCAGCAACTGGTGCTTCACCGACGACTGTCGGGCCGGGCGCACGGATTTCTGGGCAAGTTTGGGCGGGTTCTTCTTCATCGGCCTGTTCCTGGGAGCTCTGTTCCTCATGGCGGCCGTGCTCATCGTCTACTACAAGCAGATCTCCGAGGGCTACGAGGACGCCCGCAGTTTCGTCATCATGCAGCAGGTGGGCATGAGGTCGGCGGAGGTGAAATCCTCCATCCGGAGCCAGATCTCCCTGGTCTTCTTCCTGCCCCTCCTGGCCGCGGCCTGTCACACCGCCGGGGCCTTCCCCATGACGAGAAGGATCCTGCTCCTCTTCGGTCTATCCAATACGGGCCTTTTCGTCCTCTGCAGCGGGCTCACCCTGCTCATTTTCGCCCTGGTCTATTACGGCATCTACCGCCTCACCGCCCGGGAATACTATCGCATCGTCCGCCGATAGGGATGGCGGCAGACGCACAAAGCATATCAAAAAGCACCGGCGCCGCCGGTGCTTTTCATGTTTTACATTCGGCTTCGGGTATGGTATACTGAAACGCAAACTGAAGGAAACGAGGTATAGGCCATGCGCTATGACCGGGCTGCTATTTTGACCGATCTGGACGGGACGCTGTTCAACAGCAAGGGAGAGGTGTCCAAGGAGGACCGGGCCGCCATCCGGGCATTCATCGCCGGGGGCGGGCTCTTCGCCGTCGGCACGGGGCGGGAGCCCCACAACGCCCGGCGGCACCTGCCGGACGTGCCGCTGAACGGGCCCTCCATCGTTCTCAATGGGGCGGCGATCTACGATTTCGTTCATCGCCGGTACGTGAGCAGCATCCCCATGGACAAGGCGGCGGCCAAGGACGTGCTGGAGCACTGTCAGAACGAGGGCTGGCCCCTGGATCTGCAGGTGTACACCACCGACGGCATCTACTACGCCTCGCCTCTGGAAATTGCGGACCCGGGGTTTTTGCGCATCCATCAGCCCACCATCTATCAGCCCATGGACAAGCTTCTCGACAAGGTCTGGATCAAGACCGTCCTGCTGGAGCGGGAGGTGGACGCCCTGGCGCCCATGCGGGCGTATCTGAAGGAGAAGGGCTACGACAAGCGGCTCGCTCTGGTGGAGGGGACCACGGACGTGGTAAAGGTGGGCAAGTATCAGGAGCTGCTGCCCAAGGACGTGAACAAGGGCACGGGCATGGCGGCCGTTCGGCAGCTACCCGTCTACGCGGGCCGGACCCTCTTCGCGGTGGGCGATTACTGGAACGACGTGGAGCTGCTGCAGGCGGCGGACGTTCCCTGCTGCCCTGAGAACGCCATCGACGAGGTGAAAGCCCTCTGCGCCCATGTCCTGCCCTCCCACAACGACAGCGCCCTGGCCGCCCTGATCCGGGACGTGCTCCCGACCCTGTGAGGCGGCGCCATGGCGGTGGACGTGGTAGCGGCCCTGGTGGTGGAGAAGGGCAGGTTCATGATCTGTCAGCGCCCGGCCCATAAGGCCCGTGGGCTCCTGTGGGAGTTCGTGGGCGGGAAGGTGGAGCCCGGGGAGACGAAGGAGCAGGCCCTTATCCGGGAGTGCCGGGAGGAGCTGGGCGTCACCGTGTCGCCCGGCGAAGTCTTTATGGAGGTGGATCACGTGTACCCGGACATCACCATCCATCTGACCCTCTTTCGCGCAGCCATCGTGGCCGGCCGCCCCCAGCGGCTGGAGCACGCAGACATCCGGTTCATCGCTCCCGAACAGATCCCTCTCTATGCCTTTTGCCCCGCCGACGCCAGCATCCTGGAGCAGATCATGAAAAGAGGCATACTGTAAGGGCATGCGCCTTTTCTTATCTGGAGCTGTCAAGCCAAGAAAAGGATGCCCTGTTTAGCATTACGTATTGTTAATCAGTTTCTGGGCCGTTTTATCAAGCAACGGACACAGGGGCAGGGAAAGGATCAGCACCACTGCGTCGGCGACGAAAGCGTACAGGTTCATGCCCGCCCGGACCAGGAAGGGCTGAGACTTGATGAGGCTGTCGATCAGCGATTTGACGCCCAGAATCCCAATGGCCGTGAACAGGATCACGGAACCCACCCACAGGGCGTACTGAACGCCCTTTTTTTGCATGTCCCTTGTTGCCCGGAAGGTGAGCCCTAACCCGATGCCGATGACCACGTTGCCCAGGGCCCATCCAGGCATGCCCCGTAAGCCGCTGGTCAACAGACAGTAGAGCACCACGCCCAAAGCGCCCACGGCGGTGCCGCTGAAAACGCCGAAACTGAAGCAGTAGACGGCCATGGCCACGTATCCAAGGCACAGGTAGTAGTTCTGGAACACCGGCACCTGCACACACAGGGCCAGCACCACAAACAGGGCGATACCGATGGCGGTAGCGGTGAGCTTCTTAAGACTTGCATTCATTAGGGCATCCCTCCTCTAAGTCGTGTTGCACTCTTTTTCTTTGCCCGATGATCAGCGCGACGGAGGCGTCGTTTCCGCCAGGGCCGCGTTGCGGTAGGCGGGGTCGTCGGTGACCTCGCGAATGACCTTCAGCGCCGGGGGCAGGTTCACGGGGGCGTGCTCGTGGGAGAGCTCGATCTCGCAGAGGGCCCGATCCGGCCAGAAGGGGAACAGGTCGATCTCGAAGTACTGTCCCTCGTGCATCAGCCGGTAGCGGGTCTTGCGAATGGTCCGCTTGGTGGGGTCCGCGTCCATGAGCCGCTTCAAATACTCCTTTTGGGTGAGATGGCGCTCCACCTCCACCCGTTTGAGACCGTTGATGGGCTTTTTCACCGTCTCGTAGTAGGAATAGTTGCCGTCGGACCCCTGCTGGCGGATGCGGATCTCCTCGCCGGGATCGGCGGTGAGGTAGGTCTGGCTGATCTCCACCCGACGGCAGCTGGGCTGGCTCTCCAGCCATTTCACGTCCGGATACTCGATGAGGAACTTGCGCTCGATCTCCAAGGGCACCGGCTCCCCCAGGAAGACCAGGATCTCATGGAGCAGCTTTTCCAGCTTCTCCTCGAAGGCGGTGGAGTTGTCGATGATCCGCAGGTGGGGATGGCCCGTCCAGGCAGCGATGATCCGATCGTCCAGAGCCGCCGCCTGCTCCACCGTTTCGTACCGGGCGGCGTTGTTGGCGAAGGTGTACGCCTCCACGGCGCCCTTGGCCGCCGTGACAAGATGGAACACGGCGTCGTACCTGTCCCTCAGCTCCACTTCGCTGGTTTCCAGCTCCTCGCACAGGCACAAGAACTCCGCATCGGTCATATATGCCTTGTTGTCCATGGTGCCCCGGTCGCAGACGATGAGAATTTTGTCCGCGTTCATGGTCCGGGCACCCCGCTCGAAGAGGCGTTCCTTCTCCAGCTGCAGCTCCATCTGGCAGCGCTGGTAATCGAGATTCGTGCCGCAGCCCCAGGGGGTGAGCCCGCCGCCGATGAGCTCCGTAGCGGTCTCCGGCACGAACAGCACCCGGTAGCCCTTGTCGGGCAGGTTGTTGGCGATCCAGCTCAGGGCCGTGGTCTTGCCCGCGCAAGGGCCGCCGGTGATGACGATCTTTTGGACGGTCATGGCCTTCCTCTCCTCCCTTTCCCGCAGCAGGTCGGCCACGGGGACACCGAGCACGGCGGACAGACGGTTGAGCATGTCCGTGGTGGGCTTCGCTGCTCCATTTTCCCACTTGGAGACAGCCTTGTCCGTGACACCCAGCTTCTCCCCCAACCGGGCCTGGCTCAAGCCTGCCGCCTTCCGGTGCCGGTAGAGGCGCTCGCCAAAGGGGTAATCGTTTTTCTTCATGTCCGTTCCCTCCTGCACCTATAGTGTACTACACCGGTCTCTGTTTTTCAATTCACCCACCGGTGAATGTTGGTAGAGGTTTGCTGTTCTTCATCCTGTTTTTTCCGCTATATACGATTCAAGTGCAGCGAAAGCCGAAAAAGGCATCGCCGCACTTGACGCAACACATGTAAAATGAAAAGATCGCAAAAAGGGCACGCTCTCCGTCGTCACCACATCCACAGCAGATACCGGAGCAGCCACAGCCGATACCAGGGCAGGCTTTGCTCCAGCTCCCGGCGGGCGGCCTTCACGAAGCCGGCCATGGCCCGCTTCTGCTTCTCGCCCATATCGTGGTCCGAGAACGTGGCCTCCTCCGCCAGGGTCTGGGCCTTCTCGCTGGGGGCAGCGCCCCAGCGCACCAGCTTCAGAAACTCTCCGAACCCGTAGAGCACGGCCTGCTTCCCGTCCCCCTGGAGCATCCGCCGCATCCGGTTCTCGCACACCCGCTTGCGCAGCAGCACGTACAGCACCGCCAGCAGCGGCAGCAACAGCAGCAGCCACAGCCACCACAGGCGCAGGCCGCCGCCCGGGGGATCGTCCTCGTTCCCCTGCTGCTCCGGGTCCGGGGTGGGCGTGCTCAGCCCCACCGAAGGCTCCGGCGGCGTGGGCGTGGGCGTAGGCGTGGGCGTGGCGCTGGCCTCCGGGGAATCCGGGCTGGTCTCAGCGCTGGGCTCCGGGGTCGGCTCCTCCGGCGGCTCAGGCGTCTCCTCCGGCGTGGGCTCCGGGGTCGGCTCCTCCGGCTCCCTGCCCGGGTCCGCCGTGGGCGCGGGCGCGTCAAAGCCCGGATCGTCCCCGCCGGTGGCCTCGATGGGCACCCAACCCCAACCGTTTACATACACCTCCGTCCAGGCGTGGGCCTGCCGGTCCGTTACCTCCGTCCAGGCGTCCGCCTCGCTCACGTTCAGCGCGTAGCCGATGACGAATCGGGCGGGAACCCCCTTCGCCTGCAGCAGGGCGGTGACGGCGCTGGCGTAATGGACGCAGTATCCCCGCTTGCGGACGGTAAGGAAATACAGGGCAAAATCCTCCCCCGCGGGCGTCGCCCCGGGAACGAGATCATATTCCACGTTCCCCTGGACGATGGCCGCCACCGCCCGGGCCAGGGCGTAGGGATCGTCGGCATCCGGCAGCTCGTAGGGGTTCAAAAAGGCCAGCAGCGCCTGCCGCTGGGCGCTGGTCAGCCTCGTATAGGTCCGCTTCGCCCAGGCGGCGTAGGCCTGCTCCGCCTCGTTCCCTAGCCGGGGCGTCAGCGTCACGGGCACGGACCGGTAGGCCCAGCCATAGGCGTCGGGCTTCCCGTCGTGGGAGATATAGTTTTCCCGCACGTCCCCGAAGTCGCCCTCCTTCACCAGGGCGTAGGGGGTATAGAGCAAGGACGAACCGGCGGCGCGGATCTCCACCCGGCCCACGTCCCCGGGCAGGGACCCGCCCAGGGTGAACATGGATTCCCCCGCCGGGTACTCGCCGGTCATGGACCAAAAATGCCCGTCGTACCGGCCGTAGGAGGTGCCCCGCAGGTACAGCCGCCCCGGCTGATCCGTCTTCACGTCCAGGATGTGGGCGCCGGTGGACTCCTGCTCCCCTTCCCGGGACAGGTCCTCCCGCTCATGGATGTCCCGCTCGAAGAGCCGGTCCATCTTCTCCCAGCTGCTGGCCAACTGCCTAAGCAGCTGCTCCACCCGCTCCTGGGTGGACTGGGGCTCGTACTCCTCCGGCGGCAGCAGCTTCACCAGCGCCAACACCGCCAGCAGCAGCACGACGAGGGCCAGCAGCGTCACCCGCCCGATGCCTCTCCCCCGGTGCAGCCGGAGCCCGCCGGTAAAAAGCACTCCGCCGAAGTACAGGGCCACCAGCACCCCGGCCCAGCCCGCCGGGGACAGATCCGTATAGATGAGGGACAGGGCCACCAGGGGCAGGGGCACCAGCAGAGGCAGGAACATGGACTCCCCGGAGACCAGCCCCCAGCTGATGAGCAGGGCCATGGTCACCATGATGGCGCCCACGAAAAAGCCGACGAAATAGGCGTAGTTCTCCACCTCCGCCGGGAGGGTCCCGGGGGTGGGGATGAAGGCGATGGTCCGGGAGAGGACCGATTGGATGGTGCGGATGGCCACGGCCGCCCCGCCGTAGAGCTTCTTCCAGCGGAAGATGCTGATGGAAAGCACCGTGAGTCCGAAGGGCACCAGCAGGTAGCCCCCCAGCTCGGGTACGGTGAACAGCAGCGTCATGAAGCCGCTGATGAGCAGGGCGCACAGGATCATGGCCCACAGGTGGTACGGCAGATCGTAGGCCGTGACCACGCACATGGGCGTGCCCAGGGTGGCGCAGAACACCAGCAGCCAGGTGCCTAAAAACTGCAGATAGGGGAATCGGGTCTTCATGCCTTCACCGCCCCCTCTCCCCCCTTGGGCCGGATGGAGTACACCAGCTCGTCGGGCTTGTTCCGGTCCACGGGTCCCCGGGAACCGTCGGGCGGGCAGGACAGGATCTGGAGCATGAACTCGTCCAGGCTGTTCTTATCCTTGATATAGGCCTCCATGTGGGCCCCGAAGCAGATGCGGTGAGAGATGCCCCGCTCTACCAGATCCCGGCTCAGATACAGCAGCTGATCCAGCTGGCTCTCCAGCATCTTTTGGCTGCCCCGGGGGGTGACGGACAGGGCCACCCGCTTGCGCTTCATGAGCTGAGGCTCCCGGACGATGGTCTCGTCCAGCTTGGAGGAGAGCTTCCAGTGGATCACGTTCAACGGGTCCCCCTGGTGGTAGGGCCGAAGCTCGTGCTCCTCGGAGTAGCCGCCGCCGGGCTTGGGCTTCAGGCACAGGGCGGAATCCTGGTCCAGTTCCGGGAAGGGCTCGGGCTTCTCGGCCACGGGCAGCACGGAATAGACGGCCGGGTCCCCGCCCTTGACGGGGAGGGCGAAGATGCCCATGTAGTCCCAGGCCCAGACCCGATCCAGCCGGCAGGAGATGACCCCGCACCTATCGCTGGGCAGAGACAGGGACTCCTCCGTCTTCAAAACGCCCCAGTACCGGAACTTCCGCCGCCCGATCCTGTCGCCGGTGAATCGATTCTCGCCGGTGAAGGTCAGCGAAAGGCAGCCCACGGGCAAAAAGCAGCGGCTGTCCACGGACAGCTTGGCCGCCGCCGGTTCTCCTCGGGGGGAGGCGGCGGAGGCGGAGAGCCGGACCCGGACCCGAAGCATGGCGGGCAGGCTGATGAGCAGGGACAAAAAGGGGAGCAGGATCAAAAAGCGCAGCAAAATAAAGGACAGATACTGTCCGTACAGGCTATGGAACACCGCGCCCATGACGAGGCCGGTGAGATAGACGAGCCGGCGGCTGGCCATTATTTTGCCACGGGGGCGGGCACGGCCTTCAGGATATCCTCCACCAGCCCCTCCGCCTTCCGGCCGGCGGCCTCGGCGTCGGGGGTGAGGATGATCCGGTGGGCCACGGTGGCGGGGTAGATGAGCTTCACATCGGCGGGGAGCACGTAGTCCCGGCCCTGGACCCAGGCCGCGGCCTTGGACATGGAGGTGACCGCCAGGGACGCCCGGGGGCTGGCCCCCTGAAGGATGGCCGGGTCGTTCCGGGTGGCGTTGTTCAGGCGGATGATGTATTCCAGGATCTTTTCGCTCACGTAGGTGTGCTCCGCCTCCTGGCGCATGGCGGCCAGGCCCCCCTTGTCCGCCATGCAACGAACGTTGTCCAGGGGGTTCCCCTGCTGTTTCCGGGAGAGCATCTCCTTTTCGTCGGAGGGTTTGGGATAGCCCAGGGACAGGCGGACCATGAACCGGTCCATCTGGGAGTCGGGCAGAAGCTGGGTGCCGGAGGCGCCCACGGGGTTTTGGGTGGCGATGACCACGAAGGGGTCGGGCACGGGATGGGTGACCCCGTCCACGGTGACGGTCCGCTCCTCCATGGCCTCCAAAAGGGCGGATTGGGTGCGGCTGGTGGCACGGTTGAGCTCGTCCGCCAAAAACAGGTTGCAGAGGATGGCGCCGTCCTTGTACTCCATGGCGCCGGTGGCCTTGTTGTACACGGAGAAACCCACGATATCCGAGGGGAGCACGTCCGGGGTGAACTGGACCCGGTTGTATTTGAGGCTCAGGGCCTTGCTGAAGGCGAGAGCCATGGTGGTCTTGCCCACGCCGGGGATGTCCTCTAAGAGGATGTGGCCCCCGGCCAGGATGGCTAAGAGGGCCATGACCAGCACGCCGTCCTTGCCCACCACCGCTTTTTTCACTTCGTCCAGGATGCCTTTGGGATCGTTCATATATGCCTCCGCGATAGTTCTACGATGTATAGTATACACCAAGATGTCACAGAAATGCGACATGGAGGTTAATACTGCGTAAATCTTTTTGGGGAAGCCAGGCAAAAATGGCAAACGCCATTTTCTGGATAGCAAAAATAGCCAAGACAAAGACAATGACAATGACAAATACAATGACAATGACAAGGACAATGAGAGAGAGTATATATAGGGGGCTCCGCCCCCTGCCCCCGGGTCGGCGGCAGGGCGCCTCCCGCACACACATATATGCCCCCTTTTTTCCTTGAAGAAACGGTTGGATTGTGGTATGGTAGGGGCATCTGAACGAAGGAGTGTATCTGGTATGCTGTCTGTTGTTTATCGCGGCAAGGGGGACTTCGCTTTGCTGGAGAAGCCCGTGCCTGAGCTTCTGGACGAGAAGGACGCCATCGTGCGGGTGACCCTTTCCTCCATCTGTTCCAGCGACCTGCACATCAAGCACGGGAGCGTGCCCCGGGCGGTCCCCGGGATCACCGTGGGCCATGAGTTCGTGGGCGTGGTGGAGGCGGTGGGCCGAGGCGTAAAGAAGCTGAAGCCCGGCATGCGGGTGGCCGCCAACGTGGAGACCTTCTGCGGGGAGTGCTTCTTCTGCAAGCGGGGGTTCGTGAACAACTGCACCGACAAGAACGGGGGCTGGGCCCTGGGCTGCCGCATCGACGGCGGGCAGGCGCCCTACGTGCGGGTGCCCTTCGCGGACAACGGGCTCACGCCCATCCCGGAGGGGATCAGCGACGAAAAGGCGCTCTTCACCGGGGACATCCTGGCCACGGGGTACTGGGCCGCAGGGCTGGGGGAGATCCAGCCCGCGGACGCGGTGGCGGTCATCGGCGCGGGGCCCACGGGCATGTGCACGCTCATGAGCTGCCGGCTGTACAGCCCGGCCACGCTCATCGCCATCGACACCGACGAAGGGCGGCTGGCCCTGGCGAAGGAGAAGGGGCTGGCGGACGTAGTTCTGAACCCCCTCACCTGCGACGTGGAAAAAGAGGTGAAGGCGCTGACCGAGGGGCGGGGCGCGGACACGGTGCTGGAGGTGGCGGGCGCGAAGAGCACCTTTGAGCTGGCCTGGCGGATCGCGCGGCCCAATGCGGTGGTGTGCGTGGTGGCGCTCTATGACGAAGCACAGGTGCTGCCGCTGCCGGATATGTACGGGAAGAACCTGATCTTCAAGACCGGCGGCGTGGACGGGAACAAGTGCGAGGAGATCCTGAAGCTCATCAAGGCCGGGCGGCTGGACCCCAGCTTCCTCATCACCCACCGATACCCCCTTTCCGACGCCATGGCGGCCTACGAGCTGTTCGAAGAGAAGCGGGACGGGGTCATTAAGGTGGCATTGGTGCCGTAAGTTTTCTTCTTTGCCGCTTTTTCTTTTCAGGTGAAAAGAAAAAGCGGCGCAAAAAGAAAAGCCTATTGGGATATTTTTGTATACGCGCGTGAGCAATATCCCTAAGTAAAGTTCTTTTGGTCTTACCTTTTCTTTCAAGAAAAGGTAAGAATGCTTTCAATAAAATCCGATAAAAAAGAGGCTCCCATGAAAACTCTGTTGTTTGTAGACTGCTGCATCCGCCGGGAAAATTCCAGGACCAGGCAGCTGGCGGAGGCGTTTCTTGCGAATCTGCCCCAAGGGTGGCAAGTGGAGACCGTCACGCTTATGGACGAGCCCCTGCTGCCGCTCATGGAGGGCGGGTTCCGGCAGCGGGACGAGCTCCTGCAAAGAGGCGACTTCACCCACCGCCGGTTCGACTACGCCTGGCAGTTCCAGAAAGCGGACGCGATCCTCATCGCCGCGCCCTTCTACGATCTGTCCATCCCGGCGCTGCTCAAGGTATACATCGAGAACGTGTCCGTGGACGGCATCACCTTCCTCTGCGACGAGCAGGGCCTGCGGGGGAACTGCAGCGCAAAGAGCATGACCTTCCTCACCAGCCGGGGCGGCTTCTACGACGACAGTCCCGACGAGATGGGCTCCCGGTACATGGAGGCCCTGTGCCGGTTCTTCGGCACCGGCGCCTTCCGCTGCGTCGCCGCCGACGGCGTGGACATGGACCCGACGAAGACGCCCGGGATCCTGGCAAAAGCCTGCCAACGAGCGGCCCAGGCGGCGAAGGAATTGTAAAACTTTTTTTCTGCGCCTTTTTCTCTTCAGGTGAAGAAGAAAAAGGCGCCCCAAAAAGAGAAGCCAACAGATATAAATATCCCCCAGCTCCTTCATGGCTGGGGGATGTGTGTTTTTGGGAGTTTCAATACCTGGACAACAGCGTCATCACCGTCTCGATGAGCTTATCCCGATCCACGTCCAGGAGGACCAGGGCGTTTTTGAAGGGGAACTGCTTGTCGGAATAGAGGTCGGTGACCGTCTTGCCGTAGGTAATTGTGCCCTTGGTCTCCACGGCCACGCCCGCCTCCTCCCCGGAGAACAGCTCCGGATACAGGGGGTAGAGCACGGCGGTTGGGTCGTGGAGGGCCATGCCGTCGATACCGTGGGCCTGAGAGTAGGCAAGGCCGTGCTGGGCCGCGTCCCGGAGGAACCTGGCCGTGGGGTTCAGCTCGCCCATCCTGTCCAGCTCCGCCGGGGTCATGACGGTCTTGAGGGTCATGTCGAGGCCGCACATGACGATGGGCACGCCGCACTGGAAGACGGTGCTGGCCGCCTCCGGATCGCAGAAGATGTTGGCCTCCGCCGCCGGGGTGGCGTTGCCCCAGGAGGCGGAGCCGCCCATGATGACGATCTTTTTCAGGAGCTTATGGAGGGAACCGTGCTTCATGAGGGCCAATGCCACGTTGGTCAGGGGCCCCACGGCCACGAGGACCAGCTCCCCTGCCGCCGCCTTGGCCGCCTCATAGAGGGCGTCCCAGGCGGGCAGTTTCTCCACCGGGGCGTCGGACCGGGGCAAAGTCACGTCCCCGAGGCCGTTCTCCCCATGGACGAAATAAGCCGTCCGGGGCTCCCGGAACAGGGGCCGATCCGCGCCGGGGAAAACGGGAACGTCCTTCCGGCCAAAGAAGGCCGCCAGGTCCCGGGCGTTTTGGAAGGTCTTTTCAAGCTCCACATTCCCGGCCACCGCCGAGACGCCCTTCACGTCATATTCTTTCAGGGCGAACAGCAGCGCCATGGCCATGGCGTCGTCCACGCCGGGGTCCGTGTCCAGCCAGATGGGGATGCGCGTATTATCAGTCATAGGTCTTCACCGCCTCTACCAGAAGATCCACAAAGCCCTGCCGGTCGATATCCAGAATGCAGGTGGCGTTGGGGGCCTTCCCCGTGACGCCGTACCAGTCGCCCACGGTGCAGCCCTTGCAGTAGTCGCCGGCGGTCTCCACCTGGACGAACAGATCCCGGGTGGTCATGAGCTCCGGCTTGATGAGGGCCGCCACGGCCACCGCGTCGTGGACCGGCGCGCCGGGATAGCCCAGATTGCGATGGAAGCCGTAGAAGAACTCCAGCCAGTCCGCCACCACTTGGGCCACCTTGTTGCCCACGGCCCGGATGCGCTCGAAGTCCTCGGGGAAGACCAGGGCCTTCTCCGTCACGTCCAGGCCCGCCATCGTAATGGGGATGCCGCTTTCGAAGACGATCTTGGCCGCCTCCGGGTCGACGAGGATATTGAACTCCGCCGCGGGGGTCCAGTTCCCGTAGGCGATGCCGCCGCCCATGAGGGAGATGCGGGCGATCTTCTTTTTCAGGTCCGGCCGGGTGAGGAGCAGCGCCGCCACGTTGGTCAGCGGCCCCGTGGGCACGATGGTCACGGGCTCGTCGCTCTTTTCGATGACCTTCTCCATGAGGGCCGGGGCGTCCAGGCCGCAGGGCTCGAAATCCGGCTCCGGCAGCACCGGACCGTCGAGACCGCTCTTGCCGTGGACCGTGGGCACCACGATGGGCTCCGCCACCAATGGCCGGGGCCGGCCCACGCCGAAGGGGGCGTGGTTGCCGATGATGGTGCAGATCCTGAGGGCGTTGTAGGTGGTCTTTTCGATGGTCTGGTTCCCGCACACGGAGGTGACGGCCCTGATATCCAGCAAGGGAGAGGATTTCGCCAGGACCCAGGCGATGGCGTCGTCATGGCCCGGGTCGCCGTCCAGGATCACGGGGATCTTTTTGATCTTGTCCATCTTACGCCGCCTTCTTCTGCGCCTTCTTTTCCTGTTTGGCGCGGATCTTCCGGGTCCGCTTGTAGGTGGAGATGGCGTAGATGGTGATGCCCAAAATGGTCACCACATAGGGCAGGGCCTCCACCAGACGGGCGGGCAGGTTGGTGCCCTTCACGTAGTTGGCGAGGGCCTGGGCAAAGCCGAAGAGCAGGCTCGAGAGCATGACGCCCACGGGCTCGCCCCGGCCCATGGCCTGGGCCGCCAGGGCGATGAAGCCCCGGCCCGCGATCATGCCCTTAGAGAACATGGTCATGTAGGACATGGACATGTAGGCGCCGGCCATGCCGCAGAGGATGCCGCAGAGGATCAACGAGGTGTACTTGATCTTGTACACGCCCACGCCCACGGAATCGGCGGCGTGATCGTTCTCGCCCACCGCCCGGATGCGGATGCCCAGAGGGGTCTTGTAGAGCAGGATCCAGACGAGGATCACGCAGAGGAAGGCCACGTAGGTCAAAACGGACTGGTTGGTGAAGAAGATCTCACCGATGACGGGGATCTTTGAGAGCACCGGGATGGTGACCCGAGGCAGGCTCCAGGCGCCCATGACGGTCTGGGTGTCGCCCTTGGACCCGGTCAAAAGGTACAGGAGCAGCACGGCGCCGCCCTCGCCCAGGGTGTTCACGGCAATGCCGCAGAGGATGATGTCCGTCTTGAACTTGAAGGCGAAGAAGCCGATCATGAGGGACAGCAGGATGCCCAGCACGATGGCGCCCAGAACGCCCACGAAGGTGCTGCCGCTCTTCCAGGCGCAGGTCACGGCGATGAGGGCGCACAGGGACATGGTGCCTTCCAGGCCGATGTTGACCACGCCGGCCTTCTCCGTGATGGAGGCGGCCAGAGCCGCGAAGAGGATGGGCACCATGATGCGGATGATGGAAGCCGCGAAGGACGTGGTAAGAATGGAGGAAAGGATGTTAGACATGGGCTTCGCCTCCTTTCCTGGCTTGCTGGGCCGCTTTTTCGGCCAGCTCCTTTTGGGTCTCCCGGACCACCAGCTTCTGCCGGAAGCCGGAGAGGAACTGATCGGCGGCGAAGAAGAGGAAGATGACCACGGAGATAAGGTCCATCATCTCCACGGGCACCGTGGTCCAGGTGTTCATGAGCTCGCAGCCGTACTGGAGGTAGGCCACGAAGAAGGCCGCCACAGGGATGAAGATGGGGTTGTTGGCCGCCAGGATGGCCAGCGTGATGCCGTCCCAGCCGTAGCCGGTCAGGGCCGTCCAGCGATACTGGGAGAAGTAGCCCAGCTGGGTGACCACGCCGCCCATGCCGGCCAAAATGCCGCCCACCACCTGGCAAAGGATGATGATGGCGCCCACCTTGATGCCGGAGTACTGGGAGAATTCTTTGTTGATGCCCACCATGCGGATGGCGTAGCCCCAGCGGGTGCGGTACAGGAAGAACCAGCAAAGGACCGCCATGGCGACGGCGATGAAGATACCGTAGCTCACCTGCTCCCCCTGGAAGATCTTGGGAATGATGGCGGTGCTCTTGTAGGGGAAGGTCATGGTGGCGCCCTGGGACCGGTCCGCGAAGTTCTGGGTGAGGAACTGCATGGTCACGTCCAGGATGATGTAGTTGAGCATGAGGGAGACCACCATCTCGGAGACCCCCCACTTGGTCTTGAGGAAGCCGGGGATCAGCATGATGAGGCCGCCGATGAGGGCGCCGGCCAGGATGCAGACGATCTGATGGAGCACCGTGGGCATGGGGCAGTAGATGGCCACCAGGGCCCCCGCGAAGCCGCCCGCGGAGATACAGCCCTCGCCGGCCAGGTTGAACTGGTTGGCGGAGAACATGATACAGGTGCCCAGGCCCGTGAAGGTGATGGGGATCATGTAGGCCAGCACCCGGCAGATCTTGCTCCAGCTGGCCGCGGGGCCGAGAAGCATGTACCGGAGGGCCACCAAAGGCTCGTCGGTGCTGAGGAAGATCAGCACCAGGGCCACCAGAAAGGCCACCAGCAGGGCGGCTGCCCCCCGCACGTAGCCGAACAGACGCAGACTTTTACTTTTCATGGACCACCCTCCTAACTTCCTCCGGGCTCTGCCGCTTGAGGCCCAGCATGTATTCGCCCATCTCCATCTCGTCCATCTTCCTGGTGTCCTCGAAGTAGGCCACGATCTCGCCGCCGTGGAAGACCACCAGGCTGTCGGAGAGCTCGATGACCTCGTTCAGGTCCGCGGAGACCAGCAGCACCGCCGCCCCCGCCCGGGAAAGCTCTACCAGCTTCTTGCGGATGAACTCCGTGGCGCCCACGTCGATGCCCCGGGTGGGCTGATCGGCGATGATGAGCACGGGGTCGGAGGAGAACTCCCGGGCCACCACCACCTTTTGGATGTTGCCGCCGGAGAGCATCTTCACCTGCTGCTGGGGGGACTTGCAGAGGACCTGATATTCCTCCACCAGCCGCTCACTTTCGGCATGGATGGCCCTCATGTTGAAGAGGGGCCCGTTGTTGAACTTTTTCTCGTCGAACCGGTCGGAGATCACGTTCTCCTCGATGCTGGCGGAATCCGCGATGCCGTAGATCATCCTATCCTCGGGGATCAGGGAGATGCCCATGTCCCTAAGCTTGTCCTGATGAAGGCCCAGGGTGGGCTTGCCGTCCACGGTGACGGACCCGGCGTCGGGCTTGGCGAAGTTGTAGAGGATGTCCACCAGCTCCCGCTGGCCGTTGCCCTCCACGCCGGCGATGCCCAAGATCTCGCCCTTGCGCACCGTGAAGGAGACCTTGTTCAGCATCTTCCGGTTCCAGTCGTTGGTGAATTCCAGATCCCGCACCTGGAGCACCGGCTCCGTGGGCAGGGCCTGTTCCTTTTGGACGGTGAGGATCACGTCCCGGCCCACCATGAGGCGGGAGATCTCCTGCTCGGAGGTGTCAGCGGTGTTGTAGACGCCCATGGACCGGCCGCCGCGAAGGATGGTCATGCGGTCGGTGATCTCCTTGATCTCCTTGAGCTTATGGGAGATGAAGATGATGGTGTAGCCCTGCTCCTTCAGGTGGATGAGCTCCCGAAAGAGCTCCACGGTCTCCTGGGTGGTGAGCACGGCGGTGGGCTCGTCCAGGATGAGGATCTTGGCGCCCCGGACCAGGGCCTTCAAGATCTCCACCTTCTGTTTCATGCCCACGGGGATGTCCATGACCTTGGCGTTGGGGTCCACCTCCAAATTAAACTTTTTGCTGTATTCCTCGGTGAGGGCGATGGCCTTTGAGAAGTCCACGAAGAGCTTGCCCTTCTTGGGCTCCATGCCCAGCACCACGTTCTCCGCCACGGTCAGGCTGGGCACCAGCATGAAGTGCTGATGGACCATGCCGATGCCGTGGGCGATGGCCACGGTGGGCGAGGTGAGGGCCACCTTTTCGCCGTTGATGAAGATCTCGCCGCGAGTGGGCTGCTCCATGCCGAAGAGCATCTTCATCAGGGTGGATTTGCCTGCCCCGTTCTCCCCCATGAGGGCGTGGATCTCGCCCTTCTTGACCAGGAAGTCCACCCCCTGGTTGGCGGCGATGCCGTTGGAGTAGATCTTGTCGATGCCCCGCATCTCAACGACATATTCGCTGTTCTGCATCCGCTTTCCCCTTCCTTTGCTTTTTGCTCGTCCAATAATCCAAACGGGGGAGCCGTTTCGTTGGCTCCCCCTTCCCTTAGCAATCGCCTAAGGACGCTTCTTAAGTTTTAGTTGCCGGCCTTGACGGCGTTCATCAACTCGTAGTAATTGAAGTTGGCGTCGAAGGCGGTGTCCACCTTGACTTCGCCCTTGAGGATCTTGTCCTTCACGGCGTTGACGGCGTCCTGGATCTCCTGGGACTGCTTGGCGAAGTTGCCGGCGGTGGCGATGCCTACGCCGTCCTCAGCCAGGCCCAGATAGGAGCAGGTGCCCCAGAAGGACTTGTCGCCATCGATGTACTTCTTGATGACGTACTCCAGGGAGGTGCCCACGTTCTTGAGGCCGGAGGTCATGGTGATGGCCGCGTACTTGGGATCCAGGGTCTGCTCCTGATCGGAGTCGACGCCGATGAAGTACATGCCCTTCTCATAGCAGGCTTCCACGGCGCCGGTGCCGGCGTTGCCGCCCACGCCCCAGATGATGTCCGCGCCCGCTTCGATCTCGGCAGCGCCGATCTCCTTGCCCAGGGCGGAGTCGGTGTAGTTGCCGATCCAGCGCCAGTCGATCTTGATCTCAGGATCGATGGACTGGGCGCCCTCGATGTAGCCCACCAAGAAGTCGCAGATGACGGGGGAATCCTCGCCGCCCACGAAGCCCAGGATCTTCTGCTCGTTGAGGCCCTTCAGATCGGATTTGGTCTCCAGCAGCGCCGCGTACACGCCCACCAGGTAACCCATGTCGTTCTGGTTGTACTGGATGGAGGCCACGTTGGGCAGGTACTTGTCGTCCACCTTCACCTCGGTATCATAGATCACGAAAAGCTGATCGGGATACTTCTGAGCCACGGGGATCAGGTTGTCGGGCATCTGCCAGGTGCCGCAGACGATGATGTCGTACTTCTTGGAAGCGGCGACCTCTTCCACGTAGTTCCCCCAGGTGCTCTCATCGGTGCCCATCTCGATGGTCTTGTAGTCGACCAGGCCCGCGTTCTTCAGCGCGACCATGCCGCTCTCGGCGGAATCGAAGAAGGACTTGTCACCCAGGTTGCCGTTGACCAGGTTGACCACCTGAAGCTTCTTGGCGCCTTCCTCAGCCTTGGGGGCTTCGGCGGCAGGCGTTTCGGTCTTCTTGCCGCAGGCCACGATGGAAAGCACCATCACCAGGCACAGCACGATAGCAATAAACTTTTTCATGTTTTTTTCCTTTCTTTTTTTCATATTATGCAAAAAGCCGAATAGACCCCTTACATATCGCGAGATAGTGTATCACAAAAGCCTGCCTGCGTCAACCTTCATCCTCCATCCACCGGCGGGCCCGGCGGGCGTTTTTCCGCAGCAGGGCCAGCAGCAGCACGCCCAGCAAAGCGAGGACCGCCGCCAGCGACAGAAGCACCACGGCGGCCCCGTTGGTCCGCTTCTGGACCGACATCAGCCCCGCAGCCTCCCGGAATCCGGCGCTGAAGGCCGTCCCGTAGGAATCGTTCCGCCCGTCGGCGTAGGCTCGCTCCAGGCAGTCGAGGAGGGCCGTTTCGTCCGCTTCGGTCAGGGGACTGTCCGCGCCTCGATGACAGGACAGGTAGTAGAGCCCGTCCCCCCACTCGTCGTAGACCACCAAAAGGTGGCCGCTGTCCGCAAAGAGGGCCCCGAACAGATCCTGGGTATATCCGTCCAACGCCTCGGGGGACACGTTGCCCAGTATGGCCAGGAAAGGCCGCTCCCCGGTGCGGCGGTAAAAGGCCTTCAGGCCGGAGATGAGCTCCTTTTCGTCCTGGACGCGGCCCAGCTCGTCCGCGTACCAGCTCCCGTCCCACAAAGCCTCGGCGGCCGCCTTTTTCCGCTTGCAGGTGGACAGGCCCAGCAGCAGGGCCACCACCAGCAGCGACGCCACCGCCAGCAGCACCACGCTCCGGCTGAAGCTGCCCCGGCGTTTCCGCCTCTTTTTCCCATATCGCTTTGCCATACGCTTATATCGCTCCCATCAACAGATTCAGAATCAGATACATCAGCGGCGTGCTGACGCAGCAGAGGATGGCGGTGAACGCCAGACACTCCCCGGCCAGAACGCTGTTTTTATCATATTGGACGCAGAACATAAGGGGCACCGTCCCCGCGGGGAACCCGGAGGCCAGCACCACGATGGTGATGAGCAGGGGATTCACCGGCAGCCAGAACAGGAGCAGCGCCACCAGCGTGGGCAGCAGCAGCACCCGCAGAAGGGAGATCTTGTACATCATGGGATCCCGCAGGCCCCGCTTGAAGTCCGCCTGAGCCACCACCGATCCGGAAACCAGCATGGCCAGGGGGGTGTTCATGTCCCCCAGCTTCTTCAGGGGGGCGGTGATCACCTCCGGCAGCAGCAGGCCCACCGAGAAGCAGACCAGCCCCGCCAGGATGGCCACCAGGGAGGGGCTCACGAGCCGCTTCACCGTGACCAGGAAGCTGTCGTGACGGCCGGACATGAGGAGCACCCCATAGGTCCACACCAGCAGGTTGAACATGGTGATCATGGTGGTGAGGAAGAACACGCCCTCCGTGCCGAAGACGCTGCCGATGAGGGGGATGCCGAAAAAGCCCGCGTTGGGGAAGGCGCTGACCAGCAGGCCCACCTCCCGATCCCGGCTGCCCTTGGGGAAGAACAGATAGGGCACCAGGATCAGCACCACAAAGGCCGCCGTCGCCATGGCCATGCAGATCACGAAATCCCGCAGGAGCCCCCGATCGAAGGCCCGCTGATAGGCCATGAACAGGTATACGGGCTGAACCACCTTCAAAAGCAGGTTGGTCAGCTTCTTTTGGGCCACCTGGTCGATGAGGCCCACCTTGCTGCACAAGAAGCCCACGCCCATGAGCACCAGCAGGCCCAGCACCGTATTCAGTATGGTCAGGATCATGCTATCACGCGACCTTTCTTCCGTTTGGGTTCAGTGTAAAGCCTTCCGTCCCTTCCGTCAACAAAACTTTGCATGAAAAACCATCTGTTTTCACAGTGGGTTCAAAATGATGCGTCATACTGGAGCCATCAACGAGAGGGACGTTTGAATCGATGGACAGGCTAAAGGAACGCTTACGCAAATTTATGGAGGGCCGCTACGGGGCGGACGAGCTGAACCGGTTCTTGACCCTGTGCGGCTGGGTGCTGCTGCTGTTGGGCTTTCTGCTCTCCGGCATCCAAAACAAGGCCGCCTTGATCGTCGGTTCGGTGCTGGTGACGTTGTCCTGGGCCTTCCTCATTTTGAGCATCTTCAGGACCCTGTCCCGGCGCACCCAGGAGCGGGCCTCGGAGAACTACAAGTACTTCGTCTGCAAGAACAGGCTCTTCGGCTGGACCCGAGCCCTCAAGAGCCGCTGGCAGGACCGAAAGGTCCACCGCTACTTCAAGTGCCCCCAGTGCCACGCCACCGTCCGGGTCCCCCGGGGCAAGGGCAAGATCCGCATCACCTGCCCCAAGTGCAAGCATCAGTTCATCAAAAAGAGCTGATCAAACCTCTTTAGAAACCGCCTCCAGCAGCTCCTGCAGGAGGCTTTTGTTTTCCATCTCCGTCACCAGCAGCATCTCCTTCCCGCCGGGATAGGGCAGCTCCCGGGGGGCGTCGGGCAGCAGGGCCCGGGCCGACTTGGTGGTCTTGATCAACAGCCGGTCGTCATAGATGCCGCCCACCACCTTGTTACGGCAGTAGATAAGGTACTCCCCCATCATGGGCCGGCAGCGAAGGCCCTCCACGCCGGAGAGCTGTTCCAAAACGTACTCCAAATACTCCTTGCCGGATGCCATCCTATTTGCTCCTTTTCCGAAGGCTCTTCAAATACTCCTTCCGTTCGGCCGTGATCCGGTAGCTCTCCACTCCCTTTTGGATGGTCTTGTTGTGGGTCCAGGGTTCCAGATCCCCCCGCTCCAGATAGGGCACCGCGGCCTCGTACCGCTTAGCTAGGGCCGTGGCGAAAAACCAGGCCCGCATCATGTTCACGTAGTATTCTTCGGAGCGGAGGTCCGCCACCGTTTGTAAAAAGGCCGGGTCAAAATCCTCGTCGAGGAAGTGCTGCATCAGCATTCCCACCCCGAAGCGGACGGGATAGGTGTCCCCGGAGCCGATCCATCGACGGATGGCGGGCAGCAGCTCCTGCCGGTGCTTTGTGAACACCTTGGGGGAGAGCTGATCCGAGGTGGCCCAGTTGTCGATATAGGGCAGGAACCGATCCACCTCCCGAAGGCATCGGTCGAAATCCTTCATCTCCGATAGGATAAAGGCGTGGAGCTGGTCCTCGTCGAAATAGGCATGGGGCAGGGCCTGCAAAAACTCGTCGATCTCGGGCCGCTTCCCCAACGCCTTCGCATAGGCCCGCAGGGCCGGGGTCCGAACGCCGATCATTCGTTCCGGCGCCACGTTGGGGATGATCTTCGCCAGTAAATCCCGGTAGCCCTCGTCCCGGAGCCGAAAGAGCTCCTCTTCGATTTCCCGTGCGATCATGTTTCCCCTCCCGTTGAAAAAACGGCGCCGGGTTATCTTCCGGCGCCCTTTGTCTGTGTTCGTCAGTCGTAGATTCTGTAGGCCATGAGGAAGTGCTGCTTCCAGTAGCTGCCGGAAAGGACGGAGCTGGTGATGCGCACCTGGCCGGCGCCGGAGCTGGCGTCGATCATCTTGCCGCCGCCCAGGTAGATGCCCACGTGGCCCGTGGCCATGGAGTTGCCCTTGAAGACCAGGATGTCGCCCCGCTGGATGCTGCCGATGCTGGTGATCCGCTTGTAGCGGCCGGTGGTACGCCAGGCCCGGCTGGTGAGGTAGCCGCCGCTGAAACCGGCCTGCTTCATACACCAATACACGAAGCCGGAGCAGTCGAACTTGTTGGGCCCCTTGGCGCCGCCGGAGTAGGGACAGCCGATGCGGCTTTCCGCGATGGCGATCAGCTTTTCCACGCCCCTCTTGTTGCTGGTATTGGCCGGCTTCGGCGTGGCCTTGGAGGGGGCCTTGGTGGTGGTCTTGGGCTTGGTCGTGGCCTTGGAGCCGGGCTTGGCCGTGGCCTTCTTCGTGGGCTTAGGCGTGACCTTGGAGGTCTTGGAGGTCTTCGTGGGCTTCTTGGTGGTCTTGGGCTTGGCGGTGGGTTTGGGCGTGGCCTTCACAGCCGCCTTCCTGGCGGAGGAGCTGTTCAGCTTCTCCAGGGTCTTGGGGCCCACGGTGCCGTCGGCGGAGAGGCCGTTGCGGCGCTGGAACTCCTCCACGGCGTCCTCCGTGGCCTCGCCGTAATAGCCGTTGACCTGGGAGTTGGAGGTGAGATACCCCAGGGCCTTGAGGCGCTTCTGCACCGCCTTGACCTCGCTCCCCTTCATGCCCAGCTTCAGGGTGTAGGACTTGGCCTCCTTGGAATCCATGGCGGCCATGGTGGTGGGGCCCAGACACCCGTCGGGGGTCAGGTCGTTGTTGTCCTGGAACTTGCGGATGGCGGTGATGGTGGCGTCGTCCATCTTGCCCTTGACCTTGTAGCTGGAGGCAAGATAGCCCAGCTTCTTCAGCCGCTCCTGATAGGCGGCGATGGTCTCGTTCACCTCGCCTTTGGAGAAGAAGTTGCCCACCACCTCGTCGGCGTAGAGCACGTCCACGGTGTCGTGGCCCACCTTGCCGTCGCTTTCGATGCCGTTGGCCTTCTGGAACTCCTCCACGGCGGCCTGGGTCTTTTCCCCGAAGCTGCCGGTGATGAAGTTTTTGCCCAGATAGCCCAGCTCGTAGAGACGGGTCTGGATCTCCGTCACGTCGTCGCCCTCGTCGCCGTTCTGCATGACGTAGGCGCCGGCGCCCTCGTTCATGAGCAGCAGCCAGGTCCCCTCCCCCAGCTGGCCGTCGGGGTTCAGGTCGTTATGCCGCTGGAAGCGGACCAGGGCCGCCTCGGTGATGCTGCCGAAATGCTCCGTGGGCTCGTCACTCTCCATGTAGCCCAGCTCCATGAGCCGGGTCTGGACCACGGCAACGGTGGGGGAATCGTCCCCCTTCTTCAAAACCTGATCCTGCAGGGGCTCCGGGATGGGGCTGGGCGAGGGCGCCTCCGTGGGCGCTTCCGTCACCACCGCCACAGGCAGGGTCCCCACGTCGGGGGTGGCCTCCGCCTCCAGCATGGCGGTCCGGGACACATGGGCGCTGACCATGAGAGCGATGATGAGCAGCAGCAGGGAGCCGCTCACCGCGCCGATGCCGATCTGCATGGCCTTGTTCAAACCCTTGAAGCGGGCGGCCAGATAGGAACAACCCGCCTTGATCTTGTTGCCCAGGAAGATGAGGCCCGGCTTCATCCGCTGCCACAGCTTTTTGAGCAGGGGTCCCAAAACCCTCCAGACGGCCCGGGCGGCCACGGCGATCCCATGGCCGATCTTTTGGCAGGTGGGGCCGATGACGGTCCAGATCTTCAGGAAGAAGGCGGCCACGGAATCGAAAGCGTTCCGGACGCCCCGGCAAAACCGGTTTCTGCCTTCCACGAACCTGGCCCGAGCCGGCTCCGATCTCTTATATGCCCTGCGCAACGCCCGGCGCAGCCCCCGGCGACCCTTCTTCCTCCCGGACTTGGGGGTCGCCTCGGCGGATGGCTCCTGCTCCGGCTCGATGTTCGGTTTTTTGTTCGTTTCTTGGTCCATACCGTGAATACCTCTATGGAAACCCATTATTCGATGGTACAATTCTACCTGAGCCGCCCTGTTTTTTCAACCGTCTGTCCTCCGCAAGGTGCGAAAAAAACGTGTCCGAAGTGTAAATTATCTGTTCGGCGGAAAGGGGAAATGTAACCTTTTGGCAGATTTTAGGCCATTTTCTTGAATTTTGCGGGGAAGATGGTATACTTTGGGTATGGAAACTTCGAAACAGACCGAAACGAAGAAAAAACTGAAGTCCGCCGCCATCAAGGCCGCGGGCACGGTGACCGCCGCCGGGATGCTGCTGAACGCCACGGTGGAGCCGGAGGAGCTTTTGACCGGCAAGGAGCGGAAGGCCGAAAGCGCCAGCGCCGCCCATATCCAAACCGGCAAGGCCACCACCTATACCGTGAAGAGCAGGAAGGCGGAGCCCGCCCCTGCCCCCGCCCCCACTAAAGGGGAGCTGATCCGGGAGAGGATCATCGCCCTGCCCGCGCCGGTGAAGGGGCTTGTGCTGCTGCCCCTCTGGACGGTGGGCGCCATCGCCAACTTCGCCCTGTCTTCCCTGCTGAGCCTGTTCATGAAGGTGTTCGGCGGGTCCGTGCTCACGTTCCTGTTTCAGTTCGCCCTCATCTTCGGCCTCTTTGCTTTGGCGCTGAAGCTCCTGTTCCCCAACCGGAAGCTGAAGGAGCTGCTGACGAAGAGGAACCTTCTCGGGATGGCCGTGGCCGCCCTCCTGCTCACCACGGCGGACATGCTCCTCAAGACCTGGTACGAACCCTACGCCAAGATCCGGGCCCTGATCCTGCTTGTCCTGGCCCTCGTCCTCCTGTCCCTTTTAGCCTGGCGCATCCTATATAAAAGGAAAAAGCCTGAGCCGGAGCCCCAGGAAGCTGTGTACGAGATCGTTTAGAGGAAGGAATAAAAACGGACGACCTTTCTTGCAAGAAAGGTCGTACCAAAGAACTTTACTTGGGGAGTATGGCTTAGCTATACTCCCCATTATTCTCCTTAGGCTTTTCTTTTTCCGCCGCTTTTTCTTTTCACCTGAAAAGAAAAAGCGGCAAAAGAAGACTTTATCGTTTATTCGACTGCCGCCAGATGTTCTGCTTCTCGGCGGCGGCGATGAGCTCCTCCCGGTAGGCGGGATGGGCCAGGTCGACGAGCATGGCCGCCCGCTCCCAGGTGGTCCGGCCCACCAGGTTTCGGACGCCGTACTCCGTGACCACATAGTAGGTTTCGCTGCGGGGCGTGGTGACGATGTCGCCGCCGAAGTGAGGCACGATGCGGGAGTGCATCTGTCCCTTCTTGTCCGTATAGGTGGAGGTCAGGCAGATGAAGGCCTTGCCGCCCTTGGATTTGGCGGCGCCGGTCATGAAGTCCAGCTGGCCGCCGGTGCCGGAGATGTGCCTTGTGCCGGAGCTTTCGGCGGACACCTGGCCGTACAGATCCAGGGCGATGCAGTTGTTGATGGCCACCATGTTGTCGATGGCTCCGATGAGCTCGGGGGAGTTCACGTATTCCAGGGGGCACACGGACAGGCCGGGGTTGTGGTCCATCCACTCATAGAGCTTCCTGGTGCCGAAGGCCATGCCGAACATGCCCTTGTTCCGATGCACGTTGTTCCGGGCGTTGGTCAGCTTCCCGGCGGCGTACAGGTCGTAATAGGCGTCGGAGCACAGCTCCGTGTGCATGGACAGGTCCTTCAAATCGCTGTTGGCGATCATGTTGCCCACGGAGTTGGGCATGGACCCGATGCCCAGCTGCAGGCAAGAGCCGTCCTTGATATAGGGCACGATGCTGGCCGCGATCTTCTTGTCCAGCTCGCTGGGCTCCTGGATGGGCAGCTCGAAGAGGGGCTCATGCTCGCCCTCCACCACGTAGTCCACCTGGGAGATGTGGACCACCTCGTCGAAGCCGCCGCAGAGCCAGGGCAGATGCTCGTTCACCTCCACGATGACGATGTCCGCCTTGTCGATGATGCCCTTGCTGACGCCGGTGGAGCAGCTCAGGTTGAAATAGCCGTGCTTGTCCATGGGCGTGACGCTGACCATGACCACGTTCACCGTGAGGAAGTGGGTGTAGTAGGGGACCACGTTGCGGAAGACCATGGGGATGAAGTTGCACAGACCCCTGTCGCACAGGCTCCGCTCATAGCCGGAGCAGTGCCAGGAATTGTAGATGAAGTGCTCCCGGCTGGGATCGTTTTCCACGGTCTCCAGCTTGTTGAAAACCAGATTGCCCCGGATCTTCACGTCGAAGAGCTCGTCCCGACGCTTGCTTAGGGCCCGATCCAGCAGGATGGGGAAGCCCAGCTGGGAGGTATAGTCGATCCAGTCGCCGCTCTTCACACACTGAACGGCCTGCTCCGGAGTCCTAAGCTTGCTTCTGTACTCGCTGTAAAAGTCCATGGGCGCGCTCCTTTATCCTAATATGATAAATTGATTATATCATTCCACAAAGCCCTTGACAATTCCCATAGTCCGGTATATTATTGTGTACATCGAATATGCACAATATGCACAAGGAGGAAAACCATGCATCTGTTGGAAGTGCGGGAGCTGGAAAAGCGATACCCCACCTTTACCCTGGATAAGGTCAGCTTTTCTTTGGAACCCGGGTACATCATGGGCTTCATCGGCCGGAACGGGGCCGGGAAGACCACCACCATGAAGGCCATGCTGAACCTCATACACCGGGACGGCGGAGAGGTGTTCGTGAACGGCAAGTCCTTCTTTGAGAACGAGCGGGCCTGCAAGGGGGAGATCGGCTTCGTCATGGGCGAGTTCGACTGCTACAGGAACGCCACCCTGAAGACCATCACCGACGTGACCCGCCGCTTCTACCCCGACTGGGACGAAACGGCCTACAAAAAGTACCTGGACCGCTTCGCCCTGGTGGAGGAAAAGAAGGTGAAGGAGCTCTCCGCGGGCATGCGGGTGAAGTACGCATTGGCCCTGGCCCTCAGCCACAACGCCAGGCTCCTCATCCTGGACGAGCCCACCAGCGGTCTCGACCCCGTGTCCCGGGACGATCTTTTGGACGTGTTCCGGGACCTCATCGAGGACGGCAGCCGCAGCATCCTCTTCTCCACCCACATCATCTCGGACCTGGAGAAGTGCGCGGACTACATCACCTACATCAAGGGCGGGAAGATCCTTGCCTCCACGGACGTGATCTCCTTTAGAGAGAGCTACCGGCTGGTGTCCGGGGACCGGGAGCATCTGGAGGTGCGTCGGCCCAAGCTCATCGGCTGCAAGGAGCACGCCTTCGGCTTCACGGGCCTCATCCGGGCGGAGGACGAGGCGGCCTTCCAAAGCTGCAAGATCGCCCCGGCGGATCTCGAATCCATCATGATCTACACCGAACAGGAGGATAGCCATGAAACAGCTGTTTTATAAGGAACTGAAGCTCTGCCTGCCGCTACAGGTGCCCCTGTTCTTCCTCTTCGCGGCCATGCTGTTCATCCCCGCCTACCCGTATCTCGTGGCCTGCTTCTTCACCTGCAACAGCATCTACTACATGTTCAACCAGAGCGTGGGCAACAACGACCTGCTGTTCACCGCCCTGCTGCCCGTGCCCAAGGAGCAGGTGGTGAAGGCCCGAGTCCGGTTCACGGTGGCCATCCAGTTGGTCATGTTCCTGCTGCTGGTCCCCATGATCTTCGTGAACCATAAGCTGGTCCCCCAGGGGAACCCGGCGGGCACCGACGGGAGCCTCACCTTCCTGGCCGCGGCCTTGGTGTTGTTCACCGTGTTCAACGCCGTGTTCATCCCCGCCTTCTACCGGGACGAGACCAAGTCCGGGAAAAACTTCCTCGTCAGCACCATCGCCGTCTTCGTCTGGATCATCCTCTGGGAGGGCTTCATGATCACCAGCGCCGCCGCTCAGGCTCAGGTGCCCTTCTTCCGCTGGGTGGCGGAGAATTTGGACGCCTTCCCGGCCACCGCCGGGGCCTGGCGGATCCAGCTCATCGCCCTGGCCGCAGGCGCCTTGATCTACGGCCTCGGCACCTTCCTCGTGAGCCGCAAGGCCGTCCGTATCTTCGAGCAGGTGGACCTTTGATGGACCTGTCTCTCTCCGGCAGCTCGCCGCTCCCCATCTATCAGCAGCTCTTCGACCAAGTCTGCGGCCAGATCCTGGACGGGCGGCTGAAGAGCGGCGACGCCCTGCCCCCCATCCGCACGGTGGCCAAGGAGCTCTCCATCAGCGTCATCCCCGTGAAGCGGGCCTGGGAGGAGCTGGAAGCGGCGGGCTTCATCGAAAGCTTCGTGGGCCGAGGCTGCTTCATCGCGCCCATGAGCGCCGACAAGCTCCAGCGGCTCAAGCGCGCCATGGCGGCGGACAAGCTCTCCGACGCCGCGGCCTACTGCAAGGGCATGGGCCTGACCCTCGCGGAGGCGGAAGCGCTGCTCAAGGATGCCTGGAGATCTGCGGAAAAATAAAGGCAGGGTCATTGACGCCCTTTGAAAAACGTGATACGGTATGTACAGCACCCCTGATCCCAAGCGGTCAGGGGTTTTTTAAGGAGCGGATCACGGCGGACCGCCCACGGGCTCCCAGATGCTCCGACCCCTGAAGAAAGGTTGATCGCCTATGGATCCTCGACAGGAAAAGCTTATCCGCATGACCACCCAGCCCGTGAAGGGGCTGGTGCTGCGCCTGGCGGGCCCCACCATCGCCTCCATGATGATCTCCTCCCTGTACAACATGGCGGACACCTTCTTCGTGGGGCGCATGGGCACCTTCGCCACGGCGGGGGTGGGGCTCATCTTTCCCTTGATGACCGTGATGCAGGCCTTCGGCTTCTTCTTCGGCCAGGGCTCCGGCAACTACGTGTCCCGCTCCCTGGGGGCCAACCAGCAGGAGGACGCGGAGAAGATGGCCGCAACGGGCTTCTTCTGCGCCCTGGTCATGGGCGGGCTCATCCTGCTCTTCGGCCGGGTGTTCGCCACCCCGCTGCTGCACCTGCTGGGGGCGGACCCGAGCCGGGTGGCCCAGGAGACCGTGGACCACGCCCGGGCCTACTACACCACCCTCCTCTTCGGCGCTCCCTTCGTCCTTTCCTCCTGCGTGCTGAACAACCAGATGCGCTTCCAGGGGAACGCCTTCTTCTCCATGATCGGCCTCGTGTCCGGGGCGGTGCTGAACATCGGGTTGGACCCCCTGTTCATCTTCGCCTTCCGCATGGGGGTGCGCGGCGCCGCCGCCGCCACCGTGGTGAGCCAGATCTTCAGCTTCTGCGTGCTGTACGTGGGCACCCTGCGGAGCGACAGCTTGAAGATCCGCCTCAGGAACCTGACCCCCAACGGCCACTATCTGAAAAACATCGTGGCCGGGGGCATCCCCTCCCTGCTCCGCCAGGGGTTCGGGAGCGTGGCCACCCTGTGCCTCAACGCTGCCGCGGCCGCCGCGGTGCCCCTTGCCCAGGCGGACGCCGCCATCGCCGCCTTCTCCGTGGTGAGCCGGGTCATGTTCTTCGTGTTCTCCGCCTTGCTGGGCTTCGGCCAGGGGTTCCAGCCCGTCTGCGGCTACAACTGGGGGGCAAGGAAGTTCGACCGGGTCCGAGAGGCGTATCTGTTCTGCATCCAGGTGGGGGTGCTGTTCCTGCTGGGGGTGTCCGCCTGCACCTTCCTCTTCGCCGGACCCATCGTGTCCCTGTTCCGGGACGATGCGGAGGTCATCCGCATGGGCACCATCGCCATGCGCTGCCAGAGCTGCACCCTGCCGCTGATGGCGGTGGTCACCATGTCCAACATGCTCTTCCAAACCACGGGCAAGGCCCTTCGGGCCACCCTGTTGGCCGTCGCCCGCCAGGGGCTCACCTTCATCCCCTGCGTGCTGCTGCTGCCCAAGCTTTTGGACCCGGCCATCTGGGGCGTGTATCTGGCACAGCCGGCGGCGGATCTGGTCACCTGCCTCATGGCCGTGCCCATGGCGCTGCACATCCTGCCCCGGTTCAAAAGGGCCATGGAGGACCCGGAGTATACGCCGTAAATTTGTTGCCACGGCAACATAATAAACCGTGGGAAGTGGGTATAATAGCTCTGCATCAAATCATGCAGAAAGAAGGAAAGATTCCATGAAGAAATACATGTCTCTGCTGTTGGCCGCGCTGCTGCTTCTCGTCCTGTTCCCGGGCTGCGCCGCCGCCGATCCCGAACCCGTCGTCATGCGCCTGGGGAGCCTGAAGGGCCCCACCACCATGGGCATGGTGAAGCTCCTGAGCGACAGCGAAGCGGGCCTGACCAAGAACAAGTATGAGTCCACCATCGCGGCCGCCGCCGACGAGCTGACGCCCAAGCTTTTGAAGGGCGAGCTTGATATGCTGGCCCTGCCCGTGAACGCGGGCTCCGTCCTGTACAACAAGTCCGAGGGCGGCGTGACCCTGCTGGCCGTGAACACCCTGGGCGTGCTGTACGTGCTGGAGAAGGGCGGCGAGACCGTGAAGACCGTGGCGGATCTGAAGGGCAAGACCATCTACGCCACCGGCAAGGGCAACACCCCGGAGTACGCCCTGGCCTACCTGCTCTCCCAGAACGGCCTCAGCATCGAGAGCGACGTGGCCATGGAATGGAAGAGCGAGCCCACCGAGGTGGTGGCCCAGCTCAGCACCGTGGAGAACGGCGTGGCCGTCCTGCCTCAGCCCTTCGTCACCGTAGCCATGGGCAAGGTGGAGGGCCTGCGGGTGGCTCTGGACATGACGAAGGAATGGGCCGACGTGGGCAGCACCCTGATCACCGGGGGGCTCATCGTCCGCACCGCCTTCTTGCAGAAGCATCCTGAGGCGGTGAAGATCTTCCTGGAGGAGTATGCCGCCTCCACCCAGTTCGTGAACGAGCATCCCGCCGAGGCCGCCGCGCTGGTGGAGCAGTACATCGGCGTGAAGGCCGCCGTGGCCGAGAAGGCCATCCCCGCCTGCAACATCGTCTGCCTCACCGGTGAGGAGATGAAGACCGCCGCCGAGGGGTATCTCACGGTGCTCTTTACTCTCAATCCCAAGGCCGTGGGCGGCGCGCTCCCGGGCGAAGGCTTCTACTATCAGCCGTGAAGGCGCTGCTGAAGAAAAACAGCATACAAAGGACATTGGCCGTAGCTCTCGCCCTGCTGGTATGGCAGGCGGGAGCTATGGCTTTGGATATGCATCTGCTGCTGGTCACCCCCTTGGAGGTGGTCCGGCGGCTGTTCACTTTGGTGGGGAAAAGCGGGTTCTGGAAGACGCTCCTCTTCTCCTTCAGCCGGATCGTGCTGGGGTTTTTGCTGGCCTTCGCCTTAGGGTGCCTGCTGGGGGTGCTGTCGGGGAAATGGCCCCTGTTGGAGACCCTGCTCTGGCCCTACGTGATCACCATCAAGACGGTGCCCGTGGCGTCGTTCATCATCATCAGCCTGATCTTCTTCTCCGCCAGGCAGCTGTCCACCTTCATCTCCTTCCTCATGGTGTTCCCGGTGATCTATTCGAACGTTTTGGAGGGCATCCGCAGCACGGACAAGGATCTCATGGAGATGGCCCAGGTGTTCCGCATCGGCTGGTGGCGGCGGCTGGGGTATATCTATCTGCCCCACTTGAAGCCCTTCCTCTTCTCCGCCTGTTCCGTGGCGTTGGGCATGAGCTGGAAGTCCGGCGTGGCGGCGGAGGTCATCGGCGTGGCCGCCGGGTCCATCGGGGAGAAGCTGTACGAATCGAAGATCTATTTTCTGACCGAAGATCTGTTGGCCTGGACGGTGGTGATCGTGCTGGTCAGCGTCCTGTTCGAAAAGCTGTTCCTGCAGCTGATGCGGGCGGGCTTCGACCGTTGGGAGGGACGCTGATATGGCCATCGTGATCGAAAAGTTGACCAAGTCCTACGGGGAAAAGCTGGCGCTGCCGCCCTTCTCGCTGCGGGTGGAGCCGGGGGAGATCGTCTGCCTTTTGGGGCAGTCGGGCTGCGGGAAGACCACGCTGTTTCGGCTTATGCTGGGCCTAGAGACGCCCACGGGGGGCACGGTGACGGGCCTGCCGGAGGGGATCAGCGCCGTGTTCCAGGAGGATCGGCTCTGCCCCGCCTTCTCGGCGGTGGCGAACGTGGCCCTGGCCCTGGGGCGGCAGGTGCCCAAAGGGGAGATCGTCTCCCTGCTCAGGTCGCTGGGCCTGGGGGACGCCCTTCAAAAGCCGGTCCGGGAGTTGAGCGGCGGCATGCAGCGGCGGGTGGCTATCGCCCGGAGCCTGCTGTATCCGGCGGAGCTCTTTCTCATGGACGAGCCCTTCAAGGGCCTGGACGAGGATACCCGACGGCAGGTCATGGACACGGTCCTGGCCCGCACGAAGGGCAAGACGCTGCTGATGGTGACCCACGACCCCGAGGAGGCGGCGTACCTGGGGGGACGGGTGGTACGGATGTAGGAAGGTCCGAGACGTTCGCTTGTATCGCCGACCGTAAAGCGTGGAAAAAGCGAACGACGTCGAAAGCCTTGCCGCTGAAAAGCTCATCGGCTTTCCGTAGGATCATTTGTCCGGTTTTGCGAAGAATTAACACCTTGTTAACCCCTTTGTTGCATCCTTGACAAGTCTTTCTGATACAGTGCAGGATATGGAGGAATATCGTATGAAACGAGCCCTGTGTATCCTGCTTTTTTGCGCCCTGCTGCTGACGGGCTGCAGCGTGGAGCCCACCAACATCATCAACGACGTGGAGAAGGACGAACCCATTCGCATCGTGGCCACCATCGAGAGCACCGTCCCCGCCACGGCCACGCCTGTGGTGACGGCGACGCCCGTGGTCACGCTGCCGCCCACCAAGGCGCCTACGGCGGAGCCCACGGCTACGCCCACCCCCACGCCCACGGCGGAGCCTACCCCGGAGCCGGATGAGACGCCTGTTCCGACGGCGGAGCCCACGGCTACGCCGGACATGGACAGGGGCCTGCAGCTGGTCATGATCGCCCAACAGTACATAAACTATCCCTACACCCGGGGCGGCAAGTCCCCGGACACGGGCTTTGATCCCAGCGGATTCGTCTACTGGTGCCTGACGGAGATGGGTCTAAAGGTGAAGCGCCGGAACTCCGCCGGCTACGCCGAGGAGGAGGGCTGGGAGAAGATCACCCGTCTCTCGGACCTGCAGCCCGGGGACCTGGTCTTTTTCAAGACCGGCGACAATGAGAACATCAACTGCGTCTGCATCCATATGGGGGACAACAGGATGATCTACCCCTCCACCAGCAAGCAGGTCGTCATCATCACCGAGATCAACAGCTACTGGACCAACGCCTTTCAATGGGCCAGGAGGCCGTTCTGATGGATAGGTATATCGACGTGGAAACCTGGCCCCGGAAGGACGCCTATCGACTCTTCTCCCGGGGATATCTCCCCTATTTCTCCGTGACCACGCCCCTGGACGTGACGGAGCTCTGCCGGTACGCCAAGGGGGAGGGACTGTCCTTCTATCGGGCCATGATCTACGTGGTGACCCGGGCCATGAACGAGCTGGAGCCCTTCCGGCTCCGCATCCGGCCCCAGGGCATTGCCGTCTGCGACACCGTGTCCCCCTCCTATACCACGGCGGGCCGGGAGGGCACCTTCGGCATCTGCAACGTGGACTATCTTCCCGGGGAGACCATGGCGGACTTCTGCCGCCGGGCCCTGGAACAGGAGAAGCGGCAGGGAGATGAGATGGTGGTGGAGGACGACGTGCGGGACGACCTCATCTTCTTCTCCTCCGTGCCCTGGTTCGTCACCACCTCGGTGCTCCAGGAGCAGCCCACCAACCCGGACGACAGTTTCCCCCGGGTGCTGTGGGACAGGATCCGCGAGGAAAAGGGCCGGAAACTGGTGAACTTTACCCTGCAGCTCAACCACCGGCTCCTGGACGGGGCCCACGTGCGGGACCTGCTGCAGCGGATGGAGGAGCTTATGGCCCCTCGGCACGAGGTTTGAAAGGACGGATAGATGAAAATGCCCTTCTATAAGCGCAAATGGATACTGATCCTCATGGGCGTGATCCTGTTTTTGGTGCTGCTCCTTATGGGGACGGTGGCCACGGTGTACGCCCGCCGGCAGCGGGAGCTGAACGCCACGCCCACCCCCTCCAACATCCCCACGGAACCTCCAACCCCTACGCCGCTGCCCAACTATCATTCGGTGGACTTCGATCCGGACCTGGCCAAAATGGAGGGCATGAACGCGATCCTGGAGGAACACGGGGACCAGCTGGGCCGTGACTTTTGGGTGGACGTGACCCCCACCAACGAGAAGGTGGAGGGATACACCCTCTTTCGGCACGTGGAGCTGGGGTACAGCTTTTTGCGGCTGCCCGACGGCCGATATCTGCGCCTTGGGGAACGGACGGAGGGCTGCGGCGTGGTGAACGCCCTCTTCGCCGATCTGGACGCGGACGAAGGGAAGGAGCTGGTCTATACCTACACCGCCGAGTCGGAGGATGGCCCCGCCGCTCGGGTGGGCTGGCTGGATCTGACGACGCTGGAGAATCGGACCGCTTCCTTCCTGCTGAAAAACGGTGCCCTGGCCCTGGCGGAGGACGGCGGGCGGCTGCTCCTCTACCGGGCGTCCCTGGCCGATACGGACTCCCGGGGCTTTTACGCCATCGACTTCATCGCCCCCCTGGGGGAGCTGTTAGAGCGGGACGGAGCCCTGTTCCTGGAGCTGGAATGATCGTGATGTAAAAAAAGACGGCAGGTCGTTTACGACCTGCCGCCCTTCTGTTTTGGTCCGGTTTACCGGGTCTGCTGCACGTACTGGGCTCTCGGTCCGCCCACGTACCGGGGCCGGGAGAAAGCCAGCACCAGATTCGCTTCGCCGATCCTGCGGAGGGGGGAGTGGACCGGCACCACCACGGGCCGCATGTGCATGCCGATGAGGGTGTCGCCTACGTCCATGCCCAGGGTGGCCTTCGCCTGCAGGCCCTCCACCATGACCGGGTCGGCGCACTGTTCATAGTAGGCGGTGATGCAGGCGCCGCCGGCGTGGGCGTGGGGGCGCACCCAGACCTCCGTGAGGCCCAGCTTCTCCGCGTCCGCCCTCTCCAGGCACAGCGAGCGGTTGATGTGCTCGCAGCCCTGGACGGCCAAAATGAGGCCCGCCTCCCTTACCTTGGGCAGGATGCCCTTCAAAATGGCCTGGGCGGCGTCGGCGCTGGAGTTGGAGCCGATGCGGCTGCCCACGGTCTCGCTGGTGGAGCAGCCCAGGACCATGAGCTGGCCGGGCTTGGGCTTGGCCGCCGTCAAAAGGATGTCCATGGCCTCCCGGGCCTGGTTGGTGATTGCTTCAAAATCCATACTTGCTTCCTTCTTCTTTTATGATGACACCAGTATAGCACATTTGACCCGGGTATGGTATACTGCTTTCATGGAATTTACGGATACTTTACTCCAATGGTACGATCGAAACAAGCGGACCCTGCCCTGGCGGGGGGCCGGGGACGCCTACGCCGTTTTGGTGTCGGAGATCATGCTCCAACAGACCCGGGCGGCGGCGGTGATCCCCTATTACGGCCGGTTCATGGCGGCGCTCCCCACGGTGGAAGCCCTGGCCGAGTGCCCGGAGGAGCGGCTTTTAAAGCTGTGGGAGGGGCTGGGATACTATTCCCGGGCCCGAAATTTGAAGAAGTGCGCCCAGGCCGTGGTGGCGGAGCACGGGGGCAGGTTCCCCCAGACCGTGGAGGAGCTGAAAAAGCTTCCCGGCGTCGGCCCCTACACCGCCGGGGCCATCGCCTCCATCGCCTTCCGCCGGCCTGAGCCTGCCGTGGACGGGAACGTGCTCCGGGTCATGGCCCGGCTCATGGAGGATGGAGAAACCGTGACGGAGCAAAAGGTCCGGGACCGATGGGCCGCGTATCTTAAAAGCCGCATGGGCGACCGTCCCGGGGATTTGAACCAGGCCTTCATGGACCTGGGATCCCTGATCTGCCTGCCCAAATCGCCCCTGTGCGAAAGCTGTCCCCTGGCCGGTTTCTGCGGGGCGTTCGCCCACGGCACCCAGGCGGACTACCCCAACCGGGGGGAGAAGAAGGCGAAGCGGCAGGAGGATCTGACCGTGTTCGTCGTGAGAAGCGGGGACAGCTTCCTCGTTCGCCGGCGGCCGGAGACGGGGCTGCTGTCGGGGCTGTACGAGCTGCCGAACCAAAGCGGGCATCTGGATCAGGAAAGGATCGGCCAGGCGCTGACAAAGCTGGGGGTCCGGCCCCTGGGGGCCTGGGAGATCGTCCAGCGGCAGCACATCTTCACCCACGTGATCTGGCACATGCAGGTGGTCCGCTTGAACGCGGAACGGATCGAGGCGCCGGGCTGGGTCTGGTATACGGGGAGCGAGCCCATTCCCGAAGCGTTTTTGAAGTGTCTTCGGTGAATATTTTTTCTTTTGCCGCTTTTTCTCTTTCGGCTAAAGAGAAAAAGCGGCGGAAAAAGAGAAATGCATTTTTGAAAAATGACAGCAGCAAAAAACCTTATTGCCATAGTAAAGATCTTTTGAAGAATAACATCCGCATTCCCGCACACAATAGACACCGACCCACATAGGATGAAAGGAAAGCGTTTCATCGGGAAGGAAGTTCGGTGTCGTCCTGGATCATTCAAACAATGGAATATGATGTGGACCTGGAAGAGCTGCTGGATCGGCGGCTCCGGGAGGGCGGCGCGCCCTTTTCCCTGCTGGCGGCTCAGGGCGGCGTGGGCGTGCGCATGGAGGGGCGGTACGGGCTGGAGGCCCTTGCCCGGGCCCTGGGGACGCTGATCACGGAGGATCTGGTGTCCTTCGAGGTGGCGGCCATGACGGACGAGACGCCCCTGCCCCTCCCCGAAAAGCGGCAGGTCCTGGCCCGGGCGGTGGATGCGGCCCGGCAGAAGGAGGACCTGAGCGAAACGGTACAGCGGCTGACCGCCTACTTGAAGGAGGAGGGGAAGCTGTGTCTGGAGGGGTTCCTGCGCTTTCGGATGCAGGAGACGGTCCTCTTCTGGCGGCTCTGCGTGGAGGAGGCCTTCTCCGCGCTGCTGCTGGAACAGGAATACGCCCGGGCGGCGGACGTGCTGCGGCTGCTGCTGAACGAGCGGCCGCCACGATGCCCCGCCCTTCGGCTGTGCCTCCATGGGGATGGCCTCTGCTCCCTGTCCGACGGGGAAGCTCTCAGGATGGAGTACGTGGACGAGACCGGCGAGGGGCTCATCAGCCTTCTGGTCGGCATGGCCCCCGCCCGGCTGGAGGTCTATGATCTGTCCAACGGCGCCCGGCAGGAGCTGGTGGAAGCTTTGACGGGCATCTTTTCCGGCCGCATCTGCCTCTACACGGGGGAGTTCACGTAACGGACGCCCTTGGATAGACCAAATCATATATTTTTCTTGACAGAGGCCCCCTGAGGTGGTAAATTATATACACTTTTAAGGCATGGGAGGGCATATGATCGCCGTTCGCCGCACAGCTCGGTATTATTATTACCGCTTTGCTGCCCGCAGCAAGGCCGGTCGGCTGTGCCCATGATCCCTTGAAACGTGTTCTGAGGGCGTGGCGCCGGGCCGGTGCCACGCTCTTTTTTGTCCATTTTGACGAAAGGAAACTATGTGTATGAACTCCGCTTCCCTGATCACCCTGCTCTTCATGGTCTGCTTCTTCGCCATCATGCTGTGGATCGGCCTGCGCGCCCGCCGCCATGCCGGGGATATCGACGGCTTTGTTTTGGGCTCCCGACAGGTGGGGCCCTGGCTTTCCGCCTTCGCCTACGGAACCTCCTATTTCTCCGCCGTCATCTTCGTGGGCTACGCGGGCCAGTTCGGCTGGAACTTCGGCCTGGCGTCCACCTGGATCGGCCTTGGCAACGCCTTTATCGGGTCCCTGCTGGCCTGGCTCATCTTGGGCCGCCGGACCCGGATCATGACCCAGCACCTCTCAAGCAAGACCATGCCCGACTTTTTCGGCACCCGGTACGAGAGCCCGAAGCTGCGCACGGCGGCCAGCCTCATCACCTTCGTGTTTTTGATCCCCTACACGGCCTCCCTCTATAACGGCCTGTCCCGGCTCTTCGCCATCGCCTTCCCCGGGGTGGATTACGCGGTGTGCGTGCTCCTCATGGCGGTGCTGACCGGCGTATACGTGATCCTGGGCGGGTACATGGCCACGGCCTGGAACGATTTTATCCAGGGCATCATCATGCTCTTCGGCATCGTGGCGGTCATCGCGGCGGTCCTGGGGGACAACGGGGGCCTGTCCCTCGCCATGGAACGGCTGGCCACCGGCCCCACCGGCGGCTGGCAGTACGCCTCCTTCCTGGGGGCGGACCCCATGTTCCTGCTGTTCGTAGTGATACTGACCTCCCTGGGCACCTGGGGGCTCCCCCAGATGGTGGGCAAATTCTATGCCATCAAAAACGAAGCCTCCATCCAGAAGGGCACCGTGATCTCCACCCTCTTTGCCGTGGTGGTGGCGGGGGGCTGCTACTTCTTGGGTGGCTTTGGCCGGCTCTATGACATCGACGTCCAGGCGGAGGGATTCGACGCCGTCGTGCCCCGGATGCTCTCCTCCCTGCCTGCGGTGATCATCGGCATCGTCATCGTGCTGGTGCTGTCCGCGTCCATGTCCACTTTGTCCAGCCTGGTCCTTACCTCCGCCTCCACCATGACGCTGGACCTCATCGCGCCCCATAAGAAAAAGCCCCTCCAGGAGCGGGGGCAGCTGCTCATCATGCGGGGGTTCGTGGTCCTGTTCATCGCCGTCTCCGCCCTCATCGCCATCAAGCAGGCCCGCTCCAGGAGCCTGTTCATCGCCCAGATGATGGGCGTCAGCTGGGGCGCGCTGGCGGGTGCGTTCCTGGCCCCCTTCCTCTACGGCCTCTACTCTAAGCGGGCCACCAAGCTCTCCGCCGCGGTGTGCTTCCTTTGGGGCGTTGGCCTGGAGACGGTGCAGCTTCTGATCTCCCTGGGGATGCTAAACGTATCGAGCTGCAAGCTGCTTGCCTTTGTGTTCAAAAACTCCATCTACTCCGGCGTCATCGCCATGGTGGGCGGCCTCGTCCTGGTGCCCCTGGTGGACCTGTTTGCCCGCCGCTTCCGCCCGGTCTGCGTGGAGGACATGTTCTCCGCCTACCGGGAGCATCGGACCGTGGACATCACGGACAATTTGGGAAAATAACGCTCGCTGCGGAACCTTATATGCCGATCTTTAGCGATCCCGGCGCGCAAAAAGAGATGAACCTTTTTGTTCAATAAAACGCCGAAAAGATTCTTGACTTTCGAGAAAAACCACGTTGGAAAGAGCTCTCAAGTCAGCTCTTCCCCCTCATGAAATGGATCTTCTATATGCTCATTCCCAAATTCTTCAGGGACAGGATCACGGCCTCGTGGCCCGCGGCCCAAAGCCGGGCGGCCATGGCCTCGGCCCGAGAAAAGAGGGCCCCGTCGTCGGCCTGGTTCAGCACGTACAGAGGGGCGTAGCGGCCATAGCCCTGCAACAGCAGGGAGACGAAGCCGTCCTCCGTCAGGGGGCCGTCGGAAAGGACGTTCTGCCGGAGGGCCAGGTCCGCCCGGTGGCAGACCTGCTGCAGGGGCCGGTCCAGGGCGGAGAGACCGGAGAGGACCAGGATCCGGTCCGTATGTTGGGGGATCACCGGCTCCCAGGCCGCCGGATATTTCACCGGGTGGCTGGCGGCACCGTCGGCCTCCACCAGGATCCGGTCCGCCTGCCGGCTCAGAATGGCCCACATGTCCTCCGAGGGGCCCTTCAGCTTCTCCTCCGAAAGTGGGCGCCCGGCCACGGGGGTGAACCCGGCCCGCCAGATGGAGAGAAGGTCTCCTTCGTCAGGCCGGTCCCACAGAACGCAGCTATCGGGCAGTTCGGCCCGGATATGGGTGGAGGTAGTCAGGACCGCCTTCTCCTTTTGTATGGCCCATTCCCGGCCCAGGGCGTACAGCAGGGAGGTCTTTCCCCCCGCGCCGCACAGGGCGATGAGGCGAGCGTTTTGGAGCGATAGTTGATCGATCAATGGCATACTGCTTTTTCTGTTGCCGCTTCTTCTTGAATTGCTCAAATCTATTTCAATAAGGTCATCATTCGCCGAATCATGGATACAGCAGGCCTCCCCCAGGCGTTACAGCCCCTCTGCGATCTGCCGAGCCACAAACACGCCCGAGGCCGAGGCGTGGGAGAGGGAGTGGGTGATGCCGCTGCCGTCGCCGATGATGTACAGGCCCGGGTAGCGGGTCATCAGCTTCTCGTCCAGGGACACCTCCATGTTATAGAACTTCACCTCCACGCCGTAGAGGAGCGTGTCGTCGTTGGCGGTGCCCGGCGCGATCTTGTCCAGGGCGTAGATCATCTCGATGATCCCGTCCAATATCCGCTTGGGGAGCACCAACGAGAGATCCCCGGGCGTGGCGGCCAGGGTGGGCGTCACCAGCCCCTTTTCGATCCGCTTCACGGTGCTCCGACGGCCCCGAACCAAATCCCCGAACCGCTGGACCATGACGCCGCCTGCCAGCATGTTGGAAAGCCGGGCGATGCTTTCGCCATAGAGGTTGCTGTCGTTGAAGGGCTCGGTGAAGTGCTTCGACACCAGCAGCGCAAAGTTGGTGTTCTCCGTGTGCATGTCCTCCCGCTCGTAGCTGTGGCCGTTGACGGTGACGATGCCGTTGGTGTTCTCCGTGACCACGATGCCGTTGGGGTTCATGCAGAAGGTGCGCACGTTGTCCTCGAACTTCTCGGTCCTGTACACGATCTTGCTCTCGTAGAGCTCGTCGGTGAGGTGGGAGAACACCACCGCCGGCAGCTCCACCCGCACGCCCAGGTCCACCCGGTTGCTGTGGGTGGGGATCTCAAGGCGCTTGCAGATCTCCTCCATCCACTTGCTGCCGCTGCGGCCCACGGAGATCACCAGCTTTTCACAGCCGAAATCCCCCTGCCCGGTGTGGACGGCGTACCCGTCTTCCTCCACGGTCACGTCCTCCACCGGCGTGTCGAAGTGGAAGTCCACCGTGTCCTTCAGGTACGAAAACAGGTTCTCCAGGACCACGTAGTTGATGTCCGTGCCCAGGTGCCGGACCGACGCGTCCAAAAGGTTCAGCTTGTTCTCGATGCACAGCTTCTTGAACCGGGTCCCGGCGGTGGAGTAGAGCTTCGTCCCCGCGCCGCCGTAGGCCATGTTCACCTCGTCCACGTATTTCATGAGCTCCAGGGCCTGGCGCTTTCCGATGTGCTCGTAGAGGGTGCCGCCGAAGTCGTTGGTGATGTTGTATTTCCCGTCGGAGAAGGCGCCCGCGCCGCCGAAGCCGGACATGATGGAGCAGGTCTTGCACTTGATGCAGCTCTTGATCCTCTCCCCGTCGATGGGGCAGCGCCGCTTCTCCAGTGGATGCCCCGCCTCGAACGCGGCCACCCGCTTCTCAGGGGCCAGCTTCTTCAGTTCGTAGGCGGAGTAGATGCCGCCCGGGCCGCCGCCCACGATGATTACGTCATAGTTTTTTTCCATGAAACACACCTCCTAAGGGGGTTTTAACAAATTAGTATACCACGCTTTTCCCGAACATACAACCTAAAAAGCCCGGACGCCGGCCTTCTCTCTTGACAATCATGTCAAATGGGCATAAGGTTAAGTAACTGTCCGAGATGCAAGCGGAGCGAACCTATGGATGTGCGAACAAAGCTTATTGGAGACCCTGTCGTCATGTAGCGGGCGATCCTTTTGGCCCATCGTTACCGGGACTGTTCCGCCGCCTTCGATCATCGGGCGTCATAGGAGGAGAGCATGGGGAAAAAGACGAAACGGACGCTGGTCCTGCTGGGCCTCATCCTGGTGCTGCTGGGGATCGCCGGTGGACTGTACTTTGGCAGCTGGTATCCTGCCGGCCCGGAGGCAAGGGCTTTGCTTTCCGGCACAAAGACCGTGACGGTCGCGGCTGTGGACGGCGGCTGGATGCTGGACGGGCCGGGGGAAACGGACGCCCTCGTCTTCTATCCCGGGGCCAAGGTGGAGGCGACGGCCTATCTGCCCCTTCTTACGGCCCTGTCGGAGGACGGTATCGACTGCTTTCTGATTCGGATGCCCCTGAACATGGCGTTTCTGGACATGAACGCTGCCGCCCGGCTCCAGCGGGCGTACCCGTACGACCACTGGTATGTTGGTGGGCATTCCCTGGGCGGGGCCTGCGCCGCCCTCTTTGCCGCCAAGCACGGGGCGGAGCTGAATGGGCTGGTGCTGTTGGCGGCCTACGCCACCAAGCCCCTGGACGAAGGACTTTCCGTTCTGGAGCTCCATGGCAGCGAGGATGGAGTCCTGAACCGAAAGGCCCTGGAGAAGGGGCGGCGGTATCTGCCCGCTTCTGCCGCAGCTGAGGAGCTGCCCGGGGGCAACCACGCCCAGTTCGGCGACTACGGCCCCCAGAAGGGGGACGGGGTGGCCACCGTCTCCCGGGCGGAGCAGACGGCTTGGGCCGTGGAGCGGATCGAGCGGATGATTTTGGGGGATTAATTGGGCCTTTTGTTCCTTTTTCTCTTCCTGAGAAGAGGAAAAAAGAGAAGCACAACTATATACACGGACAAAGAGGGCGATACGAAGTTTGATTCGTATCGCCCTCTTTGTTTGGGGGGAGAGATATCCAACAAACGCCTGCTCAGGCGAATATGGGTTAGTTCGCAGGAGCGTATTCGCCGAAGGTGACCTCCACGGTCATCTCCTTGCCGTCCCGCTGCAAGGTCAGTGTGGCCGTATCGCCGGGTTTATATGCACCGATGGCGCTGGAAAGATCATCCCCGGAGGCGATCTGCTTATCCTCCAGCTTGAGGATCAGATCCCCCGCCTGGATGCCCGCCTGCTCAGCGGCGCTGCCGGGAACAACCTTCTCCACCATGACGCAGCGGGTGCCGTCGGAGTAGTACCACATGCGGTCCCGGCTCCGCAGCGTCACGTCCTGGGTCGCTACGCCCAGATAGGGGCGGCCTTTCACGTAACCGTAGTTCAGCAGATCGCTGATCTCGTCCAAGACGCTGTTCACGGGAATGGCGAAGCCCAATCCCTCGGCCCGGCTGTCGCTGACCTTGGCGTTGACGATGCCGATGAGCTTGCCCGTGGCGTCGAAGAGACCGCCGCCGGAGTTGCCCGGGGAGATGGCCGCGTCGGTTTGGATCAGAGTCATGGCCTGGCCCTCCACCTCGATGGTCCGGTTGGTGGCGGAGATGATGCCTGCCGTGGCCGTGCCGCGGAGCTCGCCTAAGGGGTTGCCGATGGCGATGACATCGCTGCCCACGGTCAGGATCTCGGAGTCGCCCACGATGGCCGGGGTCAGATTTTTGGCTTCGATCTTGATGATGGCGATATCGTTCTTTTTGTCGGTGCCTACGATGGTGGCGTCGTAGCTGGTGTCGTCGTTCAGCGTTACCTTCACGGACTTGGCGCCCTCCACCACGTGGGCGCAGGTGGCGATGTAGCCCTCCTCGGTGAGGATCACGCCGCTGCCGCTGCCGGGGGCCTCATAGCTTTGACCGTAGCCGTACCAGAAGTTATTTGTGGTGACGGTGGTGACGGTGTCGATGCCCACCACGGAGGGGGCGCTCATCTCCACGATCTGGGCCTTGGTGAACTGGTTGTTCTCGGCAAAGGAGGCCACAGTGCCGGCTTTCGTTTTCGCCTCGTTGGGCTCGGCACTCGCCTCAGCTTCGCTGTCCGCTGCGGAGGCGGGCTGCTGCAGTTCCCGCTGGACGGGGGCCGTCTCCGCCTTCTCTGCATACATCACGTAATTGTTGTGGGTATAGTTGCTGATCATGAGACCGCCGAAGAGGCCGATGATGGTGGTCAGCACGAGGCAGGTCAAAAACAGACCCACGCCCACCGAAAGGCGACCTTGCCGCCGAGCTCTGTTGGTTTCAGGATGTTCCATAGCGTTCATCTCCTTTTCTGATGTTTTCATCCTACCCCTCGAATTTGAAATCAAAAGGGCATAAATGCAAGGAAACTGTGATATTAGACCTTTGCTTATCGATTTGTCTTTATCTTCCATGCTGCGCGGTACAAAGTTTAAATAATAAGGTCGCGCCGGACACGTCAACGCATGCTTTTTTCTCTACGGTGTCAGAAGCGATCGTGACGCTGCAGATCGTAACCGGATTGCATATGAGCGTGCTGCTTTTTCGATGCGTGGGGGACCGAGCGCCGCCTGTGGCAGATACAGCGAGGCGGAGCATGGGCAAAGCAATGAGAAAGCAAGCGGCTGCACAGCTTCGACTATGCTTTGCCCGTGGTAGAAAAAGTCGCCCGAAAAAAGAAACGCCTTTGAGAAAAGATGCATGCTGAGCATGGCCGCCGGCCTGTTTTTTTGTGCGGTAAGGGAAAGGCTTTCTTTTGCATATTTTGTGTATACCAAAAAACCAAAACATCGAAATTACTGGAAATAAATTTATAAAAATGCATTGACAAAGAATAAACATGCGTGTATACTACGGGACAACATCAAGAAACGGAGGGAACGAACATGAAAAAAACGATCGTGATCCTTTTGGCGGCGGCGATGCTGCTGAGCGTGATCGGATGCAAGAAGGCAGCGGAAAAGACGACCCTGACCGTGGCCATGTCCCCGGACTTTGCGCCCATGGAGTTCGTGGACACCAGCAAGACCGGCCAGGACCAGTTCGTGGGCTTCGACATCACCCTGGCCAAGTATCTGGCGGAGGAGCTGGGGCTGACGCTGGAGATCAAGCCCATGAGCTTTGACGCCTGCCAGACGGCGGTGCAGCTGGGGTCCGTGGATATGTCCATCTCCGGCTTCTCCTGGACGGCGGAGCGGGAGGAGAACTACCTGCTCTCCGACTACTACATCGCCGGCGACAACGAGACCCAGCAGTCCGTCATCACCGTGAAGGCCAAGGAGGGCACCGTCACGGAGGCCGCCGGGTTCTCCGGCTGGAAGGTGGGCGCCCAGGCCGCGTCCCTCCAGGAGAAGCTGGTCCAGGAGGCGCTGATCCCCGCCGGGGCGGAGATGGTGGTCTATAAGAGCATCGACGATGCCGTGCTGGCCCTGCAGACCGGAAAGATCGACGCTTTGGCCGTGGCCCACGGGAACGGGGAGGCCATCATCAGCAACAACCCGGACATCGCGTTCACGGGCTATGATTTCGAGGTGGACCCCAAGTACGAAAACAACGTGATCCTGCTGAACAAGAACAGCACTGAGCTGCTCGCCAAGGTCAACGGCCTCCTGGCCAAGGCCCTGGCCGCCAACTATTACGACGGCTGGTACGAGGAGGCCAAGGCCCTGGCCGGCATCGCCACGGCGTCCGAGGTCAGCTACAACGACGACGGCAGCGCGCCCACGGAGTGATTGGATAGTATTCATAGCATGCACCCTTTCTTGAAAGAAAGGGTGCATACCCAAAGAACTTTACCTGATTGGCGGCGTCTTCGCTGCGGTCCATGACATCTTTGTTAAGTTTCTCTTTTTCCGCCGCTTTTTCTCTTTGTAGAAAGAGAAAAAGCGGCAAACCAACAGGTAAAAACCCATGACATTTACAAGCGTTCTCCAAAACATCATCAAACTCCTCTCGAAGTACTGGGACGTGTTCCTCCTCAAGGGCGTCAGCGTCACGCTGGCCCTGTCCGCCATCACGGTCTGCTGCGGGGCGGTGCTGGGCGCGCTGCTGGCGCTGATGAAGATGTCCCCCCTGCGGCCCCTCCGGTGGCTGGTCACCGCCTTCGTGGAGGTGATCCGGGGCACGCCCATGCTGCTGCAGCTGTACGTGGGCTACTTCATCGTGCCGCTGATGTTCCCGGCTCTGGGCCTGGGCACCTTCGCCAGCATCTCCGTGGCCCTGGTCATCAACAGCGCCGCCTACGTGTCTGAGATCATCCGCTCCGGCATCCAGGCCGTGGACGTGGGCCAGGGCGAGGCGGCCCGGAGCCTGGGGCTCTCCAAGGGCCAGACCATGCGCAAGGTCATCCTGCCCCAGGCGGTGAAGAACATCCTCCCCGCCCTGGGCAACGAGTTCATCACCATCATCAAGGAGACCTCTCTGGCCTCCACCTTCTTCGTGGGGGATCTGATGACCTCGTACCTGATCGTGAAGGGCGCCACGTACCTGGCCTTCGAGAGTTTGATCATCGTGGGCATCATCTACTTTTTGCTCACCTTCACCCTGAGCAAGCTGGTGGGCGCCTACGAAAGGAGGCTGAAGCAAAGTGACTGACACCGTTTTGATCGAGACGAAGAGCCTCGTCAAGAGCTTCGGCGCCCTCCGCGTCCTCAACGGCGTGTCCATCCAGGTCCATCAGGGGGAGGCCCTGGCCATCATCGGCCCCTCCGGCGGCGGCAAGAGCACCTTTCTCCGCTGCCTCAACCTGCTGGAGGCGCCCGACGGCGGGGACGTGATCTTCGAGGGACAGAAGATCAACCAAAAGGGCACCGACGTGGACAAATACCGGCAAAAGATGGGCATGGTGTTCCAGCACTTCAACGTGTTCCCCCACATGACCGTGCAGGAGAACATCACCCTGGCGCCGACGATGCTGAAGAAAAAGACCAAGACCGAGGCCGACGAGAAGGCCCTGTACCTGCTGGAGCGGATCGGCCTTTTGGACAAGAAGGATGAATACCCCCGCAAGCTCTCCGGCGGGCAGAAGCAACGGCTGGCCATCGTGCGGGCCCTGGCCATGGAGCCGGATGTGATGCTCTTTGACGAGCCCACCTCCGCCCTGGACCCGGAGATGGTGGGCGAAGTGCTGGACCTGATCCGCGCCCTGGTGGAGGGCGGCATGACCAGCGTCATCGTCACCCACGAGATGGGATTCGCCCGGGAGGTCTCCGACCGGATCCTGTTCATGTCCGAGGGCCAGATCGTGGAGCAGGGCGCCCCCGCCCAGCTCCTGGACCACCCCCGGCAAAAGCGGACGCAGGACTTTTTGAGCAAGGTGCTGTGATGACGCGGAGGGTTCTTTTGCCGCTTTTTCTCTTTAGGTAAAGAGAAAAAGCGGCGGAAAAAGAGAAACCCATTGGGGAAAGATATATCCCGTTCCAGGCGGGCGATTCACAAATCGCCTCTACGCGGGAAAGCTTTTTTCAGCGTCCATTCTCTTATCCCGAATAAGTTTCTCTTTTTTGGCACTTTTTTCTCTTTGTCTAAAGAGAAAAAAGTGCAAAGAAAAGCAACGAAAAAAGTATATTTCTCCCCCTGCGTTGACGGGACGCGGGGGGATTGATACTATTAGGGTAGCACAAAAAATGGGAGGCAAAAAACAAGTATGGAATACCCCTTGAACGTACCGGCGCCCCGGTCCTTCGCCTATGTGAAGCGGAACATCCCTGAGGTCACCGTGGAGCAGCGGGAGCGGGCCCTTAAGAGCACCCACTACAACGAGTTCGCCTTCCCGGCGGGCATGCTCACCGTGGACATGCTCTCCGACTCCGGCACCACCGCCATGACCGACCTGCAGTGGAGCGCCCTCATGCTGGGCGACGAGAGCTACGGCCGGAACAAGGGCTACTACGTGCTGCTGGACGCCATGCGGGACGTGTTCGAGCGGGGCGATCAGCAGAAGCGCACGCTGGATCTGGTCCGCACGGGCTGCGAGGACATCGAAAAGCTCATGGACGAGCTGTACCTGGTGGAATACGAGGGCGGCCTCTTCAACGGCGGCGCGGCCCAGATGGAGCGGCCCAACACCTTTTTGGTCCCCCAGGGCCGGTGCGCGGAGAGTTTGCTCTTCTCCATCGTCTCCAAGATTTTGAACGACCGTCACCCGGGCAAGAGCTTCACCATCCCCAGCAACGGCCACTTCGATACCACCGAGGGCAACATCAAGCAGATGGGCTCCATCCCCCGGAACCTGTACGACAAGGACCTGCTCTGGGAGGTGCCGGAGGGCGGCAAGTATGAGAAGAACCCCTTCAAGGGGAACATGGACCTTCAAAAGCTCCAGCAGATGATCGACGAGCTGGGGCCGGAGAACATCCCCATGGTCTACACCACCATCACCAACAACACTGTCTGCGGCCAGCCTGTGTCCATGGCCAACATCCGCGCGGTGGCCGAGATCGCCCACAAATACGAGATCCCCTACATGCTGGACGCGGCCCGCTGGGCGGAGAACTGCTACTTCATCAAGGTCAACGAGCCCGGCTACGAGGATAAGTCCATCTTCGAGATCGCCAAGGAGCTCTTCTCCTACTGCGACGGCTTCACCGCCTCCTTGAAGAAGGACGGCCACGCCAACATGGGCGGCGTCTGCGCCTTCAGGGACAAGGGCTACTTCTGGAAGAAGTTCTCCGACTTCAACCCGGACGGGTCCGTGAAGACCGACGTGGGCATCCTTTTGAAGGTGAAGCAGATCTCCTCCTACGGCAACGACTCCTACGGCGGCATGTCCGGCCGGGACATCATGGCTCTCGCCGCGGGCCTCTACGAGTGCGGCCGGTTCCAGTATCTCGACGAGCGGGTGAAGCAGTGCGAATACCTGGCCCAGGGCTTCTACAAGGCGGGGCTCCCCGTGGTGCTGCCCGCCGGCGGTCACGGAGTCTACCTGAACATGGACAAATTCTTCGACGGCAAGCGGGGCCACGACAGCTTCGCCGGCGAGGGCTTCTCCCTGGAGCTCATCCGCCGGTACGGCATCCGGGTCTCGGAGCTGGGGGACTACTCCATGGAGTACGACCTCAAGACCCCCGAGCAGCAGGCGGAGGTGTGCAACGTGGTCCGCTTCGCCGTGAACCGGAGCCAGCTTAGTCAGGAGCACCTCGATTACGTGATCGCCGCGGTCAGCGCCCTCTACCGGGATCGGGACTCCATCCCCAACATGCGGATCACCATGGGCCACAACCTGCCCATGCGCCACTTCCACGCCTTCCTGGAGCCCTACCCGGCCCAGTGACCTGCAAGCGATACTCCCTAAATCCGTTGAAAAAAAGTCCGATCCAGTATCATGCCGGATCGGACTTTCTCAATTGAAAACGACTGTGCGGCGCTGTCCGTCGTCATTTGGCCGCCGGGTACTCCCCGCAGAGGAGCCGATAGGGTGGCTCGTCCTCCTCGATGGCGGGGAAGCGGCCCATGGGCGGCTCGAAGCGGTTGTCGTGCTCGTCGTCGTTGGTTTGGCTGACCTCGCCCAGCAGCACCGGGCCGGTGCCGGGCTCCACCTGGAAGTCGTGGTAGAGGCCCCGATGGACGTGTATGCTCTCCCCCGGCGTCAGGCGGATGAGGGTGCCCGCGGGGACGGTGAATTTGCGGCCGTCACAGCTGACGGTCACTGGATTCTCGCGGTCGATGCTCTCGTCGGACAGAGAGTTATAGACCCGGATGAGGCACACGCCGCCGCCCCGGTGGATGATGTCCTCGGTCTTGAACCAATGGAAATGGTTGGGGGAATACTGGCCCTCCTTCAGGTACAGCAGCTTTTCGGCGTAGACCTTGGGGTACTTGTCGGCCATGGCCCTGTTGCCGTTGCGGATGGTGATGAGGCTCAGCCCCAGCTTGTCGAAATCGCCCCTGCCGTAATCCGTGATGTCCCAGCCCAGCTGGCAATCCCGGACCTCGTCGTACTCGCGGCCCTTCGTTTGCCACTCCTCCGGCGTAAAATGGCAAAAGGGCGGCAGGTAGCAATGCTCCTTCTCGCACATGGCTTCCATCTCTTTGAGGGCCCGATTGATCTCGGATCGCTTCATGTTCATATCCCCCTTGCGTTCGTTCACCTCAGTATACGGCTACCCGTCGCAAAAAGCAACCGTCCCCTTGTCAACGAACGCCAAAAAGGGGCAAGGTGGCGGCAGGAAGGCCTTCGTTCGCCCCCCGTCCCCTGTCCTCTATTCGCTGAACCTCACCCGGATCGTCACGTCCAGGCCGTCCGCGCGCTGCTCCGTCTCCAGCTGGGCGTCCATGCCCGCCTGCCGGAGCTGGTCGAGGAGCGTATGGAGACCGTTGAGGAACAGCCGGCAATCCTTCGTGAGCCGTAGCACCCTGAATGGCTTAGGTCGAGGCGCCGCCTGATCGACCAGCGATTCCGTCCGCCGCACGCTCAGCCCCTCCTTTACGATCCTGTCCACCAGCCGCAGCTGCGCCTCTTCGTCCGACAAGGACAGCAGGCACCGGGCATGCCGCTCCGTAAGCCCTCCTCTCTGGGCCGCCTCCCGCACCACGGGCGACAGCTTCAGCAGCCGGAGCTTGTTGGAGAGGAAGGCCGGGCTCTTGCCCAGCCGTCGGCACAGCTCCTCCCGGTCGATGCCATAGACCGTCAGCAGCCGCCGATACCCGTCCGCCTCCTCCCAAAAGGACAGATCCGACCGCTGCACGTTCTCTATGAGGGCCATGAGAGCGCTTTGCTCCCCGGTCACCTGCTCCACGATGCAGGGCACCTCCCGCAGGCCCAGCAGCTGGCAGGCCCGGAGCCGCCGCTCCCCGCAGATGAGCACGTACCCCGACGCCCCGGGCCGGACGGTCAGGGGCTGAATGAGGCCGATCTGGGCGATGCTCAAGGTCAGCTCCTGCAGCTCCTCCCGGCTGAATTCCCGTCGGGGCTGGTCGGGGTTTGGCCGGATGCTGTCGATGGGCAGCAAAAACAGGGTACGCCCCATGTCCCGCCTGGGCGGCGATATATCCCGCTTGGGCGGCGATATTTCCCGCCGGGGCGGCGAAATGGACCGTTCCCCGGAAACGGACGGCGCGTTCATCTCTCATCCCCTCCTTTTCCCCTCGTTCAGGCTCAGCATATCACCCGTCCCCTGTCGAAAAAAAGGCCCGTCCCAAAGGTAGACCCCCTTCTCGGTTTTTCGACTTGTTTACAAAGTCGCCGTAAAACTGATTGTTGCATTTTGGGGGACGTATGATATAATGAGTTGAAAATCTGTAAGGAGGTAATCATACATGGCATACAAGATCACCGATGAGTGCATCGCCTGCGGCACCTGCGCCAGTGAGTGCCCCGTGGAAGCCATCTCTGAGGGCGACGGCATCTTCGTCATCGACGCCGACGCCTGCATCGAGTGCGGCAACTGCGCCAATGTCTGCCCCGTGGGAGCCCCCAAGGCAGAGTAACCACCTTTGACAAAAAAGCGCTTGCCGCATAGGCAAGCGTTTTTTATTCCATACTTCGGATATGACCCGATCCCGAAAAACCGCATGCTGGGCGCTGCTGCTCCTTCTCTGCCTGTGGCTGGGCTGCCGGCCGGCGGAGACGGCGGACGCTCCTGCGCCCACGTTGGCGCCGACCCTCACCCCTGCGCCAACAGAAAAGCCCACGTCAAAAGATGTTTCCGAGCGAAGCGAAGAAACTCTCCCGAGTTCTGGCGGAACGTCCAAACTGAGGGCGACCTATACGCCAACGATTGAGCCTTCGGCCGCCCCGACTTGTACGCCCACGCCTACACCTACACCTACGCCCACGCCTACACCTACCTTTTTGCCGGCCACGCCGGATCCGGAGTTGCGGCTCAAAACGGTCCTCGTGGAGGTGACGCCGGGCCTCTATCAAAACAAGAACACGAAGGAGTATCTGCGCTTCGGCAGCTTCGGTGAAAAACAGTTGGGTTTCTATCCCTCGGAGCCAGAGACGGACCCGGCCTACGGTACCCCGGCCCAGCCCATCGCCCGCTTCACCCTTTCCCCCTACGCCCCCGAAAAGCCTCCCAAGAAGGACGGGGACCGGTGGCTCACGGTGTATCTGGGCAGCCAAAGCGTGGTCTGCTTCATCGCCCGGGACGGGGATTGGGCCGTGGAGCGGATCATGATCTGTTCCGCTTCGGACGATGAGCATCAGACGCCCCTTGGGCTGCATTACATCTATAGTCGCTACAAATACAAGGCCATGACCAAGATGAACGGCATCATGGTCTACGCCCAGTACGCCTGCCGTTTTCGGGGACACTATCTGTTCCACACCGTGCCCATCGGCGGCGAATACCGCAAGTTCCAGAAGTACGGCAAAAAGCAGATGCTGATCGCGGAATACGAACTGCTGGGCAGCCCCGCCTCCCACGGCTGCGTGCGGCTGCTGGTGGGGGACGCCTACTGGATCTACAACAACTGCAAGTGGGGCACCAAGGTCTTCGTCACCACGGACGCCGGCCCCGCGGCCCCCGCCGCCCCGGCCCTCATCTATGCCGAACCCTACATGAACAAGGACCAGACCCTGGGCTGGGACCCCACGGACCCTGATCCGGAGAACCCGTATCGGGAGATATACCCGGAATGGTTTAATGATTGAATCCAAAACGAATGACGGCGCGGAAGCTGCTTCCGCGCCGCATTTTTTTAGTTCATTTAGGGCAAGGGCAGCTCGATCGTCATCAGCTCCTGCGCTGCCAGATCAAAGTTCCAGGTCATGGAACCCGCGGGGATGTCCATGGTCCAGTCCTCGCCAATGGGGGTACCGTTGAGGGCGGTGCCGTAGTATTCCGTCATCCGGAGGGTGACGCCCTCCGCCTTTGCCTTCCCGTACTCCGAGGGGAAGATGGGCAGGATCACCGTGTTCTCGCCGAATTTGCCCCAGTTCTCATGGCCCACCGGGAGCCACTCGCCCTCCTGGCCGATGCGGTACTCGATGTACAGGCCGTGCCACTTGCCCTCCCGGTTGGGATAGAGCAGGGAGCTTTTCATAGCCTCGGCCCAATCCGTGGGGGCTTCCTTCACGGTGTAGGTCACATACACGCCCGTCTGCCGATAGCGGATCTCCTCTTTGAGGGCCACGCCGTCCAGGCTCACCCGCCGGTTGTACATGCGGGGCTTGTCGGGATCGGTCCAATCGTCCACGGTCAGCACATAGCTGCCGGAAAGCTTCCGCTCCGTGACCTGCGCCGGGGCCACCTCCGTGCCCGCCGCCGCGTCGAAGGAGAAGGTGTAGTAGAGCTTCGCCACGTTCCCGATGGGCGCGAGATCCTCCACCCGGGCGTCCCTGATGCCGATCTCCACGGTCAGCTCCACCCTGCCCTCGGTGGGGAAGGTCACGTCCTGCTGGTCCAGGATCACGTCGGTGTACAGGGTGGCCCAGCTATCGGTGCCCATGTTGGGGTTGACGCCTCCGCCGCTCGACACGATGGGGTAGGCCATGCTGTCCCCTTCCTTGCGGAAGCTGATGTTGTCCACCAGGGCGTCCACCCACTGGCCTTCCACGTCCGGCCAGGCGAAGGCTTTGGCGTGGTCGGTGTTCAGGCGGATGTTGAAAGCCAGCGTCCGGCCGTCGATCAGCACCTCCTCCACCTCAGGTTTGATGTCCTTGATCCAGGCCCAGTCCGCTTCATTGTACTTGGGCTGGCCCATCTTCACCCGAAAATCGTCCAGCACCTGGGCGTCCTCGAGCTCCGGCAGCATGACGAAGGTATAGTCCCCCGTCTTCGGGGCGGCGGAGGCGATGGCCTGCTCCACGTCGGGGATGGTCTTGCCCTGCTCCTCTCGCTTCTCCTTGGCGGTCTCCATATAGCTGGTGGGGGAATAGTTCTCCCTGAGCCACATCCCTGCGGCCACCGCCGTCCCGGCCACCAGCAGCACCAGGGCCGCCACCAGGGGCAGCATCCACTTTCTCGGAAGCCGGAGGCCGGTAAAGGCCCGCTCCTGCCGTTCGTCGCGGCAGGAAGCGAGGCTCCGCTCCACCGCATCATAGAAGGTATCCGGCGTGTCGGGAATCACGTCCCGCACACAATAGTTTTTCTTTTTCATATCAGTCCTCCTCCAGGATCGCTCTCAAGATTTGCTTCGCTCGGGAGATGCGGGATTTCACCGTCCCCACGGGCACGTCCAGGATCAGGCCGATCTCGGCGAGGTCGTACCCCTCCTGCTGCAGGAGCAGGGCCGTCCGCTGGTCCTCGTTGAGCTCCTGCAGGGCCGCGCGAAGGTCCAGCTCCCCGGCATGGTCCGCTTCCGGGGCCGGATCCTCCGGCAGCTGCTCCACGGGCTGCACCCGCTTCCGGCAGCGCAACACGTTGTAGGCTTCGTGCCGCAGGATCTGCATGAACCAGGCCCGGAAGCTATCTCGTTTCTTCAGTTTCCCCCGGCTCTCATAGGCCCGGAGGACCGCTTCGCTCATAGCGTCCTCGCAATCGGCACTGTTCCCCAGGATCAGGTACGTAACGGCAAAAGCCGTGTCGGTCAGGGTCCGCACTTCCTGGGCAAAGGCATCTTTTGAGATCATTGTTCTTCCTCTCTTTGTTCGTCTCGAACGATCGTTCTACCCGTAAGACGGCCTAAGGCCCCGAAAGGTTCCCACAGGATATGAAAATGCCCACCGAACGGTGGGCACAGGCTGTCGAAAAAGGCGGCAGACCATTTGCGGCAAGGGAAATCTGGATATCACTGGCAGGATGAAATGGCGCAAACCGCCATTTCTTCTTATGATTTGCCGCAAATTAGCCGTTTTTCCGGCCCTTCGCATAGCTTACTATAGCTCGGGCACGGAGAAAACGGCTTCTGCCATCCTTTGCTGACAGCCTGAACAGGCTGTCGGATGCGCGAGGCTACTCCTCTCCGAAGGTGCCGCACAGGTCCGAGTACCCCCAGGCCAGACCCTCGGGCAGGGTGCGCTGCTTGTAGTCGGCTACGGAGCCGGTGCCGGCCTCGTCCCGATGGTGGTTCAGCTTCACGCCCAGGAAGTAGAGGGCCGTGGAGATGCCGCCATCCAGATTGAAGGCCTCCACGCAGCCCTCTTTCCGCAGCAGATCCGCCAACTCAACGAGCTTAAATCCGATGCTGTACCCCGGCTGGCGACCGTCCGCCACCACTACCACGAAGTGGCCCGGGGCCACCATGCCCACGGCACAGCGAGGGTTCCGCTGGGTGGTGTTGGTGGCGCCGGAGGAGATCTGTCCCTCCATGATGAGGTCGGATCCCCGGGGGAAGGAGAACACGTCCTGAGCGCCGCTCTCCCAGATGGTGAGGGCGTCCATGGTCTTGCGGTCAATGACTTTGAAGGTCATGGTGTCCGCATAATAGGCCATACAGTTGGAGGCCTTTGCCTTGCTGAATACCCTGCCGTCCCGGATTAGAGCCCCCTTGGCGCTGGCCTCGGCCTGAATCAGGTTGTCGCCGGTGAACCAGATCACGCTCTTATACCGAAGGGCCATCTCCTGGGGCCAGCAGCGGGAAAGACCGTTCTTTCGATTGGTGGCAAAGGTGGGGTAAAAACTATCGAAATCCCTGGTGTACACATGAGCCACGTAGTAGGTGATGGGTTGTCCCTGCTCTCGACCGCCGTTCACCGTATAAACTTTTTGCTGGACCTCCACCTCCAGGAGTTCCGACACCGTATAGACCTCCCGGCGAATATCCACGCTCAGGATATCGGACCGGTAGACCCACTTGCCGCCCTCGTTGTCGAAGGCTTCCACCTTTTCCGGTTCACCATAGGCAAGGAAGGGATATGGGTCCGGCGTGGGCGTGGGCGTCGGCTCCGGCGTGGGCGTCGGCTCCGGCGTGGGCTCTGGTGACGGGGTCGCCGTGGGCGCCACTGTGGGCGTGGGCGTGGGCGTGGGCGGCGTAGGCGTCGCCGAGGGGGTGGAGATTACCTCTACCACGGGCTCCGGCGGGATCACGGCCACGTAATGCAGATACCAGAACCCGGCTCCGGCCAGCAGCGCCAGCAGGATCATCACGATCAGCCCGAAGGCGATCCTTCCGCCCTTGCCCTTGGCGCGGCGGATCAGAACGAGCGCAGCCACCAGCACCGCGATCCCCACCAAAACCAGCATGCCCCATTCCAGCCACTGCTTTTGGGGCATCCGGGCCACCTGTTCCGTCAAGGTGGGCGTGGGGGTAGGCGTGGGCGTGGGCGTGGGCGTCGGCGTGGGGGTAGGCGTGGGCGTGGGTGTCGGCGTCGGCGTGGGCGTCGGCG